>CAZFVA010000009.1:30852-87936 GCA_964522105.1 uncultured Anaeromyxobacteraceae bacterium
ATATCAGGATAGAAATAGTCCTGGTCAGGTTTACTGCGCCGGTCACCTTTGAAGGATTTGCCAGTCGAACCTTGGTGTGAGCTTCTGCGGAAGGTGTAAGTACAGATGATTTCAATAGAAAGCCCTGGTCAGTTTGATAAGGCGATGTCTGCGTCAGGGAATTGGCTTATGTTCGTGTTCTTCGCCGACTCCCCGCCGGCAGGCCGACAACTGGTTGAAGAACTGTCTGCCTGGGAAAGGACGACCGACAACGTAACAGTCCATTCCGTAAATGTTTCAAGACTTGGCGAGATTCAGACACGCTTCGGCATCACCAATGTTCCAGCCGTGTTGATTTTCAGAAACGGGGAAAAGGTGAATCTTTCTTACGGGCACCAGACGTTTTCCCATTACGAAAAGCAGATTGCCGATTCAAAAGGATATTCATCCAAACAGGGAAAAGGGCAGGGAACGGACAAGGCTGGTCCACAAGTTACTGTGTTTACATCAGATAATTGCGGCTGGTGCATCAGGGCCAAGGACTACTTAAAAAGCATCAATGTTCAGTTCAAGGAAATTAATGTTTCAAGAAATGACGCCGAGGCGAGGCGAATGATCAAAAGATCCGGTCAGATGCAGACTCCTCAGTTGGACATCAACGGAAAAATGGTCGTTGGCTTCGACAAGATGGCAATCGACAGGTTGCTGGGGCGTCGCGGTCAGGTTTGAACGCTATTCCTTCTTCTTCGCGTTCCAGACCAGGGCGGCGAAGACGACGGACAGTGCGGCGGCGGCGATCCAGTAGATGAAGATTTCGTCGAAGTTGTAGACGGCTTTTCCGTCCACCATTGTCTTGTGGGATTCAAGGATTGCGCCGCTGACGACGTCCTGGACAGCGGCCCCGGCGTAGGCGAACAGCCCGATGATGCCTTTGACGGCTCCGGCCGCGCGCTTCGGGCACAGGTCAATGGCGGAAAGTCCGCCCAGGAAGACGATCAGCGCGCCGATTGCGAACCCGAAGACCCCCATCGTGGCAGCGTCCAGCAGGTAGTAACCGGCCGGGATGTAACGAAGTCCCACAAGCGACCCGACCGCCAGCAATCCGTAAATGACTGTGGGCCAGTTGCGGTTCCCGTTGAAGACCTTGTCTGAAAACAGGCCGCAGCTTGAAGCCCCGACGTAGCCAAGGATCGGGAACACGGTCAGGATGGCCCCCGCCTGCACCAGCGAATAATCCTTTTCAACCTGCAGGAACATGACGCCCCAACTCATGATGGCGTAGCGGGCCACGTACATCATGGCGGCGGCCATGCCCAATATCCAGACGGCAGGCGTTTTGATGACTTCCAGTTGAAGCTGTCCGACTGACTCCCCGACTATTGGCGGGCCTGCCGAAAAATCCTCTCTGAATTCGGCCACATGCGGCAGTCCGTAAGTCTGTGGACGGTCGGCAAGCAGGCGGAACAACAGGATGCCCGCGATCACGCACACGATGCCGGGGCCCCAGAAACCCCAGCGCCAGCTTGTATAGCTGACAAGCGTCGCCGTGCCCAGAAAGCTGATGGCCTCGCCGATATGGTCGGACCCGCACCAGATGCCGTAGTAGGTGCCGCGTTCCTTGTTGGAAAACCACTGGCACAGCGACACGGTGCTGGGGGCCGAGCCCATCGACTGGAACCACCCGTTGATGGCCCAGATGGCCAGAAACAGCCAGAAAGCTTCAGTAAAACCAAGCGCGATGTTGGCCAGCGCCGACACCAGCAGCCCGGTCGACATGAACCTGCGGATGTTGCTGCGGTCCGACAGAAATCCGTTTGTGAAGCGGCCAAGGCCGGTCACGATCAGTAGCACGGCCCCGATTATGCCCATCTGTTTTGCGTCAAAAACGCCTGCGTCCAGCATCGGTTTTTTGGCGACTGACAGGCTTAGCCGACACGTGTAAAACAGGCCGTAACCGATTGTAAGACTTAAGAAAACTTGCCAGCGCATGCGCGTGTAAATCTTGCGAATCAGGTCGGGGTCTTTCAGCAGGGGCTTGTCGGGGCCGGTTTTATAGAAGTTGATGATCTGCTTAAACACCGGGCCTCCTGAAATCACGGGCAGTCCGGGCCTACAGAATCGAGCGGTTCTTCACCAGCAGCACGTCTTCAAGAACAAGGAAGTCCTGGCCGGTCGTCAGGAAGCACTTCACCGCGTCGGACGGCGAGTTGACGATAGGTTCGCCACGGATATTGAACGATGTGTTCAGGACCATCGGCGTGCCGGTCTGCTTTTCAAAACTTGATATCAGGCGGAAGTAGTTCGGGTTCTGTTCCTGCGTCACAGTCTGGACGCGTGCGCCGCCGTCAACGTGTGTAACTGCCCGGGCTTCATCAAGTTTTTCAGGTCTCGTCGGGTAAACGCGCAGCATGAACGGCGAAAAGGTGCAGCCTTCAAAGTATTCATTGGCGCGGTGCGCGTGAATTGACGGGGCGAACGGCCGGAAGCCCTCGCGGAACTTCACTGTGGCGTTCAGGCGGTCTTTCATGGCAGCCGGGCGCGGGTCCGAAAGTGTGCTGCGGTTGCCAAGCGCGCGCGGTCCGAATTCGGCGCGGCCCTGGAACACACTGCCGATGTAGCCTTTTGCCAGAAGCTGACCTGCCGTTTCCCAGGCGTCGGCCGGAGTCAGGTACTCAATACTGCCTTTTTCAAGCGTATCAAGGACTTCGTCCATGTTTGACTGCGGTCCGAGGTATTCAAGCAGCATCTCGGCGCGGTCGCGCGGACGGCCCTCGATGCAGTGGTTTACGTACAGCGCGGCACCAAGGCTGGTCCCGGCATCGCCGGACGCAGGCTGGAAAAAGTAGTCTTCAAAGATGTCTTCGCGCAGCAGGCGGCCGTTTGCAGAACAGTTCAGCGTTACGCCGCCCGACATGCACAGGACTTTCATCCCGGTTTTTGCCTTTGCAAGGCGCGCCAGGTGGATGATTGCTTCTTCCAGCATGGCCTGCAGGCTGGCAGCGATGTCTTCGTCGCGGGTCGTGATGGCCGACTCTGCCTTGCGAGGTTCGCCGAACAAGGTTACGAACTTTTCACTGTATCTGGTCGGTCTTTCCGCAAAGAAGCTGAACCACGTCAGGTCCAGCTCGTAGCCGTCGTCGGTCAGGCGACAAATCTTTCTGAATTCATCAAGATATCTTGGGGTTCCGTAGGAAGCCAGGCCCATGACCTTGCCTTCGCCCGAGTTGGCCTTGAAGCCAAGAAACTGGGTGACGGCGGCGTACATCGCGCCAAGCGAGTGCGGGAATTCGCGCGACCAGACGCGCTTGATTTCGGTTGTGCCGCCGACCTTGCGGCCGGTCCAGATTGTCGTCGCGTCGCGTTCGCCGTAGCCGTCAACGGTCAGGATGGCTGCTTCAAGGTGCGGTGACGTAAACAGGGCCCCGGCGGCGTGCGCCAGATGGTGTGTAACGTAGTAAACCTTGAATTTCTTTCCGGTATCCAGGTGGAAAACCTGCTCCATGACGTCGGGCACGCGGCCGACCTTCGGAAGCAGGAAATTCGGTACGTCGTAAAGAAATTCCATGTGATGTCGGGGTGTTGACGACATGCGCCAGTTCGGGGTCTGGGCGTGAATCGCCGGGTTCCAGAAGAAAGCGACAGAATCGACGTCGGCCAGTTTCGTTTTGCCCGACGCCAGACATGCGGAAATTGCCTGTTCCGGAAAGCCCGAAAAGTGCTTTTCGCGGCGGAAGCGCTCTTCCTGAACGGCCATCGTTATGCGGTCATCGACCAGCATTGATGCGGCCGAGTCGTTACTGAAGTTAATACCCAGAATCTTCATTGGTGTTTCCCCTGTCCCCTTAAACCCGGCCCCGGTCGAATCCCCCGGCTGGTAATTCTAGCAGGTTGTGCGCGGATGGTGGAACAGACGAATTTTCACAGTCCGCCGGGCCATCCCGCCGTGTGTTCAGGAACGCGCCGAAGCCCGCCGCGCTGGCCATCTTCAGGTCCTCAATATAGAAGGCAGGGCCGCGACCAGGCGCGAGGGGGAGTTCGTACCCGGGACACTCCGGAGGCGGGCGACACCTTGCGGGGCACTAATGACCGTCGCCCGCCGAGGTAGTAGCGCGGACATGGGGCAGAGCCCCGTGGCCGACGCGCGTCCCGGGACGACTCACCGGAGCGCCCAGCGGCCCGGGTATTCACTCAAACTATGATTAGGGGTGCAGCAGGCCGACGCGGCGGGCGAGGTCGATTTCCCTGTATTTCAGCAGCTCCATTCTGGCCAGCTCGACTGGTGTGTGGGTATTGTCGTCAGGTAAAGGGGCCATTCGCAGGGTAGTTTTGGCCGATGTTATGTCGCCGGATCTGGCCTGAGCGACGGCCAGCAAAGCGTGCCCGATGGCCAGTGACGGCGACATTTCAATAACGGTTTTAAAAGGTTCAATCGCCTTGTGCGGCGTCTTTTTTTCCAGGTACAGCCTTCCAAGCCCGAGATTCGCCGAAATCGACGTCGGGAAGTCCCGCACAGTCACGGTCAGCATCGACTCGCTTGATTTCCACTGGTTGGAGCGGATCGCGGTCAACCCGGCGAAAGCCAGAACCATGATCGCCACCAGAATCATGCCGGGCTTAGCCAGTCTGTGGTCAGCAGGTATGGCAAAAGCTGCGCCGACTGCCGCCATAATCAGGCCGACAACGGGAACGTACATAAACCGGTCACCGGCGGCGTCAAAGAACGGGATGATGTGCGACACGGGAAGCAGAGCGACCAGAAAAAATGCCAGACCGCCTGACATCAGCGGGTACTTCTTCATGGTGCCGAACATCGCTGCCACAATCAGGGCAAGCAGCAGGAAGCCTGCGGCGATGTCGGGTTCAAGGATTGAACGCGGAACCCCGAGGATTCCCCAGTCATAGAACGGACACAGCGGCCATGGGGCAATCGCAAGACGAATGTACAGATAGAAGATCCTGCCGAACATCAGTACCGACTGCCCGACCGTAAGTCCTTCAAAGTACGTGTAAACGCCTTCGCCGGTAAACTGCGAGCGCAGTACCAGCCAGACAATCCCGACAACGCCAAGCGGCAGATATACCGACATGATGCGGTGCAGCGAGCTTTTTGGCGATTTCCAGGCCAGCCGTCCGCCCAGCAGGTCCATTACAAATAGAAGTCCCGGAATAACCAGCGTAATTTCTTTGGAAAGAAGTCCGGCAGCGAAACAGATCATGGCACCGACAATCGCCAGAAATCCTGAATGCTCTGCAACCAGTGGCCCGGCTCCGGTCGCGCCCCCGGCCTGACCCACGTCCGTCCTGCGTCCCGGCGTCAGCAACAGCAGCGTCGCAAACGTAAACAGCCCCGACAGCAGCGTTGTCCGGTACGAAACCAGATTAACTGCCTCGGTCGAAACGGGGTGAACCGCCCAAAGCAGAGCCCCGACAAATGCTCCAATCAGCACCCGTCGCTGCGTCAGTCCGCCTGCCGCGCCGCCAGGCCCCGCACCCGCAGTGCCCGCGAAAACGCGCAGCAGCCACAGAAACAACAGGCACGCCGCCACCAGATGAATTGCAAGATTTGTGGTGTGAAAAACCAGTTTGTCTGCGCCACCGATGGCCCAGTCAAGCGTCATCGAAGTCAGCGCCATCGGCCTGAAGTACGGCTTGTTCTGAGCCTTGCCAAGCTCATAGTCAACGTCCCCGGCCCACGACTGCACAAAGAACCCCGGTATGCTTGAAAGCTTCGTGATCGGCGGATTTTTCAGGACAAGATACTCGTCATCCCACGCGAATTCGTTGAAGAACACCGGCAGGTACGCGGCGGTTGCTGCTGCAACAATTATCAGGCATCCCAGGACTTTTTGTCTGATCCCTGCCATTGGCTGTTGATTCTCCGTAGTCTGCGACGCGCCTTCAACCATTTAATCTTATTGCTGATCCGCAATACTATCCATTCGCGATACTTGCGATTCCACGGTCTGCGGAAGAACAGCCATGCGCCAATCATACCGCCGCCATGAACGGCGAACGCGATCGGCACGTCCAGAACGTACATCACGGCATCGACCGCTATAGCTGCCCAGACGATGTTTTTTGCCTTCAGGGGCGCGACCATCATCACGCGCAGCTCGACCTCGGGAAACACGAACCCGAATCCGACCACAATGCCCATGATGGCGCCGGACGCGCCAATCGCCGGGGTCGTCGGGTCGCCGACCACCCACTGCCACAGGCAGAACAGCACAGATCCGCACACTGTTGAAATCAGATAAAGCCAGTAAAAACGGCGTGTTCCAATTACCTTTTCAAGCCATGGTCCGATGCTGGCCAGCGCAATCATGTTGAAGACGATGTGCATGATGCTGTTGATATCATGCAGAAACGCCATCGTCAGGATTGTCCAGGGCTTCAGAATAACGGTGGCAGGAATCAGTGCGCCGTTCTGCAGAACAAGCTGGGCGGCGTAAGGGAAGCGGTAAACAAGAATCAGGACAAGGACATGCACCGCAACGCATATGGCAATGATGGTTCCGACAGCCTGTGTGGGCACCGGAAACCACCGCCGCAGACCCGAGTAAGCGCGGCGCAATGTAATTCTCCTGAAGTGCTGAAGTTGAAACTACTTGCCGGAGCCTGCATCAAAAAGCTGGATAACGCGGTCGGTCAGGTCAACTTTGTCGGAAACGAACAGACCGGCGGTTGAATGAAGAATCGCCGTGTAGCTTTCGTCCTTGCCGATCTTCAGAATAATCTTTTCAAAACGGGTCAGAAGCGGCGTCGTCAGTTCCTGCTCGCGTTCAGCCAGTTCTTTCTGGTTGGCAGCGTAGAATTCCTGAAGCTCAAGGCCCTTCTTCTGGTATTCCTGAAGCTTGGTGCGCTTCATGTCGTCATTCCACATTGTGCCCTGGGTCTTCATGTTGTCTTCAAGCTTTTTCAGTTCGTCCTGCTTCGTATTCAGTTCCTTCTGCTTGCGCGTAGTCTGGTCCTGAAGCTTTTTCAGAACGGCTTTGCCTTCTTTGGACTCGGCAACGGCGCGCTGAATATTCACGAACCCAAACTTCTGCTGGGCAAGAGCGGGGAACGACAGAATCATAACGCCAGCAAGAACGCCAATAGTGCACAGTCTGCGGAAATTCATCCGGGTACCTCCAGTTTTGTCATCAGGAGCCTGAAACATCATTAACAGCTTCGGGCATCGTAGCGCCGCAATATTCTGATAATCGAACACGCAAGTCAACCACGATACAACCAACGCACCTGCTGAATAATTATTCCCGGACCGCAAATCCTGTCCAAATCTTCCTTGACGCTATTGCCCCGAAAGGACGCCTGCGTTACCCTTTCGAGACTTTCCGGATGACTAAGCCGGTCGGGATTTCCCGGCCCGATTACTGGCGGTATCGGCCATGCGTAAGTTGACGGCGTTGTCTTTCAAGGCCCTGAAAGGAAAAGAAAAGTTGGTCGTGATGACCTGCTATGATGCTTCCTTTGCAAGGCTGGTGTGTGCCGGAAGTGTTGACGCGATTCTTGTTGGCGATTCGCTTGGTAACGTGATTCAGGGTCGCGACAGCACCCTTGAAGTTACCCTTGATGACGTCATTTATCACACGCGTTGTGTTCGGCGTGGCGCCGGTCCTGATATGCACATTATTGCCGACATGCCGTTCATGACTTTCCAGATTTCATCGGAAGAGGCGCTTCGGAACGCCGGCCGGTTGATTTCTGAAGGTCGCGCCAATGCTGTGAAGCTTGAAGGCGGCGTGCGGTCGGCCGATGCCATATCCAGAATTGTTGGTGCCGGGATTCCCGTCATGGGTCACGTCGGTCTGACCCCGCAGTCAGTCAACGAATTCGGCGGTTACAAGGTACAGGGACGCGATGTCGGTGCCGCAGCCACGATAATGGCGGACGCCATTGCTGTCGCTGAAGCCGGTGCGTACTCGCTTGTTCTTGAAGGGATTCCGGCAGATCTGGCCGCAGAAATTACGGCAGCAGTCAATATTCCAACAATCGGTATCGGGGCTTCGGCCAACTGCGACGGGCAGGTGCTGGTGCTTTATGATCTTCTGGGCATGGACCCGGATTTCAATCCGAAATTTCTGAAGAAATATGACAACTTCGCTGACAGGGTCGTCAGCGCCGTGGCCGCGTTCGGGGATGAAGTCAGAAAAGGGGACTATCCCGGACCGCAACACTCGTTCACAGGCGGCGCACTTTATTCCACGGGCCAGTCCGCTGGAAACGGTGGGGATTGATGGTTGTAGAAGACATAGCCGTTGCCGAAACGGTGGCAGCCATGAAGAACCTGGTCCGCGACTGGCGGCATCAGGGGCTGACCGTTTCGCTTGTTCCGACGATGGGTGCTCTTCATCAGGGCCATCTTGATCTGGTTCGACGTGCCCGCCTTGATTCCGACCGTGTCGTCGTCAGTATTTTTGTAAATCCAGCCCAGTTCGGCCCCAACGAAGATTTCAGCAGGTATCCGCGCGATCTGGATGGCGATCTTGCCAGTCTGGCTTCGGTTGGCGTTGATGCCGTTTTCTTTCCGACCCCGGCGTTGATGTATCCCGAAGGTTTTCAGACGGCCGTTGAACTTACGAAGCTGCCGCGCCACCTGTGCGGGCTGACGCGCCAGAACCATTTTGCCGGCGTCGCCCTTGTCGTTTTGAAGCTGTTTAACATCTGTGACCCCGATTTTGCCGTGTTCGGCCTTAAAGATTTTCAACAGGTTCGCGTGATCGAGCAGATGGTGGCCGACCTGAATCTTGATGTGAAGATTGTCCGTTATCCGACCGTCCGCGAGCCTGACGGCCTGGCAATGTCTTCCAGAAACGCTTACTTGACGCCGCGTCAGCGTACAGATGCCCTGGTTATTGTCAGGACGCTTGAAGCGGTGGCGGGCCAGATTGAATCCGGCGCAACCGACGTCAAGGCCCTGATTGACATGGCTGTGGCGGCGATGACAGCCGGTGGCGGTGAAGTCGAATATTTCAGAATCTGCAGTCCGGTCACTCTTGATGATGCCGACCGTATCGTTGGTGAAATGCTGCTGGTGACTGCCGTCAAGTTCGGCACCACCCGGCTTATTGATAATCGCCTTGTGATGGCGGGCGATGTGAGGTCTTAGAATGCTTCCCGGTAAGACGGTTGACCCTGTGTCCATGGACCCTGAATTCAGAACAAAATGCGTCAACACGGTCAAAATGCTTGCGGTTGACGCCGTTGAAGCGGCCCGTTCCGGCCATCCCGGTGCCTGCATGGGTGCTGCGGACATCGCCTTTGTGCTGTGGAGCGGCTTTCTGCGCTTTGACCCGACCAACCCGACATGGAAGGACCGCGACCGGTTCATTCTTTCTTTCGGTCACGCGTCGATGCTTCAATATTCAATGATGCACCTTACCGGATACGGGCTTTCCCTTGATGAAATCAGGAACTTCCGTCAGTTGGGCAGCAGGGCGGCAGGGCACCCCGAATATGAATTGCTGCCCGGGGTTGAAGTCACGACCGGCCCGCTTGGCCAGGGATTTGCCAACGGCGTCGGGATGGCGCTGGCCACAAAGATGCTTGCTGCGCGGGTCAACACGGCCGACGATTGTCCTGTCGGTTCAAGAACGTTTGTAATGTGCAGTGACGGCGATCTGATGGAAGGCATCAGCTTCGAGGCCGCCTCGATTGCCGGGCACCTCGGCCTTGGTAACTTGATCTGCCTGTACGATTCAAACCGCATAACTATTGAAGGTTCAACCGATCTGGCGTTTACCGAAGATATCAGCGGTCGCTTCATCGCATCGGGCTGGCACGTTCAGAAGGTCTGCGGGCATGACCATGCAGCCATCAGCAACGCGATCAGCGCTGCCGTGGCCGTGATCGACAAGCCCAGCATGATTATCTGCGAAACCGTTATAGGTCGCGGTGCCGCCACGATGGAAGGCTCGAACGAGACCCACGGTGCGCCGCTCGGTCAGACTGAAGTTCAGGCGACGAAGGCCGCGATGGGCTGGCCGCAGGAGCCGAAGTTCCTGATTCCAGAAGACGTAAAAGCGTTTTTCCACAGCGTCGGTGCCGACGGTACAAGACTTTCAAACGACTGGGAAAATTGTTTCCAGCAGTGGCGCACGGCCAACCCTGAAAAGGCGTCTTTGTGGGATGCGTGCTATGACGATGCCCCGATCGATGCCGCCACGATTGACAGGATTCTTGCCGCTGCGATGACGGCGGAAGGTAAGGCCTCGCGAGTGATGTTCGGCAGTGCACTGCAGGAAGCGTTCAAATCTGTACCCAATTTGATTGGCGGTTCGGCCGACCTGGGGCCTTCCAACAACACAGTAATAAAGAATGGCGGGAACGTCGGCAGGGCCAGTTTTGAAGGCGCAAACCTTCATTTCGGTATCCGTGAGCACGCGATGGCCGCCATCACGAACGGCATTGTGCTGCACGGTGCTTTCAGGCCATTCTGCGCGACTTTCCTGATCTTTTCTGACTATCTGAAGCCTGCCGCAAGAATGGCTTCGCTGATGCGGATTCCGTCAACGTTCGTGTTTTCGCACGACAGCTTCAGAGTTGGCGAAGACGGCCCGACACACCAGCCGATCGAGCAGCTTTCCATGTTGCGTGCCATCCCCGATTTCACTGTCCTGCGCCCGGCCGATCCGGTCGAAATGGCCGGTTGCTGGTCATTTATCCTTGACCGCAGGCGTGGACCGGTCGCTATTGCGACGACCAGACAGAACATTCCGAAGTTTGCCAGACCTGGCGACATCGGCCCTGACTGCGTCAAAAAGGGTGGCTATATCTTCCGCGAAGCGCCGGGCGGCAAGCCGGATCTTGTAATTGCTGCAAGCGGTTCCGAACTTCAAATCTGTTTCGAGGCGATTGCAGCCATCGAAGCGACCGGCCGTAAAGTCAGGCTCGTTTCAATGCCGTCGATGGATCTGTTCAAGCGTCAGTCGCCTGAATATCGGCGCGAAGTCCTTGGCGAAGGCGTTCCGCTGGTCGGTGTCGAGGCCGGAGCAACGGATACGTGGGCGCCGCTGCTGGCCGGTCGTGGATTTGCTATTGGTATCGACCACTTCGGCCAATCAGCCCCGGCTGAAGTTCTGGCCGTTAAGTATGGTTTTACCCCTGAAACGGTTGCCGCAAGGATTATTACTGAATTGGGTCTTCAGGGTTTACAGTGACTACGGATCGCTTGATACGTCGGTCGGGAAGCCATTCCACTCGCAGCTTTCAATCGTCAATGTGAAAACGCCGTTGTTCATTTGATCAGAATCAACAATCAGATAGTAAGTATGGCCGCTTGCGGAAGCCGGGACGTTGTAGGTTAAGCCGTCGTCACCCCAGGCGACGCAGGATGAGGCGACGCAGCCGCTGCCAGTTTCTTCGATCATGTAAAGGTAAAGAAAGTTCTGAAACAGCGGCAGGGTCTGGGAAAGGCTGATTGTGATATTTCCTGACATTCCGGGGCCGACTACAAGTCGGTAAGCCTTTTCCGGGGCAGGGTTGTATGCAGTCCCGCATGCTTCGGGGTAGTTGAAAAGGGCTGATGTTGTGGTGCCGATGCTCCACGAAGTGTCACCGGATGCGCTGTTCAGATCGACTGCACATTGCAGTGCGGTGCTTGATGGACTGCACATGCCTTCATTGACGCAGATTCCGTCTTTACACTCAACGCCGCCTTTGCATCCGGGCGCACACGTGCCGCCGCACCCGTCATCGCCGCAAAGCTTGCCTGCACAGTTTTTAGTGCAACTGGTGCCGCAAATTCCAGTGTCATAGTTACAGAACTTGCCGGTTTCGCATTTTCCACCAGGGTTGCCGCAGGTGCCGTCACAGCCGTCGCTGCCGCATTCCCTGCCGTCGCAGTCGGGTTCGCATGTCTGTGCGACGCACCTTGATGTCAGCAGGTTACAGACAGGTTCCGGTGACTTGCATTTGCCGCACTCGCCGTCGCCGCACGGGTTGGGGCCACATCGCATCCAGGCAGGGCAGACCAGCGTGCACGGGCCGGTGTCCTCGACGATGTCGGGTACTTCGATGTTGTCTGTGCCGCCCACGTCGGCGCCGCTGTCACGCTGGTTTCCATGGTCAACTGCCTGAGTGTCAATGCCGGCGACATCCGGTTCAACTTTGTCACCCATCCCGTAGTCAACGATGACGGCTGGAAGCTCGGCGTAAGTTGTTTTGGAACAACCGGCAGTCGCGGCAATAATGCACAGAAACAATGGCAGGGAGTAACGTTTCACGATTTGACCTGTGTCAGCGCGGCTAAGTCGTCCAGGCACTGTCACTGGAGGCTTTCGTCCGCATAGTTGTGAACGACGAGCGGTGTTCCATCGTTCTTGACCCGTTCAACAAACGGGGTGTCCTGATTGGAACAGCAGACCCGTCCGACATCCCACATGTCCAGCATGCCCATGCCGCCGGTAAGTGTCTTTTCATAAACAGGCGTGCTGCTGTTGATGAAAACCTTGACTGTCGGGTATGACTTGCCGAATGTGTGGTCGTCATAATAATGAACGCCAACGCGGTAACATGCCGGAGCCGTTGTGGAATAAAGTGGATCCGGAATTGTGTACGTCCAGTTTTCAGGTCCGGCACCGTCGGTGTCATCACGATCCAGGTTAGGCTGACGCAGCGGATCGCCGGCGTTCTCGGTATCCCAGGTCGGATGCGGAATCATCCAGTAGCAGTCGTACTGCATATCAAAGAACCCGAAAGGGGCACCTGTTTCAGGATCCTTCGTCTTGCCGGTCGCCAGGGGATGGACCATGTGAAGGTCCATGTCCGCGCCACAGTCGCGTTCCAGGAAACATTCGTCGGTCTGATCGGTGTCAGCCGGGGTGTTCCATGTCAGTTCGATGTGACAACCCTGTGGCGGTATGACCTTGACTGCCTTGCAGCATTTGTCCGAGCAACCGTCGTTATTGAAAACTTCCAGACAGAAGTTGTAGTCACCGACTACATGTGGCGAGAACTTCGGGTTTTCATAGGTTGCAGCCGGAATAAACAGACCGACAGAATCATTCGGCTGTTCAACAGTCCACAACTGGGAAGATATGCCGCCACCGACTGTGGGGTCATAGCTGTGGTTTGTGAACGTTATGTATTCATTATCGTTTTCGTCCATCGGCGTGATTTCGCCGTTGTCTGAAAGCTGCACACCACCGGCCAGCATTTCGAACTGGCAGACGGCGCATTCGGCTTCGACGCCAAGGCCTTTGATCGGCGTTTCTGAAACTTCCCGGGGGGAATTGTTTGCCACAAGAAGCGTTCCTTCGTCCGGAATCAATTTGCCATCGAGGTCCTTGTCAACACTGCCGGGAATGAACTTGACGACGAACGGCAGGCACTGGCCCGGTTCAATTGAAAGCGGGTGGGTTTCGTCGAAGGTGGCCAGAGTTGATACGTCCAGGCTGAAGTCCGGGCTGGAGTCTTCGCCGAAATAAATCTTTGAAACTTCCAGATTTTCGTCGCCGCAACTGCAGATATTGACCGTTACGCCTTTGACGCCGGTTGCATACACGACCGAGCCAAAATCAATCAGTTCCGGGTTGACGGTGATGCACGGCCCGCCGAAATTGGCCTGAACTGTGGCTTCGTAGGCTTCACCCTGGGTCGCGTCAAAGTCGGGGTCGTTAGTCGTGAAACGGAATATTACCCGGGCCGGGATTTCGGAAATAGCCGTGTAGAAAATTGGCATCTGAAGTTCGGATCCTGGCAGAACCACAATAGGATCTGCGCAGACGGTGTCGTCAATAACGGTCCGTTCACTTGACTCGGTGCTGTACATAACTGGAATTCGCGCGCCCTTGTCTGTGGCCCACGGTTCCGGGTTTTCAGTGTCGAACTTTCTATTGCAGTCCCATTTGAAGGCAAATCCACTTGCGAATCCAATGGCTTCGATTTTGTAGATTTCAAGGTCTGCAAGGCCGGAGTTCGTAATCAGAAGCATTTCTTCGGCTGCATTCGGACCGACCGGGACAAAGCCCATATCCAGCGGGTTCGGGGTCGCTTCAATTGACGGTTCAATTTCGGAACGTGTGATATTGATTGCAAGATTCGGGCGGTCCAGGTCGTTACTGACTATTGTAACTGTGGCAGTCTTGCCGCAGAGGTCGGTCGGATCCAGGAACGTGACTGTTACCACCAGGAAAGTGTTATCACCTTCAACGGCAGCGCCGGCCGGGGCGATCGTGTATGGGAAGCTCTGGTCGGTATCGACAACCATCGAAAACGCACTGGTAGTCCCGTCAGGGCACATCGAAGGCGTAATAGTCGGTGCCGAGCTTATGGTAAGAGGGGCATCGCCCGTATTCATGATTTTGATAGTATAAGTCGACGTCATCTGGACATCGGTACCCGACGGGTCGGTTTCGATACGTGGGTATTTTCCCTGAGTCGCATTGTCGCAGGCAGATACCATCGCAATTACGTAACAAAGAGCAATCGCGATCCCGATAAATTTTCTCATCTGTAACCTCAGGTTCGAATAAAGCGCCGCCACGGGATTTTACAGAATAAGTGCCTTCTGTAACAAGTGTATATTGGGCTTATGGATGATTTAGATTCCGAATTTAGTGCGGAATTCGGTGTCCATGCCTTGTTGCGGGAAAATCCAGCCGGCCACAATAGACTTCATGCACTGAACCAGTTTCGGGTCATGCACGCCCACCGGGACAATGACCAGGTTACTGATCTGGCCGGATTTCATCAGTATAAACGACAGGTTAATATCAATCGTTGAATCAACCTGGCGCGACATCGATGCCCGGCAACCCCTGAACTGGCCCATCTTTCCAAGGAAGAAATCGTTGATTTTTTTGGTGTCCATCTGCTGGTTGCCCATACCGGTGACAGTCTTGGGCTCGACCTTGACTTCCTTGTCTACATGTCCGGTGCCGCTTTCCAGAAGCTTGCCGTACTTGGCGTACTCAACTTTGACATCTGAATTCACCCTGGCCAGTTCCTGCGTTGACGTCCTGACTTTTGGTTGTACAAGCAGGTCTGTGGCAGCGCCCGGTGCTTTCGCGGGCAGCGTACCATCTGCGGCAAGTGCGTTTACCGGTGCCGGGTGATTATGCTGTGGTGCCCCATCAACACGGCCCGGTACTCTGATAATATCAGTGCCTTCTGTGTTCTGAACTTCGTCATTTTCATTCAGGGTCTTCAGGATGGCCGTATCGGGCAGGGCACGCACCTTTTTTTCGGCAGGCTTTGTGTTTGCAGTGCTGTTTCCAGGCTTCACCGTTTGGGATTTCACATTTGACACTGGTTCTGCGGGTGAAAAATACATGACAGCAGCAATCACGCTGCCTGTCGCGACCAGCGCCAGAATTCCACCGACTATCCACATCGTCAGCAACTTTCTGCGATGTGCGCTGTCCATTTTGTTGGCAAGGTGCCCCAGTTCATGAAGCTGCAGCGCCGATTCGGTCGGATGCGGTGTCGGCGGGATAATTGATTCGTCATCGTGATATGCCCAGGTTACCTGAGTCTTTTCAGGGTCGTGGGCCGGTGTCGTATGCCGCCCTTGACGGCGCTGGGCCATCGGCACTATCAGCGGTTCTTCGTCCTGAATCTCGGACGCCCTGCGGATATCAATTCGCGGGGAATCAAGACCTTTAAACAGTTCGTCCGCAAGGTCTCGCTTTTCGGCTGTTACAGGGGCCGGTTCTGACTTCTGATCTGCAAGCTGTTTTACCCAGGTCTTTCTGTGGGCACTGCCAGCATCGCCGGCAGGGGGAGCTGGCGGGTTAAAACCGGTCGATGATGTCGGTGACGTCCCTGACGCATTGCTGTTGAATTCATCGGGGTTATCAAACGGGTTCGCCGGACGGCTTACGCTGGGACTGCGGTCCCTGGTGAAGTCCGGCAGACGGGCCATTACAGTTTTTTCGTTTTCGTCTCTGTCAATCTGTTCAGCTTCGGCCACCAGATCGGCAAGCTCGGCAAGGTCCCGCAGTCTGACCCACGAGCCCATCGGAGCCCGCCAGACAAACGTCCTGTTTGTGATTTTCTTTGAAGTCAGCAGTTCCAGAATTGCGTTGCGCGTCAACGGCCCCTGGCGCTGGCCCATAATCGTGATGTACCAGCTGTCGGAAGCTCCGGGGTTAATCGTTGCGTGGGAAACGACCTCACTCTTTAACTGAATCGTTGAAAATTCACGCGTCGTGCTTTTGACCGCGCTGCCTTTGCCGCCGACTGCGACGACGACTTCATGCGCGTTGTCCGACTTGTGAATTATGTGTTCCTGAGCGCATTTCCGGCAGATGAATCTGACCGGATGTATCTCGTACAAAGAAGGCTCGATCCGGTAACGTTTTCCACAGTTCTTGCAGGAAAAAACCATTCAAAATGCCTGTTCCGCCAGCGAACGGATTCTATCAGAGCCATGTGAACGTACCAAGTTTATGGCAGCCTGAACAAACAAGGTTTTTCATGCAGGTTTTCCAAGATGTTACGCGTCTGCACGTTGATGGCTGTTTAAGGTCGCATTGGACATTAATTATGACTATGATATTGGGGAAACTGGTGTTGTGGTGATGTCCAGATGACGAAAAGAAATCCGCGATTTTCCGTTTATTTTATTTTTTGTTTGTCAGCCATGTCTGCCATTCAGTCCGCCGGATGCGGGTCTTTGAAGTGTCCGGAAGGTACCGTCAGGGTAGGCGACTTCTGCAAGCGCGTCGATCCTGATACCGGCATTAACAACGACATTATTATTACTGTTGACACCGAAGATCCCCGGGATTCGTCCGAAGGCGACGTTCCTGATGATGTCCGCGTTGATGTGACCGGCGATACGAACGGCGATGTCGTTGTTGACGCCGGTGACGCCACGTTGATCGAGGATGTCGGCGACGTCAGTCAGTATCCGGCCGGTTATGTCGGGAAGGCGTGTAATACCCCGGCGGCCTGTCGCAGCGATGGCTGGCCTGATGGTAAATGTCTGTCATGGCCTAAGGGTTTCTGTGCCATGCCGGGTTGTGACGAAGACCTTGTCTGCCCGGATAATACGGTCTGTATGAACCTGGCGGCCGGCAGCACCGGTGCCGTATGTACATTGTCCTGCGTTGATGATTCAGATTGTCGTGAGATAAAAGACGCACTTGGCAACGGTTACGCCTGCAAAAGGATCGCGGACCCGAACGGTGTCTATAAATCAATCTGTTTTATGGAAAAGGTCGATCCGATGCACGTTGGCGGTCCATGTGCAGCTCATGAAGCGTGTGCTGACGGAATGGGCTGCCTGCCAAATTTTGATGGCGGGTATTGCGCCGTGCTTAATTGCGACGAAGCGAACGGATGTCCCGCCGGGACCGAGTGCGTCAGGTTGCAGGGCAGGGGCGTCTGCCTTGAAAGCTGTGCAACTTCGGAAGATTGCGCCGAATCGCGCGAATGTACTGTCGCTGATGTCGATTGCGTCGGACAGGTTCAGCTTTCCCGGGCGTGCGTCGAAATGAAGAATTTCATCACGCTGGACAAAACGAAGGTTTGTGGTTCCGGGACCGTCGGGAAGTCAGTTGGTGAACAGTGTCTGAATGAAACTGAATGTAAGTCAGGAAAATGTAACGTTTCTTACACCGGCACGTGCAGTGATTTTGATGTAACGAATCGGCGATGTCTGCTGGATTCCGACTGTTCAATTACCAAGGCTATCTGCAGGCAGAGCTCGGCAGACACATACGGTTTCTGCAGCGGCTCATGTTCCAGGACTGTCAACAGTTGCACCGAGCAGTCGGTCTGCGTTGAAACCCTTATCAACGACGTTCTGACCGGAATGTGTGTTCCAGGATGTACACCGACAAATCCTGAAGATCCTTTCAGCGAAAGTGATTGCTGGGAAGAGGCCGGGCTTCGTTGCATGTGGGGCGATACGCTGTTCCAGCCCAATGTCAGATCCTGTGTCAGAATCGATGAAGGGGATCCGGGCATGTCCTGCCGCCGGGACACCGACTGCTACTCGGGACAGTGCATCGGTAAGACTGCGACTGATGACGGGACCTGCACAATGGCCTGCATCGATGGCAGCAAGTGTCCATTCCCGACCATCTGTGAAGACGTTGACTCTGCAAAGTTATGTATGAAGCGCTGCCAGGCGACTCCTGACTGCCCCGGAACGATGTACTGCAAGGTCGGGACTTCCGGCGACTATTGTTCGGCGCCTTGATCGCCCTGACGTTTAATTGACCATCTGATTATGCGTTCGGCGGTTTTTGCGGTCCGGCAAATTCAGTAGATTCAACGCTGTCGTTACTGGTTACTTTTTCTGTCGGTTCGCCCTGGTTATGCATCTGCGGGCCTCGCAGGCGCGGACTATCAATAAAAACAAAGCCTTCGTCGTCAACCGTTCCGTTCCATCCGGTAAGCACGTTGTCGGAATCAAAATCTTTGGTCGCCAGGGAAAGCAGATTTACCGGCCACTGCATCGAGTTGTATCCGTTAAGCACCAGTTCCCCGTACTCGGAAACTGATACTGACGATTCGGCCATCGCGCGGCCAATTGAGCCTTCCTTGATTTGTCCGGGGCGCGACACAGTCATGAAACATGACGCTGTAACCGGGCCGAACACTGCCCACGTCGATATTCCGGCAGTTTCCAGTGTGTTTCTGACAACTGTCGCCAGGCCGGCAGACGTTGCATCGACTTCGCACAGAACGGTCCTCATGGCGCCGCCGGTAATGTCCCTGACAAGATGTTCAACTGAAAGATCTGCCAGATTGTCGCGGAATCCTTTCGATTCGCGTCGTGAAGAAATCCTGTCGAGAGTTCTTTCAAAGCCCCACCGGGTCAGTTTTCCGCGCACGCCTTCAAGCAGGTCCAGTTCGGACCTGATACCTTGCGCAAGTGTGCCGGCCATTGCTTCGTCGCATATCACAAATGAAGGCCTGATAAGGTAAAGGGACTCAATTGTGGCGCGACCCTGCGGGACAAAAGAGAACGTTCCACCCGAAGCGATTGCGCAGAACCAGGACGCCATGCGCATGAATGGTGTGCAAAACCCGTTCAGTGTCGTCCAGACGTCATTTTCATCAGCCATCAGTTGAGCCGTGACGGCCGCAGTCGTGTCCATCAGGTTCGAATGGCTGAGCGTTATAACTTCGGGCCTTCCATCAGGGGTTTCAAACAAAAACGAAGCGCCCGGACATACCGGGCCAAGCACGTTCAGCCTTTGTTCAACGTCAGGGTCGTCCTGTGAATCTTCAGGAATCGCAGCCGGTCCGGGAATACTGGTGCGCAGCGAATCGGCCTTCAGTCCGCGGAAAATATGCGAAAGCGGGGCAAGTGCGTCGGCGATTTCGACTGAATCGATGCCGGGACCGTCCAGAACTACAAAATAGGAACATCTTGATATCAGAACAGCCGAAAGGATTTTGTCCAGCGGAAGGTCAGCCGGGACGACGAACGGAACTACGGCCGCCGCCATCGCGCCGATTTCAATCGACAGGAAGTCAAAACCTGTCCCGCCGATAATTGCAATCCCGTCACCAGGTTTGACGTTTTGCTTTATCAGGCCTGAAGCGGCGGCCCAGGCAGCGTTCTTCAGGTCCACCCATGACGCTTCGGTTTCTGTGCCGAAGTCCATCAGCACCGGTTTCGGTCCTAATTGTCTTGCTGTTGAACGGACTATATGTGGAATAGTTCGGTTTTTCATGAAGGTTTTATATCATGGCCCGGCATCCCGGGTCGACGTTTACCTCCGTTCGTTTGTGAACACAGAATCACTCCAGACATTATTGACCTTTGCAAGGTCGTCTGATACATTCTGCCCGCCTTTCGGGGTTGGATCTTTGCCAGAACTGCATGAATCATTCATGTCGGCAGCTTTTGCCGAGGCGGAAGAAGCATTCAAGGCTGGTGAAGTGCCGGTCGGGGCAGTTGTGGTTGTAGATGGCGCTGTCGTCGCCGCGGATCGTAACAGGATCCGCGAGTTGAATGATCCGACGGCCCACGCTGAACTGCTGGTTCTTGGTCGCGCTGCTCGTGAAGGTATTGACCTTCGCAGGGCGACTTTGTACGTGACGCTTGAACCGTGCATGATGTGCGCCGGGGCGATTGTCCTGTCGCGAATCAAAACGCTGGTTTATGGCGCCGATGACCCGAAGACCGGGGCGGTCAGAAGCCTTTACACGGTGTTGAGCGATTCCAGGCTCAATCATCAGTGTCAGGTGATCCACGGGGTCGGGGCAGCGCGCAGCAGTCAGATTCTGAAAGGGTTCTTTGAAATGCTCAGAAAGTAATGGAGAGATGACCGAGCGGTCGAAGGTGTACGACTGGAAATCGTATGGGGTGTTACAGCCCCCGGGGGTTCGAATCCCCCTCTCTCCGCCGTGGTTCGTTATTTTTGAAAACTGGAGAGATGGCCGAGCTGGTCGATGGCGCCTGATTCGAAATCAGGTGTGGGCGTAAGCTCACCGGGGGTTCGAATCCCTCTCTCTCCGCCTCACATATCTGTTGTCGTGCATCTGGCTGTGGCGCAGTGGTGCGCCGTTTTGTATAGTCAGTCAGATTATTCTGGAAGACTTATGAGCAGAGAGTCTGTTGTCGTCGGGCGTTACTATCCAGGTTCGGTTGAAGAACTGGCCGCCAGAATGCGGGAACTGATGGGCGCCGATTCGTTGAAAAACGAAGGAATGGAAGACGCTTACGGTGTCGTTGTTCCGCACGCGTCGCTTGATTGCTGCGGGTCGGTTTCGGCCGCGCTGTGGCGCCAGGTCAAGGTCCCGGACAGGGTAATCATTCTGGGGCCGAACCATACAGGTCTTGGTGCCAGAGCCGCCGTTGCTTGCAGGGGTCCGTTCATTACACCGGGCTGCGAGACTGCGCTTGACACAGAAATGGGACTTGCGATTGCCGCAGCCTGTGCCAACGTCGAATTTGATGACCTCGCACATGAAGAAGAGCATTCCATCGAGGTTATTCTGCCTTTTCTTCTGTCCAGAAATCCGGGTGTAAAGATTACTGCCATCTGTCTGCGGACAATGTCGTATCAGGATTGTGAAGACATCGCGACAGCCATAGTAAGTGCAATTGAATCGGCAGGTTGCCCGGTAATGGTCATCGCCAGTTCCGACCTGAATCACGGGGAACCACTGAACGTAAGTGCCAGGAAAGACAGGATGGCGCTTGACAGGATCGAGGACCTTGACCCGAGAGGACTGTACGGGGCTGTCGTCGAGCATCACATAAGCATGTGTGGAATGATTCCGACCGTTATCATGCTGCTTGCCACCAGAGCGCTTGGTGCAGGATTTGCTGAAACGGTCGGTTACAATACCAGCGTTGATTTCACCGGCGATCCTTCATCGGTCGTCGGGTACGGTTCTGTGATAGTGCGCAGCAGATGTCCGCTTGAACGGATCAAGCGGCTGGTTCCGTGCTGAAACGCGCAGATGTGGCATGGGGGAAGTGATGAGCAGGGTTGAGCCGTTGACGGGCACAGTTCTTACATGCAAAGGCTGGCAGCAGGAAGCCGCCCGCAGGATGCTTCACAATAATCTTCACCCGGATGTTGCCGAAGCCCCTGATGATCTTGTCGTTTATGGTGGTTCGGGCAAGGCGGCCAGGAACTGGGAATGTTACGAGCGCATAGATCGGGCGCTTCTGGACCTGGAAGGCGATCAGACGCTTCTGGTGCAGTCGGGCAAGGCGGTCGGCGTTATTCAGACTCATTGCGACGCACCGCGTGTTCTGATTGCCAATTCAAATATTGTTCCGGCTTACGCCACGTGGGAAAAGTTCAGGGAGCTGGACAGGCTCGGGCTGACAATGTACGGCCAGATGACGGCCGGTTCATGGATTTATATAGGTACTCAGGGCATTTTGCAGGGCACGTACGAGACTTTCATGGCTGCCGGGAAGAAGCATTTCGGCAGCGACCTTACCGGGCGTCTTGTCGTGACCGGCGGTCTTGGCGGAATGGGCGGGGCGCAGCCGCTTGCAGTGACGATGGCGGGCGGCGTGGCCATCTGCGTCGAGGTTGACAGGCACAGAATCCAGCGCCGTCTTGAAACAAGGTACCTGGATGTCTGGACCGACAGTCTGGATGAAGCTTTAAGGCTTGCCGCGACCGCTGTTGCCGCGCGTGAGCCGCTTTCGATAGGTCTTCTGGGGAATTGCGCCACCGTTCTGCCCGAGCTGGTCCGCCGTGGTTTTGTTCCCGATCTGGTCACTGACCAGACGTCTGCCCATGACATGCTTAACGGGTACATTCCCGACCAGATTCCGTATGACGAAGCCGTCAGATTGCGTGCTGAAAATCCGGGACGTTACATGGCGTTGTCGCGTGATGCGGTCGTGCGGCATGTCCAGGCGATGATTGACCTGCAGAAGCTTGGCGCTCACGTTTTTGATTATGGCAACAACATCAGAACTCAGGCATTTAATGAAGGGCTGGCAGACGCGTGGGCTTTCCCGGGATTTGTTCCGGCATACATCAGGCCGCTTTTCTGTGAAGGTCGCGGACCGTTCAGGTGGGCGGCGCTTTCGGGCGACCCGGCTGACATTGCCGTTACGGACGAAGCCATCCTGAAGCTTTTTCCGCAAGATGAAGGGCTTTCGCGCTGGATTTCGATGGCGCAGAAAAAGGTTGCGTTTCAGGGACTTCCGGCAAGAATCTGCTGGCTTGGTTATGGCGAACGCGACAAGGCCGGGCTGGCTTTCAATGACCTGGTTCGCAGCGGAAAGGTGAAGGCGCCCATTGTCATCGGACGTGACCACCTTGATTCCGGTTCTGTTGCGTCCCCGCACCGTGAAACTGAATCGATGAAAGACGGTTCTGACGTGATCGCTGACTGGCCGCTGCTGAATGCGATGCTGAATGCTTCAAACGGGGCCACGTGGGTGTCAATTCATCACGGCGGCGGTGTCGGGATCGGGTATTCGATTCACGCCGGGGTCGTTATTGTCGCCGACGGTACCGATGGCCAGGCGGCAAAGCTTGAACGCGTATTGAAGGGCGATCCGGCAATGGGGATTTTCCGTCACGCCGATGCCGGTTATGACGAAGCCATCGACGCCGCGCAGCGCCACAAACTGCAGATTCCGCACTTCAATGGCCCGCATCTGGTCTGACGCGCCTTTCGATTTGCGGCCTACAGCCCGACTTCCTTCAATTTCTGTATTTCTTTGTCAACAAGGGCGCCCCTTTGCTGCGCCTGTCGGCAGTAAGGAAGGGCTGACTGGTAGTCTTCGTGGTTGACAAGCAGGATGCAGATGTTCGTAAGTGCGCTGATCATGCCAGGTCTGTGCTTCAGTGCTTCGGTAAATTCGGCTGCGGCCGCCGCCGGTCGGCCCGCATTGGCGATCACAAGTCCAAGATTGTTGTGCGCTTCGGCGTTGGCCGGGTCGATCGCGATTGCGGCCAGCAGGTGTGGTTCCGCTTCGGCCCATCTGCCGGAATTCATCAGGGCATGACCCAGGTTATTTTGCAGCCTTGTGCTTCCCGGACGGTTGGCAAGGGATGATTCAAAAAGTTTTTCCGCAGACTTGAAGTCCCCGACCCGGTCAAAGGTGACGACGGCCTGCAGGCCGATCCAGACGACGAAAAGGGATATCAGGCCCCAGCCGAACCAGCGCCGGCCGGTCGATGTGTCAGTTTGCGGCGCAACAGCGGTCAGGCCGACCGCGAGGGCTGCAGCAAGCCCCGCCGAAGGTTCGGTAAGCAGTCGTTCACCCATGATGATCCAGCTTGGAAAGACGATCGACGACACCAGTCCGTACGCCATCATCATCATCATAAGACCGGGCCATGCGGCGGAACGCCTGCGCATAAGGAAAACGACAAGAATGACGGTTCCAACCAGAATCGCTGCCCCGCCCGCAATGGCCGCGACCGGTGCGCCCGGCGGCGGCCCGGGCAGACCCAGTACGTCGAATCCGTAGTCAACAGTTGGATTTACAGGTGCCAGCAGAAGCCGTGTCGATTCAACAAGGACTTTCATCGCACCGGCCAGCCTGGCAGGCGTGTCGGCCAGTACAAGAGGATTGTCCTGCCACGGAATGGCGGCGGCAGACATTTTGCCAAGACCGGCAAACCGGATGATGAAGTAAACGACCGTTGACCCGAACAGCACGGCAACAGGTTTCAGCCGTGACAGCATCTTCATGCCCTGCGGGGCTGCGAAAATCAGAATCGTGGCTGCAGTAAACGGCATCGTGACGGCAGACTCTTTTGAAAGCAGACCGGCCAGTGTCACCAGTCCCAGTGCCGCAAGGGAACTCTTTGAAAATGCAGTCGGATTAGCTGCAAGGTTCGATCGCCTGACGACCATTATCATGCCGATCAGGTAAAAAATTGTCGCCAGCATGATCTCGCGGTTGACGACAAACATCACCGTTTCGACATGGGTTCCATGAAACGCGAACCAGGCGCCTGCAAGGGTGGCGGCCAGCGGGGTGCAGCCGCATGTAAACAGGAACTGCAGCAACAGCAGGCACATGAAACTGTACAGAAGTGCGTTTGTTATCCTGAAAGGCAGCGGGTTAAGTCCGCCCACTTTTCTGGTCAAGGCCAGACTGGTTACCGAAAGTGGTCTGTAGTTTGCCACATGTCGGTATTCGGGAATGTCACCCCAGCCTGTCGAAGAAAAGATGCGCCCGACATCTACGGTTTTTCCGTCAACAAGCGGATTGTTGACGACTGCCCAGTTGTCGTCGTGCAGAAACGGATAATCAAGCGCACTTATCCACGGAGCAAGGGAACAGAGCAGCACAATGATCCAGGCGGCCCGCGTGGATGCGACTGACGTTCGGTGCTGGCTTACCGGCTGAATAATAGCTTCGGTGTTCATCGGGTGATTATGGCAGGAGTAATGAAAAATTGGAGTACCTTCCCGTGATGTTTTACACTAGGTTCATGTGGCCGAAACCAAACATTTACATGATCTGTTGATAGTGTGTCTTGACACTGTAATTGCCGGTTCGGATAATCCACTGGAATCTGCCTGGTTGTTTCCTGATGTTTTCAGGGGAAGTTGGGCTGTCACAAAGGACTTTGAGGCTTCATATGACAAAGAACCGATGCGCCAGGCGACTGTTCGTCTGTGTCCTTTCTGCCCTGATGCTTTTCGTTTCCGGGACCGGATGTGACAGTTCGGGTCAGGTCACAACGTTTTCCCAGATTGAAATCACGCCGAATACGACTACCGTTGATCTGTCGGGCACGATTGATTACACAGTGACAATCGTGAATACAGGCGAGGGCCGCGATCTTACGATTAACGACATCGTTCTTGATTACACTCCGCTTGATGATGCCGAGATAGCTGCCGGTGCGGCGTTCACGCTGATCAAGCAAACGCCCCTTCCCGCGACTATTGCCGCGAATGCCGGCGCCAGCGCTGAAGATATCGTCACATTTATTGTCAGATACAAGACGATTGGCGATCTGCAGGACAGAACGGCTTCAGTCACGATCCTTAATGATAATACCCAGAGCGAAGAGAAGCAGAATCTGAAGATCGACTTCAGTGGCCGCCGCTGCCGCCCGATTCTTGACGTTGATGATAACGTTGACTTCGGTACCGTCGGTTTCGGTGCATCAAATGAAGTCGAGATTTCCCTGACCAACACCGGTTCATGCGCCCTTGAGATTGACTGGATTTCTGTTGAAGGCCCGAACACATTCTCGGTCACCGCCGGTGGTCAGGAATACATCGGTTCGCCTGATTATCAGCAGTATATTCTGCCGGAAGTTGTCGTCGTTGCCCCCGGTGATGACCTCAGATGGATGACGAAGTTTGTGCCCCTGAATGGCGAACCTTCAGCCGCTGATCTGGTAATTCATACGAATAATCAAGAAGTTACTGATGGTATCTATAAAGTGGCGCTGCTTGGAAACGCCACCGGCCCGTTGCTGAGAGTTGTGCCTGCCGAGGCAGATTTCGGTGGCAAGCTTCTTGGGAAGGCAGCCGGAATGACACTGACGCTCAGTTCGGTCGGGACTTCCGACGTAAAGATTACCAGTCTGGTTCTTGGTGAAGGCACAAGCCCGGATTTCACGCTTGACGCCAGCGGCCTTGGTGTTATCCCGACAGCTGAAGCGCCATTGGTCCTTTCCCCCGGTTCAAACAGGGAAATCGTCCTGAAGTTCACGCCTGACGTTGAAAATCCCAGGGATGGCGATAACAAGCCGATCCCCGACACGGGAACTCTGGATATTGCCAGCAACGTGTTTGAAATGATTACCAAGGTCCCGATTTCCGGATATGGCGTTACCGTTGAGTGTCCGAAGCCGGTCATCGTTATTGAAGAAGGTGAAGTGGTTCAGCCGCAGACCGTTCTTCATATTCATGGTGATCAGAGCCAGAGCGGCAGTGCCGGCGGAACAATTATTTCGTATTCATGGACCGTTGATCAGCCGCCGGAAAACAAGTTCATCCTTCTGCCGACCGCGTCGTCTGAAAACGTGACACATGAAGTCAACATCGGTGGAAAGTACACGTACTGTCTTGATGTTTGTGATGGTCAGTACTGCTCCAGCGACGCCCAGTGCGGCGGCGCAGTCTGCAAGGAAGTGCTGGTCGTTCCCGACAAGGCGATTCACTGCGAATTGACCTGGCATACACCGGGGGACCTTGACGAATTTGATGAAGGCGAAGACGTCGGCACCGACATGGACCTTCATTTCACTCATCCGTTTGCGGCCATGAACGACCTGGATGGCGACGGCAAGCCCGATCCGTGGTTCCATAATCCCTACGACTGCTTCTGGTTCCAGAAGACTCCGGAATGGGAAACTGCGAACCCGGATGGAAAGGACAATCCGTCCCTTGATCGTGATGATACCGACGGCGCCGGACCTGAAAACGTCAACCTTGATACGCCGGTTTCCGGGCGCGTTTACCGGATTGGCGTTCACTACTGGGATGATCATGGACTTGGTGCCAGCTATCCCAGATTGAAGTGCTACATCTGGGGGCAGGCTGTTTTTGACCTCGACCTTCGGGTTACCGATACGAAGATGTATAAATGTGACATGTGGTACGCCGCCGAGATTTCCTGGCCCCAGCAGGTAGTTACGCAGATTAAGAACACTGACGGCACCTTGAAGATCACGCACAGCTACGAAGAACCTTCCTTCTCGGAAATTGGCGGTGGCGGCTGTTCGGCCGAATAGTCCCTGCTGATTCGTTTTCAAGATTAGTTTTCACTTCAATGCAATCCGTGGTTTTAATTTGGACAGGAATCCATAAAATACCCACACAGGGAACTTTGAAGAATTCTGTTCCTGTCGTCCTGGCGTTTACGGGAGACTTACTGATGAATATGAAAGCAGGTTTGGTTTCCAGACTTCTGGTTATCGGTGTCGTAGCGGTAATGGGGGCGCTGATTTCGTCGTGTAAAGACGGCGCTTCAATCGCCGAAAACCTGAACCTTGATTACAGTCCGGCCAACCTGAACTTTGGCTCGGTAAATATCGATTCTGAAAAGGTAATAACGGTAACGCTGACTCATATAGGTACGACGGGAAACATCGAAATCGGCGACATCAAGACCGAAACACTTGGTGCCGAATTCACAATCGTCATGCCTGCAAAAACCGTCCTGGCGCCGACCGAATCAACGACGTTTGATGTCGTTTACAAGCCGAAAGACAGCGCCGTTGATGCCGGTTACGTCGTGATTTCACATAACGTCGCAACATCTGGATATCGCACAAGGATTGCCGTTTCGTCTTCCGGTCAGACAGCTACTCTGATTACCGAACCGAGCCCGATCGATTTCGGTGACGTTAATGCAGGTACGACCGGAACTCTTGATATTATTGTGAAGAACGTCGGTACGGCTCCGCTGAACCTTGAAAAGGCTTTCATGGACCCCGAAGGGTCTGATGCCTTCAAGATTGTTGCAATAGTTCCCCCGGAAGGCGATTCGCTGCCGGTTGAGCTTGCACCCGAGGCTTTTCTTGGCCTGACCCTTCAGTATGCCCCGCAGAGCGGCAAGACCGAGCAGACATTGCTGTTCATTACTGGTGTTGATGGCGAACAGTGGAGCTTTGATGTCTTTGCGAACGGCCTGGGACCCAAGCTGGCCATTGCCCCGGCTCAGATTGAACTGGGTGGCGTCGAAATTGGCGAAACAGGCAGGGCCATCGCGACAATTTCAAACATCGGCAATGATACTTTGAAGGTCACCAGTCTTGGTTTTTCGCCGGGAAGTGCGGCCGGTCTGACCATTGAAGGCGAGACTTCATTCAACGTGGCCCCGGGCGCCAGCAAGGACTTCTACGTAAACTGGGCCGTTACTGAAGCAGTCAAATACACCGGTGCGGCGATCGGTTGGGTTTCAATAGTAAGCAATGATGCTGCCAGTCCGGCCATCGTAAGTGTGTTCGGGCGCGTCAATTCCCCGCTGCTGGCCGTTATCCCTGAAGAACTGGACATGGGTTTCGGTGCGCAGGGCCTTGAGATCGTGAAAAGCGTAACTATTCGCAACGAAGGTTTCGGCGACCTGATTATCAAGGGTGAACCGACCTTCTTTGACACTTCCGAGTCGAAGTATGGTCCTGAATTCAGGATCCAGGTTGTTGGTGCGACGCCTGTCGGCGGCAATTACATTCTTGCCGGCGGTACCGGCATGGAAGCCCGGGTAAAGTTTACGAACAAGGGTCCTGCGACCGGCACTGTCACGTCGAAGCTTCGGATTACGTCTAATGATAAAGGCGTCGCCGACAGCGAAACGATTGTTCCGATTACGGTTTCGCGCGCAGGTACTGCCGAATGTGTTCCGCAGATTGCGCCTGCGGCAGTTGATTTCGGGCTGGTCCCGATGGGCTTCCGGAAAGAATTGCCGATAAGGATCGTTAATACCGGTGCCGGTTACTGCTCGTTCAAGGGTGCCATGGTTCAGGATTGCACTTCTTCCGGCGGCATGTTCGGTGGTTGTCCTGAACCGTTTACAGGGACGAAGTCGTCGAGATTCACAGTCGTTTCGCAGCCGCCGGTTGTCCAGAACGGGATCGTTCCCGGCGGGGCCGTCACCGTCTATGTCAGATTTGCGCCGCCGAATTCCAGCACGATGTTCGGTGATCTGACAGAATACACAGCACTTCTGTCGGCAAACATCTATGATGCACAGCTCAAGAAAAACCTAATCATTCCGAAGGCTACCGGTACCGGTACGTGGAATTCAAATCTGAAGGGTACTACCGGTGTCGCGAATCTGGCCGTTCTGCCTTCCGACGTCAAGTTTGGTCTTGTGACGCTTGGTTGTGCTTCAAAGAAGTATCAGATATGTGCATACAACACGGGCGCCGCTCCGCTGCAGGTTACAGGCATCAAGCTTGACGGCTGTACTCCGGAATTCAAGCTTAAAGGCGTACCCACTCTGCCGCAGGCTATTTCTGCCGGTCATCCGCTGTGCTTTGGTGTGCAGTTTGTTCCGCAGGATACGACGCAGGACTCGTGCATCCTGAAGGTATTAAGTAATGAACAGTCGGTTCCGGAACTGTTCGTCGGCCTCAGCGGCGAAGGGACCATTTTCAGTGATCAAACCGACGAATTTACTCAGCTTTCCGGACAGATGGTCGATATCCTTTTCATTATTGATGATTCCGGTTCCATGGGTGATGACCAGCAGACGTTAATTGCTAACTTCGGTGAGTTCATCAAGTATGCCGATGTCTGGAATAACGACTATCACATTGGCGTTGTTTCGACCGGACTCAGTTATGACAATCTGATCGGTAAGCTGAATTTTGGTAATCCCAGAACGATGCCGCGGTACATTACACCTGGCCCGAATGCCAAGTCTCAGTTTGCTGATCTTGCGAATCTCGGAAGTGACGGTGACAACACAGAAGGTGCTCTGGCGAATGCTCAGGCTGCTCTTTCTGCGCCGCTGGTGACCGATACCGAGGTATCGTGCAGCAGTGATCTGGACTGTCAGAAGGATCCCAATATCTGTACCGGTACTGATTGCCCGTACAAGTGTCTTGAAGGTACGTGCGGCGGCTGGAATAAAGGCTTCCTGCGTGAAGACGCTCAGCTTGAAATCATCGCCCTGTCGGATGAAGAGGATCAGAGCAGCGGCGACCTTGGTTTCTACATCGATTTCTTCCGCTCGCTCAAAGGTTTCTATAATCAGAACATGATGCATTTTAACGCCATTTGCGGCACCGATGACGGCACGCTTGTTGATGAACAGGGCAATGCGTTCCCGGGCTGTACGGGGCCGACAGGTGCTGCCGCCCAGGAAGCTAAACGTTATATAGAAGCGGCTCAGGGAACGAACGGCAAGATTGGTTCCATCTGTGACCCGAACTATAAAACCGTTTTAAATGAAATCGGGTCAGTGGCGTTCGGCCTGAAGCAGCAGTTCTTCCTTTCCAGAATTGCCGATCCGAATTCCATCACGGTTAAAGTCAGGGGTGTTGACGCGCTTGACGGGTGGACTTACGAAGCCGAATCGAATTCAATAGTGTTCGATCCGTTAAGTTCGAACATGCCCCAGGAAGGCGACAAGATACTTGTTCATTACGAGACGCTGTGCCTTCCTGAATAGGGGGATGCCGTGTCTTTTGAAACAAAAATGGTCTGAAACCATTAAGGAGATTCCTAAATGAAAATTGGCCGTGTGATGGCTGTAGTTACGACGTCGGCAGTAGTTCTTATCAGTATTCTGGCCGGTGTTGTCGGTTGCAAGAGTGGCACCATCGGTACCGCACCGTCCCTGTACGTCGGTCCTTCCGGGGATATTGACGGGGCCGCCGAGCGTGTGGCGAACAACGGAACCGTTTACTTTGCCGAAGGCGGCGGAACGATGACGCTGGTCCTGGGTAACGTCGGTGACGCTTTGCTGAAGATTACAAGTATCGAACTTGTTACGCAGAACTCAGATATCACTGTGTCACCGCTGTTGACCGATGTCACTTTCCCGCTTGAAGTACAGCCGAACGATTACAAGCAGGTCCACGAGACTGTTTTCACGATGACGGCTTACTACACTCCGGATGCCGATCGTGACATTTCGCCGACGACCATCAAGGTCACGACGAACGACTACCAGAATCAGGACGGAATCTTCACTTTCAACGTTCAACCAAAAGAAAAGACGGCTGAAATCAAGGTTACGCCGAATAACGCCATATTCCTTGGCGCCACTTCGTCGTCGCCGGATCCTGTTGAATTTACGATTGATAACGTTGGTGATGCGGCGCTGGCCCTGGCCGCTGTCAGGTTTAATCCCCCGACGACTGCCTATTCCATTACCGCCGGTTACATTCGTGAAAACCTGATGATCGACCCGTATCCGTATGGCACCGACAACGGCGCCGTCAATTTGACCATCACGTATCGCCCGGTTAATCCGCCGGATCAGACCGATTTCGAGATCCTGTGGGGCTCCAAGATCGACACCGGTGTTGAATGTACCAATACTCCGACGTGTCAGAACAGCGAAAAACTTTGCCCGGATAAGACAAAAGTCTGCCCGTACACCTGCTTCAACGGTATGTGCGGCTGCTTGATGTCTTCTGACTGTGCGGCGTATTTCTGTGAAAACCCGGCTGATTGCGAATACCGCTGTCTGACTTCGGTCTGTCGTATTCCAGAAGTGACGAAGGTCCCCCTGCGCGGCGAAGCTCAGGCCGGTAACCTTGAAATCACTTATGGTGATCAGGCTGACGGATGTGTTGATTTTACGACGGTCACGGTCCCCGGAAATTCATGTACGAAGCGGCTCAGCCTTGAAAACGCCGGTCCCGGTTCGGTCATTTTAAGCAAGCCGACCGTCAAGGTTGCAGGCGGCCTTGACAGCCCCTACACCGTAAAGTGGTACAAACTTGGCGCCACACAGGACCCGCTCGACGAATGCGGCGCAGTCACAGGCGAAGAGATCTCTGATTCCAGATATACACTGACCCCCGACAATTCACCGATCACTGTTGCAGTTACATACACGGCACCGTCGATCAATGGCGTCAGCGGCGACCTTGAAGTTCCGTACAGTTCACCGTTTGCCGGTGAAGAAATTGTCAGACTGTGTGGTGGCGTCCGCAAAGGCGAACTGGCGATTGCGCCGCTTCCCGAAAGCATCAGAATGACCCTTTACGCAGCCCCCGGTTCGACAGCCGAAAAGTCTGTCGTCGTTATGAACAAGGGTAATCTTGAGCTTCTGATCACCAGCATCAACGTGGAATCGGCCAATGTGGACGACCCCGATGCGTTCAGCATCCTTGAAGATGTCGCGGCCGGGTTCACACTTGCCGAAGGGGAAGTCAGGGCATTTACGGTCAGCTTCACCGGCGATCATGACGGTGGAACGACGGTTAACGGCTTTGTGAACGTGAATTACATGGATCCGCTGATCGACATGGAAGTCAACCAGAAGGTCAACGTCGCCGGTTTCAACAGTTTTGAGGGCGTGACCCTGCCGGTCGCAGAGCCTGGTGAAGCGTCAGAATATACAGGTGTCAAAGTTGGCGATTCCGTCGTCCTTGATGCAAGCGGCAGCGTTGCCGGAACTTATGATGTCCCGTTGAATTCCGGTTATATCTGGTTCGTCTATGACAAGCCCGATGCCAGCCGCGTTTTCCTGAATACCGGTGGCGGTCAGCCCCAGATTACGGTCATTCCTGACGTCGCCGGAACGTATGAATTCAGACTGATTGTTTACTCGGTAGACACTGACAGCACACAGGCCTATTTCAGTTCAGAAGGCAGCATCAGGTTTGATGTCACAAATTAGTTCGTCTTTCACATCCTTCCAAAACAAATAAAAGCGCATTTTCCTTGTATGTAACTGGCTTGAAGTGCCATCTTCCCTTGCCTGAAATACATCAATCTGATAAACCTATGCGGACGGCATTTTTCCGTGCTCCCGGGACATTAGGAGTGTGTGATGGAAGTAACTGAATTCATGGTGGAATTGGAAGTCAACCCCAATGATAACGTCGCGTTTGACAAGGCTATCGAAGATGCCTTGACCCAGGGCGGTGTTGAAGGTCTTGAACTGTTCCTTGCCGAGGTGATGGAATCACTTGGGAAAGGGCCGGTTGCAGACACCTTTTTGAAAAAACTGGATACGCTTTTCAGAAAGGAACGTAACACGGACAAGGGCAGGGTGCTCGCGTGGACGGCCGGTCTTGTCGCCTGGAAAATTCTGGACGATGTGGTCAAGGCCGAGTTCTATATGCGTGCGCTTGGTGAAGAACCTGCGTCCGATGTGGATACATGGCTTGAATTTTATCGTGTGTTCTACGCTTCCCGTGGAAACTGGCTGCGCCTTGAGCAGTTCATGGCTGAAGCCGGTCAGAAAGCCGGTAAGTCTGAACTTGAAATCAAGCGTTCGCTGGCCCGCACGGCTGCCCAGTTTGATAATCCGTCAAAGGAACTTTCATACTGGCAGGAAGTCGCGAAGCTGGATGCCGCCGATGAAGAAGCTTCCAACCAGCTTGAAAAGCTTTACACCAAGCTTCAGCGCTGGCCATCCCTTGCCGAACTGTACAAGAACCGCCTGACCGCACTCCCGGAAGATGCCGTTAAGGAAAAGGTCGAAGCCCTTTACTTCATGCTCGATATCTATGCTGAAAAGATGCATGCCGAGCCGAAGGTTCTGTCCACATATCAGATGATTCTTGATATTGATCCGTCCAACGTCGAAGCGATGGATTCCCTTCTTGACCGCTATGAAAAAGCGGGCAGATGGCCGGACTACGCCAAGGTGCTGGATCGCAAGATTGAACAGACTGCGGATATTGATGCGCGTATCGGCCTTATGGAAAAGAAGGCCGACCTTATGGAATCGCGTTTCGCGAACGCCATGGAAGCGCTCAAGTCCTATGAATCTATTCTTGAAATAGCCCCCGGTCGCAAAGACATACTTGATAAGCTGAAGGACCTTTACGAAAAACGGCGCGATTTTGAAAACCTGATCCGTATCCGCCGCACAGAAGCTGAAAACCTTACTGATATTCCTGAAAAGATTGCCCTGTACATGGAACTGGCCATCATGGCCACTGACCGGCTTCGCAAGTTCCCGGTCGCCATTGAACTGTGGGAAAAGGTTCTTGGTCTTGATGACGCGAACGACGAGGCGCTCAAGAATCTTGAAGGTCTGTACGAGCGCACGAAGAACACGGAAAGCCTGGCCCAGGTTCTGCGCCGCAGAATCGATCTTGCCCCCGGTGCCGCCGAGCAGGTCCAACTGCTTGAAAAGCTTGCCCAGTTGTTTGGTACCAAGCTCGAAGATACTGTCGGCGCCATGGAAACGTGGCGGATGATCCTGGACGTTGATCCGACTCATGACAGGGCTAAGCGCGAGCTTAGAACGCGGTATCTTTCCGAACATAAGTGGGAAGAGCTGGAATGGTTCCTGCGTAAGTACGGAACGGTCGATGAGCTGGCAAGGACACTGGAAAGCCAGGTCAATTCGATTGAAAAGAACACCGAAAAACGCGACATCCTGTTCAAGCTGGCAGCAATATGGCGTGACGAAGTCGATCAGCCCCAGCGCGCTGTAAAGAACATTGAAGGCGTTCTGGCCATCTATGGCGACGATTTAAGGGCCGCCAATGAACTGATTGATCTGTACCGCGGCCTGGCGGACTGGCGCAAGCTGCCGAAGGTTTACGAGATCGCCATCGGCGGTACCGTCAACGTGGAAGAACGTCAGGCGCTCCGCATCGAGGCCGCTGAGGTTATTGAAACCCAGCTTCACAACGTTAAAGATGCCTTCTTCCTTTATCTGTCAGCGTTCCAGGAAGACATGCTTAATTCCGGCCTTCAGGGCCAGCTTGAGCGTCTTGCCGGTCCGTCGGATAACTGGGATGTGTACGTTTCTGTTCTGGAAATGGCCGTCGGCATCATGGACGAAACCGATCGCAAGATTGCGACGTGGCTTCGTATCGGCGAAATCTATAACGAAAATCTTGGCGACGCGGAAGCTGCCCAGGCTGCGTTCAAGAATGCGCTGGAACTGGATAATTCCAATCGTCGCGCCATATCGGCCCTCGAGGCACTTTATCGCAAGCTGAACAGGGACGAAGACCTTATCGGCATCCTGCAGATGCGTCTGTCGTTAGTCGTAGATGCCGACGAGCGCAAGGCCGTCAGATTCGAAATCGCGGGTGCGCTTTACGAAAGAATGGCCAATGTTGACGATGCGGTTTCAACGTACACCGACATCCTTGAAGAAGACCCGTTTGAATGGCGTGCCTATGCCGAATTCGCCGAACTTCTTCTGACAGAGAAGCGTTTTGCCGAGCTGCGTGATCTGCTTAACAAGCAGGTCGAAGCCTTATTCAGTCAGGGCGACATCAATGCCGGCGCACTTGCCGACCTGTATTGCCGTATCGGTCTTCTTACTGCCGGTATTGACGGCAAAGGCGATCACGCACTTGATTCGTTCGCAATGGCCCTTGATTACGTGCCCGGTCATGCGGAAACGGTCGAAATTCTTGAAGATATGCTTGGCAGCGAGTCACTTCGCCCACGCCTGGTCGATCTTTTGAAAGGTCCGTTTGAAGCAGCCCGCCGCTATGCCGATCTGGCCGATCTTATTGAAATTGAACTGGTTATTCGTGGCGACAGCATCGACACCATTGAGCTTCTGTGGAAGGTCGAGGGTCTGTATGCCGGTGCCGCCGCTGATGACAACAAGCGTTTCAGGGCTCTTTCACGCATCCTGATGGTCACCCCTGATGACACGAAGGCGTGGGACAATCTTGAATCTGTGACGCGCGCAATCGGTGCGTGGCGCAGCCTGGCTGAACTGTATCTGGTCGCGGTTGAAGGCATTGAAGCCCCGGATTCCAGAGTTGCCCTGCGCCTGCGTCTTGCCAGAATTCTGTGGGAAGAGTTGCAGAGTGTTGACGAGGCCCGCGCTGTATTCCATGGCGTCCTTGAGCTGGACGATTCGAATGAAACGGCGCTTGATGCCCTTGAAACGATTTACGAAGAGCTTCAGAACCACAGTGAACTGCTGAAGGTTTACCGCCGTCGCTGCGAAGTTTCGCCGTACCCCGGTGAAAAGATTGCTTACGCGTTCAAGATGGCCGGTGAACTGTCCGATCACCTTGAAGACATTGAAGGCGCAATCAAGGCAGTCCGCAGTGTTCTGGATATCGACCCCGAGTATTCGGCGGCCTACCGTCAGCTTGACAGCCTGTATGTCCGTTCGGAAAGGTGGTTCGACCTGGCCGATGTGCTTGAAAGACGCATTGAACTGGCCGATGACGCCCAGGACCGCACGTGGCTCCGCCTGCGTATGGCCGAAACACGCGAAATGAAGCTTGAAGACGTCGCCGGCGCGGTTGATGTCTACAAGGTGATTCTGGACAGCGATCCGTCGAATGCCGAGGCGCTCAGTCAGTTGGAAAGACTTTTCGGAAATCCGGAAGTCAAGGTCATGGTCGCCCCGATTCTGCTGCCTGCCTACAGGGCCAGCAGGGACAATGAAAAGCTTGTCACCGTGTATGACGTTCTGGCCGGGGCTGCCGATGACATCGACACACGCCTTGAACATTACGCCACGATTGCTGACATTCTTGAAAACAGCATCAAGGACACGACCAGGGCGTTTGAATATCGGGCGAAGGCATTCAGGGCCGCCCCGGAACGGGCCGGACTGGTTGATGAACTGCTTCGTATCGGACAGGTTCGTGACGCCGTTGATGAAGCGGTGTTTGTGCTGGCCGAAAAGGTCTTTGATATTGAAGACGAAGAACGTCGTCGCGAGACCCACAGAACGATTGCTAAGGTTTGCAGGGACGCCAACGTTGACCGTGAACTGTCAAAGCGCCACTTCAATGCCGTGCTTGCGCTTGATCCGGCCGACCTTGATGCCGTTGATTCCCTGATCGCCATGTACGAAGCGGACAGCGAAGTCGACAGCCTGGTCGCCCTGATTATCCGCAAGTCTGATCTTGTTGTCAGTTCAGAAGAACGGGCCGCGCTGCTGCTGTGGGCCGGTGACATCTATGCCGGAGTGCTGGAAAAGGACGAAGACGCCATCGTCGCGTTCAACGGCGTTCTGGAGATCGACGGCCACAACATGAAGGCCATCGAAGCCCTTGAAGGTCTTTATGAAAAGGCCGGAATGTGGGAAGAACTGGTCGATGTTCTTGGTCGCAAGGCCGACTACACCGACGGCGATGTCCGCGTCATCGCGCTGAAGAAGAAAGGTCTTGTCCAGCATGAAAAGATGGGTAACACCGTCGAAGCAATCGAGACGTTCCTTCAGGTCATGGCTATCAATACCGCCGATGTTGACGGAATCCGCACACTGGACCGCCTGTATGCCGCTTCTGAAGACTGGTGGAATCTGTACTCGACCCTTGAAAACCTGTACGCCCTTGTCCAGGGTGAAGAGCGCCTGACAGTCCAGTTCCGCATGGGCAAACTGCTTGAGCGTGAAATGGGTGACCCGACAAAGGCCGTCCAGATTTATGAAAACCTTCTGGAAGAATTCACGGACAACAAGGACGCCGTCGAGGCTCTTGAAGGCATGGTTCGTGCCGACAATGCGGCGGAAGAGGCGTTCAAGGTGCTGGCCCCCACGCTTTCCGAGCGTGGCGAGTGGATGCGCCTGTACATTGTTTATGAAGTAATTACGGAAAAGGAAGAAGACATTGCCAGAAAGGTCAGCAACCTTCTGACGATGGGCGAAATTGCCGAACAGCGCATGCAGGAACCTCTGCGTGGATTTGAATGTTACGGCAGGGCCTTTACGACTGACCCGCTGAATCCGGAAGCCCGCGAGCGTATCGAATCGCTGGCGACAGCCCACGATATGTGGGACAACGTCCCGGGATTGCTGCTTGAAGGCGCCAAGTCGGTCGAGGGCACTCCTGATGCTCTGGCCCTGCGTCTGCGTGCCGCGACCATCCTGCGTGACAGCGTCGGCGACCTTGATGCGTCAGCCCTTGCGTTTGAAAGCATCATTGAAGACATCCCGGACAATATGTCCGCGCTGCCGGCCCTTGATGCCATTTACACGAAGCTGGAAAACTGGAAGGACCTCTCCCGGATCCTGCGCGCCGAATACGATGCTGTTCAGGCGTTCGGGCAGAAGGTCGATTTCCTGCTGCGTTCAGCCGTCGTGTCTGAAGAAAAGCTGGACAATCCTGCCGCCGCCTTGGAAGCCCGTCAGGAAGTCCTGTACCTGTCACCGAATAATCCTGACGCCGTGGCCGGGATCCGGGCCATGTTCAACGCCGGTAAATTCCGCGCGCAAGCCCTTGAAATCCTTGAACCAATCTATCTTGATACCGCTGCATACCAGGACCTGGCAACAGTCTACGAAGCCGTTCTGGCCGATGTCGAAGACGCCGGTGAACGTCGCGGAGTCATGACGAAGCTGGCCGAAGTCTGGGAAAAGAAGCTTGTCGATCTGACAGCGGCGATGACCTGGTACGGCCGCGCCTTTGAACTTGATCCGGCCGATGAATCGCTGCTTATGCAGGTCGAAATGCTGGCCGGTACATCTGGAAACTTCAAGCTGCTGCTGGACATTCTTCTGGCCGCCGCCACTGCCTGCGAAGACGAAGAACGCAAGGTCTATCTGTGGCACAAGGCTCTGGAAACGGCCCGCGACAGACTGTTCGACATCGCGAAGGCAGAAGATATCGGCAAGTGGATTGTCGGGGTCTGCAAGACCGACCGCACAGCGTTGTCAGCTCTTGACGCCATGTACGAATCCCAGGGCCGCTGGCAGGATCTGCTTGGTATCCTTACTGACGAAGTAGCCGCGTCAGACTTTGACGACGAAAAGACCGGCTTCCTGCTTCGTATCGGCGCCCTGCAGAGGGACCGTCTTGATAATCTGGAAGGCGCTGTCGCCGCATACACGCAGATTGTGAAATCTGACGAAATGCACCGCGAGGCCCTTACCGCACTGAGCGTTCTGCACGAGCTGCGCGCCGAGTGGGAAGACCTGTTCAACGTGTTGTCGCGCCTGGCAGATGTGGCCCAGACCGGCGACGAAAGGGCAGTTATTCAGCGCAAGCTGGCCGTACTGGCCGAAGAAAAGCTGGAACGCACAGAAACGGCGCTCGGCCTGTGGGACGAAGTCTCCAGAACCGATCCCAATGATGTCGCGGCCCTTCGCAATCTTGAAAGACTTTATGCCGCCAGGGAAGACTGGAACGCCTTTGTTGATGCGTGCGAGCGTGAACTGCCGCTGATGGCTGACGATCCGGCCCGTTCCGGTGACCTGCTGCGCAGCATTGCCCGTGCCGCTGAAAATGAACTTGGTGACACATTCCAGGCTCAGAACGCGTGGCGCCGAATCCTGGACACGACTGCCGATGACATGGATGCGCTTCAGGCTCTGCGTCGTCTGTACCGCGAATCCGGCGATATCGAAGCCCTTTCGCGTATCCTGGTTTCCATCGTGGACAGCGGACTGGTTGTCGGTGACGAGCGTAAAGCTCTTTTCCAGGAACTTGCCGAACTGCTGACCAACGAACTTCCGCGTTTTGACGAGGCCATCAACTGGTGGAACAAGGTCGTCGAGATGGCGCCGGAAGACACCGATGCCCTTACAAACCTGGAAAGACTTTACGAAGACACCGGGCGCTTTGAAGAATGTGTCCGTGTTACGAAGCGGCTTGTTGAACTGACGAAAGGCAAGGGCAAGAAGGCAGATATGCTTTCCCGCGCCGCTTCGATGCAGGCCGACCAGATGAAGGACCTTGTTGGCGCAGCCATAACCCTGCAGACAGTTGTCGGGATTAACGGCGGCAACATGGAAGTGTCCGAAAGGCTTCAGGATCTGTACACCAGACTTGAAGACTGGGACAGCCTTGCAGACGTTCTGCTGGCGCGTGACGGCCTGTTGAAGGACCTTGACGACAGGGTCAACAACTTCTGTGAAGTGGCCAGGGTTTTTGAAAGTCGCAAGGGCGAAAAGGAATCGGCGTTCCTGATCTATACGAAGGCCGCTGAAGTTAATCCGGCTGACGAAAACACGTTCATCGAGCTGTGGCGCCTGGCTCAGGAAATCCAGAACTGGGGCGATTACGTTGACATGCTGTCCGCTTTTGTTGACGGCATGGGCGATGATTCTCGTCAGGAACACCTGCTCCGCTTCGGTGAAGTGCTTTCAACGCATACCGACAGAACGGCCGACGCAGTTGGCTATTATGAAAAGGTCATTGCTGACTGGCCCGAAAACGAAGTCGCGCTGGAGGCATTGACCCGCCTGTACACGCAGGTTGAAAGCTACGACAAGCTGGTCACTGTCCTTGAAGCTCGCGTGGAGCTGAGCCCCGACTATCTGGAAAAGGTCCAGTTGCAGTTCCTGGCAGCCGAAGTCCTTGAAGGCAAGGTTGGTGATCCGGCCAGGGCCGTTGTGTCCTACGCCAAGGTTCTGGACTATGACGAAGGTCATGTGGCAACTCTGGACGCCCTGATCAGGCTTTACACCGCCCTTCAGAACTGGGAAAAACTGGTCGAAGCCCTTGATCGCAAGGCAGTTAATGTGCCTGCCGATGAAGTGGCTGTTCGTTACCAGATGGGCCTCGTTCTTGAAGAAAACGTCGGTGACCCGGAAAGGGCCATCAAGGCTTACGAGCAGGTTCTTGAGCTGTCCCCGTCACATTCTGAATGTATTGACAGACTGCAGTCGCTTTACGGCGGACTGGAAGACTGGGCCGGACTTGCTGATGTGTTCCAGCGTCTTCTGGACATGTCGAACGAAGTTCCTGACCGGATTCTGTTCTGCAACAGGCTTGCAATCCTTTATCAGGATGCTCTTGGTGACAAGCGCAAGGCCCTTGATTACTGGCAGCAGGTCCTGGACATGGACGCCAACGACGACGAAGTCTTCGAAACGGCTGTCCGTCTGCTTACCGATCTGGAAGACTGGGGCGAACTGATCAACCTGTATGAAAGCAGAATTGGCAGGGTAGATGACACTGAAGTTCGCATCTTCACACTGACAAGGCTTGCGGACGTTTATGAAAAGCGTCTGGAAGACATCAATTCCGCAGTTTCGTGTTACCAGCGCATGCTGGAATTCCGCCCGGACCATACTGTCGGCTACTCTGAACTGGTCAGAATGTTCAGCGCGATGGAGTCATGGGAAGACGTCGTTGATACGTACGTCAAGTGGAAGGAACACGTTGACTCGGACGTCAGAATGGTCGAACTGATGTTGCTGGCGGCTGATGTCGTCAGGGACAAGCTGGAAAATCCCGAACGCGCAATTGACATGCTGCGGGGTATTCTGGTCGTCGATCCTGTTAACCGCGAAGCGTCCAGCCGACTGATTGCCATTTATGGCGACCTTGAAGACTGGGAAAAGGTTGCCGCCGTCCATCTGGGCATGGAAAGCCATGTTCATTCGGATGACGACAAGGCGCACCTGCGGTCTGCCGCCGGTGACGTGTACATGCACAAACTGAAGGACCGCCTGCACGCGATCGAGCACTACGAAAAGGCGCTGGATTACAATCCGCGTCTGTTTGACGTGGCTCAGTCACTTGCCGGTGCTTATGTTGCCGCTGCCCGCTGGGAAAAGGCCGAGCCGCTGCTTGACATGCTGGCGTCCGACGCCCGCGTGATGGCCGATCCCGACCGCTCCGCTGAAGTCCATTTCGAGATGGGTCTGTGCGGCGAAAAGCTGTTCGATTTCGAAAAGGCTTTCCGCGAATACCAGATTGCCATAAAGGTGCGCCCGAATCACGTCAGGACCGTTCTTGGTCTTGGTCGTCTGTATCAGCGCAAGGAACTGTGGCAGCTTGCCAAGGATAACCTGGTCAAGGCGATGGAACTGGGCGGCGCAGATATGCCGACCGAAGATCGCGTCGAGATTGGCTATGCACTTGGTGAAATCAACCTGGCCCTTGGTGATCTGAAGGACGCCGTCGTTCAGCTTGATAAGGTTCTGGAGCTGGCCCCCAGTAATGAAAGGGCCGTCGAGCTGCAGATCGCGATTGCTGAACGCCGTGAAGACTGGCCGGCCGTCATCCGGTACAAGCAGGCGCGTGCAGACGTGCGTCAGGACCCATACGAAAGATTCAGCGTCCTGCTGGAAGTTGGCGACATCTATAAAGAAAAGATGGGCAACATCCACGGGGCCACGGCTGCCTACAAGGAAGCTCTGGACATCGACCCGGGTGCCAAGGTCGCCCTGATGCGCCTGTTCAACCTGTACCTCGAAAGTGGTGCGATTGAAGATGCGCTGTATATCCTTGAAAGCCTGGCGATGGCGGAAGACAGTCCTGAACAGCGCGCCAAGATCTATGTCCAGATGGCCGCCCTTTATCAGGAAAAGCTTTCTGACGATGGTCGCGCAATCGAATACTTGAATACCGCACTGGATTCCGACCCGAACCGTCTTGAAGCGTTCCGGGCGATTGACGAAATCCTTACGCACAACAAGGACTGGGCCGGTCAGGCTGAAGCCTATCGGCGCATGCTTGAAAGGCTGAAGGGCGGCAATCAGAAGGAACTGGAATACAGACTGTACGCCAACCTGGGTGAAATTTACCGGTCGCGCCTGAAGGAAATGGATTATGCGGTCTCCGCGTACTCGATGGCCGTTCAGATTAAGCCGGAAGAAAAGCGGACCCACGAAATTCTGGCTCAGCTCTTTGAAGTGTCGGGCGACCAGCTTGACAAGGCCATTGAATCGCATCGTCAGATCGTCAGCCTCGGCCCGATTGCCAAGGATGCCGCGCCTTCTTACAAGGCGATGCGCCGTTTATTCCTGGACATGAAGGAATTCGACAAGGCCTTCGTTATTTCTTCAATCATGCGTGCGATGGACATTGCTGATGAAGAAGAAAAGAAGTTCTACGAAGACAACATGGAACCTGGAGTGCCGTGGTTCAAGGGCACCATCGACCCGCTGCGCTGGGAATCGCACCTGATGGCCAGGAACGAAAACGTGCTGCTGGGCAGAACGCTGCAGGTCCTTTATCAGGGCATCGGGCAGCACCTGGGTGTCAAGGACATCAAGGATCTCGGCCTGCGCAAGAAGCCCGAAATGGACCTGGACCAGAAGCTGGTCTTTGTGAACATCTACAAGGCCGTCAACAAGGCTCTGGGGCCGCTGCCGCACAAAGTGTACCGCGATGACAACCCGACCGGCCTGAAGCTGGAATTCCTGTCACCGCCGGCACTGATTGTGGGTTCGGATATGCTGACCGGACATGATGAGTATGATGTCGCGTTCCAGATTGGACGCCAGCTTACTTATCTGCACCCGATGCATTTCCTGGCTTCTGTCAAAAACCAGACGGAACTGAAGATTTTCATGGCCGCAGTCCTGAAGTTCTGTAACCCGAACATGCAGCTTTCAGCTGGTGCTGATGTTGTAATGGAACTGTCCAGAACGATCGATCGCAAGATGTCGCAGCAGCAGAAAAACCAGATCAGCAAGCTGGTCGAGGATCTGTTGAAGCGCTACCCGATGAGCATCGAGGACATGTTCAAGGACTTCTTCAGAAGCATGGAAATTTCAGGTCTGCGCGGCGGTGCGCTTGTTGCGTGTAACGTCCCGGCAACCTTGAACTTCCTGCGTGGTGAAGATATGGGATTCTCGGGCATGTCGCAGCGTGAAAGGATTGAAGAAGTCCTGCGCTTCGTCGTTTCCGAAGACCACTTCATCCTGCGCCGCGCTCTGGGCATCAATCTGGAATCACGGGCGTAGGCTCGGGTCAGACTTCAATCCCAATCCGACAGCTTTGCCAAATCCCGAATATCGCGGGTGATTTTCAAGCCAGGGCAACAGTGTGATCATGGTTTCGCGGGCGGTCGGGCCGTCCGGGGCAGCCAGCGCAAGTTCCACGGCCTTTTTGTCGGTGTACCCGGTGCGCCGTGCTTTCGCGATAAGGTTTGTGACCCACGTCACCTTTTCAGGCATGCTGGAAAGCTTCGGCAGGCTGGAATCGGGCCACTCGGCGTCGGGAAGCAGGTCGGTCAGGTATTCGTCGTACAGCAGGTCGCGGGTTGCACTGAAGTCGGCCAGCGTTCCTGAATCCTCGGCCAGCCAGTCAAGCAGAATTCGCTGCTCGTCACGTGACTGGTGGACCTGAGCGACTGCGGCTGTGACGAAGGCGGTGTTGCCGGTTGCGTTCCATGAAGCTACCCGATCCATCCACATCAAGGCCCATACGCCCTGATAGACTTTGTCGCCGGCAGCAAGGTCTGCCACGTTTGCGACATAGGCGGCCGCCAGTACCCCGATATACGGCAGGTTTTGCGGGTTTATCAGTGGAATTCTGGACCACGCGGCCAGAAAGTCGTGTTTAACCCACTTCTTGTAGTTGAAATTAGCCCTGGCGCACTCGATGGTCGGAATTACATCGTTTGAAGTGTCGGTGAACTGTGCTGCACACTCGCTGTCAGGCTTGTCGGGAAGGGAAGGCCCTTTCGGCTGCATCCTGCTGACGTTTGTTCCGAAGTTTTCCTGCGTCAGATCGTCCAGCGCACCCGATGGAAATTCGCTTCCAACTACCTTTTCAAGTCTTTGTTTGTACGCCATTTTTGTCTGTTCAAGGTCATCTCGTGTGATTTGGCCATCGTTTATTCTGTATCCGATTGCCAGTGCGCGTTTGACGTCACGCTCGATTAGCAGTTTTTCAATCGCCGTATGCGGTTGTGTCAGTAGTCTGGTCTGAATTCTGGCCGAGCAGGTCTTGTCGCCCTCTGCGCACATTCCGTAGTCGCGACCGGGTAAAACCGGTTCAGTCAGAATTACGGGTGGCGGCGTCGTCCTGTCGCGGCCTGATGTTGCCTTTTTGCCTGCGGAAGCAGAAACAGCGGTAATCGTCGCAATCGGGGTCCGACTGGTCATGCGCCTGGTGCGGTCAAAGTCGCTTGACGTTTCTACCGTTGTTTCGCTGATAAGGACCAGTGTAATAACCCATGGCGGGCCACCTTTGATATCCAGAGTAACCCGCGAATTGTTCGCGGAACGTCTGGATGCCAGTGCATATGAAAGCAGCTTTCTGGTACGTTTGTCAGCAATCAGGGCTGACTTGAGCTCTGCAGGCAGCCTGGAACCCTCAAACATGTGATTAAGAGCCAGGTCATCCGGCTGGTACCATCCCCGGATGGATTGAGCCTCTACATATACGTCGGCGGTGATGGTGTATCTGGAGCCTGCCGATGCCGGAACGGCAACAGTCGTGGACAAAAGAATCAGGCCCATGACTGGCAATAAGGTTCTGGCGCATCTCGATGTGTGCATAAAGTAATCCCGTAATTACAACAGGATCATAACGCCGACTGCCGGTTAGATGTTCCCGAATACCGCGTAAGCCTGCAGCCCGCCGTGGAAAAAGCGGATATGGCCTGTAGTTGAAAGGGGCCACGTACGAAGCAGTTGCTGGTCCGGAATGATTACTGCGTAACGCCAGCCGACCCAGTTGGTTGACAGTGCGCGGGCGATGTTTTTGTAGAACGTGCCTGTCTGCGCTGCGGCATCAAGACGCATTCCGTATGGCGGATTCATTACGATAAGGCCGGTCGGGCAGGGCGGCTCGGACTTCATGAATTCGGTAAACTCGACAGAAATAACCTTGTCCATACCGGCGCGTTCGGCGTTCGCCTTCGTAGCGCCAATTGCCCGTGGGTCAATGTCGCGCGCGACTATCATTGAATCAGAATAATCGGGGTTACCGGCGTTCTTCTTTACCAGAAATTCCCAAGTCGGGCCCGAAAATGCAGGCCAGTCCATCATGGCGTAGCCGCGTTCGCCACCGGGAGCCTTTCCGGCTGCAATCAGTGCGCCTTCGATCGCGAAAGTCCCGGAACCGCACATCGCGTCAACCAGGTTTTCCCCCGGCTTGAATCCGGCCGCCAGCAGGACTGCCGCCGCCAGGTTTTCGCGAATTGGTGCAACGCCACCTTCCATGCGCCAGCCGCGCTTGTGCAGCAGGTCACCGGATGAATCAAGTGACAGCTCCAGTTTGTCATTATCCAGTCGCGCAATAACGGTCTGTCTACGCATTCCTTTGACGAAAGCGACGGCAGGCGGAGTCATGTATTCCTGAATGAATTTACGGGTTACCCCTGCGCGTATCGTTGATTCCAGAAGGCTGGGCGTGTCAATTCGCGATTCATGGATGGTCGGTTGCACATCAAGTGAACAACCTTTCTGAATCCACGCTTCCCACGGAATTTCAGCCGTTTCGCGGAACACGTCTTCGATGGCCCTGGCCCGGAATGATTTCAGCCGCACCAGCACTCTGGTCGCCGACCGCAGGCACAGGTTGGCCATCATACCGGCTTCAAGCTTTCCGTCGAACTCGACGCCACCATGGATCTTTTCTTCCGTTGGCGTGATTCCAAGTGCCTGAAGTTCTTCCGCAAGTATGGCTTCCGTACCCGGGGCACAAACGGCAAACCAGCGGTGGACGCGGCTTTTGACGTGTTTTTTTGCCCTTCTTTCGATGCTGATGGCGTCAGTTGTTTTTTCTTCAATCATGGGGCGAGTGTACGCTAAATCGTGCCCGCTGTCCTGCCTCGGTTTGGCATATTGATTTGCGTCGATGGCAATGGCAGACTAGATGCGGTTTTTGATTGTGACAGCGTTACATTCACCATGCGGACAGTCACCAGTGGTTTTTGAAATATGGACGGGGGCGAAATGGCGGAAATGACATCAGGTTCGGTTGCGGGAAATGATGAAGCCAGATTGAAGCGCTGGCAGTTTCAGATCTTTGCGACACTCTGGGCCGGTTATGCGTCGTACTATCTGTGCAGAATGAACTTTTCCGTTGCGCAACCCCTGATACTTCAGGAATTTCCGACCTGGACTGCCGCACAGATAGGCTTGATTCCTTCTGTCTATGCGTTTACTTACGCCATCGGGCAGTTTGTGAACGGGCAGCTAGGCGAAAAGTTCGGCGCGCGCAAAATGATGACTGTCGCGATGTCGCTTGCGGTCATCTCGAACCTGGCGTTTTCGATGGTCTCGTCTTTTCCGTTGATGCTTGTGTTGTGGGCCATCAACGGTTACGCGCAGTCAGCCGGATGGTCGCTTGTCGTCAAGACGCTTTCCAACTGGACTACAACGAAGCGTCGCGGCCTGCTTATCGGTTTGATTTCAACCAGTTATCAGGTTGGTAACGTGCTGGCGTGGCTGCTGGCCGGGTATGTGGCCGGGACTTACGGGTGGCGGGCAGCTTTCATTGTGCCGTCCGTGATTCTGGCCGTAATGGCGGTAATCTTCGCGTTTGGACTGCGAGACGACCCCAGACTGGTCGGTTTCCGCCGTGTGCGCGACGACATGGGCGAAGAAACGGCGAATTCGCATACGGCGCAGGCGATTGAAGACGAAAAAATGCCGTTCGCTGAAACGATGCGCCTTACGCTTACCAACAAAGTTCTGTGGGTGCTGGCAATCGGCTATTTCTGCATGAATTCGGTGCGTTACTCGTTCATGAACTGGGCGGTCACCTATATGGCCGACTTCCAGGGACAGAACATTAAAGACAGCGCGTTCAAGGCTGTTGCGTTGCCGCTTATAGGTGCCGTCGGGGCCGTGTCGGCCGGTTTCCTGTCAGATAAGTTGTTCAAGGGCCGCCGGGCCCCGCTGTGCGCCATAATGTTGTTCGCCCTGGCGTTTGTTTGTATTGGTTTCGTGATGATTCCGAAGGGTTCAGCCATGCTTGCAACCGCCATGCTTGGCCTGGTAGGTTTCCTGATCTATGGCCCCGACATGCTGATGAGTGGCGCCGCCACCGTTGACATCCATCCGAAGGCAGCCGCCGCAGCCACTGGCCTGACAATGGCAATGGGCAATTTTGGTGCGATTATCTCGGGTGCCGGTATCGGCTGGCTGAAGGATGTCACCCCCGGTTTGGCCAAAGGCCTGCAGAGTGTGATGCCTGCCTGGCTTGCGACTGCTTTCAACGAATGGACGCTGATATTCTTCTTCCTGTCCTTCCTGTCAGTCCTGTCTGCCCTGCTTATGGTTTCCATCTGGAACACGAAGCCGAAGGGCGCTTAGCCGTTCTCTGCCGTTTGTTGGAATTAGGGTTCTGTCTTTGCTTTTTGCTGTTATCCCTTAATCTTCCGGATATATAATGCGGTCTGTTTGAATTGTCGGGGATATCCATGTCCAGGAATATAGTGATTTCGGTCGCCATCTCAGCCGTGCTCGTGGCTTTTGGCGGGGGTGGCTGCAGTTCTGACAGCAACCCGGTCGGCTGGGACACGTTCCAGCGCGATGTGGAAGCTGATGTGGCTGATGTTGGCGCCGATCAGTCCATTAATGAAGATACGGCCGGCAGGGACATTGTCGGCGATTCTGATGCCGTGGTGACGACCGATTTACCGTTCGAAGATGTTGCGGTTGACCAGATTCAGCCTCCTGACGTCGTTGATGACGACACAGTTGTAGATGATGTCGTGGTCCCGACCGACGAAGGCACGCCGGATACGACAGACACTGCCGTAACTACTGATTTCTGCACCAGTTATGACGATTGTGCCGACGGCGAAGTCTGCCTGCTGAGCCTTGGTGCATGCCAGATAAGATCGACGTGGACCGCAGACAAGATCGCCCTGTTTTCCATTCACGCGATGGATGGGGCGGCTGGCGATACCATGGTGATCGATGGTGACAGATTCTTTGGGGGAGGCTTCGGATCTACCGTAACGGTCAAGGTCGGAACGGTGCAGATTAACAGTGGCTCGGTTATGAAGGACGAAAACCGCCTGATGATCCCGGTTATGGGGACGATGCAGGGACCGATCACGGTCTATGATAAAGACAACAAGATCGCAACAATAAAGGGGCCCTTCAAGCAGGCCGGGAAAGATGTCATCGCCTGTAACGGCTCGACTCCGGCGGCGTCCGGTGTTGTCGGGTCCGAGCCGTGGATGTCCGGTCCGTATGCTGCTGCTTATGTTGATTTAAGGGACTCATTCAAGACGCGCGTTTTCTACCCGGCGCAGTGCGGATCCGTGCGCAGGCCGGCCGTGGCTGGAACCTGGCCCCTGGTCATAATCCTTCATGGAAACGGCGCGTTGCACATGAATTACGAGTATCTGGCCGAGCTGCTGGCGACGTGGGGCTTTGTCTCGGTTATGCCGGCAACGGCTCAGAATATGTATGGCGATGATTACTCGCAGATGTTGTACGACATGATTCCGTTCGTGGCGCGATTCCGGGGTATCAACCTTAAAGATGAACATAAGGTGCTGGAAGACATAACGACCACGCCCGAGGTGTTCTGGATCGGCCATTCGCGCGGGACCGGTCGTATCGAAGAGATTATTCATGGTGACGAGACCAATGATTACGATCTGTGGGAAGACACAATGGGTGCAATTTTCCTTGGTCCGGTCGATGACGGCAGGTCTGTTCACGGGTCGTTGATGGTGTTCGGCGGCGGAAAGGATGCTCAGTCAACCGATTTTGCATACGAGGCGCCATACAATGATCATTCACCGTATGAAGATCGCTGGCTGATCGAATTGCCGGGCGGGAACCACGGTTCTTTCTGTGACGCAAAGGTTTATGGATACGGCGCTATTGGTGCACTTGGCGACAAGGAACCGACGATTTCACGCCACCAACAGCATAAGGTCGTGCAGACGTTCGCCATCCCGATGATCCAGCGCGCTTTCGGTCAGGAAGAGCTTTTTGCCGAATACCTCGACACCCCGCCCACCAGTTCCATCTATACCGTCAAGCATGATTGAGTGCCTGAAATTTTTCTTTTATTTCGATGTGTTTCCGTCGATTTCATGGTTCATGTCTGGTGTTACAGGTAAGATCATACTTCCTAATCCGTGAGACCGGTTATGAACCTTCTGTTGCGTGTCATGTTGGCTGTGGTCGTGATTTTTGCGGTGGCTTGTGGTTCGACCGGCTCGAACAATGACACCGCTGTTGGCAATGATGTCGTCGCTGATGCAGACGTTGCGCTGCCTGACGATGTTGTGTCGCTTGATGTGGCGGATGTGCCGACAGATATGTCTGTTGGTGATTTGCCGGTTGATGTTGCCGAAGTGTCGGCTGACCTGCCGATTGCAGACGTACCGAACACGGATATTCCTGTTGATGTTCCAGTCGATGTGCCGGTTGATGTTGCGATTGATACGACTGACACCAATCAGCCTGATATCGTTGATAATACTGCGCCGGTTGTGTATTTCGGGTGGCCGACTGATGGTCGTAACGTTTCCGGCACTGTGGCCGTCGAAGTGGTAGCCACCGATGCAGGCGGCGTAAATCGCGTCGAAATCAGTGTTAATGGCGAACTGGGGCCGACCCTGGCGACGTCTCCGTATTTATGGAACTGGGATACTTCGCTGCTTGCTGACGGGTACTATGTGTTGACGGCTACGGCATGGGACGAATCTGACAACAGTAAGTCTGTTGATGTCACAGTGACTGTAGGCGGCCCCATCTGCGGCACCACAGTTTTCTTCGATGTTTCACAGGGTTTTGCGAATATCGCGTCGGGCGTAAATACAGACACGATTGCCAGCAATGGATATCTGTTTACATATACGCGCGACAAATTATTTACTGGCGGGGTAGGGATGACCGAGCCGATCGGTCGCACGGTTCGCGTGCCGTGGCCCCAGGGGATCGAGGCTCAGGCAATCACAGTCGGCCCGAATATGGGTGGTTCTAATATCACGATCGAGCGCGTGGATGGCGGCCTTTTCGATATGACAACGTTCAGTTACAAGTTGTTGGCAAACACTTCGCCGCCAGGCGCTCAGGTCGAGATTATGCCAATCCTGGACGGGGAAGATGCGTTCAACGACCCGGCCTTTTTTGATGCTACCGGTATGTACGGCATCTCATTTGCCTATGATGAAACTGACACGGCGGTGTTAAGAGGCTTTGAAAAGTACAAGGTTGATCTGTGGGTTGATTTCGCTTTTACTGCAATTACATTGACCTGCCAGCCGTAACCGCCAGTGTCCTACAGTAGTTGGCCTCCCGATGCGATCTCCATAAACATCCATTGCTGACGCAGTGTTATGACTATTAACAAGTCTTGTGCGCCCGGTTTTAGTTATACTCATGGGGTTATATGGTGGGGCTGAACAGGGCAGGGCAGAAGTTGAGCATTGAAGTAGAGGCGACATCACATCCCAGATATTCGACTGACCGTGACGTTCTGGAAACGGAATGTACCGTCGAATTTGTGAAGGCAAGTGGTCCTGGCGGGCAGCATCGTAATAAGCGTGAAACCGGCGTGCGTCTGGCACATCTGCCTTCGGGCATCGTTGTGATGGCCACCGAGCGCCGTTCGCAGTTGCAGAACCTTGAAGTCGCCTTTGAACGCCTGATTATTGTTTTGAAAGCCAGAAATCACGTTCCCCGCACGCGCCGTCCAAGCCGCCCGACGTACGCGTCGGTCCAGCGCCGCCTTGAATCCAAACGCATCCACTCCAGCCACAAAACCGCCCGCCAGAAGCCGGTCGCTGAATCTTGACGTTAAAACGTTAAATCACTAAAATGTGTCTGGATGTGGGGGGATTAAATATGGAACAGGCACTGAAGAGATCAACGATCTATTTTGAACCCGAGACTCACAGGGCACTGCGAATCAAGGCGGCTCTGTCGGGAAGAACCTTTTCTGAGCTGGTCAACGAGGCCGTTCTGGCGTCGCTCCGGGAAGACCACGAGGATCTGGCCGCGTTTCAGCAGCGCCTTGCCGAGCCTGTCATGACCTACGAAGCCCTGCTGGATGAGTTGAAAGCAGATGGCAAAATATAATGTACCGCATCCTTTATGAAATTCAGGATGACGTCTTGATAATTACAGTCGTTAAAGTCGCCCACCGCAAAGAAGTCTACAGATAGTCTTGAATTTGATCAGATTCGGGCGTTAGAACAAATGCACAGGCCAGTAGTTGGCGGTGGCTTTGGCCATCAGGGCGGCGTTCGGCTTGTCGTTGCGGCCGATGACGATCGGGTGGGCCGACGCGGAAAGCATCTCGAAGTCGCCCATGGAGTCGCCGAACGAAATGTCCGGCAGGCGGCCGAATTTTGCCTGTATTGCAGCGACTTTGCCTGCGTTGCAGATAAGCGGTTCGACCATCGATGCCGTCATCATGCCGTTTTTAGGCTGGCTGGCCATCGCGATGACCTTGGCGGGATCGAAGTTCATTTTCGGGGCGGCGGCCCGAACTGTCCACTGGTTGGTCGCCGACACGATCCACACGTCAAAACCGAATTCCGCCATACCCTTGACCAGTTTAGCCATCGCTGGACGGTAATTCGGCCACGCCGCCGCTAACTGGACTGACCAGCGGACGATGTCGGACTCGGGGATTCCGGCCATTAACTGCACGGCCCAGGCGTAACCAAGCGCGCGGTTTTCATCGACACGGGCTTCGTACTCGGCCCAGATGTCGCGGTTCATGCAATCGAGCCCCGGCAGCAGATTTCCGGCGATCAGCCATCTGAAAAAGGCCTCGCCGATGTCTTCGTTCCACAAAGTCCCGTCTGCGTCAAAACATGCGAGTTTGGTACCCGGTTTAGCCATCAGTTCAAGAATCGAATCTTTTACAGGCGTGGAAAACGGCGCAAGCCACTCTGGAGTCGTCATTGAAAGTCACCTTAACAAACCTGCCGACAATTACGCCGGACCACTCGACGCATGTCAACCTTTTCCTGTAGAATCGCGGCAGCCATATTTCGGGACGGCGATGACTGAAATCACAAAGGGTTCTATTGAAAGAATCAAAAATATCAAGGCGTTCGCGTTGGATATGGACGGCACGGTCTATCTTGGTAAGCGCCTGCTGCCCGGGACGCCGCTGTTTCTGCAGGTCTGCGCCGACCGTAACATCCCGTATGTGTTCCTGACTAACAACTCGTCGAAGTCGTGCGCTGATTATCTGAAGAAATTGCACAGCATGGGGATTCCGGCGGACCTGAACCAGGTTATGACATCGGGCGAGTCGGCGATACGCTATCTTCATCGCGAACATGCCGGTCAGAAGGTATATCTGCTGGCGACGCCGTCGTATGAAAAGGAAGTCCGCGATGCAGGTATCACGCTGGCTGCGGGGCGCGACGATGCCGACCTGGTCGTGCTGGCGTTTGACATGACTCTGACGTTTGAAAAGCTGGTTATCCTGTGTGACATAGTGCGCGACGGCAAGCCGTTCATCGCGACCCATCCCGACAACAACTGTCCCGTTGAGGGCGGTTACATTCCGGACGTCGGCGCGATGCTGGCGCTGGTCAAGACGTCAACGGGGCGCGACCCGGACTTCGTCGTCGGCAAGCCGAGCCGCCTGATGGTCACGGCGTTGTGCGAAAAGTTGGGCCTGGAACCGCAGGACATCGCGTACTGTGGCGACCGCCTGTACACCGACATCCGCATGGCAGTTGACTCCGGCATGGTTGCGACGCTGGTGCTGTCCGGTGAAACTTCAATGGCCGACGTCGCCGCATCTGCCCTGAAGCCCGACATCATCTTCAATGACCTTGGCGAGATTGGCCGGTTGGTGGCGGGGTAGGGTACCTGCTTAACGCCCGCGTAACGTCATGGAAATCTTCAGAATATCGGACAGGACGCCTGCTGCGGTTACGACGCCGCCGGCACCGGCACCCTGGACTATCAGCGGGTATTTCTGGTAGCGGTCGGTTGTGAAGGCCACGAAGGCCTCGGTTCCGCGCAGGCGGGCGGCCGGGTGGTCCATTGTGATGGTGATCGGGCCGACTGACACGATCGGGTCGTCGGAGGTTCCGGCGGCACCCGGGTTCACGCGGGCCAGATAGCGAAGGACTTCGCCGCGCGACTTGATGGCGTCCATGCGTGCTGCCATCGTGGTGTCGTAACCTTTCAGACTTTCAAAGAAATCTTCGGGCGACATCGGTTTCATCAGTTCTGGCGGCAGCAGTGGTTCGACCTTTACGTCGGACATTTCCACCTGCAGGCCAAGTTCGCGGGTCAGGATAAGCGCCTTGCGGGCCACGTCCATGCCGCCGAGGTCGTCCTGCGGGTTCGGCTCGGTGTAACCAAGTTCGCGGGCCGTGCGGGTCGCTTTGGAAAGGGCGACGCCGGCCATCAGTTCGTTCGTGATGTACCCGATTGTGCCTGAAAAAGACCCTTCAATAAGGCGGACGTGGTCGCCGGTGCGGACCAGATTCTTCAGTGTTTCAATAACCGGCAGACTGGCCCCGACCGTCGTCGAGTACGCGTAAACGCGATGGTGCTGACGGGCGGCCGCAAACATTTCAGCACGCGCCAACTTCTTGATAGTTAAAGGCTTTTTGTTGGCCGCAACGACGTGGATGCCGCGTTCAAAAGCCATGGCGTACAGTGCTTCCATGCCGTCAAGGCCTGTGACGTCCACCAGAATCGGGACTGGAAGGCGACGAAGTTGGTCAAGGTAGTCGGTGACCGTGTTGCTGCCCGCTGCGGCGCCAAGTTCCGCTTCCCAGTTGCCAACGTCGATGCCGGTTTCGTTGTACAGGACGCCGTGGCTGTCCTGCAGGCCGACGACTTTCAGCAGGACGTCGTGTTCTTCTTCAAGTCTGGCGCGTTCGTCGCGGATCTGCTGCAGCAGGTTGCCGCCGACGCTGCCTTTGCCAAGGATGAACAGCGACACTTCCTGATGGGCGAAGTTGAACGTAGCGTGGACGGTGCGGACCGCGACCTGTGTGTCGGCCGCGTCAATGACGCATGAAATCGACCGCGAACTTGCGCCCTGGGCGCTTGCGCGAATCGGGATGCCGACCGTTCCAAGTGCATTGAAGAAGCGCCCGGCCACGTTGGTCGTGCGGCCCATTGCTTCGCACACAAGGGTAAGTAACGTAACGGGTTCCACAATTTTGACCGGCTCGATTTCGCCGCGCTGCAATTCCAGAACAAATTCTTCGCTGATGGCCTGGCTTGCGCGCTGCGAGTCCGACTGCCGCAGCACCGCTGCGACGGCCTGACCGTGGGCGCTCAGTGTGGACATCCAGACCGTGATTCCAGCCTTTTCAATTGCGCTCAGCACTCGGACCGCCACCTGGGCCCGCATCGCGATACGGCGCACCTGGACGCTCAGCATGGCCAGGTTTTCCATTGACGTGACCGACGTGGCCGCAGATTCGTCCTGCGACCCATCGGCATCAATCAATGTACCCGGTTCTTCCGGGTGCATCGTGTTGCGAATCCGCATCGGGATATTGTCTTCAATCAGCGGAATCATCGTGCGCGGGTGAAACAGCGTCGCCCCGAAGTCAACCATTTCAAGGGCTTCCATGTAGCTCATACGCGCCAGCGGGTAGGCATCGGCCACGATGCCCGGGTCGGCCGTCATGACGCCCGACACGTCGGTCCAGATGACGACTTCAGAAGCCTTCAGGCCACGGGCCAGCAGGGTGGCCGTGTAATCAGACCCGTTGCGCCCGAGCGTCGTCGTTCGGCCATCGGTAGTCTGCCCAAGAAATCCGGTAGTTACAGGGATTTTGCCCGCCCAGTCCGTTGCCAGTTCGGCGATGCGCTGCCGCGTCGCGGTCTGGTCAACAACCGCAGCCCCAAAGTGGTCGTCCGTAACTGTCCATGTTCTTGAATCCACAAACACAGCAGGCAGCCCGGCGCCGGTCAGCAACTGCGCCAGCACCGATGCGCTGAGCCGTTCGCCGAACGACAGCACCAGGTCAAGCGTCTGCGGCGTCTGCTCGTGCAGCAGGCTGATGGCATACAGAAGCTGCCGCAACTGGGCCAGCATTTCGCGGATAAGCGGCGTGATGGTCTGCTTTGCCCCGGAAGTCCCGTGGGCGGCCTGAATCTTCTGCAGCACCAGCAGCCCGTTGGAAGTCGTTAAATCCATTACCTGATCGACGATTTCTTCGGCCCCGGCAAGGTCGCCCTGTGCGGCCAGGATCGATGCGTCAATCAGTCGGTCTGTGGTGTGCTGCATCGCTGAAACGACGATAGCCGTCGGGCCCTCGGCGAACGCTTTGCCAATGATTTCAGTGACCTGCAGGATACGGTCAGGCGACCCCATCGACGTGCCGCCGAATTTCAGGATGTGATAGTTTCTGGATTCACCCTGTATGATCTTTTTCATGGTTAATTGTCCTTAATAGCGGCCCGAAAATCCCTGATGACTGCCACCAGTTCGTCAATTTCAATCAAAAACGCGTCGTGGCCATGTATAGAATGCATGTTGGCAAGCGTTGCATTCGCTATCAATTCTGCCAGTTCCAGTTGATCTGCCTGCGGGTACAGGACGTCCGAGTCGTAGGACACGACAAGCGTCGGTTGGTTGATGCCAGCCAGCACGTCCACGTATTCGCCGCGCCCACGGGCCAGGTCATGACTGTCCATTGCACGGGTCAGAACCATGTATGTGTTGGCGTCAAAGCGGTCAACAAGCTTGTCGCCCTGATAGCGGAGGTAACTTTCAACGGCGAAAGTGGGCGTTTCGTTCTGCAGCATCCTTCCGAATTTCGCGTTGAAACTTGGTGCGCTGCGGTACATGCACATCGCCATCATTCGGGCGGCGCCAAGTCCCGCGCGGGGCGGCAGGGCACGGTCATAGCGTCCACCAAGCCAGGCCGGGTCAGCCTGTATTGCCGATCGCTGAGCTTCGGACAGTCCGATGCACCATGCCGAATGTCTGCCACAGGCTGCTATTGAAACGACGGCGTCCACAAATTTGCGGCCCATCACCGCCCACTCAAGCGCAAGCATGCCGCCAAGTGAACCGCCGATGACCAGTCGGACCTTCTTGACGCCCAACTGGCTTACAAGCGCCATCTGTGACGTCACCATGTCGCGGATCGTCAGTGCCGGGAAGTCCGGGCCGTACATGCGGCCAGTCGCCGGGTTGATGCTTGAAGGCCCGGTCGTCCCATAACATCCGCCTGGCAGGTTTGCGCATACAATGAAGTCGCTGCCTGGATCAACAGCGCGCCCCGGTCCCATCAAGCCGTTCCACCAGTCGTCGGCGTCGGCGGAACCTGTCAGCGCGTGACAAATTACTACAGCGTTGTCGCAGGCTGCGCTCAGCGTTCCCCACGTCCTGTAGGCCACCGTAAGTTCGGGTAGAACGGCTCCGCTTTCCAGCGTCAGACCGCCCGTAATATCAGCGAATTTTGTGGCGTCGGAAACGGGGGCGGCCAGATGTCCGACGCGACCCGGCCCCGCGACAAATTTATCACCGGTCATCTACCTTCCCCCTTTAACTGCCGGTTTCGCAACCGTCGCCCGCCCCACAGTCGCGCGCGCCACGCAGTCAA
>CAZFVA010000009.1:88036-95705 GCA_964522105.1 uncultured Anaeromyxobacteraceae bacterium
ACTGCCGGTTTCGCAACCGTCGCCCGCCCCACAGTCGCGCGCGCCACGCAGTCAAAAGCCTGGTCGAAGTCGGCCTTGAGGTCATCAAGGTTTTCCAGCCCGACAGAAACTCTTATAAATTCAGGCGAAATCCCGCATGCCGCCTTTGCTTCATCCGGTAGTTGCTGATGCGTCGTCGAAGCAGGGTGCAGAACAAGCGTCTTTGCATCCCCGAGGTTTGCCAGATGTGACGCCAGTTTTACAGAATTGATGAACGTTGCACCGGCAGCCTCGCCACCGGGCGTGCCACCCTTGATTCCAAAGCCCAGGACCGCCCCGAATCCGCCCTTCAGATACTTCGTGGCGACTGCGTGCGACGGATGGCCAGGCAGGCCGGTGTAATTGACCCACGCGACCATCGGATGCTGCACCAGCCATGTCGCCAGCGCCAGTGTGTTCGCGCACTGGGCATGTATCCGCAGGTGCAACGTTTCCGCGCCCTGAAGGAACAGGAATGCGTTGAAAGGGGCCGCGCACACACCGATGTTGCGCATGCCCTGAAGTCTGGCTTTCATGATGAAGGCGGTGCTGCCAGCTTTGTCTGCGGTGTCAGGGTTGTCTTCGGCCCCCGCAAAATCCCGCGCATAAACGACGCCGTGATAGCTTTCATCAGGGGTGGTGAATTCCGGGAAACGACCCTGTGACCAGTCAAATCGCCCGCTATCGACGATTACGCCGCCAATCGCGGTTCCGTGGCCGCAAATCCACTTGGTCGTCGAGTGAATAACGATGTCGGCCCCGTGCTGAATTGGCCGACACAGCACCGGCGCGAACGTGTTGTCGATTATCAGCGGCAGTCCGGCCGCATGTGCTGCCCCGGCTATCCCTTCAATATCAAGCACATCGCCCCGTGGATTTCCAATCGTCTCGATATAGACGGCCTTCGTTTCCGGCCTGACTGCCGCCGCAATCCGTGCCGGTGTCGGGTCGTCCACAAACGTAACCTCAATCCCCATCTTTTTTAACGTGAACCGAAACAGCGTGTCTGTCCCGCCATAAAGGGACGACGAACTGACAATGTGGTCGCCAGTCCCGGCAAGTGTATGAATTGCAAGGAATATCGCCGCCATTCCGCTTGAAGTCAGCAGGGCGCCTGACCCACCTTCCAGAGCCGCCATCCGTTTTTCAAACACGTCCGATGTCGGGTTCATCATGCGCGTGTAGATGTTTCCCGGCGTCTTCAGCGCGAACAGGTCGGCCGCGTGCGCGGCGTCCCGAAAGACGTAACTGGCCGTCTGGTAAATTGGAACTGCACGTGCCCCTGTTACCGGGTCGGGTGTCTGTCCCGCGTGCAGCAATATGGTTTCAATCTCTGGTGTATCAAACATTTTCAAATTCCTTTACCCGGCAGGGCGAATTGTGCGTTAACCGGGAAAACAATCAAATCTAATACATGTTAATTGTGAAAGTGGCAGTTACTGACGGAATTATCCTTATTCATTCGAAAGGTTCAAGCAAATTTATAATAATTTTAGAAAATCTGCCATGAAAGTCGAAGCAGGACGCGATGTTCTGTCTGCAGGTGGTCCGAAATGCTGATGTCTTTGACCAGTTTGAATATGTAGTTGATCGACGCGAATGATGCCAGACGGATACCGACATTGCTTTCCCAGTCAGCTACCGGGTTTTTGTAGTCGTTGATCGGTTCCAGGAATTCCAGTTCGGTCGTCGCCAGAATCCATCTGGTAAGGCGCAGCGACGCTACAACCGTTGATTCAAGGCCGTATTGATACGCGTCGTCCCGCTTGCGGACTTTGTAAGTGTTGGCCGTTTTGTCATACTCATAAGGTGAAAGCAGCCCACGCGTGAACACTACCCGGCCACCGAAACCAACGCGGAAATTCATGTCGAACCAGTGAACGCCGGTTACAAGAAAACCAAGCCCGACGCCGGCCTTCAGGTCCGTCGGAGCCCCGGATTCGGACAGCTTGAATCGGCCTGTCGCCGTGCCCAGGTCGCCGGTTTCAACCCCTTCTTTATCAACCAGCTTCACAGCCGTCGGGTCCTGGAAGTCGACATATCCCGGGAACAGCGCCGTTGAGGCCCCCAGCCGGATGTACGGCCCCAGCCACGGCAGTGCCCGGTAAACGTACAAGGCGTCCAGTTTCAATTCGTCCTTGTCCTTCATGAACGCCTGGTCTGGCATCTTTATTTGCTTTTCTTCCAGTCGCAGGCGTAAATAAACGTAATGTTTCGGGACCTTGTACTGGGCCAGGAAATCAAAGAACCCGCCAAGCGTGAATCCGTATCCTGATGGAAAGCCGACTACGTCGGACCGCCTGTTAAACTCGAAGTCACCGCCCAGTATCATGTGCAACTGCCAGTTGCGGCTTTTGGTCAACTTCAGCCCGGCCCCGAGGTCCAGTTCGCCACCGCCCAGGAAGTCCCCGGAATTCTTGTCCATTACCAGGGTAACTTTGTGTAGTTCGCCCGGCATCAGCCGTATCGTCAGAAAGTCCCGGCGGGCCTGAGTCCCGTCGCCGGTTCTGATAATCATGTAGTTGCCGGGTGGTACGATCCATGTCCTGACTTCTTCGCCGATCTCGACGTCCGCGCCGAAACCGACCCCGATGGTCTTTTTGGAAGGCAGACTGATAAGCTCGTAAGTGCCTCGAAATGACTCGCGATATTCGTTCATTACGTTGACGACGAGGCCGCTCCAGTCAGCCGGTATTCTTGTCGTAAGGCCTTCCTTGACCAGCACCTTGCGTTTCATCTGCTCTTTGCCCGAGCCTGATCCGATCAGAACATCATAGACGCCGGGTTCAAGGATCGTGCGGGTGCCGGGCAGGGTGGTCGCGATGACTTTGCCGTCCGCCATTACCAGATACGGCGGTTCGTGCGTCCCATCGGTCATTGAAGGCACGAAAATCGCCCCTTTGGCCACAAGCACGAGGGTCGAATCCATCGACAACTGCTCGCGGGCGGGGGGTACTTTCCATGTTTCCGGTTTTTCAACGTCGAATTTCGGGGTGGCAATTGAAGCTGACGAACAAAGCAGTGCTGTCAAAATCGTGAAGGAAAAGACTGATTTGGTCTGCCTTGAACGAGTCATAGTCACCAATTAATCTTGTTCACGTCGCCATGCTGGTCCGCCGACCCGTGCCGCAGTGCACTATCACAGTCAACCGCGCCGTCCCGCGTCACTGTCCCGCATCGCCGTCCGGTGTGATTAAATCCCTGTCGTCATCCGGCGGACGTTCAATCTTGAGGGTCTTTTCGTCTTCGGGCCTTACCGATTCATCAAAGAACGGTACTGCATCATCAGTCACAGCAGGGCAGACGAGGGTCGGTGAAACGCCGCGTTCAGTTGCAATAGCCTTGTCAACCCCGGCCGCGACAACTGCCATTTCGGTCTTCAGAATTTCCGAAAGCGTGCGGATGACATAAACCGGATTCTTCTTGTAAACCGGGCGCTTACGGTCGAATGAGTGGCGCCACAGAACTTTCTTGTCGCTGAATCTGGACAGTTCAATCTTCATCGCAAGGTGGGCAAACCAGTCGTTGCCCGAGTCATATTCCTCGATTGCATCAACTTCGGCCGACAGCTCGTATTCCGGCGGTTTGTCGGTGTACTCAAGTTCAACCGTGTTGAAAATATGAAGGGACTGCAGATGTTCCTTCATCATGTCACGGACCATTTCCTGAGGCTTGGCGGCCCAGAATCTGTAGCCGTAGTACTGGAATTCAAACGGCGACTGGCGGTACACAAGCTGCGGTCGGTTATATGGGACGGCGATCGTAAACTTTTTGATTCGCAGACTTGCGGGGTAAAGGGTCGGCCGGTTCAGGTTTTCTGTGTCCTGTTCCAGCGGGTAACTGAGCGTATAGTACTTTCTTTGCGGGGCATGACCGCAGCCTGACAGGAACGCCGTTGCGATTAGTGTCGTCAGCACTGCCAACCCCAGAAGTACCAGTCTAGAATATCTTGATATCATGGCAGTTTACGCTCCTTTGCCTGGGACCCGCTAAGTATCATGCTCGGGTTTTCCCGGATCATGCGCGAAAATTCAGCAAGGTTTTCAAGGGTTTCTTCCAGATACGAAAGGCTGGCAAACAGGTCGTCGCGGCCTCGTAATACCGTTGTATCAATGTTGCCGACTGTGCCTGTCGTCACGTCGATCAAGGCGTTGACCTTATTGACTATTCCCTGCAGTTTCGCATTGTCGACGGCCAGGCGGGCTTCGTTAGATATCTTGTCGATGTTTGTAACGATGTTGCGTAGTTTGTCTTTTTCAACGGCCGAGTTGACGTTGGCCGCCAGAATCCGGATTTCCTTAAGGGCGGCTGTGGCTTCCGTTTCAACTGACGTAAGCGTGCTGTCAAGTTTGATGGTTGAACTTTTCAGGTTGATGATGACGGCGCGCACGTCCGACCTGTTTTCGTCGATTGTTTCGCGGGTTGATACGGCAAGTTTATCAATGTTTTCAACAGCTTTGATTATCTTTTCGCGGTTTTCTGCTGATACCAGCTCGTTCATGCGGGTGGCAAGAATTTCGACTTTGGCGGCGATGTCTTCAGCTTTGCCGGTTAACCGGTCCATAAACGATTCGCCGGTCGGAATCTCGCCGCCGGGGGGCAGAAACTCACTCTCGGACGTCCCGCCGCTTAACTCAATAAACTTGCTGCCGGTTATGCCAGTGGACGTAATGACAGCTTTGGTGTCTTTTTTGACCGGCGTCCCCGCCTTCAGACTGATAGTCGCAATTACCTGGCCGACGTCTTTGCGGTTAATCGTCAGGTCTTCGACCCGGCCGACATAGATGCCGTTGTATTTTACTGATGCTCCGGCGTCCAGACCTGCCATTGACGAGTTGAAGCGGGCCGTATAGGTATCCCTTTTTTCAACCAGTCGCAGCCCCATCAGCGTTCCAAGCGTGCCGAAAAGTACAACTGTCGAAAAAATAAGGAATATTCCCAGTCTGACTTTCTGGGTACGGGTAATCATTCCCTTTCCTCCAGGTATGCCAGGAGTGAATTTGTCCTGGCGGATTGGGACGGTACATTGCGGGCAAAGAAGTTAATAACTTCGGGTACCTCGCACTTTTTTGCGTCTTCAAGTGATCCGTCAAATAGAAGGTTTCCGCCGACACCAAGCATGACGACGTCGTCAGCAATCTTATCTATGCTGGCCAGTTCGTGTGTGACGACAACGACGGTCATTTTGAATGTTGCCTGCAGGCTGAGGATCAGTTCATCAAGCGAAGCGGCCGTCTGCGGGTCAAGTCCGGCCGATGGTTCGTCGCACAGCAGAACGGCAGGGTCCAGGACCATTGCGCGCGCCAGTGCCGCACGTTTGCGCATGCCGCCAGACAGTTCGGACGGAAGCATTTCCATCGCGTGACCAAGGCCCACCATGTCCAGCTTCAGCCTGACTATTTCGCGGATGACGGACATCGGCAGTTTTGTATGTTCTTTAAGGGGCAGGGCAACGTTTTCAGCGACAGTAATCGAGTTCAGCATCGCCCCGGCCTGAAACAGCAGTCCAATTTTGGAAAGGGCAAATGTAAGTTGATTGCCTTCAAGTTCATTCAGGTCGTTGCCGTCAACGCTTGTCTTTCCTTCCCATGGGCGCAGAAGGCCAATAATCGTCTTCAGCAGAGTACTTTTGCCGCACCCTGATATGCCGACTATTGTTGACACCTTGCCACGGGCGAAATCCACGCTTAAGTCCTTGATAATTGGACTTCTTGTGTACCCGGCGGTAAGGTTTTCAACCTTGATAATCGGGTCTGTTTTAATCACATTCTTACCAGTCAAACCAGAAAATAATCGAGAATATGGCGTCAGCCGCAATTACCGTGAATATTGATTGAACGACGGATGAAGTCGTGGCAGTTCCGACGCCTTCCGCGCCGCCATGAACCCGGAAGCCGCGATGCGCGCCGATAAAAACGATAATCCACGCAAATGAAACGCTTTTGATCAGGCCGGTTACGATGTCCTTGACGGTCAAGGCGCTCCAGAGTTCCTTCATGAATGCTGTTGTACCAAGATCCAGATAGGTGACAGCAACGAAAAGCCCGCCAACGATGCCAAGCGCTACCGACATGATCGACAGCAACGGTTGTGTCAGCGTGATGGCAAGAAAGCGGGGCACGACCAGGTGGCGTATCGGGTTGATGCCCATAGTCTTAAGTGCATCAACTTCTTCAGTAATTACCATCGTCGAGATTTCGGCTGCAATCGAAGAACCGCAGCGACCGGCGACCAGGATTGCGGTCATCAGGGGGCCCATTTCACGGGCCATCGCGATTCCGACGAAGTCAGCCAGATATATGTCTGCCCCGAACTGCCGCAACTGGGCTGCCGACTGAAGGGCAACGGTCAGGCCGACCAGAAGCGAAATAAGCGCGACAATCCCGAATGATTCCAAGCCGATGCGAACCATCTGATCCAGGACAAATTCTGATTTGACGCGGTTTTGTTTGTTCCAGATGCCGGTGAAGGTCAGATAAACTGTGTCAACGAACAGAACCAGAAGCTCAACAACGCCTTCAAGAAGGTTGTCAATTACGTTTCCGGTTTGCTCGAATATGTTGGCGCGAGGTGCTTTGACTGTTTCATCCAGAATCGGAATCTTGAACAATTTCAAGGCTTCCCGGGCGCCTGAACTGACTCCTGTTACTTTCAGGACGGCCCCTTTGCGGCGGGCTGTTTCTGCGATAACGCGGCAGAGGGCGGCTCCGGCGCTATCCATGCTGGAGACTTCGGTCAGGTCCAGTTCAATCGTGGGGTTGGGTGCCATTCGGACCGATGCCGGAATGGCGTGGTATTTGGCCGCGACCGTATGGCGATCGACTGCACCATCAAGCTTGATGTTCAAAATCGGCTGGTTTGTGGAAGGCGAAGTCATCGTATACCCGGATATGGCACATAGATTGTCACGCACGATCATTATAGCGGTCAAGAATTCAGCGTCATCAGTCCGTTATCATGATGATTTGGTTCGCCCGGGCAGGGCAGGTGCAGCAGGATATTATCGGGCTGCCGCTTTTTCAAACGCCTCGCGGTTGATGCGTTTACAGACAAGAGCGTGGATCGCGGACGAGATCCGGTTAAGGCCGTGAAACATCTCGTCGCGGTCGGCCGCTGCCATGTGGGTGTCGCCGCCGTGGGCGTCAATTGCGGCAATTTCAACGTCACGGCTGACGGCGCGCAGCAGGTTTAATTTCACCACTGTCGGCCCCATCGATGCTTCGGGCATTATCCAGCCGACGCTTAAGAATCTTTTGGTGTTATGTGACAGCTTCTGAAGTTCATCGCCGTTCAATCCGCCGACCACCAACTGCGGCATCGGGGCCCCTGTAACCTCGGCTGCAAGCAGCCTGCGAAGGTAATTCAGGATGTCGCCAAGGTCCTTTGCGATGTCGCCAAGGCCTTCCGCAATTGCAGCCTGCTGGGCATCAAGGACGTGGGCCTGAAACAGGTCCAGTTTTCCACGGAAACGGATGGCCGGATGGTTCTTTGCGACCAGGGATCTGTTGTCAAAAAGATGTGTAAATCCGTTAGGTTTGCTGTCAAGCTCTAAACCGCTTTCCATGATGCGGTACGGCTTCGTTTTCGTCTTGTCGATGCCGGCGCGTTCGCGGCCGAACTTTTCGGTCAGGCATACAAGGTCCTGACGTGG
>CAZFVA010000009.1:95805-102073 GCA_964522105.1 uncultured Anaeromyxobacteraceae bacterium
TGCCGGCGCGTTCGCGGCCGAACTTTTCGGTCAGGCATACAAGGTCCTGACGTGGCGTGACTTCGCGGGGTGATGCTGCCATCTCCAGAACTTTCTGCTGAAACGCCGCTGCCGCCGCCTCAACCGCAACAATATCGCCGACCAGAAGGCCTCCGGCGAAGTTGGTTTCAGACGGGGGCGCGAAAAACAGCTTCATTTCGACATCGGACACTTTCAGGGCGGCATCAAGCGCGACCATCGCTTCAATCGGCGGGGCAATCAGGTACGCCATCGGGGTGCCCGGTTCTACCCCGGCCAGCTTTGACAGATATCTGCCGGTGCTCGGTATGACGTGCGGGAAGAATATCAGCGAGCACTCGTCGTTAGCCGAATAGAACCACGCCTTGTGGTCCAGGTAGCGCAGCGCCGCCTGCAGTGCGGAATTGACGCTTTCTTCGTCAGCTGCCGCGAAGATGCCGATGACTTCGCCTGATAGCGGACCGGAAGCGTGCGCCGAACCGGCGTAAAAGCTTCTTCCATAGACTACATCTACGTCTGCGGCCTTCGTACCCTCGTCAAGCGCGGCATAAAGGGCGTCGTCACTGCTGCAGGTCAGCAGGCCGATGGCCCGGTGGTGGTCGGCAAGTTTAAGGTCCCGCGCAAGCTGCGGATCGATGTTCGGTATGACTCTAAGTCCAAGTACCCGTGGTTTAACTGGTTCGAGGATCATCGTTTTTAGCCGTTGGCATCGACGCCGGTTTTACGTTCACGAAGCGCCTTCAAGCAGCCTTCGACCAGTTTGGCCGCGGCTTCTTCGCACTTCAGCCCTCCACGATGGATATTGGAAGTGACGTCGCGCATTGCTTCGTTGAAGTTGCGGACCTTCATGTAAGTCACGTAACCGCCCATGGATTCAGACGTTTTCAGGCCGGGGCGTTCACCGACAAGCAGCAGGGAACACTCGGCCCCGGTCAGGCGCGCGACTTCATCAGCCACGACGACTCGACCAAGTGAAACGGCAAAGGTGGTGCCCGTTCTGACGCCGGCCCTGGTCAGGCCTTCGATGATTAAAGGCAGTATTGTCGGGATGTTGGCGTTCAACGCGGTCGCGCTGAGCCCGTCAACCAGGATTATCTGGACCTGCGGTGATTTCTGTCCGGCCTTTTTGACCTTTTCAACCGATTCCGGGTCCAGCTTTCTGCCAAGATCGGGCCTTTTCAGGAATTCGGCGCGATCTTTTGCAGCAGAATGCAGGTGAACAATATTCAATGTTTTCAGAACGTTTTCATCAATCAGCGAATTTACGGCGTCTTTTGCGGCGGCGTGGTCTTCACGGAACTGCAGGCACGTTTCGGTGCGCGGGCGAATTCCGCAGCGGCCGACACCAAGGCGGGCAGGTGTGGCGGCAAGATAGTGGGCGCGGTTGCCTTCGGGAAGCCAGTTCTGTAACGCAGGCGGCAGCGGCATCGGCACGCCGGCCCAGTCGGCCACGCGTTTTGCCAGCTTCAAGTCTTCGGCAGGCCTTTTGCCACCGGGCTGAAACTTCGCAGGAGCGTTCTGCTTCTGCAACGCCTCGACGACGGCTGCGGTCACCATGTCTTGAATCTGCTTGTCGTCCATATCTTCCCGCTACAGGAACAGGCCCATGTTGCCTGCGGATGTCGTAAGTTTTCCGTCCTTCATCAGGCCCATGCGTTCCATCCACTGTTCAAATTCAGGGGTGGGGCGCAGGCCGAGCAGCTCGCGGACGGACGCGTTGTCATGGAAGCTGGTCGACTGGTAGTTCAGCATGATGTCGTCGCCCATCGGCAGACCCATGAAGAAATTGCAGCCGGCAGCGCCAAGGATGATTGCAAGATTTTCGTTGTCGTTCTGGTCGGCGTCCATGTGGTTCGTGTAGCACACGTCGCAGCCCATCGGTAACCCGTGGAATTTACCCATGAAATGGTCTTCAAGTCCGGCGCGCGCGACCTGTCTGCCGTTGAACAGATATTCAGGTCCGATGAAGCCGACGACCGTGTTGACCATGAACGGGTTGTAGTGGCGGGCCAGCCCGTAGCAGCGGGCCTCCATCGTCACCTGATCTGAATTGTGGTGGCCGCCCGAGCTTAGTTCCGAGCCCTGGCCGGTCTCAAAGTACATCAGGTTCGGGCCGGGTGCCGTCGCCAGTTCGTTCATCATTGCGGTGCCTTCCGCCAGCATCGCGTTGTTGATGCCGAAGGCGTTGCAACTGATTTCACTGCCTGCAAGGCTCTGGAACATCACGTCCATCGGGGCGCCTTTGCGAAGGGCCTCCATCTGAGTCGTGATGTGGGCCAGGCAGCATATCTGGGTCGGGACGCCGAACGCCCGTGTCAGGTCGTAAAGTCTGCGCAGGATGGCCGAAGTCGCTTCCCACGTGTCAGTAACAGGGTTGACGCCGATCAGCGCGTCGCCCATGCCCCATGACAGGCCTTCCATGGCGGATGCCAGGATGCCGTCAGGGTTGTCAGTCGTGTGGTTTGGCTGAAGGCGGACCGAAAAGCGGCCGCGCAGGCCAAGCGTTGTGTTGGCGTGAGTGATGACGCGGATTTTCGACGCAGCAAGCGCCAGATCCATGTTGGTCATCAGTTTGGCGACAGCAGCGATACATTCGCTTGTAAGTCCCCGTCCCAGCACAAGAAGATCTTCGCCTGATGTTGAACCTGACAGGATGTGTTCGCGAAGCTGGGCGATGTTCCAGTCTTTGACCTTAGCGAACGTGGCCTTGTCCAGGTCGTCCTCGATCAGTCTGGTGACTTCGTCCTTTTCATACGGCGCCGCAGGGTTTTCCCTGATATCATTCAGTGTCAGGTCGGCCAGAACACGCTTCGCCGCGACGCGTTCCATGTCGCTGTCTGCGGCCACGCCGGCAAGTTGGTCCCCGGACTTAAGTTCGTTAGCCTTCGACATGACGGTTTTTACGTCCGCGAAGGTGAATTGATTGTTTTTTACTGTTGAAGTCAGCTTCATAGCGTCGGTAGATTAGCTTATAGACTGGTACCGGTCAATCGGATTGAAGTAGATCAGAATTCCGTCGGCGGTACGATCACGTCGCGGCCGACGTTCTTTTCAAGCCAGCAGTTTTCAAGGGCCATAGCGTCCAGATCTGTGTTCAGGAAGCACGTCAGTGCGTCGCCGTAATCGCACACAATCGGTTCGCTGCGGATGTTGAACGAAGTGTTCAGCAGTACCGGTGTGCCGGTCTTCTGGCCGAAACGCTCGATCAGCCCGTAAAACAGTGGATTGCTTTCGCGTGATACGGTCTGCAGGCGCGCCGTTCCATCGACGTGCGTGATTGACGGCAGCAGTTCCACTTTGTCCGGTCGCGTGTTTGAAACAAGCAGCATGTACGGGCTTTCAAACGGCGGGTCGAAGTAGTCGCCCACCTTTTCCTTCAGTACGACCGGCGCAAAGGGCCGGAACCATTCACGATGTTTGACGCGAGCGTTAAGGACATCCTTCATGTCGGGCAGGGTCGGGTTCGCCAGAATCGACCGGTTTCCCAGCGCACGCGGACCGTACTCCATGCGTCCCTGGACCCAGCCGACTATCTTGCCATTTGCCAGAGCTGCCGCGCCGCGTCCAATCAGTTCGTCGCGGTTGGCTGTCACACGGTGCGGAATTCCGCGCAGTGCAAGAAACGCTTCGACTTCGGCCGGGTCATTGGCTGGCCCCAGGAAGGCGTTTTCCATTCTCCAGACGCGCGGTTTGCCAAGAATATGATGGTAGTAGCCCAGCGCGGCGCCCAGGGAACCGCCATCGTCGCCTGATGCCGGCTGTATGAAAATTTCGTCAAATGGAAGCTCATTCAGGATGCGGCCGTTGGCCACGCTGTTCAGGCCGACACCACCGGCGATGCACAGGCGTTTCAGACCTGTTTCCTGTTGCAGGTGCCGCGCGGCGTTCATCGCGATCGTTTCCACCGCCAGTTGCAGACTGGCCGCAATGTCTTTGTCGCGCTGGGTGATTTCGCTTTCGGGTACGCGGGGCGCGCCGAACTGGTCGGTGAATTTCCGACTGTACATCACCATGTCGCGATGGAAATCAAAGTAATCGAGGTTCAGGCGGAAGCTGCCGTCGTCGCGGATGTCGAGCAGCGTCTTCAGCATCCAGTCGGCGTACACGGGCTGCCCGTACGATGCCAGCCCCATCGTCTTGCCTTCGCCGCCGTTGACCCGGAATCCCAGGTACGCCGTAATCGTGCTGTAAAGCAGGCCCAGGCTGTGCGGGTAACGTAGCTCGTGCATCAGATTCAGGCGCGTTCCACGGCCGACGCCGCGAGTCATTGTCGCCCACTCGCCGACGCCGTCCATCGTAAGGATGGCAGCTTCGTCAAAACCTGATGCAAAGAAGGTGCTTGAAGCGTGCGCATAATGATGATCCATGAACGCAATTTTTCCTGAATAATCAAGATGTTCACGAATCATCTGACGGATGAAAAGCTTGTATTTCAGCCACAGCGGAATTGAATCGGCGAACAACCGGTATCCGCGGGGAAACGCTTCGATGTTCATCGTCACGATGCGTTCGAATTTCAGCAGCGGTTTTTCATAAAAGACAACGACATCAATGTCTTTAACTTCAATGCCGCCTATCTTCAGGCAGGCCGCGATAGCCTGTTCCGGGAAATCGAGTGAATGTTTCTGACGCGAAAAACGTTCTTCTTCCGACGCCGCGACGACCTGACCGTCCATCACCAGGCAGGCCGATGAATCGTGATACATGAAGGACAGACCCAATATGTTCATGCGCGCATCCTCACAGGCAATTAGAACGGGTCACCAATCCCGGCATCCAGTACTTCCGGCGTTTCACGTGGAACCCAGTAAGTGGCAGAACCGGTCGGCGGTGCCATCCGCGAGCGACCGCTGCCAAGCGTCAGAAGTAACTTGCTTGGTGGAAATCCAAGCCAGAAAACGGCCCGCAGGATAACTTTGTTCCAGAATCGAAGCTGCGGTGCCATGAATACAGCCGCGCTGGCTTTAAGTGGATTTGTAAAGAAATTCAATGTCTTGCCAAAGAATAAACGCGCCCGGTACGGAAGCACAAGCGCGATGGCGCAGACCATGAAGCCGCTGAACCTAAACCACAGACGTCGCCACATTTGTGGGTTCCTCCTTTTCGATGAGGATGGCCAGCGCGCCCGATGCCTGGTCCACGTATTCGCGGCTGAGGCGGGTCATCAGGCCAATCTTGTCGGCATAGAACGGGGCCATTCGGTTTTCCCAGGCCTGGAAGTCCACATGCGGTTGGGTGTGGCGCATAAACATCGCGTACAGAACCTGCTGCTGGCATGTCATCTGGTGGTCCAGCTTTGTCCCTTTCACCTTCGGAGCCCGGGCGTACCGCAGGTCGTAAAGAACCTGCTCAACCGTCTCACCTTCTTCGTAAATCGGATTTTCGTATGTCACGCCGAAGGCACCGTAGAACCGGCGCAGTGGACCAAGCATGATGACTTCGTTCTGTTCAGGATATAAGTGAGCCGTGCGCACCGCGCCGTCAGCCAGGTATGGGATTTTTTCATCAAGGCAGAAGTGCAGGGCGCGCCAGTGGAACGACAGCTTGCACAGGCCACAGTGGGACAGGACCAGCGAGCCGTACTGCATTACCCGGCTGATGTAGTGTTCGTACAACAGAAACTTCAGCAGTTCGTCGGTTTTGAATGTGTGCAGGCGGAACTTGTCGGTCTTGCCGAAATAGCGGTTCAGTCGCTCAACATGCGCCTGCACGTTGTCGACTCCGGACAGCCCGCGTCTGGTCATTGTCAGCAGTTCTACATGTTCGAAGCGTTCGCCCGTCCTGATGGCGGCCAGCGAAGAATCTGAGCCACCTGAAAACAGCAGGGCACCACGTGGTTGTAAGTCAGCCGTCATCGGTCCTCTTTAGAAAATTGCATAAAAGAATGGAATAAGAGCCGGGGATTCCAGCACCACCAGTAATATCAGAGCAATCAGCAGAGTAAACAGTAATGGCACCAGAAACCATGCCTTGCGGCGCTTGACCATGCGGGCCCAGTCGCCCAGTAACGCTATTTTGCTGTGTCCCATTTTTCCACCCACATTCGTATTTCCGGTTCCAGTGTGTCTGCGATCATCTGGTGACCAACAGGACCCAGATGGAACGGATCTCCAGGTTGTCCAGAACCATCATTTCGCATTTCAAAAGGTTCGCCGTTCGGCAATGCCCCATCCGGATAACGGGTTGCGAACGCCCGGGCGAAGTCTACGAGCGTAACATTATCATAACGGGCACTCAGTGAGCGATAGTA
>CAZFVA010000010.1:0-29551 GCA_964522105.1 uncultured Anaeromyxobacteraceae bacterium
TCAGCAAAAGTATCGGTATTTAAATCAGAATCAGCATCAGAAATGCTGTCTTCAACTATAACCGGCGGCTGGTTCTGCGTACCGCAGGACGTCACCATCAGACTTACCGGGACCAGTACCAGGACCACGTTCACAAACCGCATGAAGTTCCTCGAAGTCAGAACGGGGCGAAGTCTATAACTCCGGGTGGTCGTTTTCAATGTTTTGACACTTGAAGATTATGAAGGCGGCGGGGACAGATCACTGCTTCGGGGCGGCGTCCTTGATGCAGCGGCGGACATAGTTGATGGCGTCGTTAGTAAGTGGTTCACGGATCAGCATGGCCGGCACAAGGCCACCAGGCTCGGTATAGACTTCGTAACGGACAAAGCAGCCGCCGCCAGGTGCGGGACGGACTTCCCAGCCACCTTGAACTACTGGCATCCTGACGAACCCGGGGTATGGCGGCGGGCCGGATTCAGGGGCAGTCTTGAAGGCGATTTTTCGGATTTCACCATCGACAAAGCGACGGGCCCGCAGAGTGTAGTCGCGATCTGAAACGACCGGGGTTTTGACTTTGTCGTGGAAAACAATCACGTCAGTGTCACGGCTGATGAATTTCCGTTCAATTACGGGCGGATACGCGTTGTTGAAGACCTGCCACAGGCCTGCCGCCATGGCGTCAGGATCGACCGGCGACTGAGTGTCCAGCCGCGAAATGTAGAAGCCCTTTCGTTGGCCTTCGGCCCGACTTGCCGTGATGCCGTCTTTTGTGCGTTTCACTTCCTTGAAGTCACCATCGGCCGCAAGCGCGGTGGACGATGTGCCACAGGTGGCAGCAGCCAGAACGGCGCATAAAATCAAGCGAATCAACGATTTTTCGGAACGGCCAAACATCAAACGACCCCTGCGAACGCCAAAACTGCGGAAGTCTAAATCATCCAAAGGAAAAGTCCCATTTGAAAGTGCAGCTCCACGAGGGCAATTGGTGATTCGCCATCTTACGCAGACGCGAACCCGAGCTTCATGAGCTTTTCAAAAAGGGGGGGGACAATTTGTCCCCCTCCTTTCTCTGACATTCAATACTGCACGCGGCCTCCAGGCTGTACACCCGGCGTATGAAGCTGCGCGTCCCGGAGTTGAGCAGAGGGTATGTACAAACTGTACCTGCCCTTTTGGTGCCAGCCGTTTAAAATCTAGCAGGAATCTACACTTATCTCACCTGTCGACCATGAATCCACACGGGCACGGGTTGCGGGGAGGGGGGAGACAGAAGCAGGAATAATAACAAGCCTTTTGCTTCTTGATAGCTGGTTGCCCAACCTGTTCCACATGCTAAAATTCCCCCGGAGAGTTTACGGTCGTTTGCAGACGACAGTGGTGATTTATGAATCGGATCGAGATGTTGGCGTTGATTGTCGGGGCTGTGCCTGTGGTGACAATGTCATGTGAAACAGGCACTGCGCCAGTTGAAATGGTCCTGATCCCGGCAGGATCTTTCTGGATGGGTTGCAACGAGGCGGTGGACGACCAGTGCTCCCTGGACGAGTACCCGTATCATGAAGTCACATTGTCCGCATATTACATGGACAAAACGGAAGTGACGTTAACGGCATACGAGGAATGCGTAACGGCCGGATCATGCACGGCACCATCTACAGGCGGTGATTGCATCTGGGACACATCCGGGAAGGGGTACCACCCTGTAAATTGTGTTGATTGGAATCAGTCCAGAACATATTGCGAGTGGGCCGGTAAGCGCTTGCCTACGGAAGCAGAGTGGGAAAAGGCGGCTCGTGGAACGGATGGTCGGAAATATCCCTGGGGAAATGAAACACCGACATGTGATTATGCAGTGATAGCTGACAGCACACATGCGGAGGGGTGTGGCAGGGCAACTACAAGGGATGTATGCAGCAAATCACCCGCGGGGGATAGTCCATACGGTCTGTGTGATATGACAGGAAATGTATGGGAATGGGTGTCAGACTGGCACAGTTATGACTACTACCAGAACGGTCCAGCTACAAATCCGGTCGGGCCCGAAAGCGGCACAGCCCGGATCATGCGGGGCGGGGGCTACTTCTACCAGGACTTCAGCATTCTGCGCACCTCGATTCGCGGCAGCAACGTCCAGTCAGGTACCCTCTTCCACCTGGGTTTCCGCTGTGCAAGGTCGCTGTGAGTTCCACTAATTGGGACGGGTACGGCTTCACAGATGGCGTCAACCGAAAATCGGCCGGGATGCACTACCACGACAGGGCTTCAACATATACAATAGCGCCGGTTTCGGGGCGGTGGCTGGCAGAGGCAGGGCGACGGCACCGGGTCGATTGCGAGGGCGGACGCAGACAGAAGCGAGGGAACGTTGGCAGACCAGATTCCAGAACAGTACCGGCTGGATATGTACGACTTCGAGCTGCCGGATAGCTGCATCGCGCAGGTTCCGGCGGACAGGCGGGACCATTCCAGGCTGATGTTTCTGCATCTGGATGATGGTGGCCTGACCGACCACGTGTTTTCAGACATCGTGAATTTCCTGCGGCCCGGCGATTGTCTGGTGCTGAACGATACGCGCGTTTTTCCGGCAAGGTTGTTTGCGACGAAACCTAGCGGCGGGCAGGTTGAACTGCTGGCGCTTGAGTTTTCTGGCGACAGATTCACGGCAATGTACGGGACTCATCGCGCCCTTAAACCATTGACACGACTGCAGATTCTGGACCGGCACATGGCCGCGACTGACACGTTCGTCATAGTTGAAACGGTACATGAAGGCCACGTAAGTTGCAGGCTGGACAACGCACCCAAAGAGGCTGGCGCGACCGGACCAACCGACGCCGCCGCCGTCTTTGCCGCTTACGGCCACATGCCCCTGCCCCCTTACATAAAAAGGCAGGATGACGCGCACGATACGCTGGACCTTGAACGTTATCAGACCGTCTATGCAGAAAACGAAGGTGCGGTGGCCGCCCCGACTGCCGGGCTGCATTTCACGCCGTCAGTGCTGGATGGCCTGCGCGGCAAAGGCGTCGAAACTGTACAGATAACGCTGCACGTCGGTCCCGGGACGTTCAAGCCGATCCGTACCGAAGATGTCAGGCTGCACGATGTCGGCACCGAAAAATACATAATTTCGCAGGCCGCAGCCGACGCCATAAACAAGGCACTCGATGAAGGCCGCCGCGTCATTGCTGTTGGCACCACAGTCGTCAGAACTCTTGAATCGGCCGGCGCATCTGGCCACATCACAGCCGGGATGAACGCGACCAACATCTTGATAACCCCCGGATATCAATTCAAAATTATCCGCGGAATGTTGACCAATTTTCACATTCCACGGTCGTCGCTTATCCTTCTGGTGTCGGCGCTGACCGGGCGCACCAGGATCCTTGACGCTTACAAACAGGCCGTGGAACGCGGCTACAGGTTTTACTCATACGGCGATTCGATGCTGATTCTGTAACGGCACGGCCACTACCGTGCCCGCGAGGCCCTTTCATGTCAGGTAGATTCAGTTTTGAAGTATTGATGACCGACAAGCGCACCGGCGCCAGACGCGGTCGCCTGCATACGCCCCACGGCACTATCGAAACGCCTTGTTTCATGCCGGTTGGAACCCTTGGAACTGTAAAGGGAATGTTGCCAGAAAACGTGGCCGAAGCCGGGTTCGGGCTGATCCTTGGCAACACCTATCATCTGACATTAAGACCGGGGGCCGACATCGTCGCCATGCACGGCGGCCTGCACAAGTTCATGCAGTGGAACGGCGCAATACTGACCGACTCGGGCGGTTATCAGGTTTTCAGCCTGTCCGACACACGCAAACTTAGTGATGACGGCGTTTCGTTCAAGTCACACCTGAATGGCGACACCGTTGTTTTTACACCGGAATCTGTCATCGACATTCAGGAAAAGCTCGGCTCGGACATCGCCATGGTCCTGGACGTTTGCCCGCCATCAACTGCGGGCGTTGACGAACTGGATCGCGCACTTGAGCTTACAACGAAGTGGGCGAAAAGGTGCGTCGAAGCCAGAACCAGGCAGGATCAGGCCGTTTTCGGGATCGTTCAGGGCGGCCTGGACATCGAGCGTCGGCTTCAGCACGCATCTATTCTGAAAACGCTTGATTTTGAAGGTTATGCGATTGGCGGACTGTCGGTCGGCGAGCCCCCGCACCAGATGTACCCGGTCGCGGCGGCAACAGCAGCGGCCCTGCCATCGTTGAAGCCACGATACCTGATGGGCGTCGGAATGCCTGCCGACCTTGCCAACTGCGTCATGGGCGGCATCGACATGTTCGACTGTGTCTTCCCGACCAGATGCGGCAGGAACGGCACTTACCTGACAAGCATCGGCCGCCTGAACATCAAAAACTCGAAGTATCGCGAAGACCTCGGGCCGATCGACCCGAACTGCGGATGCCCCGTATGCAGTCGCTTTTCGGCGGCGTACCTGCGGCACCTGCTTGTGTCGGGCGAAATCCTGTCCAACGTCCTGAACACCACCCATAATCTGCATTATTATTCACTACTTATGACCAGGGTACGGGCCGCGATTGAAAACGGCACACTGCCCGAACTGGCGGCCGAAATCGACATGATTCACGGTCGGGATCCGCTGGTCCCGGGGATGTCACAGGACACCACGACGCCTGAAGACGCAGTGGCAAACAGCAGGGACACGGAATGAATCTGAAGGACAAAACGACCATCGTCCGAATTGTCGCAGGCGTCGTCGCGCTGGTCGCGATCCTTGCGACGTCACTTATCATCAACAGATTCGGTGGCGTCAGTCCCGCGAAACCGGACGCCCCTGAAAACGTAGTCAGGGAAGGCTTTCTGTACGCAGGCATCCCGGCCAGAATTGAATTTCAGCCTGAACAGCCCGCCATCCCGGTTCGCGATGCCAAACTTATGACCGGCGCATGGGACCTTCTTGCTAACGTATCAGGCACTTTCAACGCCTACGACCAGACGTCCGAGCTTGGCAGGCTTAACACCGACACGTCCACCGGACCGGTCAGAATTTCTAATGATCTTGCCAGCGTTCTGGGTATGTCCGGGGCAATCGGACAGGTAACCCGGGGGGCCTTTGACATAACGATCAGGCCGCTGAAAACGCTGTGGAAACAGGCTGTTAAAACTGGCGTGGCACCGGATCCTGCGGCCATCACAACGGCCCTCGAACGTACAGGATTCAGCAAACTGGACATCGCCCGCGACGCCGACACCACATGGACGGTAACGCGCAAAGTCCCCGGAATGGAACTGGATTTCGGTGGAATCGTCAAAGGCTGGTCTGTCGGGCGGGGACTCGATTATCTGATGGCCGCCGGTGTCAAATCAGCCCTGGTTCAGGTCGGCGGCGAAATCGCGATTTCCGGCATCGCCCCTGGCGGCGGCCCCTGGCGGATCGGTATAAAACACCCGCTGGAAAAGGACGCCAACTGGACTGTGCTGTCGATTTCGGGCCGGGCGGCCGTTTCAACAAGCGGTAACTACGAGCAACCGATCAAAATCGGGAACACCGACTACTATCACATCATAAACCCGTCCACCGGCGAGCCAATTTCAACAGACATTCTTGGAGTTACAGTCGTTGTGACGGCCGGTCCCGACATGAACGCGATGGCGGACGGCCTCTCAACGGCGTTCGCGGTCCTTGGTGTCGATGAAGCCCTGAAGGTGGCTGAACGCATGCCCGGCGTCGATGTGATGTTTATTATCCGGGGCCCGGACGGCAAACCTATCGAAAAAGCCACGCCCGGCTTAGCGAAATTGAAACCGCCCTTACAGGGCGTTATGTAAATAAAATCACACGTTACCAGGGTCGTCCGTCGCGAGGCGCTCCGTTGACCCTGGCCTTATTTTGGCGCATCCCTTCAGGATGCGTCGAACATGTACCTGCGCCCCGAAAAGGGCGACCCAAACATAGCCCGGGGTAACGAAACCCCGAAAAAATAAGGCTACTCCGGGACAAAATCGGTTTCGACGCGGTCAAGGAAGTCCTGCATGATGTCGCCGGTCGGGCGCTTTTCGTTGGTACGGCATTCTTGCAGAATGGTCTGGAATTCAGCGACAGTGGCCGGGGCCGGGGTCTCTTCGTTCTGCACAGCCTCGATGATATCAAGCGCCAGCACACCGGCGTCGCCGTAACGACCAAGCTGATCGGCCCACTTTTGCAGGGCGGAGCGCAGTTCGTCAGAAGGCCCGGGCACCGTTGTGTCGGCCCACGCATCAGGAATTCCACCGAACGGAATAAACCAGTTTTCACGCAGGAATGACACGTCAATCGGACCACCGGCTTCAACGTCAGCCCACAACGCCTCTATCAGAACCGTCAAGTCAGGTGCCATCGTACCGGCAAGCGTCGGCGAACGGTTCACGTCGGCCATGATCGCAAGCGCGCCTGCTGCCATGCCACGACCGCCCAGATAATAAGCCATGTTTTCCATCGACCCTTCGGGCCTGTAAGCAACTGAATTCCAGGCGTAATCAGCGCACGTTGCCAACCCCGGAAGCGATGCGAACGGGAACGGCATCGGATTGAACATAATGCCGTCCAGATGGTCGGCAAGGTCATTGGCGCGTCCTTCGAGTGGCCCCAGGAAAACTCTGGCGCCGGTATGTTCCAGAACGGGATAATTGTCACCAAGCAACGGCTTCCTTTTCAGCCAGACGCCCACAGCATCGGCATCATCGGACGTGATCGTGGCCGGCATAATCTCGGTTCCGGTCCACCCGATGCTGACGTACGCCGGTATCTGCATACCCGCAATTGGCAACGAAACTGGCGCATCAACCGCGTTGGTGAAGTAGTCGGCCGGCACCCATCCAAGAATCATGTCGGGCATTTCCTGGTGGATCGCTTCAAAGGCCCGTTTTGAAAAATCAATCGTACCTTCATCAAACGTCGCGTATTCCAATGTGTCTTCCGGCCCCATAACCTTCTGAACGTCATCAAAACTGAGGCTGAAAAGCCGGAAGCCAAGATCGTAAAACAGCCTGATTTTAACCAGGAATTTTTCCATATCTACCGAACTGCTCATTATCAGGGACAATGAATCAATCCGAAGTTGAACACCTGGCATCATACCTTCGGCCTTGATCGCCGTGGCCAGTGTTTCCATCATGTCGGTGTATTCGACCGGCCATTCTTCAGACCAGTAGGCGGCTATCCAGTTCGTGTAAGGATCCATTTTTGCAGCATAAATATACATGTTGTACTTCATGTCGGCGAGGTGCGGCAGAAGGGCCAGGCGGTCGGCTTCCTTATAGGGCGAACCATAGAACGTTTCAACTACGCCACGGAACTTCGAAGCCGGAGCATCAACAACCAGCAGCTCAGGGGACGGAATCTCGACGGTTGAAAGAACCTGTTTAACAGTCTTCCAGGCCCACAGGCGACCTGCGGCCGTCGGCGCAAAAATATCCAGGCGATGCTTTTCATCAGCAACGGCAGACCACCGCACGATGTACGCCTCGTCACTTTGCGGAATATCAGATGCACAGGCGGCCGTCACGGCAGCCCACTCGGCAGGACTGTGAATTGTTACGACCAGGCCGGCACTTGCAGCGTCGGACACGCGCGTCAGACCGGCAACACGATTCAAGGCAGACAAACCGGCTTCGTCCTGAGGTTCAGCTTCGACCATGAACGACGTGGCCGGCGAAACATTGCTGAAGGAACCGTCGCCCCACGACAATACCCGCCACGGGCAAGGCAGCAAGCCTGCACAACCGCCAGACAGGTCCGCAGGCGCACAGAATGCCGACGGATCAAAGGGCTCATCGACGTCACCGACATCGATCAGCCCGTCGCCAACGACATCCGCGACAACGTCAGTCACGACATCGACGCCAACAACATCAGTCAAAACATCTACGTCCGATCCTGTCGGCGAACCTGAACACGCTATCTGCAACAGGGCCACTACGGCTGCCAGCGAAATAAAACGACGCATGCGTATTTACCATTAAAAATGCCGGGTAAATTTACATTGGAAAGTGGGTCCGGGCAAGGGGGCGTCAAAACTGCTGAAATACCGGAAAGCGGCCGCCACGCGTCAGGCCGTACGGCGATGGTAACCTGACACAACGGGCACAAGAACGACTGAAAGTACAACCAGCACCCCGCCAATAACGCTGTAAAGCGTCAACGGATCGCCGAAGAAAGTAAAGCCAATTATGTATGAAAACAAAGGGTTAAAGAACGAAAACGGACTGACCATCGACGCCCTGCCCCGGGCATACGACGACGTCATCAAAAGCTGCCCGACAACACCGCCCGCCCCTACGCCCCCAAGCAACAGCAACTCACGCGGGCTGGAAAGATGTTCAACGATCATGGCCGGTTGAATGCCGCCGATCCCGGCAATCATAGCCACCGCAATCACGATCACGGCAAAGACCGTGCCCCAGACAGAAAAATAGAAAACTATCAGCGGTGACGACTCTGTCTGCGAAAGCTTTTTCACCGTGATGTAGGCCAGTGCCGACAGAACGGCCGAAGCCAGGCCGATCGACGCTTCAATACCGGTACTCGTAATGTCAGGACCGACCAGCACAAAGACACCGACAAACGCCAGCAACGCCAGCGGCAGAACCCTGGTCGCCCTGTGCTCCTTCAGAAGAAGCGCCGAAAAGATGACGGTAAAAACCGGGGATGTGAAGTTCAGGACGACCGCAGTCGAAAGCGGCAGTTTTTCGATGGCATAGAAAAACAGAAACATGGCGCAGAAACCAAGCAGGCTGCGCTGAAACAGCAGCCAGTGCTTCTTTGAGCGAAGCGTACCAACCTGATAAAGCACGATCAACCCAAGGGGAATAACGCCGATAAGGCTGCGGAAAAACAGGGAAACAAGGAACGGCATGCTGCCCGTCGAAGCCTTGACACACGCGCCCATCAAAGAAAACGACAGTGCCGCCGCGACCATCAACATTACTGCAAGCACCGGGGTCGAACCGCCCAGCGTCTGCCTGTTAATTGCCTGACTGTACATGGCCCGGCGTCTGATAAATTCGGTAATCATGGTTTTGTTGACTCTGACCGGACCCAGTCCAGATAAGCCGGATTGCCGCTTTCAATTGGAATTACAATAACTTCAGGCACTTCGTAAGGATGAATGGCACAGACCTGCGCAATCACTTCGTCAACGCGCCCGACGACAGTCTTTATGACCAGCAGAAGTTCGCTGTCCTTTTCCACAACGCCCTTCCAGCGATACGTTGAAATCAACCCCGGTATCACGTTGACACACGCCGCAAACCCGCCACTTACAAGATGATTTGCCACAGTTTCGGCGACTTCGGCGTTTGGAACGGTCACCAGAAGCAAGCGCACGTCATTCATTAGATGCTCCGTCTTCCCGCAATAATCCCGCCATTGAATGATAATGTAACCAGAAACTGCATAAGTGCTTGATTTGAAAGGTCAGCGGACGACTTTCTTACCGCCCAGGATACCGGTGCGAACGTTAATCAACTTCTTGGGCGCGACTGCCTTTGCGGCAACCTTCTTTGCCGCAACCGGCTTCGGAGCTTCAACATAGCGCTCGGGGACGACCACGCCAACCAGACGAACCGGGTCTACGACCTTGGCGGTCCGCAGTGATGACGGTCCCCAGTTAACCGGGGCCGCAAGGACCATGCCGGGCCGGGCCCGCGCGATCGATGTATCCACATTAAATACAACAGGTTCGGCCTTCGGCGTCACGTACCAGAAAATCCCGGCACCAATCGCAAGAACGACTACAACTACCGCTGCAATGATCCCGCCCTTGCTGCTCTTCTTCGGTTCTTCAACATGAACAGGGGCAATAACAGCGGCATCGGCGCCACGTTCAGCTTCTTCCTTGCGCTTCTGGCGTTCTTCATATTCGCGCATCGAGGCATCACGCTTGCGACGTTCTTCCTCGACACGGGCTCGCGCCTCGACCGCCTTCTGACGCTCTTCTTCTTCACGGGCAAGTTTCTGCGAGTCCTGCTGGACCTTCAGCGAATCCATCAGGGCGACAGTTTCTGTTTCAACTTCAGTTCTGGTCCTTTCAAGAATTCCCTGAAGGACAGACTTGGAACTTCCCGCAGACTTCGAATCATCGCCACCAATCTTTAACGGCGGCAAATCAAACGGCCTCGGGGTTCTGGGCGGCGGCGGCGGGGGCGGCGGCGGTGGCATATCCGGCTGCGGTGGCGGAACATCCGGCATCACAGGCATTCCGGCCGAACCGTCATCAACAGCAGACGGCCCTTCGCCAGCCAATTCTGATTCATCACCAGCCTGATCGTCTGCGACAACCTGACCTGCAACTTCAGCTTCGTTCGTCGTCTTGTTGTATTTCTTCTTTTTTGCCATCTCGTCCAACCGGGGAAGGGGTTATTCCCCAAGGTTCATAATGTCCGCCAAATGGTATTGTTGACGCGTGCATCCGTCAACCGGCTCATAACACATTATCTATGTTTTCCGGTTCAATCCCAAACTTAATCCCACGAAGCGCAGCCCCATCGTAGAAATTTGGCCCTCACGCGCAGCACATTTTCGGGATACGAGAAGTTCGCAGGGATTTTATTCTTCTTTTTTGCATTGTTAGGCATCCCGAATCCGGCGTTGTAAGCCGACAGACCAAGGATCAAATCATTTTTATAACGCTTCAGGAAACGCGACAGTATCTGCACCCCGCACCGCGCATTATCAAGCGGGTCAAGCCTGTCGCCACACCCAAGCCTGTCTGCAGGACCAGGCATTACCTGCATCAACCCGACGGCACCCACACATGACATTGCATTGACGGCCAGGGTACTTTCAACCCGCATGATTCCAAACAGGATGCCCGGGTCAATCCCGGCTTCTGTTCCGACAGTCGTTGCAATATCCCAGGCCTGCCGACACGTAATCTTTCTTGGTACAAAGCTGAAAACGTGGCCGGACCGGCGTTTCGTGGTCTGCCAGGAAGCGTTCGTTCTTACGTATCCAGATGGAAGCTCAATCGTCCGACGTGTCTGGATATCCGGGGCCGACTCAATCGAGCGTATCGAAGACACAAGACTTTCCCCGGCTGCCCCGAAACGGTCAACATTACCGGCTCCAGGCACCTGGCCGTATTCCGGGCCCTGCTGATAAGTGGTGGCGCAACCTGAAAACAGGCCGGTTACCACGACAGCCAACAGGGCCGCTCGCCCAAACACTGGTTTTGAACCGGAACCCATCAGAACTCCGCAATAAATTACCCCGGGGGGCTTCCACACGGAACAGGATTCACAAGCCACGCAATGCGTGACCTTCACCCTGCAACATGAATGGTTCTATCATGAAAAGATGAGTCGGTTAAAAAGCACATCACTTTTTTTATTTACACGAAGCCTGATTCCGGCGGCGGCAGCTGTCCTGATCACGGCGACAATGCTGCCTTTCACAGCCCTGGCGCAACAAACAATCGCGATAATCCCCCACCCGCAGATTGGCAGCGGCGACCTGCGAACCGAAGTGACCGCATCGGCAAAAAGACTTGTCGGGCTTTCAGAATCGTTCAATCCCAATTCATTCATTGCCCACATTCTTTACGTTAACGGCCTGATGTCAAAAGACATGCTGCCACTGAATTCATGGGCAAGGTCACTGTCGCGAAAACTTGATCGTCGCGGGGTCCTGACTTCAAAGAACAGTCCGAAACCTGGCGATCTTGTATTTTTCAGCCTGTCCGCAGATGCGCCACACTCGTCAAAAGCCTCGGAACAGACGGTTGCAGTCGTTGAAAAGGTCAGGGGCGATCTGGTGACGTTCATATATGCCGGGTCGTCCAAGGTGACGCGGGGCACGCTTGCCCTTTCGGAAAAAAAGGCGACTCAGACGAAGTTCCTGCAGTGCACTGAAAAAGTTACGGTTAAAGACACTTCATCTAAAAAATCAGGCAGTAAGTCGGGAAAGAAGAAAGGCAAAAGCGGAAGCAAGGACAAAAAGAAAGGGAAAGGTCAGAAAACGACTACAAGATCGCTGCCCTGCACTGCCCGGGACCTTCTGATTGGATTTGCGGATATTGAAGTTGCAGCCCTGACATTGAACCACATTCCACCTGCTTCCGATCTGAACCGGGTTTCGGGCACATCAACCGAAACTGACGATGCGTGCGAATCCGACGAAGCTGGCGATCCTGATACCGATGCGCCACCAACAGGCACGCCACCAACGGACGCACCTGAAAAAGACAATCCTGAAATCGAACCGGTCCTGGACACTGGAACCGGGACACCCGTTGAACCAATGGACAACAAACTGGACCGGATACTGAAGGACGATGGGGCTGACTGATTAAATTACTGTGACCACCGCACGCGGAAGCTCGGACAGAAAAACTGAAGGCATGTTCGATTCAATCTGACCACGCTGCATTCTGGTTCTGGCATACGACAGGTACAAAACGTCACGGGCCCGCGTCATGGCAACGTACATCAGACGCCTTTCTTCTTCGGTAGCATCTCTGTCATCAGCGCCGGCAGATCCGATCTGGCGACGATGATCCTGCCGCCTTTGAAGCGGGAAGAGCCCCTGCTCGAGCCCGCACACAAAAACACAATCAAATTCAAGACCTTTGGCCGCATGAACCGTCATCAAACTGACTGCATCGTCACCGACAGCTTCATCAAGCGGCTGAACAAGCGCGACCTTGTCCAGAAACGCCGCGATCCCGCGTTCACCGGTTTCAACCATGAACTGCCTTACCGAGTTCATCAATTCATCAAGGTAATCAAGGCGCATGCGACTGTCTTCACTTTCGTCCGCTTCAAGAACGGCCCGGTACCCGGTATCTTCAATAACTTTTTCAACGACATCTATGGCTTCATGGCTTCGCGCAAACTGGGCCAGCTTGATAATCATCTCGACGAAACCGCGAATTTTGGCCTGCTGAGCCTTGCCCGACTGGTCACCGACCTCGGCCAGCGCCTGCATCAACGGTTCGCCGGTCGCTTCGGCCCTCTGCCGCGCCTTCGCCATCGTCACTTTACCGATGCCACGCGCTGGAACATTAACGACCCGGTCCAGACTGATTGAATCCATCGGATTCACCAGCAGCCGCAAATATGCAATAATATCTTTAACTTCCATGCGCTGATAAAACCGCATGCCGCCAAACACCCGATATGGAATCCGTTCGCGACGCAAAGCGTCTTCAAACAGTCGGGACTGCGCGTTAGTCCTGTAAAAAACAGCCATCCCCGAATATGGAACGCCACGCTTGAAGCGCGACTTCATCTCATTAACTATAAATGATGCCTCGCGAACTTCATTGATGGCGCGATGAACAACCACATTTTCACCGGGGCCCCTTATGGCGCACAGATCCTTGGGGTACCGGTTGCGGTTGAATCCTATTACTTTAGAAGCGGCCTTCAGAATTGACTCTGTTGAACGATAGTTACGCCCCAGAACAACTTTGGCCGTATTCGGAAAATCATCAGCAAAATTAAGGATATTGGCGACACGCGCACCGCGCCACGAGTAGATTGACTGGTCGTCATCGCCGACAACACAGATATTGCGGGAAGGCCCGCAAAGCAGCTTCAGGAATTCAAACTGAGCGATGTTCGTATCCTGAAACTCATCAACGATTATGTGGGAAATTCGCGACTGCAGGTCCAGGCGCACGTCTTCATGTTCGCGCAGCAGCTTCAGCGCCATGACCAGAAGGTCGCCGAAGTCCATCGCCCCGGCCTTTTTCAACGCCGCCTGATACGTCACAAACAAATCGGCGGCAAATATTTCGGACGACGTGCGCGCTTCGGGGGGCGTCAGAAGTCCGTCATTTTTAAGCCGATCGATGTACGACGACAGGTGTCGGGCCTGTTCTTTCGGGACACCCATGTCTTCCAGTATCAGCTTGATCATCCGTTCTGAATCGTCGTCATCATAGACGACAAAATCAGACGGAAATCCCAGTTTTGCAGCATGAATGCGAAGCAGGCGCAGGCAGACCGAATGAAACGTCCCCATCCAGCGTGGAGTTGCATCACCGTCAAGCAGGCGGCGGACGCGCTCACGCATCTCTGCCGCAGCTTTATTGGTAAAAGTCACGGCCATGATGGAATCGGGATGGACCGCCCTTTCACGAATAAGCCATGCAATCCGATGGGTTATCGCACGGGTCTTTCCAGATCCAGCCCCTGCCAGAATCAACAGAGGCCCGGCTGGATGCGTCGCGGCTGTGTACTGATCAGTATTAAGTCCGGCAAGAATTTCGCCACGGGGATTTGTCTGCATCTTCACAATCTGACGAACCAGAAGTCATCGACCTGAATCATACGGACCCGCATCGAAAAGTATTCAATTCCCCGGGGCGTTTCAACGGCAATTCTGGCATCAACCGTGGCTGGATCATCAAGCGTGCGGATAGACAGATAATCCAACTGGCCATACGAAATGGCGTCCTTGACTTCAGGATGAGTCCTGAACGTCCGGTCCATCAAAAATTCAAAAAACTTGATTGTCGGAACAGCCCTGAGTGCGGCCGGATCTTTTTCATCAAGAAAAGACCACAGATCCCGACGGAATTCGGCTGAAGTTGACGCCTTGTTGATGGCACTGACGCGCAGGGAATGAAGGTCCTCGGGATAAACCCGTCTGGCCGCACTTTCCCAGCGACCGGCACGCAGATCCGCGACATAACTGATGAAAGCCTCGCGGACACGGGCCCTTTCGGGATTATAGACGGTAATCACCACCGTTATTGCTGCCACCATAAGGATGGCTATCAATATCAGCAGCACCTTTGTCGTTATCTTAGTCAATCAAAACACCGGTTAATCAGTTAACAGGTACCGTCATGATTCCACCGGAAACCCGGGCCGGCTCGCGGGAAACGACATCAGCCGTTTCACGGAAACTGGTCGCCGGAGCCCACTGAAGCACGAGCGTCCTGGTTGCAACTCTGACCTTCTCGCCGGAAGCCTGCCTGGGCACTACGCCGGTAAGAACCAGTCCTGCAGGAGTCTTACCCTTGTATAACACTTCCCATTTCATCTTGAAAAATGTGCGCGTATTAATACTGGGCTCGATGCTGTCTTCAATTGAATCAAAGGCAAAGGAATCAAATTCAATTCTGTCGCCTTCAAGGATATACAGCCGACTGACCGCGGCCAGCGCTTCGGTTTCAGCTTCAGGCAGCGCCAGCGACAGCAGAACAGCCGACCAGCCATTTCCGAATGCTGACAGTTCAACCTGCTCGACAACCTGATATCCGCGAACTTTCAGCGACTTTTTATTTATTACAGGGCGCACATCGCAGACCTCAGTCTTCGGATTCGGTAATTCCACACCAGTCGGTTCCTGACTACCCCGGTCCTGTGCATTTGCAACCGGGGCACAAAGCCCGGTCATAACTGTCAGAGCCATGAAAGTCTTAAGAAATCTGCTCATGCATTACCTCCACAAAAATCGACCGACCGTTTCACTAAGAACACGATCAATAATAAGCGCTCCTATTTCAACACAGGTCGTAAGCTTCGTCAATCGACCCGGCAGCACTTGACCACCATCCAGCGGTCGATTAGAGTAAGGCGCCCGCTAACCAGGCAAATATTCGGATGAAGGATCGGAATAAGGCTCACACAATCAATTGCACAAAGGCTTTCTGTACCGGTACAGCCTTGGCATTATTGCTTTTATTCGCTGTACCGGCCGTATCGGCTCCCGTTCTTCCGGAAGACGACGACACAATCGCTGATGTCGATCCGGTGGAAACTGACGGGCAGACAGCCACGGCAGAAGTTGAAGAACAGACAGAACCGGTCGCAACCGAAGAACAGGCCGCCCCTGCTGTAACTGAAGAACAGACAAAAGCCGTTGAAAAATTGGAAGCTCAGAAGGCCTGGGAAGAAGCGGTTCAGTCAATTCCGAATCGCCCGATTCCGGAAAAGGGCTTCCCCTGGATCGAACATAACGGCTATTTCAGACTGCGTATGGACGGATTTTACCGCGCCAACCTTGGCACTTCGGCTTATGACGACCAGTTGCAGAAGACGCTCAATTCTTCGGCAGTTCCACCGCCGATTACCGGAAACTATATCAACAAGGGAAAGTACAGCTCCGAGCAGTGGATCAGCAGCATGAACATGCGGTTCAGGTATGCTCCGACGCTGCATGTCATGAAAAACATGGCGATAGTGTCGCAGTTCGACATCCTGGACAATATGGTCCTGGGTTCGACGCCTGACTTCGATCCCGACCGCCCCGACGCGCCGCTCCCATTTTTCGCCAGAAGCCAGATTCCTTCGGAAGATTCGGTCCGCGTCAAACAGGCATACATGGTCTGGAGCCCCTGGAACCCCGACAACACAAAAGATTTCCTGTTTTCAATATCTGCCGGACGCATGGCCCGTCAGTGGGGCCTCGGGATAATGGAAAACGACGGGGAAAACCTTGACGCCGATTTCGGCACTTACGTCGATCGCGCCAACGTTCTTCTGCGCTACTGGAATGTCTATCTGGAACTCGGTTTCGGATGGACGGCAACCGGCGCCACGTCTGCGAATGCGGTCGAGTCATATGGCCAGCCGTACGATTTGACTAACAGCGACAACGTTTACGATTTCACCGTCGCGATCTTTCAGAAACCGCTTACCGCTTCGGGGCGTCTTGAACGCGCATCCAGACTGGTTCGTGGCAAGCCCGTGTTTGACTGGGGCGTTTACCTGAAATACCGCTGGCAGAAAAACGACGCCAAACAGACGATGGACGGGGATTTCACGACCACAACGACCCCGGACTATGACAATTACGCACTGGAAAACCGCAGCGCATGGTCGATTTCGCCGGACATCTGGCTGAAACTTGAGTGGAAGCGCACTTCCAAAGAAAGACTTCGCGTTGAACTTGAAGCATCGGGCGTGTTCGGGCGCATCGACAAGTCACCGCGATTCAGTCTGAACAGCGATGGGGACTGGGTCGCAGACGGCTATCAGGAACTGAACATCAGGTCCTGGGCAGTCGCGCTGGAAGCCGAATATCAGTGGGGCGCCGTCAACGTTGGCCTGAAGACCGGTGTCGCCAGCGGAACGGACGCGGAATACTGGGGCTGGCAGGATCAGAACAACGTCGCCACAAGCAAGAACCTTAAAAGCCTGAATTCATTCTATTTCCACCCGGACTATCGTATCGACGAGCTGCTGTTCAGGCAGACGATCGGCACCGTAACGAACGCCTTCTATATCAAACCGTGGTTCATGTACGACTTCTTTGAAAGCCGGAAAGACTCGCTGGCCGTCGGTGCAGGCTTCATTTATGGCCGCGCCCTTGAAGCGAAGGCAACCCCGGGAAATTCGTCCGACCTTGGAATCGAAGTCGACGTAAATCTTCTGTATGAAACTGCCGGCATGTTCTTCGCGGGAATCACGTGGGCAACGCTGGTCCCGTTTGGCGGAATGGACCTTGCGAAGGACTACGGCTGCAACAGTTTTGATGCTGACGGCTCGTGCCGAACCGCAAGGGCCGAAGTCCTTGACGCCAACTGGGCCATGTCAATCCGCGGAGTCTTCGGGGTCCGCTTCTAGTCACTGCCACCACACTTCATCTTGTCACTGCCTTTGCACCTGATTCTGACCGCTTCATCATCATACTTTTGGTTCGGGTGGCGACCATTTCTGTGTTAGCATTATGGAACCGGGGTGTATGGCTTGATACGGGATGCATTCCTGCGGAAATGATTGGCATTTTTTGTCAGGGTCAGGAGGCGTAATGTCCAGAAAGGATTTCACACGCGGGTTCACCTTGATTGAACTGTTAATGACCGTGGCGATGGTCGCCGTTCTGACACTGGTGACAGTGCCATCCGTCATGCAGGCAGTTCAGCGCCATGCCGCTGCCGATGCCGCCAATGCGCTGCTGGATACCATTGAATTTGCACGGGTTCAGGCCGCAACGACCAACATGGCTTACGAAATCGTCCCGACTTTAAGTTCGGGTAATACTTCAAACGGTAAGATCGAGGTCTTCCAGGGGACTTCATCCGCCTGCATGAATTTCAAAACGGTTTCACCAATCACCGGGCAACCGGCCGTCAAAATCAGGGAAATTGACCTTTCACAGGATTTCCCGACAGTCAGGCTGATTTCAACGTTCCCCGAGGATCTGCCCGCATCTCCGCTCTGCTTCAAGCCGGATGGCCGCGTCTTTCAGATTCAAAGCGACGTGTCCCCCATGATAATTCCTGCGGCGACCGGGTCACGTTATGCCGCCGGTGACGCAATTATCCGGGTTCAGCGTTACGACAACAGCGGAAACCTTGAGGGCCCTGTTCATGCGGTAAGGGTTCCGTTTAACGGAATTGCAAGAAAAATCGTTGAATAACGGTGACTTTGTGAAGCGATTTGGAAAAATTCCCGCCGCATTACGACGCGGATTCACGCTTGTCGAACTGATGGTTGTTCTGGCCGTCACCGTCATAGGACTTGTGGCTGTTCTGCATCTGCAGACGGCGCTGCTGCGTGGAACTTCGAACTCATGGGATATGACTGGCGCAACGTTTCTGGCCAGAAATGTACTTGAAACCATAAAAATTGAAGGCTTGGAATGGTATAACGATTCAGGCCTCGGTCTTGGCGGCGTTCAGCAGGCTAAGTTTGTGTATCTGGACACTGTCGGGGCGGCAGTCGCCGGGTCAGGATCGGGCTGGCTGAAGGCCCCGTTTGAAAATTCCGCCGCGGCGTTCCAGCTGGTGAATCAACTTGGCGATCATGCCGGTGTGGACGACGGCGCGCTGGGCGAAATTACCAACAACATTAACCGCCGATACTGTGTCCAGTACCGCGTTACGTGGATCGTCCCTAATTACCTGATCCGGGCTGAAGTCCGTGTCATGTGGCTTCGGGCGGAAGGCCTTGCCGGTAATTACGACGCGTGCCCTGCCGATATGTTCACCCATCCCGAGGACATCTATTCGATCTCCATGCCTATGACGGTGATGAAAAATGTATTTGTGGCGCCCTGACCAAAAAAAGCGGGCAACCCCGAATGCCGCAGGTATGACGCTGATTGAACTGCTTGTCGCAGTGTCGGTCGCGATGATCTTGATGCTTGCGCTTTATTACATCTACGCCGTCTCGACCAAGACTTTCAAGACTCAGGACGAAACGATGGGGGCTATGGACCAGGCCCGCTTCGGTCTGGAACAGATCAGACGCGACATCGGCAAAGCAGCTTTCCTGGCGACCCCGAATTCAATTACTGACGCTATGGTTTGCCCGAAACCTGCTGAAGACCTGAAAGGAATCATTTTCGAGCGGATCGGGGCGGTCGGCAACCCGGGTTTCAACAAGAACATTCAGCCAAACGGTGTCACGATCTTCGGCTCCTTCTGGGGAAGCGACGTCTACATAACCAGAAGCGTGCTGGGCAATATCGTCACGCTGCAGAACGCCGGTGACGGGGCGCCTTATCCATCGACAGAAGATGAATTCAACCGCATATTCGCTGCCGGGCGCTTCCTGCGACTGGTAAACGCCGAACAGTTTGAAGGTTACTACCGCATTGACAGTGCATCTTTCGCAACCGGCGAAATCCAGCTTGAGCAACCTGTCGGCATTGCAACACCCCCGAACTATTGTGGTGTGCAGGGCTTCGGCGTCGGGCTTGATGCGAACGTTGTCGGACACATCAGATACAGACAGATCACTGATCCTGATGACGCCACCGGGGCCAAAGTTGATTTGATCCGGGAAGAAATCGACAGCACCGATGTCACACTGCAGACGCCGGTCGCCAACAGTGCCGTGCGGATAGCCGAGTTTGTCGTTGATCTGCAGTTCTACGACTTCATTGTTGACACAGATAGAACTGGACGCGCCCCGTTTACGCAGGCTTTCCCGCTGATTCCCGACGTGCTGGATGGAGGGACGCAGAAGCTTGACAACACTACGGCAGCCAGACCTCAGGACCTCAGATTCGTTACAATTAAACTGACAACCAGGACCGTTCACGAAGATGAAATGGTTCGGATGGTTGAAAGACCGGCCCTGTTTGAGCCAATTGAAACTTACGAGGTCGAACCGACAATGCTTGGTTCAGCCCGGACAGTTTCGCTGGCGTCACGCGTGGGGATCAAGTCGTTCGCGGTCAGAAACGTAAAGTGAGGCGGCATGAAACGCATTGAAAAAACCGGCTCGCAACGCGGCTTCGTACTTTTGCTGGCCCTTCTTCTTATGCTTGCACTGACCGGTATCGCGCTGGTCGCCCTGCGGGCCACAACGTCCAACATCACGTTTGCCGGTGCGCAAAGGATTTCTGCAATGGCCCAGAGCGTCACGACTTCCGGCGTGGAAGGCACGCTGGTTTTTGCAGCTATGAATCCGGCCGGTTACACAGATTACATAACAGCCAACAACGGCGTCGTTTCGATGACCGACTTTTCTGCATCGTTCTTTGACACTGCGGTTGACGGCACCGGGTCGTTCGGACGGGAAGCCGTCAACGTCAACAACGTCTTCTGGCAGAGCCGGATGGTCCACGCTCAGGCGTCAGCGCGCGCACCGGGATATCAACTCGGGCAGCACTGCTTCATGAAATACACGTCCTTCACCGATGGCGCCTATCAGAACCAGGGCAACGCCCTTGATCCCAACGACATTAAGCGGAACATGGAACGAAACGCGATGGCCCGTGATCTTACGACCCTGTACGTCGGGCCGATCAACTGCCCATGAGGTGTGCCACGATGCTTGATTTGACAAAGGTATTCAGACACACCAGGGCTGCGATAGTCGTTTTGATTCTGACTGCTTCGGTCCCGGCGTTTGCCGTTGATCCTGTCTTTTCGCCACCGCCCCCGGTCGTACAGATTCTGCTGGATACGTCCGGCAGCATGCAATACACCAGTGCCGGGCACAACAGCGAAACTACGGACGCCAACACCAATACCCTGCCAACCTGCTCGACCACCATCGGCGCTTCGGGAAGAAGCCGATACATAGTAGCCACTGAAATCCTTGCCGGGACACTGACAAATTACACATGCACCCGGCTGGCTCGCAATAACGCCAGTGCAGCGGGTTGCCCTTCCGCTGACTGTAATTACGCCGTTCCCCATGTACAGGCGAATGGAACAAGACTGACGGACGGACTGATTGACAAGGCCGGATCAAAGATGAAATTCGGCATCATGACCATGGATAACAAGACCTCGGTAGCCACGACCCAGGGTGGCGCTTTCAGCTATGGTCCCGAAACAGGTACAAATCTGGGTGCTCAGAATTCAACGTCCACGATCGGCGCGATGGTCAAGCCCTCGGCGTCAGACTCCCCGGCTTCAATTCTGGCGGCCAACGCCGCCGTCAAGGCATCGCTGCTTGCAGCGCGACCTTTCAACCCAACGCCGCTGGGACCGCTTTTCTGGGACGCTGAATACATGTATAACAATGATCCTGTATTCACCGCAGATCCTTACAAGAACTGCCGCGACAAGCACATCATCCTGATTACTGACGGTCGAAACAATCAGGGGTCCGGAATCGGGACGTATCTTGACCCTGTAGTTGCTGCCAACAGATTAAGGACGCTCGGGTTCGAAGTCTGGGTTATTGCCTTTAAGATGGGCACCAATATCACCAGTTCTGCCCGGGATATCGCGACTTATAATGGTACCTTGAGCGACGATCATTACTTCCTGGCGTTAGATGCAGCAGGCCTGTCCAACGCGCTTTACCAGGTCATAAGCAATATCGCGGTCATCAGCCAGTCCAGAACCAGAACTGTCTATACCGAGGACACCGGGAACCCGCTGGACGTTCAGTACCAGTTCAACGCCGCCTACGCCAACGCACTTGATCTGGTCGGCGGCGAGCTGCCGGGCGTCAAGCAGGGAATACTTGAAAGATCACTTTATAAATGCGGAGTTGACGTTTCAAGCCCCTCGGCTGCAACGCTGGCCCAGATCCAGAGCTTCGGTGAAAAACTGAACGCGACTGCTGATGGTTCCAGAAACATTTACACAATGATCGCCGGTGTACTGGAAGCCTTTACCAATACGAACGCCGACATCACCAACGCCATTCTTGCAGCCCCCGACCCAGCCACGACTACCGTGCCGGACTTCGGGCGAAACTCGACGACCGGATGGTGCAAGTCCGGGACACTGACCGGGACCAGCGCGCAGAAGCTGGCCGCATGGCGCGCTAACCTGTTTCAATACATCAGGGCAGACGACGCTTCATGCAGGGACGGCTATAAACTTGGGGCCATTTACCATTCAACACCGGCTATTCAGGAAAAGTTTACTGAGCTGACCTATGCAATCCCTTCATTCGCGGGTTACCGGGCCAGCATTGCGACAAGACCTGTCATGCTTTATTCAGCCACACATGACGGCATGATGCATGCGTTCAGACTTGATCGTCCCGACGGCACATTGACCCCGGATGACTGGGGCAAGGAGCTGTGGGCGTACATTCCGGGCCACCTGCTTGGAACGTTGAAGGAGCTGCCTGACGGACGCGAAACAGTGCTTGACGGGACGCCGGTTATTGCCGACATCGTCATGTCACGCACGGCGACATCGCAGACGAGCGAGGACGCAACAGACTGGAAATCAGTGCTGCTGTTCGGGGATCGTTCCGGGGGACGCGGATTTACTGCGCTGGATGTAACCAATCCTGTTGATGGATACTGGTCAGTTCTGTGGGAGGTTTCAGGACCTTCCGGCAGATGCACCGGGGGCTCCAGCAGCTGTAATGCAGGCGGTGCAGCAGCTTACAAAAATGACTTTACAAGGCTTGGTTACACGTACGGCCGACCGGTCATCGGAACCGTGATGATCTGCCCTTCAGACTCCGGACTATGTGCCCAGTCACAGCTTGAAGAAGTGGCCGTGGCCGTGTTCGGGGGCGGAAGCTCGACCGGCATTGGAACGGTCGGCGCTGGCAAAACCGCTTTTGTGGTACGACTGGATACCGGTGAAAAGATTGCGGAATTTGCGACGGGCGACATAGACGGGGACAACGCCACAGTCAAATCAAACTGCACCAATACAGCCAACGTGATTGACTCGGACATTATCGGCGACGTCTCGTGCATGTCGACGATGCCCGGCACATTCCTGACAAGGTGCTTCGTCGGTGACAGGGCCGGTCGGCTGTGGAAGATTGAAATCGGTTCACCGGCCAGATCCAACTGGCAGATGCGCCTGTTCTACGACCCCTACGACTTCACGGCCGGAACTACTGATGTCAACAGCGTTATCCGCGCCCCGGCTTACGAAGCACCCGCCATTTCCCTGACGAAGGCGACCAACGAACCGGTCATCGTCTATTCCGGCGGTGACATGGATAACCTGCTTGAAACGGCTCAAAAAAGCTTCATTGTGTCGCTTACCGAAACGATGGTCGGAACCGAACCTGCTGACTGCATGCCGTGGGACGACAATGTGTGCTTCAGATCGGCCGGCACCGGGATGTTGATAGGCCCGAAAGTGAACTGGAAGATGTTTGCCAGTTATGATTCGAACCTGGCTCTTATGACCGGCGAACTGGCTGGGGCCCGCGTGATGGGCGCCCCGCTGATCTATGGTGGCGTTACGTACTTCACGACGTTCACGCCCAGCAGCACTAATGTCTGCATTCCCGGTCGCGGAAGGCTGTACGGCGTTGACTATGTCCTTCGCGGCGCTTCATGCGACCTGCTGAAGGCGCGCCTGCCTTCCGTTTCGAACCCTCTTGTGTTCGAGACTTATCAGCAGATTGGCAGTGCGACGACAGGGTCTGTGCCTTATGGCGTAGTCGTCATCAACAGACCGGCCTGCATTGACGGTGAAAGCATCGGAGTGGCCGGCTATGGCGGGGCATCGGGCAATCCGTTCGGGGACGTCGGCGCGGCGGGGCCGAAAATCGTTGTCCAGACAGGCGTCAACACCGGCGAAACTGTCGAGGAACCGGCGAACAATGCGACCGACCGATCAATCCAGCAGATCCTGCGCAACGCTGGCCGTATTATTGAGTCAATCATCGTAGGCACATGGGGCTCGGTGTTCGACTGACGCTACAAATCACTCGCAAAAGTCAGTTCATCAGCAAGACCGGGGGCTGCCAGCCAGCTTGAATAGGATTCAGTCTGTCCAAACACACGTTGCAGATACGCCAGCGTGAAAGCCTGCGTCAGTTCGTGCTGGCGGTTGCGCGTAATATAGGGACCGCTGCCGTCCGAGGGTGGCTCCCACATCTTGTCATCAAGGAACTGCCCGTGGGTTCCGCGTTTGATCATGACCACGTACTTTGGCGTTTCAAGGTCTTCGTATACGTCATAACACTTGTCGGTGTTGACCTGGCCGTCTTCGGACCATCCAAGGACCAGTCCCTGAATCGGGAACAGGCTCATGGCATACGGGTCTTCAATGGCGCTCGTGAAAACAGGCCCCAGAAACACGACGGCCTTGACGTCTGAAAGGCCAAGTTCATGAGTGTATTCAGCACCTTTGGAGTGGCAGATGATCGCTGCGTCGCCCCCTGTAGCCATCCCGGCAAGCGGTGCGAACCAGTCCTGGGGGGAAGTTCGACCCTTGTCCATGATTGAATAGTCGCCGTCGGCTGGAACGGCAGTCAGGAATCCCCAGCTTGCCAGATGGCGGGCCAGATATTCAAAGTTCATAGGGATGTAGCCGTCGCCGTGCATGAACATCACGAAGGGAAACTGTCCGCTGGCGGGCGGGCGTCGCAGGCCGCCGCATGTGGCCGGGTAATAAATGCGGACTTTGGAAAAGCTTTTGTTGTAGTCAGTGAAGCCGACTGCGTATGGGCCGATTTCGGAGGGATCAACCGGAATCACACCGGTGGCCGGCGGATCCTGTGGTTTACAGGTCTGCAGCCCGGCATATTCCGAAGATGTTTCGATCTGTTCACTGAAGCTTGCACTTCCGACCTTCAGCGTACCGGTCGCGCCATCTTTTCTTGTGACGACCGCGCGATTTTCGTCTTTTTCGGAAGTGACACTGACTCCGCCGATTGTGGCCGAGGCAAACATACTGTAACCGGCACCATCGACCACGATGAAGTCGCCTGAAGCACCCTGCAGCGGGTATGCCGACAGAACTTCAAGGCTGCCCCACCCCGGCGAACGCTCCTCGCACAAGCCGCTGCACAGATTGCACGTCGCGGCGGCGCCACACGCGGTCGCCCGTACACAGGGTTGCTCAACCGGACCGATGTCGCCACCTTCATCGCCCATAATGTCGGCCGGTTGAAACGCATCAACGTCGGCATCATTGCTGCCGCTGTCAGACTCCAGGCTGTCGGCATCGGCTGAAACCAGATCGCCAGGTTCAATCTGATCATCTGAACCATCGGCCGCATCTCGAAACACATCACCATTCAAGCGATCCGCGTGGTTAAGATCTGAATGCATCGTGTCAGACACTATCAACACGTCGCCGGTGGCGTCACGGTCTGTATTAACTGAACCGCTGCATCCACACGCCAGAACAGCCAGAACAATGGCCAAACCTTGAATTTTCATGATTGTTGCCCGCAGGTTAGCCATACGTTACTACATTTCGGCAGTTGGGGCAGTTTCAAATAAGCCCTGCCCCGGGTCACCAACCCGGGCGAATGCCGGTAATTTCCCCAGTTCGTGTTGCCTTCAAGTGGTTTTGGTGCTAAAAGTCACCGTCCCATATGCGATCCTGCATCGGGACTATTTTGTTCCTTGGAATTCTCCGGTCGTCCAATGGCAGGACTCAGGATTTTGATTCCTGATATCGGGGTTCGAATCCCTGCCGGAGAGCAACGGCTTCTGCGACGGGGGGCACGGGCTCGCCTGATTCTGTGCAGGGGTACGATTTTTATTCGGATTTGACTTAAAGGTAATAACGCATGTCTAACAAGCCCACTATCAAAACAGAAGGACCCACCAGGAAAGAAGATCTTAAAGGGCCGGATCGTTTTCAGGAATATGTGACCATGGGTGCTGATTTCTTTAAGAAATTTGGCCTGTGGATTGGGATTGGCGTTGGCACGATCGTCGTCGCCATCATCGCGATCGTCCTGATTTCGAAGGCCGTTAAATCATCAGACGTGAATGCGGCCGTCGAGTTTTCCAAGTCATTCAACCAGGTTTCCACCGAAATTCTGCCGGACCCGTCAAAAGACGGCGCCCCGACGGTAAATAAGTCGGCTATTGAAAACGCCCGCAAGGCGCTTGCCGAGTTTGCCCAGAAGAATAAAGACAAGGAAATTGGCGGACTTGCGAAGGTCGCCGAAGGCGTGGCCGCGCTGCAGGCCGGTGACGCTGCCGGGGCTGCTGACATTCTGAAGGTTTCCGTCGAAACCCCGAACATGGACCCTGCAATCAGCGCTGTCGCATGGCAGGCATATGCCGCTGCCGCTGACGCTGCCGGACGCCGCGACGAAGCAATCAAAGCTTATGAAGAAATGACGAAAGGCAACGGCTACGTGGCGAAGGGCTTCGGCTTCATGTATCTGGGCGACCTGTTCAACCCTTTGATGAAAGCGACACCCGACCAGCCTGCTGATGCCGCCAAAGCCCGCGAATACTACGACAAGGGCGTCGAACAGCTTGCCGGCGATGAAGAAGTCATGAGCCCGGAACGGATTTTCATTCTGAAGTCAATCAAGGCGCGCCTCGCCGTCCTGAAATAGCACGTTCGGATCTTTAAGCCCCTTTACGGGCCGGGAAAGGACGCCATGGGAAAAACATCAATCGCACTGGCAGCCGCTTTCCTTATGCAGGGCATAATTTTCCTGCACAGCACCAGTTCATCCGCCCAGACGGCTCCTGTTCAGATCGGAATCTCGACCAGTTCATACTCAACCGTTGAAATTACCGGAAAATGGGGCGTCAACGTCTATTCAAACAAGATGCTGGACATCAACCCCAGGGAATTCGGGCGATGCACGGCGGACCCGGTCAGACCGCTCGTTTATTGCGGCGCAGATGACGGAGTCTTCCGCGCGCTTCACAAAGATAACGGCCAGGAAATCTGGAGCCTTCAGACTTCAGCCGGTATCCGAACGGCACCCGCAATTACCGAAAGAGGCCTGTTTCTGGCTTCTTCCGACGGCTGTATCCACAGGCTGAACCCGGAAACAGGCGCGTTACTGTGGAAGGAACCGTACTGCACTGACAACTCCATATGGGGAAGTCCGGTCGTCGCAGGTGATCTTGTCTATTTTTCCGTGATCGGAAACCAGATTTACGCCATCAGTACTGACGATGCCAGGTTCAAGTTCAAGGTACAGCGCGAAAAGCCACAGTTCATGAGCTCGGAAGGCGTTTCAGAACCGACCATCGATCAGGACGTCCTGTTTTCTGCGTTTTCTGACGGCGTTCTGATTGCCGCAAACCGGCATAATGGCAAGGAAATCTGGCAGGCGGACCTTTCAACCGGGGCAGAGGGACCGAAAGATGCCGACGCCACACCGGTTGTGTCAGACGGAATCGTGTATTCCGGCGCGTTTGCGGGCGGGCCGATTGCCCTTCGGGTTTCAGACGGAACGGTATTGTGGAAGGCAAACCGGTTCGGTATCGGCCATCCTGTTATTTCAAACAACCTGCTGATCGTCGCTGACGCTGACGGATTTGTAGTCGCGTTTGACAAGACGACCGGACGTGAAGTCTGGGTTACCAAACTTGACACTAAAGCTGCCTGGAATCCGGTCGTCATCAATGATTACCTGATTATCGGCGGTGACCGCGGGCTCTGGGTTCTTCGCAAGACTGACGGGGCCGCGCTGTTACTGAAGACTTTCACATTCGGCGTTACGACTGAACCTGGTGTTATGGGCGACGACATCTATTTCGCAGCACCGGGCGGTACAATCAACGCGGCCACGATTCGTTATCCGGGAAAGTAGTCGTCCGATTACCGTCATAATGTCGGCATTTTGTATTTCAAATAGTAAACCCAACATGTACAATTCGGCATCCATTCACGCCACCGTTGCATGACTGGAATACGTGACAGGGACCTACATCCGGAGGATTCATAATGATGGTCAGAGCTTTTTCGGGATATCTTGTAATTGCTGCGGCAGCTTTCAGCATCGCCTGCGGTTCCACACAGAACAACAACGATAACGGCACGCCCGGTGATACGACTGTCAATCGCGACGGCACAATCCTGTTTGACGGAACCGTCGTTGAAGACATCCCTGTCATTAACAAGCTTTGCGAAACTGACGAACAGTGCCAGACCGAAAAGGGCGGCATGAACTGGGCGTGCGGCAAGTGCGAAACGGAATGGGCATGCGTCGAAGTCGGCGAAATCGGCGACCCGACGTGGGGCTGTTTCGAAGACATGAACTGCGGGTCGGAAAGATACTGCGAAGCATGCACCAAGACGTGCAAAATGCTTCTTCCCGCATGTACACCTTGTGAAAAAGACACCGAGTGCGAAGGACAGATGTCACACTGCGTTGACAAGGTCACCTACAAGGGCGTCGAAACAAGTCTTCCTGAAAAGGTCTGCGCCACCTGGTGCCCGCTTTCGACCAGCGTTTGCGCAGTCGCAGGCGCTCCGCAGGGATCGTACGTCTGCGGCGAAATCGGCGATGCCAGCAACGGCGTCTGCGTTCCGGCCACAATGTCATGCGACTCGACAATTGAAAGATGCGAAACTGACGAAGAGTGCACCCAGGAAGGATTCGTTTGTTACCCGGACATGGGCGTCTGCGGCTGCAAAGATGGCCTGTCGTGCGAGCTTGGCAAGGCATGTCACCCGATTACACACCAGTGCATGACCGGTTGCGCCGATGATAACGAATGTGGCACCGGGACCGTTTGCTCGCAGGGTCTGTGCACGCCGCCATGCACCGGTACACTTGAAAAACAAAATGTAACTGGATGCACGGCATCTGCCCCCGAAGGCATGCAGTGGGATTGCAACGAAACCGGACACTGCTTCATTCCTGGCATGTGTTTCCTGCCGAAGGACTGCACCGAAGCCGAAACTTTCTGTAATGCCGAAACACACACGTGCGACTCGGGTTGCATGTTCGACTTTGACTGCAAGTCATTCTCGCTGCTGTGCGACACAACGACAACTCCGGGAACGTGCATCAGAAAGCCGTGCATCGGTAACTACCAGTGTTCATGCGGCGAAGTCTGCGCCCTTGAAGCCGGGGAATGTGTGGCGGCCGAAGGCAAGTACTGCGAAGTGTGCGACCCTGAAGCTGATGAACCGTGCGGCGACAAAGCCATCCTCTGCGTCGGCTTTAAAGACCAGAAGACTGAAGAAGATCTGGGCTCTTACTGCATGCCCCCCTGCTCCGAGGACAAAGAAAACGAATGTCCGCAAGGTTGGCAGTGTCAGGAGATCAAGAACTCGGACGGCAGCACAAACGGCAGAAAGTGCGTAAGACACTGCTACAAGAAAGTCGCCGGCGGCTGCGCAATGGGCGACGCCCCGGACCCGGTTGTAAGCGACACTACGACCGCCGAAGTCGCCGATAACGCCACAGTTTCAGATCCGTAACCGTCCCGCGCCGCAATTCAATTTTTCAACCGTTATAAAAATCCAATTGTCTGCAATAATGTAGCCTTGAAAGCATCCCGGTTTACACCTGGAGGGGGCCTTAATGTCACGGGTGTC
>CAZFVA010000010.1:29651-37305 GCA_964522105.1 uncultured Anaeromyxobacteraceae bacterium
GACAAAATTAACGGTAAATCAGATTTCTATCTTTCTGCAGGATTCGTCAAGCTTTCCTGCCGCCGGTTCGCTCAGCCCGAGACCCGGACAGACTGGGTCGATGCGTGCAGTTTCATTATGAAGTCACCGATGGACGCCTTTTCCGTATACAGCCGCCAGCGCAGAAACGCGGACACACTTGAATTTCCGAATATCACGCGTGGTTACACGACATCGACAGGCTTCTATTTTGTGACCGGCAACAGATACTTCGAAGTCAACAGAAGCAGCGACAGTGACGCGGCCCGCAAGCTTGCAATCGAGTTCGTGCAGGGACTTCCGCAACCGGATTCAGGGGCATCGACAATCAGCGAACTGTCGCTGCTGCCACTTGAATCCCTGATAAAAGGTACTGAAACTATTCATCTATCCGGCGCTTTCGGATTCACATTCCCTGGACCTGTCGTTTCGGCCGGATATGGCGACGCAGCCAACCCGGTCACAGTCTTTGTTCATCAGGCCGAATCACAGCAGCAGGCATCAGAACTGGTACAGGCGTGCATAACAGACCTGACTGACATGGGTGCCGTACGCAGCAGCATCAGAAGCACACCGGAAGGCAGCGCCCTGTTTGAAGCAGCCGGACGTTTCGAGCTGGTCGGCAGCGCAGGCAATCTGGTCTATGGTGTTCATGACGCTGATGGCGCTCAGAGTGCACTGACAGTTGCACAACGGACCAGGCTCAGCCTGAAGGCTTTATCCCATGACGAATAGCATAGAAAGACGTGAATTCCTGAAACGACTGGCCGGGGCCGGGGTTACAGCGGCTGCGGCCGGGGCGGTCGGGTTCGGCCTTTCGTCTGATTCTCTGCCAGACCGGCGCCGCACAATTTCTGACAGTTGCGCCAGGATATTCCCGGACTGGTCGATCAAAGATGAAGGTCCGAAGATCGCCGTTTTTCATGGCAGCAAACGCGCGGAAACATTTGACAAAGCGATGTCGGCGATGGGCGGCATGGAAAGGTTTATAAAGCCGGGCGACATCGTCATGGTGAAGCCGAACGCCGGCTTCGCGGTCCCGCCCGAATTTTGTGCCGCGACCCACCCCGATCTTATTGAAGACATTGTGAAACGATGCTTCATAGCCGGGGCGGCCGAGGTGCGGGTCACCGACAACCCGGTTAACGACGCGCTGACCACTTTCCAGATTTCAGGAATCAAGGAAGCAGCCGAACGGGCCGGCGCCAAAGTCATTGTCCCGGACGCATCATCATTTTCAAAAGAAAGCCTTTCAGGTGGCAAACTTATACTGGACTGGGAAGTCCTGACCGCACCGTTTGCCGGTTGCACAAAAGTGATAGGGGCATGCCCGGTCAAGCATCACGGCAGCAGCGGTGCGACGATGACGATGAAAAACTGGTACGGGCTGCTTGCCGGTCGCAGAAATATCTTCCACCAGCGGATTCACGAAGTCATAACGGAACTTGCAATGATGGTCACGCCGACCCTGGTCGTCCTGGACGGGACGTGGTCGATGGTGCGCAACGGCCCGACCGGCGGGGCGCTTGAAGATCTGGAACCTACTGAAACAATGATAGTTTCCGTGGACCAGGTCGCAGCCGACACAGTTGGCGCATCACTTCTGGGCAAGACACCAGCCGATCTGCCGTATCTGACAATGGCCGAAAAACTGGGCCTTGGGACAACAAACTGGCGGTCGCTTCATCATATAATTGACCGATTGGTCTGACGGCCGGGGGACTGGACCTATGAAAATCACCTGGGTACGCACGGTCAGTCAGATTTTCTTCATCTGCCTGTTCATGTGGCTGTGCTTCATAACGACATTTAACGAACCCAACCTTGAGCTGACCGAACTGTTTCTGGAGCTTGACCCGCTTATCGCGCTTTCAACGCTGCTGGCAACGGGCGTCGTGTTTGGCGGTCTGGTAATCAGTCTGGTCACAGTCATACTGACGCTGCTTTTCGGACGGGTTTTCTGCGGGTGGATATGTCCGCTTGGAACGGTTAACCAGTTTCTGGGATGGATCGGCCAGGGAAAGAAGCAGTCTGAAAACATCAAGAAATCAGCACCTTCCAAAGCACAATCATGGAAATACCTGATTCTGCTGTTTCTGCTTTTCTATTCCGTGCCGGGCCTTATCATCCGCATGCAGAACGGAACCGGCAGCTCGGTCGGATGGTTCATCATCAGCATCGGGATAATTCTGGCGGCATCAGGCGCCACATTCATGACGATGCGCCGCATTTCGACCGGCCGCGCCGTCGCAGTAACGGCGTGCGTGGCGATTTCACTGGCCTTGTTAAGCATGTTCCTGCCCGATGACGCGACCGTTACTTCAGCAACCTTGATCGGTCTTATAGACCCGATGTCGATTGCGTACAGGTCATTCGACCTGATAGCGCTGCCCATGATTCACCGTGGTGTCGGGGCCCCGTTTAACAGCACGCGCCTTACCGCCGATGCCGGACTGCTGTGGGCGATGATCATTGTAATCCTTGCTGCCAACTTCATCAGACCACGGGCTTTCTGCCGCTACATCTGCCCTTCAGGCGCGTTATTCGGGCTGCTTTCGCGGTTCACAGTGTTCCGCATCGGGCAGAATCTGGCGGATAAATCATGCAGCGGCTGCAAATCATGTGAAAAGTCGTGTGATGGCGCATGCAACCCTTCAGGCAAGATTTCAACGCCAGAATGCACGATGTGTATGAACTGCATTCACGAATGCCCTGACGACATAATCCGTTACAACTGGCGCCTTTCTGACGCCGGGGTCCAGAAGTCGGTCGACATCGGACGTCGCGGCTTTCTTGTCAGCCTGACTGCCGGACTGACCGTGCTTCCTGTTGTGCGCCTGGCCGGAAAGACCGGCCCGAACTGGGATAACAAACTGATCAGGCCCCCCGGAGCGCTTCGCGAAGACGACCTGCTTGCGCGGTGCGTAAAGTGCGGGCAGTGCATGAAGATATGCCCGACAAATGTCCTTCAGCCGGCCGGGGTCAACCACGGCCTTGAAGCGATGTGGACACCTTCACTGAATATGCGAATCGGTACAAGCGGTTGCCAGCTTAACTGTACTGCGTGCAGCCAGGTTTGTGCCACCGGGGCAATCCGGCCGCTGACACTTGACGAAAAGCTGGGGCGCGGGACTTTCGAGTCTGCCGGGCCTGTCAGGATAGGTATGGCATTCGTGGACCGTAACCGGTGTCTGCCGTGGTCTTTCGGGACGCCATGTATCGTCTGTCAGGAAAACTGTCCGGTCAGTCCCAAAGCAATAACACTTGATATTATTCATGAAAAGGTCGCGGAAGGCACCTTCCGGGTCGTCAGCGCCGACGGCACAATCCTGACGCCGGACAGACCGATGACATTCGATGCGTCAGGCGGCAACTATTTCGTGGCGGCCGAAGGCAGAAATGAATCATTCTTCAGGATCAAGGCGGTTACGGCGACACGTCTGGAGCTGGACAGCACGACAGATACAGGGGCAGTTCTTCCTGTCGAAGGCGACACCTGCAGGATTCTGGTCAGATTGCAGAGGCCGCTGGTCAATCCAACGTTCTGCATCGGATGTGGCACGTGCGAACACGAATGTCCCGTTTCAGGGACCCGGGCCATCAGCGTGACCGCTGAAAACGAATCGCGGGACCCTGAAAGGGCCATGATGTCGGCCCGCAATAACAACGGATAAAGCCCATGAACCTTGACGCAAAACTGTCGCGACGCAGATTCATAAAGATGGCCGGACTGGTCGGTGGCGCTTCGCTGATCGGAACGATGCCGGCATTGAAGGCCGCCGGGGGCGTATTCAGCGCTACTGGAAAAGTCCCGACAAGACTGCTGGGAATAACGGGCGTAAAGATTCCGGTCGTCGCGCTTGGAACTGGCAGCGAAATGAGCGGCGGCACGCTTCTGCTGAAAAAGGCCATCGAGCTTGGTGTTACATACTGGGATCTGGCCCCTGACTACAACAACGGACAAAGCGAAAAGGCTGTCGGCGAATACTTTGCCCGCTTCCCTGGTGACCGCTCGAAGGTCTTTCTGGTCACAAAGTGTCGGAATCGCAAGCCTGAACAGTTGACAGCATCGCTGAACCAGTCACTAGCCACGATGAAAACAAGCTACGTTGACATGTTCATGCTGCATGAATGTGACGACATCCGCGAAATGTTTGACGAGATCGGCGTGTGGGCAAAACAGATGAAAGCCGCCGGAAAGATAAGGTTTCTTGGCGGATCATCACACAAGAACATGCACAAATCCCTGCAGGGCATGGTCGACAAAAAGTTCTTCGACGCGGCCATGATTTCCTACAACTACAAAATGTCAGACGATCCGCAGCTTCAGGAACAGATAGCGCGATGCAACGCCGCTGGAATGGGACTGATCGCGATGAAGATTCGCGGGTCGGGCCACGGATCCCAGGAATCGCCTGCCGAGGCAAAACTGGCGAAATCATTTGCCGAACGCGGATTTACGGAAAACCAGGTAAAGCTGAAGGCCGTCCTTGAAGACAGCCGCTTTTCCAGCGCCTGCGTTTCAATCGGCACGCTGGCGACCCTTTCTGAATATGCGGCCGCCGCCATGGATAAAAAATCGCTCGCGTATGAAGACTTCAGAATGCTTCGCCACGCCGCTGCAGACTCTAAAAACTGTTTCTGCAGTGGATGCGGCGAGTTATGCGAATCGGCCCTCAGTGGCCAGATTCCGGTACCGGACATCCTTCGCTTCATGATGTACGACCGTGGTTATGGCGAGACCGACCGCGCCCGGCGCGAATTTGCCGCCCTGCCCCAACACATCAGACTGGCCATTTTAACGACCGACTACAGCGCTGCCGAGGCCGTCTGTCCAAACCGAATTCCGATTGCAATGCGTATGCGGGAAGCTGTATTGCGGCTGGCATAATCGGGCGCGGGCACTGATTTTCACGGCTTACAGTGGCGCAGGCAGCATCTCGACTTCCCAGATTGCATCTGCATTGGCCGCCAACGGTCTTTCACATGACCACAGCCCCGCAGGCGTTACTTCCGGCCTGGTGCAGACGGCACATTCATCATCGCCTTCGACGTGAACGCATGGACCTAGCGGCAACTGACCGTCAGGGTAACCGCCCCACAATTCAAGCGCTGCATCGGCAACCCACTGAAAGCGCAGGCTGTAAGACTTCAAGTCCCTGTCAATTTCCTGCAACAGGACCGGACCGGGCACGCGCACTGCCCTCGGATGCGCAAGAATCCTGATGGCGTCCGGCTTGAACGAGCCGTCGGCAAGCCTGATGCCGAAACCGTCATCATTCGTCAGATCATCAGAATAGACGGCCCAACCAGCATTCATGCGGTACATGTTCATGAAAATGTCGCCCATGTACTGGTCAAAACCGCCTGCATTCCACGGGCCGCCAAACTCGCCGACCCAGACCGGCAGATGCCCCATGGCTTCGGCAGAAATGCTCATCGCGGTGACAGCAAGCTCGACCAGGTCATAGTTAGTTGCCCGTTCGTATGCTTCGCCTTCGTGAACTGACGGATGATAAAAATGCGGGGCAAAAACGGCTTCATTGACCGTTGTGGGACGAACCAGCTCGGGGGCGCCGAGCGTTATCGAAAGCGTGGTCGGCTCCATGAAGACAAGCCGACCGGGGGCCGCGGCCAGAAGCGCTTCTGACAACTGTTCCATCCGGGGAATCCATATATCACGCATGAACGTGTATGCGCTTGCATTACCCCAGTTCGGTTCGTTCAGAAGGTCAAAACCGACGACTGCCGGGATGTCCTTTACGCGGTCAGCGACCGCGACCCAGGCCTCGATGAAACGATCGAACGTGGCATTGTTTGAATAGAAATTGTCAAAACAGGCCTGGACTTCGTCGGCCAGGTAGTTCATCGACCATGGCTGAACCGGAACATAACTGGCGTAATAAGATTCGTCACACGCCCAGCGCGGGGCTCCATCTTCAAGGAAGCCGACACCGAATATATCCTGATGCATATCAACAATGACTGTCAGTCCGGCGTTTCCGGCGGCTTCAACTAACGCGGCATATTTATCAAGATAGACTTCATCAATGACGCCTTCCTGCGGCATGATGGCGGCCCAGTAAGTCTGCAGCCTTATGCTGTCAAAACCGACGGCGGCCAGTTGGCGAAAGTTTTCTTCGGTGTGCCAGGGCAGCATATCTGGAGCGTACTTGGCGTAATTAGAAACGTTGATACCATGAAGCAGGACGGCCCTGGACTGTTCATCCAGAATGAAACGACCATGACGCCTGAATCCCGAATCGGGCGCTGCAGCAGGCCACGGCCCGGGGTCGTACACGTCACCTGCAACATCGACGCCCACGTCAACCGGGTCAACATCGGCCGAATCATTTACTACGTCAGAATTTTCACCGTCAGCGTCGTCCGGCGCATCCGGCATCACGGCATCAGTATCGCCTGAGACGTCTGTCAAATCGATAACTTCGACGTCGCCGCGACCTTCATCGTGACCATCAATATCGGGCGAACTATCGGAAGCGACATCACCTGCGGAAACTTCGGACAAGTCACCACCGACCACATCGACCGGCATGACGTTGCCCGCACAACCACTCAGAATCACAGACAGGAACAAAACTGTCAGCGTCGCTTTCTTCATCATTCCAAAACTCTTAATTCCAGGACTCTTATCCTGAAAATTACCGACCGCCAACCATTTCATTTTCTATTTGAAGTTCAACCCCGCCACATGGCAGTGATTGCAGCCCTTCTGACGGCGGCCACGGCACTGTAATCTTGCACAGCACGCGCGAAACAAGCTCATCATCCAGATAAGTCGGGATCGGAACCGGCTTCAGGCTGACCCGCCCCGGCTTCTGGCGGACCGGGGATGGCACCTGTGTCGTGACCTGCGCCTGAACCTGTACGGGGACTGCAATTTCGTCCACACGCCTTTTCACCGCACGTTCAGGACCGTAGTCCCCGATCAGATTATCAAAGCCCATTGCAAGGACTTCATCTTCATCAAGGTCCTGGCGCTTCGGCCGAACAACCACTTCACGTGTTTTATCAGGCTGTTGCGAAACCGCCGTCAAGTCTCCGGCTAACTCTGGAACCCACTTTGGTTCAAACAGGCGGACCAGAAACACTAAAGGGCGTGCGGCTGCCGTCCGGGCCGTAATTCGATTCCCGAAAAAAGGTTTCACGACAGGCTTTCTGGCTGTTGTAAACAGTGTGCGGGTACCGATTCGAACCTCGACAGACATCTCGACACCGGAATAGACCGCGACCGGTACATTTGAAAGCCCGACAATTCTGACCATGCATGACGATGCTTCACCGGCGTCTGTGGCGGAACTGAACATGACGATACAACTGGCCGCAATCAGCGCGAATGAAAAGGCCGACAGGGACGGGAACCGGGGTGTCATGACCTTGCCCGGCGCACACCGAACAATACAGCGCACCCAACCATCAGCATCACAATCGCAAACAGGGGCGAAGGCGCATTGCCGGAAGGCGAAGAAGCTGAACAGCCGCCGGAACCGGACGGTTTGAAGCCGTTCAAGTCGGTGCCAACTACGACATCCATCATATTGCCGCTGTCCGCCGGGACAACTGTCGAATCACGATCAACAACGTCAGCAACAGTCCCGGTATCTTCATCCTGCTC
>CAZFVA010000010.1:37405-43048 GCA_964522105.1 uncultured Anaeromyxobacteraceae bacterium
ATGTCGGTCCAGACGCGGCCGCCGTCAACCGTCTTACGCAGGACCTCAATGGTCTTGGGCTTCTCGACGCCACTCGGAATCTGCGCGATCATGTAACCGACCATTTCATCAACAAAATGCATCTTCTTGACGTAGAAAGCCTGGTCCTGAATCAGCGCCTCCCACACCATCTCGCGGGGATTAACCTTTGCAAGATCACTTGTCTTCAGGATGGTCCCGACCGCGTCAACACCGATAACAACTTTGCCTGCCTCATCCATGAGGAGGTTTCCATTTGCAAGCCAGGCCACATTGTCGTTAAGAACGAAGCCGGCCTTGATGCTCTGGTATTGCTTGTCGCCGATTGTCGGAACGAACCACGCCTTCGCGGTTTTTCCACCGTCATGCGAAATCATCGCCAGCGTATCTGAACCAAAAAACACCACTGTATTGGCGCCATAAGAAGCGAAGTCGGACGGGGCCATCGGTCTTTTGAAAAACGGATCGGGCGACATCGTCCATGTGTCGCCGCCATCAGAGCTGACCCTGAAGGGGGACTTCATTGCCATCGTGCCCATATTGATGTCCATCCCGAGCATGTAGCACCTGTCGGGAAGCGGACACTGCACACGACTGGGATAATACATGTTGCCCGCAGCAAGAACCGGCGGCTCGAACTTATCAAACACGCCGTTAGTCATCTTGTACCCGATCGGCACGGAATTCTGCGGATCGTTCGGATCGGGCATCGTCCCGAATCCAAAAACATGCGTTTCATCGGGGGCATTCAGCGTCATTATGAAGCCACCGGGATTGTTATATTCAACAGTCCACTCACCGGCCACCGATTCACGGGCGGCAAAAAGGGACGAAGCAAGAACCAGAACGGAAAAGGCGACCGTCAATCCAATTCGCATCAAAACACCTCCAGACTGCCAAACAAGTGTAACCCGCATATTCAACACGAAAATGCACTTTCTTTCCACATGGTAATTAGATCCAGTCTAAATAACCGAACACACACATAAATCAGTCCGGACAGATGGATAATGTGTGCAACTGCTGATACCATTTGACTTTCCAAGACCCGAACATCGTTTTTAAAGGGGGAATGCTGATGAGCACATTTATCAGGTATTTTTCGATCTGCGCAGCCATGGCCACCGCTTTCACGGCGCTTCTGATCCCGGCATCGACCCTGGCCGTGCCTGCCGACTACACATTTCCAATCATCGTTGAAGCGCACTGCGCGACGGCGGCGACCCCGTGCGGATCGGCATCAGAAGCCGACTTCGAACAAGCTGCCCGGCAGTCTATTTATGACATGAACGTTTACTGGCGAAACACCGGCATTTCGTTTCAGTTTAAAAGCGTGTCATTTTCGTATGGCGACAATTACCTGACGGTCAAGGACGACGCTCTCGGCGCGGGCCAGACTGCACAACTTGCACTCTTAAACACACTGCGAACGCAGGCATCCAATGACCCGGCCAACATCTACTGGTTTGTCATCGAGGGGCTGAACGTCTGTTTTTCCGGCATACCGGGTTCACACCTCGGCCGGACGCCTGATTCCAGAATGCCGAAGGAATACTACGGCGTCTTCTGCGGGGGCGTTAACGGCATGGTAATGGCCCATGAAATCGGCCATGCGTTCTGCCTGCCGCACCCTTTCACGTGGGCGGACTCGACGGCGGCAGCAAGCGCCGACCATGACGGAGACGGCCTGGCAGACACCGCTGATGACCCGGGAATAGTTGAAGGAAGTTCCACCGGGGATACGACGGCAATTAAAAACGGCTCCGATGTCGTTTTTGGAGCCACCTGGTGTGGCCAGGACCCGGAAACGTGCGCTGTCACAATCAATGACAACCGCGAGTGGTGCGCCTGGGACGAATGGCCGACAGATGCGGGCAGTTTCAGGCCGACGTTGTGCACGCCGCGATGCAGAAAGTCTTCAAACGGGACCGTGTCGGCCACTGGCTACTACCCGGACATGGAACTTACCATGTCGTACTACATGGGCGACTGCAGCGGTCCGTTCGTTTTCGGCTTCCAGACGTACGAAGGGTTCAGCCCCGATGAAGTCGAAGAAATGCGCGGGTGCTACGTTAACGGCACTGAACGCGGCCAGCTTACTGATGTTTGCAAAAACAAGGGCGGCGACACTGACTGGGACGGGCTCTGCGACGATGACGACCCATGCCCCAAGCTGCGGGCGTCAATATGGGATCTTGATAAGGACAAAGACGGCATATCAGATGCCTGCGACCCGTGCCCGGATATCCCGGCCGTGAATTCAGATAACGATGGTGACGGGATTGACGACGCCTGCGACCCGAACGATGACAACGACGCCTGCAACGACGACGTTGATGACCATCCTTTTGACGCAATGGTTCAGGTCGGGACGACTACAACCCCCGGATGTTCCCAGAGTTCACACCCAATTAGAGCATCCGAAAGCGGCGATGCTGACAAAGACGGAATTCCTGACTGCCGGGATGACGACAACGATGATGACGGGGTGATTGACGGACTGGATGCCTGCCCGAACTCAGCAGAAGATATGTGCGTAATACCGGGTCAATCTTGCGGCATGCAATTGCCCTGGGACACCTGCATGGGCGGTGGATGCGGCATCGACATAATGGCGAAGCTGAAATCCCTTATGAATCCAGATGATCCCAGACTTGAGCGGCGCTTCGAAGTCAGATTCAAGGACGACAGCATGTACCTGCTGCCGGAAACCGGGTACACCGCAGGCGAAATTCGTGGGGCACTGACCGGCAAAGCTTTCGGCATGCTTGAAGCAGGCGAAAGGATAAACATGTCGCTTGTAAAGAAGTCTGACGACAGCCTTATCGTCGAGGTGGGTGCCTATCGAATCGGCGACGTCAGGATCGCGGGCGGCGCACTTGGCAACAGTGTCGAAGTCGGCTTCGGCGGGGTCAAAAACCTGGCGGCAAGAAGCGGCAGCAAGACGCGGGCGGCCGAAGAACTGATAGTTCTGGACGTCGGCCTGACGTGGGGCGTCGGCATACCTGCCAGTGAAGTACTTGAAGATACAGACAGCGATGGCGTGCCGGATTCTGTCGACAATTGCGTAGACGTCCCGAACGTCGCTCAGACTGACACTGACAACGACCACATCGGCAACGCGTGTGACCCCGACTTTGACGATGACGGCGTCGTTACACAGGGCGACATTTCGCGGATCAGCGACTGCGAAGGCGTCGCCATTAACAACATCCAGCCGTTCCCGGAACCGGGGCAGCCCGTCGGCCTTGAAGACCTGGCCACCCTGCACCACAAAGCCATCATGTGCCGGTTTGCAGACCTGAACGGCGACGGCACAATCGACGGGACCGACCTGTCAATCGCTGACGGCATGCTTGGCAAAAGACCGGGGCCATCGGCCTTTATTGACCCGTTCATGGTGATTGACCCCAACCCGGATCAGTCACCCGAGATGGCTAACGACACAGTCGGACCGACTGACGTGATTACCACAGATACCGGCACGACAGGCGGCTCGGGCGGATGTTCAGCGGCAGGCGGCGCAGGCGACACAGGCCGGTCAGACTGGCTGCCGACGGCCATCATTCTGGCGCTCCTGTTCGGGGCCGCGACGCTGGCCACATTCAGAAAGTCCACTGCACGGTAATCAACCGGAACTGAATCCAACCGGTATCAACACAGACCAATCCCTGACAAATACATCAAGGCGACAATAAACTTTTAATTACAATTAGTTGTCGGTGAATCCAAGGATTTCATCGATGTTGGGCTGAAGGACGATTTCGATGCGGCGGTTCAGGGCGCGACCTTCGGGCGTTTCGTTGTCGCCGACAGGCTGAGTTTCGCCGTATCCGACAGCGGAAATGCGGTCGGCCGGCATCCCGGCTTCAATCATGTACAACGCGACTTCAAGCGCACGGTTGGCCGACAGGCGCCAGTTCTTATCATCAGCACCGACGGCGTCAGTGTGACCGGCGACCTGGAATACGCGACCCTGAATACCTACAAGAATTCCGGTCAGTTGACTGAGCGCATCGGCACCTTCCGGCTTCAGCTTGAAACGACCGGAATCAAACAGAATCTGCTCGCCCATCTCGACAATCATGCGACCTTTGTCGGTCCTGACCGTCAACTTGCCTGACGCGACCATTTCATCAAGTTTGCTTCTAAGTTCGGCCAGTTTCGCCTTGCGGGCTTCGGCCTGAAGACGAAGTTCTTCGACACGGTCAAGCGCACTCTGAAGGTCAGTTGAAAGCTCGCCTTTTTCCTGCGACAGAAGCGCCTTTTCCTGCCTGACACGGGCAATCTCGGTGTTCAGTTTTTCACGCTGGGCAACCAGATCGGCCTTCTGCCTTTCCAGACCGGAAATCTGGTCCTTCAACGCCGAAGTATCCCGAACATAGACTTCTTCCTTGATTCCGCACCCGGAAATAAACGACACGGCCGCTACCAGGACCAGAGCACCTGCAAACTTTTTCATTTCTGCCCCCCATCGTGCATTAACAAAGATACTACCAGACAAATCATGAAAACCGCAGAAAGCGCACCTGAAATCAAACCGAATGTCCGCGTGACCGGGATTTCAGAGCCAAGCAGAAACGCCGCCCCGAAAAAGAAAGCCACAAACATTCCGGCAAGTAACGCCCTGTTTACCAGCACATAACGATCAACCCGCCGCGTCTTTTCATCGGCGGACCGGATAACCATCGAATGTTCACCACGACGCATCCGACGCAGTATCCGGCGTATGTCATAAGGCGCGTCCTTCAGAAGCCCGATGGCACCCAGGGCGGCCTTTGTCAGCGAACGGGTATGCTTTTCTGTGTCAAGCATCCGGTCCATGTAAATCTTACGCAGATACGGCTGCAGGAATTCGATCGGCTGGAAGTCCGGGCAGACTTCGTGGCCAACGCCTTCCATGATGGCGATTGACTTACCGACCATCAGAAGGTCGGTTGGAACACAGACGGAGTGCCTGCGCGCAACGACGACGGCATCGTTAATAAACGTTGCAATTTCAAAATCTTCCAGCGATGCCGACCTGTAACGGTTTATCAGTGAAGCCAGGTCCGAACGCAGAATCCGCACATCGGTGTCATCAGTGATGATATCCATGTCGATCAACACGTCCACCATCATGTCCACGTCTGCGTTCGCGATGGAAATCATGAAGGCGGCCATCTCGTCGATCCGCTTTGAATCGACCGTGCCGACCATCCCGTAGTCCAGAAGCGCTATCGCCCCGTCTTTCAGAACAAAAAAGTTCCCCGGGTGCGGATCGGCGTGGAAAAAGCCGAACTCGAAAATTGACTTCAAGATGACGCGCATGCCGGTCTCGACGACCTTGCGGATATCGACTCCGGCGGCTTCAAGGGCGGCCCGGTCGGTCACTTTGAAGCCGTCGACATGCTCCATGACAATTACACGGCGGGTGCAGAATTCGCGGAACGGCGCTGGAACGAACATTTCCGGATCATCTTTGAACATGGCGGCGTACCTGACCATGTTGTTGACTTCAGCCAGAAAATCCATTTCGCGCAACAGGTTCTGCCTGAATTCTTCCGCAAGGGCTACCGTGCTCATCTGACTGAAGAAAGGAATCCGCTTTTCCAGAACTTCGGCAAGGCTCATCAGGATTCGCAG
>CAZFVA010000010.1:43148-99111 GCA_964522105.1 uncultured Anaeromyxobacteraceae bacterium
ACTTTCATAATTCTGCTTACCGAAAGCACCTTGCTGCGACCACTTTCCCTTGCCTGACACTGGATGGTGACCATCCCCGGCACAACCCCGGCGCGCATCATCCGAAGCGGAACCTCGACGTTCGCCATGAAAGTCCGGCTGAGAATCGGCATTCCTTCAATCAGCGAACGGCGAAAAACCATCGTGCCGGTAAAGGCACAGCGGTTACCAAGCAGAATCCTGGCGGTGTTCTGGTATCCCGCCGTCACGAAGGCGCGAACAAGCCCGTCGCCACGATGGTCGTACGTTGACAGCACAAGGTCATGGTCTTTCAACAGCGGCAGAAACCGTTCAAGAGTGTCAGGCACAACCTGAGCATCGCCCGGAAGCTGAGTCACATAATCACAAGTCGCCGCCAGATATCCGCTGCGAATCGCGGCGCCCATACCCTGGTTAACCCCGTGATGCACGACCTTGACCCTGCTGTCCTGCCGCGCGATGTCATCAGCGATTTTGCCTGTCAGGTCGGATGAACCGTCATCAACGACAACGACTTCCCCGCGCCCGCCCATAACCTTGTCCAGAAACGCCAGCGACGCCATCGTCTGCCGACCGATTGTCGCGGCCTCGTTAAAGGCCATAATTACAATAGACAATGAAAACGGATAGTTCGCCATCAAAACCCCATACAAGGCATCAACATCAGCGCCCGAAAAGCGTGCGGGCGTTTCCACCCAGGATCAGTGCTTTTTCATCGGCGGACAGATCTGCTGCATCAATTACTGCCAGAAACGACGCGGGCGAATTCAGATTATGGTCAGAACCGAACAGTACCCGGTCGGCCCCTGCAATCCTGACAGCCATGGCCAGAAGCCAGTATTCACGAATACTTTCAGTACCAAACCAGATATTTGTCAGCCCGCTTTGTGCCACATCGCCAGCCGCACCCATGACAAGCGAAGGTGAATCCCCGCCCATGTGCGCCATGACAAATCTGACGTCAGGCCATTTCCGGGCTGTCTGAATCAGCAGATTGTAACCGGCGACCTCCTGCCATCTGCCACAATGAACGACGACAGGAAGATTTTTATCAGCGGCGGTCTTCAAGGCAGGAATCCAGCACGGATCGGTCACCGGTCTGCGATTAAACGACGGATGCACCTTGATGGCCCGGTAATCAAAGCCGGAAACCAGATCCGCAATGCCCGCGTCATCAGGACACGCCCACGCCGCAGCCAGAAATTCAACGTCGCCTTCATAAGCCCGCAACCAGTTAATAAGCTGCTGGTTATCCCCGCTGTCGGTCGACATGACCAGCGCCCCGGTCACACCGCTGGCAGCAAGAACCCCGGCCGTCTGTTGCAGAGTCGTGCCGTGCCCGCCAAAATCCGGCGACTGCCACACCCCGACATGAACATGAGCATCAAATTTCCGGAACAATCTGTCTTCCAACAAGTTCCCTCCGACAAGGCAACTGACCAGACTATTGTAAACCCATACTGCGCGACACTTGACATCTTTAAGTCACGGACCTACCTTTCGGACGGTAGAAGATGACTGGTATTTTGAAATGCCTACTTACGAATATGCGTGCGACAAATGCGGCAAACAGTTTGAAAAGGTACAGAAAATGTCTGACCAGCCAGGGGCCGTATGCCCGGAATGTGGCAGTCCGACAAGTCACAGACTGATTTCCCAGTCATCTTTTGTGCTGAAAGGTTCGGGATGGTACGCGTCTGACTACTCGAAAAAAAGCACCGGGACGACCCCGTGCGGCGCACCTTTAAGCGACAAGCCCTGCGAGTCCGCGTGCACTGACAAAGGTAGCAGCGACACTGCCACCCCGGGATGTGGATGCAGTTCTGGAAGCTGCAATCACTGATCGTTCCCGCTTTTTAATATCAAACGTTGATACAGACGTGTCAGAACCGAAACGAACGCAAGATTTCAGGTTGACACCTACGGGCCTTAAGATTACTATTTCCGCCGTTTAAGTATGGCCATTCTTTGGTGCGTGCTTTTGATTTGCTTGATTGTTTTTTGATCACGATGATTCGGAGTTGAATATGTCGATCGCAATTCTTGGCAAGAAGATCGGGATGACGCAGTTTTTCGACGGGGAAGGCAAGCGCATTCCCGTTACGCTCATCCAGGCAGGTCCCTGCCAGGTCATGAAAGTAAAGACCGCTGAAGGGCGCGATGGCTACGATGCTGTCGTCCTTTGCATGGGTACCAGAAGGGAAATTACGCTGACGAAACCGGTTATCGGCCAGTACAAGAAGGCCGGACTGGTTGGCTGTCCCGAAATCGTAAAGGAAATCCGCGTCGATCAGGACGAGGCTCTTCTTTACCCCGAAGGCGGCACCGTTGACGTAACCCTGTTCCAGGCTGGCGAAAAAGTTGACGTTACCGGCACCTCCCGCGGTTGCGGATTCACCGGCGTCTTCAAAAGGCACGGCTTCCACGGCGCCTTCAGAACCCACGGCCGGTCGCATGAAGTGCACCGTCATGGTGGTTCGATCGGTTGTTGCCAGTTCCCCGGCCGTGTCATCAAAGGCAAGAAGATGGCGGGACATTACGGCGACGAAATCAGAACGATCATGAACATCAAAGTGGTCGCAATATTCCCCGAACAGAATCTGATCATGGTTCAGGGCCCGGTCGCCGGCGCCCCGAACGGTGACGTGATCATCCGCAAGGCCACCAAGGTCCGCAAGCGCAAAGCAGCCTGATTTTCTGTCGGATTCCGACCGGGCCTGCCAATTCAATTCGCAAACAAGCAATTTTGACAGCATGAACAGAGGGTAAAGATTTTGTCTGACCTGCCTGATATGGACATGACTGATTCTTGGTGTCATCATCCGCGGATGAAGTTTTTCAAGTACCACGGTACCGGCAATGACTTTCTGGTGGTTGATGCTCGTCAAGGGCGTCCGGAAGGTCTTGATGCGTCCGCTGTCCAGTTAATCTGTGATCGCCATTTCGGCGTTGGCGGCGATGGCATCCTGCTTGTTGAAGCTGGCGACCTTGCCCCCTGGTTCATGAGAGTCCTTAATTCAGACGGCAGTGAAGCCGAAATGTGCGGCAACGGAATCAGATGCGTTGCCAGATTCATTTCAGACCACCTTGGCCACGCGGGCGACGAAATCCCGATTCAGACTCCGGCCGGAATCAGGATGTGCAGTCTGACCCGGGATGGCGACGGTCAAATCACTTCAGTCTCCGTAAGCATGGGTGCGCCGATTCTGGACCGGAAGCTTATCCCGATGACAGGTTCAGGGACTGCAACCGACGCTTCTGTTTGCGCAAAAGGCCGTGAATTTCAGGGACTTGGCGTCAACATGGGCAATCCCCATTTCGTTATTTTTGAATATCTTGACAGCACGGACGGTGGGATATTTGGTGCCACTCTGACCAGTGACCCCGTTTTTCCGGCTGGCGCAAATATTGAGTTCGCAGGCAAAATATCAGACCGGCACTTCAAAATCACCGTCTTTGAAAGGGGCTGCGGCCTTACGATGGCCTGTGGCACCGGCGCATCTGCAACTGTTGTCGCGGCGGTACTGACCGGCCGGGCCCCTGCGGGCGTCCCGGTTCAAGTCGATCTGCCGGGCGGCCCGCTGTTCATAACCGTGGCAACAGACATGTCCGACGTGATTCTGAAGGGCCCTGCCGCAGAAGTTTTCCAGGGACAAATCGACCTTTCAGCCCTGACCCGCTGATTGAAGACCGAGGTTCAACAAATGAACGAGACAGATTTCAAAACAGGCCTTGGCAACTTCCTGACTGCCCTGGGTGAAGACGCATCACGGCCCGGACTGGAAAAGACGCCGCAACGTGTCTGGGAATCGATGCACTTCCTGACACGCGGTTACCGCGAAGACCTGAACGGCATCCTGTGTGACGCCACATTTGAAGAGCCTTCAAAAGACCTCGTAATTGTCAAAGACATTGAATTCATTTCAATATGTGAACACCACATGCTGCCCTTCTTCGGTTACGCCCACGTCGGCTACATACCGGCCGGTAAACTGATCGGGCTGTCCAAGATTGCAAGGGTTGTTGACCATTTCGCGTGCCGCCTTCAGGTGCAGGAACGAATGGGTGCCGAAATTGCCGACTGCCTTATGGAAGTGCTGAACCCTGTCGCACTGTGCGTCACGGTTTCGGCCACACACATGTGCATGGCCGCCAGGGGCGTGCGCAAACACGACTCGAAGGCGGTTTCATCTGCATGGCGCGGGCTGTGGGCAGAAGACAGGACGGCCCGGGGCGAATTTTTGACTGGAATTACATTGCGTTGACACGGATTCACAGGATCTTGCGGAATATGACAATGAATAATGAAGTAAAAGCGAACGTTCTGAAGAGTGAAGATTCTGTGCGCGCCCTTGATCTGATCAGGAACGCCGCTACCGTCTTGCTGACGACCCATGAAGGACCTGACGGCGATGGCATCGGATCGGCAATCGCCCTTGCAAAGGCCCTGCGCAAGCTGGGCAAGAAGGTCTGGATCGTCAACCCGAACGATTGCGCCCGGGCATTCAAGTTTTTGGACAGCTCGAGCGACGTTCGTATATTGAATGAACTGCTTGACCGCGAACATCCGCACCTGTTTGATGAAGTCGATCTGGGCATTCTTATCGACACTGCGGAATTTGAAAGGGCCGGAACACCTGGAAGACGGCTGCAACTGCGAAAAGGCCCGGTCACAACGATTGACCACCATCTTGCCAATGAAAGAAGTATCACGGGAATCGTGGGCCCGGACTTTTCATCAACCGGCGAACTGATGGTCAAGGTAATTCAGGCCCTGGGCATTGAAATCACAAAAGAAATGGCCGTTCCACTTTACGGCGCAATCCTGTCGGACACTCAGCAGTTTCGATTCAGCAGGCAGGATCCCGAAGTCTTTGCTGCTGCCGCCCTGCTCGTCGCCGCCGGTGCAGACCCGGAATACATGGCAGCAAAAATGTACGGCACGGTCACTCGCGACAAGATGACGCTTATGGCCAGAATGATGGATACCGCGTCGTTCGAGTGCGGGGGACGCCTTGTCTGGAACACCGTTACCGCAGAAACAACGACCGATCTCAGTGTCGATCGCGACGACATCAGGTCAATGGTCAACCTGATCGGCGACATCGAAGGCGTTGAAATATCAGTGCTTTTCAAGTCATTCAGGAAAGACAACATCAAAGTCTCGATGCGTTCACGCGGCGACAAGACCGTGTCGGATGTGGCAGAAGCGCTCGGGGGCGGTGGACACAGCCACGCAGCCGGGGCTGACCTTGATGGTTCTTTTGAAGAAATTAAAGAAAAGACACTGACAATGTTGCGGGCCAAATTCCAGAAGCCGCTAAAGAAGTGACTTGTAAAGCTCGGCGTACTTCCTGGCCGACACGCTCCACGAAAAATCCTGAGCCATTCCCCTGGCCCTGACCGAATCCAGACGAGCCTTATCACCATAAAGAGCGCATGCCCTGCGGACGGCCTCGGAAAACTCGGCCCCGTCAAACCTTTTAAATTTGATACCGGTGCCGTGCTCAATATCGGCGTCAACGTCAATGACTGTGTTTTCAAGGCCGCCGACCGCATGCACAACTGGAATCGTGCCGTACTTCAATGAATACAACTGGTTAAGACCACACGGTTCGTACCGCGAAGGCATCAGGAAAAAGTCAGACCCGGCCTCGATCAGGTGGGCCAGTTCTTCGCTGTATGCCAGTTTCACTGAAACGCTGCCCCTGAATCCGGCAGCAGAAGAAGTCAGCATGTCTTCAACAGCCCGCTCGCCTGTTCCCAGAACGACCAGCATGCCGCCAAGCGAAACGATTCTGGGAATTATCTCGGCCAACAGGTCGTACCCTTTCTGATAAGCCAGTCGGCCTATTACACCGAAAAGCGGACCACCGCTGTCTGTCAGGTCAAAACTGGAAAGCAGCGCAGCCCGGTTCAACGTCTTTCCCGACATATCATCCGCGCTGTAGCAGGCAGGAAGCAGAACGTCGCAGTCAGGGGACCATCTTGAATAATCAACGCCATTCAGAATGCCCGAAAACCTGGAACCGAGGCTTCGCAGCACGCCGTCCATGCCGTACCCGAATTCCGGCCGAAGGACTTCTTCGGCATATCTGGGACTTACAGTTGTCGCGCGGTCGGCAAAGACCAGACCAGCCTTCAGAAAGCTGACCTGCCCCCAGTATTCGACACCCTCGGGGTTATAAACTTCCCACGGAATGCCGGTTTCCTGCATGACAAAACCAGGGAAAGCACCCTGATAGCCCATATTGTGGACGGTCATGACTGTCTTATAGTGATTGAAGTGCCGAACCTTGTTAAACAGCGGGACAAGACCTGTCTGCCAGTCATGGCAATGAATCACATCAGGCTCCAGACCCATCACACTTATCAATTCAAAGGCTGCAGAACTGAAAAAACCGTATCGCAGATGATTGTCGTCATACGCGCCGTCGCGGGTGCCATATATTTCGGGGCGCCCGAAAAACCCATGATTTTCAAGCAGATACACCGACACACCTTCGGGGGTCAACGCCTTGAACACCCCGAAACGTTCCAGACGACCGCCAAGGGTCACCTCGATAACGCGCCCGGTGAACGCGATGTCATGCGCGACGCGATCGACCGTGCTGTAAAGCGGCGTAACTATGCTTACCTGATGACCGAGTGCCGCCAGCGCTTCAGGAAGGGAAAATGAAACGTCGGCCAGGCCACCAGTTTTTGAATACGGAACGGCTTCCGAGGTAACGTGCAGGATTTTCAGCATTTCGCTAATCCACTAAGCCCAATCATAGTCACATACTAACAGGGATCGTTTTTGATTTTCAACGCATGAAAACCATACCACAGGTTCGTTTCTCCATGTTTATTTATCAATTTCTTAACAATATCTTATAATCACCCGTCACTACACGACAGCAAAGCCGAACTTTGGTCCTGTCGGGGGAACTTGATATGCCAAGAGAAAAAGTCAGATCTGACAGCGTGCGCCTGACTGTACCTGTGCCGATTGAATATAGTCGGGTCGGGCGCAACAGCAGGGGCGTGGCTGTTGATTTGTCACCGCACGGGCTGCGCCTGCGAACCGATTTCGAGCTGCGAGTCGGGCAGGTACTTGAAATTACAATGAATCCGGACAACCACGAGCCAGTCATGGTGCTTGGCGAAGTGCGGTGGGTCCGCGAAGTCGACCCTCTGTGCCAGCCAAGATTCCCGGTCGAGGCCGGTCTGCTGCTTATAGATGTTGGCGAAGAGTACAACCTGCTTTACAACGAGGAACGCTCGGCCTTCATAAATTCCCGCGAAGATACCAGATTTGAAGAACTGATCCGCTGCGAAGTCGCCGGACCGGGAACCTGGGAAGCTTCATTCGCACTTAACGTCAGTCGTCGCGGAATCTTCGTCAAGTCTGACGTAGATCTTGGAAACGGCGACCAGGTTCAGATGCGCCTTTTCCTTCCTGACCATGACGAACCGGTGGTGTTTTCCGCTGAAGTTGTTCACAAAATCGGCAGCGATGACGCGGAAGGGATCGGCTCGGAAACTGGACTCGGCCTGCGGATTACCAGGATCAATCCATCATCCCGCAAGATGCTCGACGACTTCATTGATACGCTTGAAACTGCCAGATCGTTCTAAAGGCCGGATTCGGCCATGATTCGAATCAACCTTGAAGTCGGAATCAACTGTTCAGTGCCTTCAACGCATCGGAAAGTCTGCCGATTACTTCGCGCGCAGCTTCGGCCTTTTCACGGACTTCGTCCACAACATCGGGTGAAGCATTGGCCACAAACGCCTGATTATTCAGCTTGGCATCAAACTTCACCAGATCACCGGAAGTCCTTCCAAGTTCCTTTTCAAGACGCAGAATTTCGGCAGCGATACGGTCCTGACCGATAATGACGAAGCAGTCTGCAACATTTCCGACAACGACAGCCGAACCGGCAGGACGTACCGCCGCCATATCGACGGTCAGTTCGGACACGCGGGCCAGACGCGAGACTTCGTCCGTCATTGACGTCACAAACCCGGCAATCTCGGGGGAATGCGGCTTGATAACGACTGCAAGGGCTTCCTTCGGGGGGACCATCGCCTGAGTTCTGACACCACGGATTGCCGAAATGACTTCAAGCACCGCATCGACAGCAGCGGCATCAAGATCAAAGACGGGCATCCCTGCACCTGTCGGGAACGCTGAAATCATAATACTTTCTTCGGTCTTGCCGATGAACGGACGCAGCTTCTGCCAGATCTCCTCGGTCACATACGGCATGAATGGATGCATCGCGCGCAGGACGGTATCCAGGACGTGAACCAGAACTGTCTGAACTGCCTTGCGGCGCGGCCCTTCTTCCGCCAGGGCGCCCTTCGACAACTCGAGGTACCAGTTACAGAACTCCTGCCACGTGAAGTGATAAAGGACTGCCGCAGCTTCATTGAACTTGTATTCCTGCAGGGCGGCTTCACACTCGCCACAGGCGCGGGCCAGTCTGGTCAGAATCCATCGATCAGCGCGGCTCAGTTCAAGGTCCTGCGATACTGCCGCCGTTACATTTTCGGGGGCCGTAAAGTCATCAAGATTCATGAAAACGAAGCGCGACGCATTCCACAGCTTGTTCACAAACTCACGGTAGCCTTTCAAACGGTCTACCGACAGCTTGATGTCGCGACCCTGAGCCGTCATCGTTGCAAGGGTGAAGCGCAGCGCATCGGACCCGACTTCTTCAACAACTTCAAGCGGATCAATGACATTGCCCTTTGTCTTGGACATCTTCAGGCCGTTTTCGTCGCGGACCATCGCGTGCAGATAAACTGTCTTAAACGGGACGTCGTCCATGAAATGAATGCCCATCATCATCATTCTGGCGACCCAGAAGAAGATGATGTCGAAGCCGGTTTCCATGACGGTCGTCGGGTAGAACGTCTTCAGCGCCTTCGTCTGTTCGGGCCAGCCGAGCGTCGAGAACGGCCACAAACCTGACGAAAACCATGTATCCAGGACGTCTTCATCCTGAACGAGATGTTTACAACCACATTTCGGGCAAACGGTCGCGGTGCCGGGATCTTCAACCCCGACGTACATGCCGTCACAGCCGGGCGCCTGGCAATACCAGACAGGAATCTGATGTCCCCACCACAACTGACGGCTGATGCACCAGTCACGAATGTTTTCCATCCAGTTCATGTACGTCTTTTCCCATGAACCGGGGACAAACTTAGTCTTTCCGCTGACAACGGCTTCAATGGCCGGTCTGGCAAGCGGTTCCGTATGCACAAACCACTGCATTGAAACCATCGGTTCAACGACAACGCCGCTGCGCTGGCAGTGCCCTACCCTGTGAACGTAATCTTCAACCTTGACCAGATAACCCTGCTCGCGCAGGTCTTCTTCCACCAACTTTCTGGCGTCAAATCTGTCCATTCCCCGGTACTTTTCCGGGACGTTATCATTCAGCCGGCCCTGCCTGTCCAGAATTGCAATAATTTCCAGACCATTACGGCGACCTGTTTCAAAATCGGCAAAATCATGGGCCGGGGTTATCTTCAGCGCGCCGGTGCCGAACTCCATTTCGACCGCTTCGGCATCCGCGATAATCGGAATCCGTTTGGTGGTCAGCGGCAGGTCCACAGTACGACCGACCAGGTGCTTATAGCGCGGGTCATCAGGATGGACCGCGACCGCCGAATCCCCGAACATCGTTTCGGGACGGGTAGTTGCGACGACCAGCTTCTCGTCAGTTCCCGTGACCGGATAAGAAATGTGCCACATATGGGACTTCAGTTCTTTTTCTTCAACCTCAAGGTCCGACAGCACAGTCTGAATCCCGGGCGACCAGTTGACCATGCGCTGGGCGCGGTAAATCAGGCCTTCTTCATACAGCTTTGTAAAAACGGTCCTGACGGCCAGCGACAGGCCTTCGTCAAGCGTAAACCGTTCGCGATCCCAGTCCACCGAAACGCCAAGCGCCTTCATCTGTTCAGTGATCCGGCCGTGATGACGGTCCTTAACTTTCCACACCAGCTCCAGGAACTTTTCACGGCCCAGGTCAAACCTAGAAAGCCCTTCCGTGGCCTTCAGTTCCCTTTCAACGACCATCTGCGTCGCGATACCGGCGTGGTCGGTCCCGGGAAGCCACAGCGCATTGAAGCCGCTCATACGCTTCCAGCGGATCAAAATATCCTGAATCGTCAGCGTCAGGGCGTGCCCCATGTGAAGCTGACCAGTGACGTTCGGCGGCGGTATGACTATGCAATACGCAGGCTTATCACTTTCGTCCTGTGCCTTGAAATACCCGGCGCTGTTCCAGATTTCATACCAGCGACCTTCGATTTCCTTGTGCTCATATCCTTTAGCCAACGGCTCCATCTCGCCTCCGGGGGTAGTTTTCAGGCGCGGAATTATACCCGCATTTGATGAATACCGGCAATCATGATGCTGACATCTGCTCCATCAATCTTTTGATGAAAATTTTGTGTGCTTAAAACCAAAAAATGCTGGGGAATTTTCAACTGCTATAAGGTAATCTAATGGCCTTGTTTTGGGAGTCTTATGATGAGAATGAAAATTCCGGTTCTGATGTCACTCACAGCCATAGCTATTGTGCTTTCGGCCTGTGGCGGCGACGCACCAGTACTGAACGATGGGCTGAAGCCCGTTACCACCGATTTAACTTACCTGAAGGACTCCGAAGGTCGATACCTGAACATCAAAGGCATCAACCTTGGTGGAAATATCAAGGTGCCGGTCAAGAACGGCACACAGACCGACGAAACGCCGCAGACTTACTACGGCCATGTGGGCGATCAGATTGCCGCCATGGAAGCCGGGGAACCCCTGCCGTTCACTTATGTCGGACGTCCATTCAGCATTCAGAAGGCCGAAGAGTACTTCAGGCAGATGAAGATGCTCGGGTTCAACTCGGTGCGTCTGCTGTGGCTGTGGGAAACCGTTTATCCGGAAAAGAAGTTCAAGGCTGACAGGGAATTCCTGGAATACTTTGACAAAGTCATTGAGCTTGCCAACAAGTACGACATCTACGTCATGGTCAACCTGCATGAAAACCTGTGGAGCAGGACGTTCTATTCGCTTTACAGCGAATGGCCGGTCTGCCAGCAGTGCTGCAATTATGACGGCAACAATTTCGCGATCGACCCGGAAGGCAAAACCACCGACATCGTCTGCACCGTTGACCGGAAAAAGGAATGCTGTCCCCAGGGCGACCTGATGAACATGTTGTGGGCATTGTTCCCGAACAAGACCCGCGATGAACTTGGAATCAAGACTGCCGACCCGACTGAAGTGAAGGCCGCGAAATACCGGGCCGGATTCAGTGACCGCGTAAGTGGCGACGGCGCCCCGCTGTGGGCTTCGCAAGTCTGCGTACCTGAAAAGAATTTTGCATCCCCGTACTGGGGCGTGAACAAGCTGCTTGGCGCGGCTGTCGATGAAACGGGCCCGCTCGGATTCAATCTTTTCAATACACTGACCCTTGCTGCCGGTGCCCTCTCCGTCGGCGAAAAACCGACCATCACACCGGAACTGGCCGATCAGATCGAGGCCCAGCTGGCCCGCATGGAACCTTACCTTCCCCCGGAGGCCTTCCCGTCGGTTGACACTTATGACGGGCTCCCATGGAAGATGTGGGGCATCAACAACGGCCTGTCGCTTGCCACCAACGTCTGCTTTGCCGCCTTCTACCGTGGCGACGAGATTTTCCCGAAGCGCCGGACCGTCGAATACGGCTACACCGACAAGCTTGACGAAGGCATCGAGATCGAAACGTTCTACACGCCTGAAGAGGCTGAAACCCGGGCCACCGAGCTTCGTGGCGCAGGCTACACGTACGTTAAGGTTAACGACCTGCGGGAATCCCTGCAGGAAGGATTCCGGGGCGCATGGAAAGAAATTGCCAGAATCGGCAAGAAGTATCCCAACGTCATCGGATACGACATCCTTAACGAACCTGCGGCCGTTTATCTGCTGATGACCGTCGTCGTTGCCTATCTCGACCTCGGAACGCCGGAACTGGTAAAAAGCCTGCTTGACGCGATTGTCCTTGGCGATGACGGGCTGCCGATGAAGCCGCTTCCAGACGGCAAGACGGTTGGCGAACTGGCCGAACAGCTTCTGCGTGAAAACCTTGAACTGCTGCCGAAGGACAAGTCTGACGAAACAAGGAAAATGCTTGGCGTATATGGCGCAGACCTTATGAAGACGGTCGGCCTGAACTCGGCTGTGGACAAGAACCTTCTGGAACCTCTTTATGAATATGTGGGCGCTGGAATTGCCGAGGTCTATGCCGAAGGCGAAGCCCCGGCAAACCGTCTGGCGTTCTGGCTTGAACCGGCCCACGGCCTTGACATGCTGCTTGGCGGCGGGGGCGGCGGAGTCGGTGGACAGTTCCTTCAATACGCAACCACACCAGACATCAAACTTCCGACCGATTTTGCCAAAAACTTCGGCGACGTGCAGTTTGTATGGGCACCCCACTGGTATCCGGACATCTACCCGATGATCGGCTTCAACACCGAAGAAAGGACGTTCGGATCTGATGAATACGCCTTCCGGGACTACACGCCGGCCATTCAGGAAAAGGCTGACTGGGCATCGTACGCATACGACAATATTCCCTATGTCATGGGCGAATACGGCACCTACTGGAATTTCAGATACCTTGAAAATGAAAACGCCTGTAAAGAACAGATACGCCTGTGCCGCCTGATGTCCGATAGCTTTGCATCGCCTGAATGCGACATGTCGGTCGCGACATGCCCCACTGGCTATCAGCAGTCACGCGAATGGGAATACCTGATCAGCGCACAGATTCTGGACAACTACTACGAAGGGTTTGAAAAACTGGGTTACGGAAATATGGTCTGGGTCTATACCCCGGACGCTGACCCGAAGTACGGCGACTACTGGGATCATGAAGACTTCTCGCTGGTTGAATTCATCCAGAAGACCCGTGAACCTGAACGCTTCGCAAAGCTTGGCGCGTCGATGCCTGAAAGGTACGTCGTAAAAGTGACCGAACCGGAAGGCATTGTCGTTCCGCGCGGACACGCCGCATACGTCAGACCGTACGCCAGTCTGATATCGGGCAAGCCGATCAGCTCACACTTCTACTCGGACCTGCACTACTTTGACCCGGACAAAGGCGAACCGGACAAGGAACACGAGTACGAGCTGGTGTTCGCCAGCAAGGAAACGAACGCCCCGACTGTCATATTCGTCCCCGAACTCCAGTACCCGGACGGATTCTATGTCTGGCTTTCAGACGGCTACGCCGTGTGGAGTCAGGACGACCAGTGGCTCTACTACTTCCCGCAGAATGACGCGCCGGGGATAGAGCACAAAGTCCTGATCCGCCCGCCGCTTGCCGGGCAGGATTCCAACGACTGGGATTACTTCGTACGTGACGGCTTCGTCGTCACGGCCGACTGACAGGGGGACCAGATATGAAACGCCTTCTGCTTACATTTATTTTGATTGTTCTGGCTGGTGTTCCAGCTTTCGCTCAGGAATCGACCGACACGCAGACCGCAACCGATACGCCGGCGATGACGACGATCGAGCCCGCAGTTCAGACGGCGGACGCTCCGGCGCAGACGGTCGAGACACCGGCACCGGCAAAGCCTGCTGATGACACAGCTAAAGGGTTCGGAATCGGCAACAAGTACGTGAAGTTCACAGGCAGGATGCAGAACCTGTTCGTGTGGCGGAACGATTCCGACTTCGACCGCACGCCGCCGTACTACAAGAAGAACGGACAGGACATCGGACTTCTGGGAACGTTCCTGGCGCCAACTTTGATCATTACCCCGGTCAAAGAACTGAAAATGGTCTTTGAAATGGAACTGGGGCTGAACATGTGGTCGATGCAGGACCCGGACGCCTACGCCGCTGCCAGCCCGAGCTGGTTCAGAATGGCCATAAGGCAGGCTTATACCGAAGCCAATTTCCTTGACGGCAAGATTGGTTTCAGAGTCGGCTACGAGCAACTGTTTGATCCGACCGGCATGTTCATCGGTCACTGGCTGGGCGCCGCCAGTGTGTGGACAAAGCATGACTGGGGACAGTTGACGCTTACCGTTGCGCAGATGCCTGACCAGACTTTTGAAGGCGTGGCGTTCGATGCCAACAATTTCAATACCGACACCATTCTGTACGGACTCAGACTGCAGATGCCGTTTGACAAACTTAGCCTGTCAGCGGCGATCTGGGGCCTCCATGACACACAGATCATTGACCAGACGCTTGACATGATGGCGATTACCGCCAACTTCGGCGGCGACTGGAAATGGCTGAAATTCGGGGTCGATCTGGGATTCCAGTACGGTACAACCGACACGCGTGCCGGTGGGAAAAACGAAACGACTATCGCATGGGCAGCACAGGGATTCCTGACAATTGACAAACCGGTCACCGCTTCAGGCGACCTCAGCCTGCTGTTCAACCTGAACACGATGGCGCTGAGCGGGGACGACAAGTACGACGGCAACAACCATAATGGCGCATGGTTCTACTCGGGCAAAAGCCGCAGCAGGACTATGATTCTGACGGAAGATGAAGTCCGGGACCGTGGCGGAAACCTGGATGAAGTGATGTCGGAAAAGCGTGACGGGGAAAGCGGCAAGTTCTACCTGAACCGCGCTGGCATCTCGGTCACCGACGCATCGATTGGTCTGAAGTACAAAGACTTCTTCCGTCCAATGGTGACGATCGGGGCCGGATGGGCGCTGAACGGTGACAACGCTCTGGGCAAGAATTTCATCGGCCTGGAAACTGACCTTCACCTTGAATTCATGTACAAGAAATACCTTTCAGTCGACTTTGTCGGGTCATACCTGCTTCCAGGTCAGGCCGCTGCGGCATTCATGAACCGTACCGACAACCGCGAATCGACCGACAGCATCTACCAGTTTGAAACATCTGTAACTCTGTACTTCTAAACAGAACAAATTCAATCATTGTCGTGTACAATATTCCATAAGCTCAAGATTCTGGACTAACGCATGATGCACTGCCAGGCCAGATTGACACGGCTGATGTTGAACATGGCGCTGATGTGTACGCTTGTTGCGGCGCTCCCTGCAGTGGCTGTGGCGCAATCATTGGAAGATGCCGGCGAATCCCCGAAGCAAGTCCTTTATATCAATTCATATCATCAAGGATACGACTGGTCAGACTCCATCTCCCGGGAAATCCTTAGAACGTTCAACCAGCAGGAACCGGAAGCAAAAGTATTCACAGAATATCTGGACACGAAACACTTCGCATGGAATGACGCACGCAAGGCAGCCGCGCTTAAAAATCTCATGGAAAAGTACGGCCCGGAATTTTTCCAACTGGCCATTGCAAGTGACGATGCCGCTTTTGAATTCATGAAGGAATTCCGCGACATACTGATGCCAGGCAAACCAGTTATCTTCTGCGGCGTAAATTCCCTGGATCCCCGGAATGACAAACTGCCGGACGGCTTCACCGGAGTTGTAGAAGTCTTCGATTACGCTGGAATTATTGGCATGGCTCAGGCCCTTTTTCCTGAACGCGCCAATATAGCCATAATAGCTGACAACTCGGTTACAGGGATATCCATTATCAAGGCGGCCCAGAAGGAACTTCAGAAATTCCCGCAGATTACGTATGAGTTTCTGGATGGAAAAGATCTCACACACGCCGACCTGCTTGCCAGACTTCGCAATATTGACGACAAAACTTTTGTAATAATCGGTGTGTGGCAGACAGACAAAAATAACACTTACTTCACGGTTCCCGAGGCTTTTGCCGACATCGCCAAAGCCAGTTCGGCACCAGTCTTTGTGGCTTTAAAAAGCGACCTTGCATACGGATTTGCCGGTGGTTCGGTGGTGTCCGGTTCATCTCAGGGACGACGGGCTGCCACAATAGCTCTTGATATCCTGGCCGGAAAACCAGTCTCCGAGATTCCGATCGACACGAATACTGTTTCCAACAATATAGTTAACCGAAAATTGCTTGAAGAACGATGGAAGATCAACTGGGAGTCGCTTCCAGAGTTCATTAAATCGATGCCCGACGATTTCGCAGAGGAAGGCTCTGATAACGTTCCGGCGCCACTTCAGCTTACAACCGCTGAAAAACAATGGATCAGGGACAATCCGACGATTACCGTGGGCACAGGTGATCTTCCGCCACTGCTGATGTTAACGGACCCTCCTGGCGGCTTCAGCATCGACCTGATGAAGGAACTGGCCGCCTTGACGGGACTGGAAGTCAAATTTGAAACGTGGACCGGCAAGACATCGGATTTCGTAAAAAACGCTGAACAGGGCAACATTAACTGGGTCATTGCCGCCTTGACCGACACACCTGAACGCAGGAACGTACTTGCATTCACAAGACCTTACGTGGAACTTGAGTGGGTAATATTTACCCGCGATGACTCGCCTTTCGTGTCAGGCATGGGCGATCTGGCAGGTAAAACGGTAGCCGTTCATGACGGACTTACCGTCAACGACATAATTGCCCGAAAGTACCCGAAAATTATCTTAAAGCCGATGGAGATCAGCAGGGAGGGCATGATTGCCCTGAACAGTCATCAGGTAGATGCGCTGATAATGCATCTTTCAACCGGTGTCTGGCTGACCAAGGAAATGGGACTGACCAGGATTCGAGTTGCGGCCCCTACCAACCTTCCTCCTCACAAAATAAGCATCGCAGTACCAGTTAAGCAAAAAGTGCTGGCCGACATTCTGGACAAAGCGATTGCATCATTACCGGCGGGAAAAGTTGACACACTGAAGCACAGATACATGACCCAGATTGTCATCAATCAAGGCTGGGCCACCGAATCGGTGCTTAAGATTCTTCTGGTATTTGCTGCAGTTTTTCTGCTGGTGCTTTCAATTCTTATCTACAGGCTCAGGCGTGGCAAAACGATTCTTCGTCAGCGTGAACAAAACCTGCAGATTACGCTTGATTCCATAGGTGACGCGGTCATCGTTACCGATGCTTCAGGCAGGGTTGTACGCATGAATCCTGTCGCACAGAGGCTGACCGGATGGACAATCGAGCAGGCCACCGACCACCTCATTGATGACGTTATGATCCTTGTTAATCCCGATTCAGAAGAAAAACTTCCTGGTGCAACGGACAAATCGACTGGAAATAAACCGGTCAGGGAACCGCAGGGACATGTCGAACTTGTTTCAAAAGATTTGAAGCATTATCTGGTCGAATACAGTGCCGCACCAATCACGTCTGAAGGCGCACAACCTTCTGGAACTATTGTGGTTTTCAAAGACGTTACAGAAAAGCTCCGGTTCGAGGAGCAAATGCAGCATTCCAGAAAAATGGAAGCTATCGGCCAGCTTGCAGGTGGCGTTGCCCACGACTTCAACAATATGCTGAGCGCAATTCAGGGTTATGCCGAACTGTTGACAAGGAAAGTGCCTGAAAACAGCGTTGAGAATGTCTATTGCCAGAGAATCTTCAATGCAACAGAACGCGCTGCAGGATTGACCTCGAAATTGCTGGACTTCGCGCGCAAGGGAAAAACACTTTCGACGCCAATTGATATTCACGAATCGATCAAGAATGCGATCGGGCTGCTTGAACGAAGCCTGGACAAATCAATTGTAATCAAGTCAAACATGGCTGCCGCAAACAGCTTGATTGTGGGCGATCCTTCGCAGATTCAAAGCGTCATCCTGAATCTTTGTATCAACGCCCGGGACGCGATGCCGGACGGCGGAGTTCTGGAAATTTCAACAGGCAACGTCTATCTGACTGAAAAGGAGTGCGCTTCAAGCGAATTCCAGATTACGCCTGGCGATTATGTCGCCGTTCATGTCACAGACAGCGGAAGCGGAATTTCAAAAGCAAACATCAGGAAAATATTCGAGCCGTTCTTTACCACCAAGGGCATTGGCAAAGGGACCGGGCTGGGACTTGCGGCTGTTCACGGGGCAATCGTTGAACACGCAGGCGCAATCTCGGTTTACAGCGAAGAAGGCAGGGGAACTCAGTTCAATATCTATCTGCCAGTCAGCAGTGAAATGATAGTTACGACGAAAGGCGAATACAGCTCAGATATCAAGCGCGAAGGGCTCGTCCTGGTTGTCGAAGATGAACCGATTATCCGTTCAATGGCAGAAGTTATGCTGAAGGACCTGGGTTTCGAAGTCATCTCGGCTGACAACGGAACAACAGGCGTGGAAATGTTCAGACAGTACGCGGACAGGCTGAAGCTTGTTCTGCTTGACGTCATCATGCCCGAAATGGACGGCATGACTGCTTTGAAATTGATGAAGGATATCCGACAGGATGTACCGTTCATTATTTCATCAGGCTTTTCGTTCGATCACCGCAGGGAAGAGTTCTTTCAGATGGGCGCCAACACATTCCTCAGCAAACCGTTCAGAGGATCAGCGCTGGTCAAGGCTGTTGATGAGTGTCTTGGCAGGTAAACAGACGCTGCATTTCGGCAAGCGCTTCGGTCCACAGTGAAAGCGATTTTGCGCGACCCTGAAAGATTCCACCACGCCCGCCACCTCGACCTTCCATGATACTGGCGGCGGCCGGACCTGCGGCTGCAACGAAACTGTCAGGGCCAACCACCATGAACAAGCCATCGGTAACACCACCGGTAATCAGGGCAGCCCGTTCCGGAAAAACGGCATGGAAACGTTCAGCAACCATGCGCAGGAAATCGGAATCGGGATCATCATCATGGTGGGCAACGACACAGCGCAAATCGCCGCCGGGGGCCTCGCCCAGACGTTCAACGACCATTAACGCCAACCGCTGCTGCAACGCCCTCGTCTGCATCTGCAGATCGCGACTGGACGTTTTAAGGCTTTCAACAGACGCCACGAAATCGGACGGACCGGTAGTCAAAATCTGACTGATCGCCAGTTCACGATCAAGCATCTCGGCCAGCACCCGCCGGACCCGCGTCCCGGCTGCATAATGTACGCGGATTCCACGGGTAAGCTTTTCTATCCCCAGAATTTTTACCTGCTGAACGGCCCCGGTTGAAGCAACGTGCGTGCCACCACACGTATTCAGATCAACACCATCAATACCGACAAGTCTGATCGGTCCATCGATACCTTCCGGCAGAAGGCGGCTGCGGACATCCATCGTTTCAAATTCTGCACGCGACACAAATGAAATCTGGACCGGCACATTAGAAATGACGACATCGTTCACCATTTCTTCAAGGCGAACCAGGTCGGCCGGCGCAATCTGGTCAAGCTCGAATTCCACGTCACTGCGATCGGGATTCATGTGAAACGCAATCGTCTTCCAGCCCATATGGCGGGCAGCAAGCGCGGTCATGATGTGCTGCGCGGTGTGCTGCTGCATATAGTCGAAGCGGCGGGGCCAATCCACGGCAATAATTACTTCGCCACTGACCGGCGCACCAAGAACATGGACCACAGCACCGTCCGACCGGACCTGAAGGGCCTGCACAGTTATCCCGTCGATCGTACCGCAGTCAGAAGGCTGCCCGCCCCCGGCAGGGTAAAGAACAGTCTGGTCCGGAACGACTTCAAACTTACCGCCCACAGCAACACATTCAAGAACCCTGGCCTTGACGGCCCTTGTTGTCGAGTTCTTTTTGCAGACTAACTCTGTCATATTATTGAATTCCTGAAAGACGGGGATTACAGACCAAGGAACTGGACTGCCATACCGCTGACCATAATTGCGGCACCGGCGACTGCATGTCCAAACCTGAACGATACGTCCAGTCTGGACTTCTTCAGACCGAAAGACGCGCCCAGAACTACCGCCGTCATTGTCGAAACGGTTGCCAGACCGAAAACACCGGACACCAGCAACGCAAGGCTTAAGCTATGGGCAACCGCAGGGTAAATCAACAATGGAATAAGCGGTTCGCACGGACCGAACGCAAACACCAGGAAAAGCACCCAGGGGACAATGGAATCAGATCGCACAGCCGAATCCGCGCCCGGATTACGTCGAAGCCACGCCTTCCTGATACCCCAGACCATATAGACGGCACCGAACGAAATCATCATCCATGCTGCAATCTGGCCGCGTGCCGATTCCAGCAGTTCAAGACTGCCGACCGCCTTCCCGAGCGCAATACCGACAAATCCGATAAGCACAGAACTGATAACGTGCCCAATCCCGCAAAGCATCGTTATTAAAGCAGTTTTTCTGGCCGACCAACCGCGCGCGGCCGACATCGCAACAAAAGGCACGTAGTGATCGGGGCCGATAAGAGTGTGACCAACACCAAGGGCAACCGCTGCAGTCAATAACACACCGATTTCACTCATATCAACCCCACCTGACAATCAATCAACGCTGAAAAGAGCGTCAACAAACTGATCAGCATCAAATGACCTGATGTCGTCGATGGCTTCACCAATCCCGACGAACCAGATCGGCAGATTCATGTCCCGCGCAATCGAGATTACCACACCGCCACGGGCCGTACCATCAAGCTTTGAAAGGCCAATCCCGGTGACCTGCACCGACTTCAGGAACACGTCAGCCTGTTTAACGGCGTTCTGACCCATCGTTGAATCAAGCATCAACATGACTTCATGCGGGGCTCCGGGGACCGCTTTGCCAAGAACCCGGTGGACCTTCTTCAATTCATCCACAAGGTTCATATCTGTGTGCAGACGGCCGGCCGTATCGGCGATCATCACGTCGAAACCTTCGTCAATCGCCCTTCGCGCAGCATCAAAAAACAGCGATGACGGGTCCTGGCCTGGCTTTCCAACAACGACTGGAATACCGATGCGGTCACCCCATATGCCAAGCTGGTCGGCGCCGGCTGCCCTGAATGTGTCTCCGGCCGCCAGCAGTACGCGTTTGCCCTGATTACGGTAGTAGTTGGCAAGCTTCGCTATGCTGGTCGTCTTACCGGTTCCATTGACACCGACAACCATAACTATGTTCAACCCGGCAGCGTCCAGGGCGGGCATCCCGTGTACCTGACCTGTAAGCATCCGGCGGGTCTGCTCTTTCAAAAATCTCATGACCTGGGGCGCCAGAGCCCCGATTCCAGGCTTGAAATCCTTCCTGAGTGCCTCGGTCAATTCCATGGCGGTCTTAACGCCGATGTCCGCAGTAAGGAGCGCTTCTTCGGCCTGTCCAACCAGCGTGTCGTCCAGCTCGGAACCTTTCTTGAATGCTTCCAGAAGCCTTGCGACAAAACCTTCCTTTCTGGTCCTGGCAAGTCCATCAGTCAGATGTCTGGCCAACTGGATTTCAGTCTTGAATTCCTTTGACGGATCAATTTTGACAGGCTCGACCTTCACAGGCTCGCCCTTCACGGACCCGGCCCTCAAAGGTTCGGTCTTCGAAGACCCGGCCTTCGGCAGCGCCCCCTTCGTCGGCTGTGCCCCCGCCGGCATCAGCTTTCCCTTACCGTAATCCTTCCCGGACGACGGGGGCGGCTCGGGGGTTGGCTCGGACCTGCGATATCCAGACGATTCGGTTAAAGAAACGCCAGGCTTTTTCCTGGCCATCTTCACAATAACGGCAATAAAAAGGGCCAGAAACGCCAGCCCGATAACTATTCCAACGATTACGGAAGGTTCGAATCCGGAACTGTTCATCTTCACTCCAAACGAAAACTGACTGGAATCCTAGTGTCCGTAAGACAGGCAGTCAATAGCGGCACGGCTATCTGACAACGATTGTAACAGCTTTAAGGTATTCACCTTCAGTCCATGCTGGACTTACAGGATGGTCAGGACCGGTACCGGCCACGTTCAGTATTGCAATGTCGCGACCGACAGCACCGGCAGCATCACGAATCATATCAACGAAATCGTCCCTGCGAACGACTGAAGAACACGAGCATGTAAGCAGCATTCCGCCAGGCCGAACAGCCTTGATTGCCAGCAGATTCAACCTGAAATAGCGCTTCATTGCGCCTTCGATCGCATTCCTTCCCTGAGCCAGTTTGGGCGGGTCGCACACAACGACGTCATACTGTCCGGCTTGTTCAAGGAACCTGACGGCGTCGTCTTCCACAAAATTAATCACGTCACCTGCACCGTTAAGCAATGCATTTGCGCGCCCGGCTTCAATCGCCTCGGCCGACGAATCGACTGCGGTGACCTCTGCCGCCCCGCCCTTCACTGCGTTGATTGCAAACCCGCCGCTGAAACAGAACAGATCAAGCACAGCAGCACCACGGACGAAACGGCGAAGGCCAAGCCTGTTTTCCCGCTGATCGGCATAAAACCCGGTTTTCTGACCGTGACCGGGATTACAACTGAATTTCAAACCGTTTTCACAGACGATGCCAGCGGCTGATTCACCGGCATCCACGGCTGTCATACCTTCCAGCGCACGCACACTGTTCACTACCCTGAACAACACGTCTGTGTCCGATCCCAGACAGTCGATAATTGCTGCAGCGACCTGACGCCTGAACCCTGACGTCCAGAATGCAGATTCCATAACCACAGCCGTTCTGTCGAACACATCAATTGTGATCCCGGACAGCCCGTCGCCTTCACTGTTAAAAAGCCGGAACACATTTGTGTCCGAGTTCGGCAGATTGCAGTTACGACGAAGCGTCCACGCCCTGCGAATCATTTCGCCGATAATTTCGTCGGGTGTTTCGGGATCACCTGCCCGACCGACAATCCTGACTCGGTAAGAAGAACGCGGATTGTAAAAACCCCAGCCAATCATCTGACCGGAATCATCTGCAAGATCAACGACATCGCCCTGTCCAGGATTACCCTGAACAGTCGCGATGGAACCGGAAAAAACCACAGGGCAACCGAACCAGAACGGCTTTGCCCTGCCCTTTATGAGGGTAACTTTTGGATTTAACATCAATCTCCCGGCAACATCTGCTGCATATCCTTGGCGTCCACGTCCGTAAGATCTTACGATTAACACTATGATGTGCGCAAAGAAGACTTCTGCGTTATTTTTCTACCTGGCAATTGCGTGGATACTTCCAACCGGATGCGCCACAACAACGCCCACAACCAAAACCACCCGCGAGGTCTCGGTCACTCACTTTGGCGAACGCAGCAAAACAAACAGTCGGATGGAATCGTCGTCCCCGGGGCGCTCCGAAGCCAGCCGCAGATGTGAAGAGCTTCTGCCCCTGATTGAAAAGGTAGCGAAGGAATCCGGTCTGGACACGGCGCTTCTGGTTGGAATAGTCAGAACTGAATCAAACTTTCGAAACGACGTCCGTTCAGGCGTCGGCGCACGCGGGCTGACCCAATGCATGCCGGCCACCGCCAGGGCAAAGAAATGCGGACCGCTGGAAGACCCGTACGAAAATCTGAAGTGCGGCGCCCGGGTTATTCAAGCGTTTTTGAAATATTACGATAACTCGGTCTACCTGGGCCTTTCTGGTTACAACGCCGGCCATGGCATGCCGAACAGGGCAAGGAAAACTAAAGAACTGCCTTCCAATGTCGACTACGTCGAAAAGGTGCTGGCGGCTTCAAGCAGGTTTCAATCTCGCGGATGTGATTTCTAGAATTTGAGGCTTGTTTCCGAGGCTTTTCAGGTCAGGACTTCACCACAGACCGCAGCACAGACCCGGCATCAGGGCTTGCGACCAACGATTTCGCCAGGAATGGCTGTGAACTGAAGACCGAGTGAAGCTGATTCCTTGATCCCGTCGCCATCGCCATCAATGTCCGGAATGACCAGCAGTTCCAGCAACATCGTGACAGTCGCCTTGTCAACCGGAAGTCCAGCCCACGTCTCGTCAGGAATGGCCGCAACAGCATCGGAAATCTGCTGCTTCGGAACGGCGCCACCAAGGATACCCTGCATCGACGTAACCCTGTTTCCAGAAATGGTCACGGTACCTTCAAGTCTTGTGAAATACAGGTCCACGTGAAGGTTAATGCCGGCCATCAACGGAAGATCAAACGGGAAAATGTAGTCAAGGCCACCGGCAGTAAGCCTGTTACCGACGATCCTGGCATTATCCAGCGTGACAAGCGGCAGACACTCGTCGGTAATCATCATCGGCTCGACCACGTAGTCACAATCCTGAGTCAGGAAGTTGCAGGTCGAATTCGATTCAGCCAGCGCGCCGGCATAAAACGCCAGCGTATAGGTGGAGCCGTCCGTCTTGATATTGCGGTGTTCAAACAGCAGGGTGATGCTGCCGTCTTCCATCGCGCCCCGGATTCCATCCTGCGCCACAGGAAGACCGGCAACCGGTCCAAGCGCATTGTCGATACCGCAGCAGCAGTTATCAGGCGGGGCGCACGTGGCCGGGTTCAGGTCCAGATCCAGACCACTTCCAGCCTTGCCGTTATCAGAGATTGCGAGCGTCACAAACTTGGACACAGCCGGGAAGAACGTTGGCTGACACACGCAACCGGTTTCATCTGCCACACAGACACCAGCCACGCACTGATCATTCACCGAGCAGTCAAGGCCATCACTGCAAACTGTGCCATTCAGAATGTCATGCATGCACAGGCCACCCTGGCAGTAATCTGACGTGCAGTCATTTCCATCAGAACAGTTCTTTGAAGCACCTATGCAGTCGCCTTCATCACACGAATCGCCTGCTGTGCAGGCATTGCCGTCCGAACATGACGCAGTGTTGAAAGTGCGGAAACATTCAAACGTCAGCGGATCGCAGTCATCGTTGGTGCACGGGTTGGAGTCATCACAAAGCGAAACGCCGCCAAGACAGCACGGGTTACTGGCCAGGTCGTGGTAGCAACCTGTGATGGGGTCACAGCCGTCAAGCGTACAGACGTTTCCATCATCACAGTTTGTCGGCAGACCGGCACATTCACCATTGGAACAGGAATCTTCGTACGTGCATGCATCGCCGTCTTCACAGACTGCCTCATCAATCGGCGCATGGGCGCAGCCGACTTCTTCGCATGAATCAACCGTACATGAATTTTTGTCATCACATGACGCATCTTCCGGAACGATGCAGGTACCCTGGAAGCAGGTACCGGGAAGACACGGGTCTTCAAGGACGCATGGACCGCCGTTTCTTGGCGTGTTTACGCATCCGACAACTGTGTTACATGAATCGTCAGTGCACGGGTCACTGTCGTCACAACCCTTTGGAACGATAGTGGTCGCGACACACACGCCGGCCTGACAAGTTCCGCCGGGGGAATCTTCACACTTTCCAAGTTCGGCACGCGGATCACAGGCGGCGTTGTCAGACGCAACAGACCAATTGCCGTCATCTACTGTCGGTTTACACACACCGCAGGGATCGTCCGGGTTAACAAAAGCGGTATCACGGCAAATTCCGTTGATCAGGCACTTGTCAGCCATCATGGTGTACTGGCAGTTTCCAAGCCCGTCGCATGTGTCATTGGTGCATGCCCTGCCATCATCACAGGCATATACCTGACCGCCGACACACTCGCCGCTTTCGCTGCAGGTTTCGCCGAACGTGCACAGGTTGCCGTCATCACACGGGTCCCCGCTTTCACACGGCCCGACGACATCGGTATCTGCAACCGGAATGTCGGAAATGATCACATCAGCATCAGGCGTCACAACATCGGGCTGACCCTGATCAGCCTGAATATCGCGATCGACATCAACACCCGTGTCTTCCGGGTTGGTGTCATTCCCGACAATATCAATGACGTCATCAACTATGACATCATCCACCGGGACGACTTCGCCCCCGCAGGCAACAAGCATCGAAAGTCCCATGATTCCTGCAATCACTATGTGCCGCATCTATTCTTCCTCCACGAAAGCCCTCACCGGGCCCGCAAACAACTACTGTATAGTCCCGGAAGCCACGGTAAACGCTGCTGCCCGAAGCACCTCATTAACATTGATTCTTAAGGCTGTACCCGGTGGCACCCCTTCAATAAACGAAGATATATCAATTGAAGGAATGGCAAACTCGAACAGCGGCGTCGTGCCGTCAAGCGTACCAAGCAACGAAGGAAGCAGGGTATCCATGACAAGGTCCTTGATAATGTCCTCGGCACCCGCAAGGTTTCCGGTCAGACTGGCAATTTCCATGTCAATGAAGTCGGGATAGTTAATGGCAACTCCAAGCTGAGTGCTTCCGTCCGGGGCTGCCGTGGCCAGAATATTTGCGCCTGCCTTCAAGCTTGCGTAAATAACCATATCCAGCGGAGATCCGAACAGCTTCAGAGTGGCATTGACCTGAACGTCACCGACCGCAAGCTTAAGCTGCGAAGCGCTGTTGCACGCCGACAGGATCGGAGGCAGCAGGAAATCCACAGTCATGTTCATGTCTGTGACGCCGTAATCCCCAAGCGAATCACCGAAAACAGACGGCGGGATCGGCATGGTCAAGGCACCGCCCCAGTAAAGGGCATAGACCAGCTCGTTCAGAAGATCGTCCTTCAGACCAAGTTCAAGCTGAGGTGCCATCGAACCGGCCGGGAACGCCGGATTCGGCTCGATACCCGGGCGCAGGCAATTAGCACGCCCGATCGACCCAAGCTTTTCATGAGTCGTCCCGCGCGGGGCCGTAAAGCTTGCCTTCAACCCGATAAGCCCGCCTGCCGTCGTAAACTGAATTGATGAAAGGCCTGAAACCAGCGCAATCGACATCGGCGTGGCGCCTTCAAACAGGGCCGGAATCTCGAAAGTCTCGTTGATTGCAAGGCCTTCCAGCATGTCCTGAATACTTGGGATAAGCGCCGAAATCTGGTCCTTGATTGCGTCTTCAATCATGCCCGAGAAGGTGCCGCCGAAGAACGTCATGAGAAGATCTTCCAGGAAGCCGGGGAAATTATTGATGTCAACGCTAAGACCACTGACGACCGAGTTGGTTCCCGTCATCGTAATCACGGGCTTACCGGTAACCGGATCAATGCTGATAAGCAGTGTCGATGTAACCGTAATGCTGTTCGCTGTCACAAAACCGCTGAAATTGACACGACAATACTTGCCGCTCAGCGCAGCCCTGAGATTCGGAATAACGACAGACAGGTAAAGTCCGCCATTTACCGGGACCAGATCGACGGCAACGGTACCGTAAGAAATACTGTTGATATTGATCGTATGCGTACCGCACAGTACACCATCATCGCCGGTGCTGATCGGATTCGTAATCATCGTCATCAGGTCAAGCGTACTGACGTACATGCCGATAATCGACGCAATATCGTCCATCGTGGACGTATCGTTGTCATCCCAGACTTCCGGCCCCAGAAACAGCATCAGACCATCATTGATGTTGGAAAGTGTCGGATCGGTTTCGCTGAACGGGAACCATTCGGTCGAATAGTAGTATGACTGAACTACCCGATCTTTAAGGCCGTTCAGATCTTCAGCCTCGACAACTATGCCGTTGAATCCCTGATCCGAAGTGGCAGGCAGTTGGAACGTTCCGTCAGGCATCACCGCAACCATGGTTCCGTTCAAAGTCACAAACGGAACCAGAGAGGCGTCCAGACCGAGGTCAACGTGACCAAGAATTGTAATATCCCTGACGCCATCAAGCGTCGCTGCCCGCTCGGGGAAATCAATCGTAATCTGCGGTCTGCATGCCGCGCTGTTAACGATTGCATGACGGCAGCCGTCAACCGGGTGGCACGAATCAGCCGTACATTCCAGCTCGTCGTTACAGTCCACGACCACCGGGCCCCTGACACACTTTGCATCGGAACACGTTCCCATGCCGGTGCAGACATCGTTATCTTCACATTCGTCAGCATTCGGGACATTCACGCAACCTTCGCCCTGAACACACGCGTCATCCGTACAGACGTTGTTGTCTTCGCAGTCAACTTCGCCGACCCCAGGCACGCAACCACCGTTACCGCACGTGTCCCCGACCGTACATTCATTATTATCATCACAGGGTTCCGTGTTGTTTTCGTTAAGACAACCATCGCCCGGAACGCAGGAATCATTAGTGCAGATGTTGGTATCATCGCAATTCAGCTGTTCGATACCCGCGACGCAGAACGACTTGGCGCAACTGTCGTTCAAGGTACACGGGTCATTGTCGCTGCAGGGCGCCGTGTTTGGGATTACTACGCAACCCTTTGACGGGACGCATCCATCATCGGTGCAGATATTTTCGTCATCACAGACGAGAGGCTCAAGACCGGACGAGCATTCACCGGCAAAACAGACATCACCGGTCGTGCAGGCGTTACCGTCCTGACAATCCTCAGAATTGAATTCGTACATGCAGCCGAAATCGGGGTGGCAAGTCTCGCTTGTGCAGACATCAGCATCATCGCACTCGACCGACTGGCCGACGCATGAATCCTGAACGCACACATCGTCAACAGTACAACTGCTGCCGTCTTCGCACTCGACCCCATCCGTCGGATCATTAACGCAGTTACCTTCAAGACAGCTGTCGGCAGTACACGGATTGCTGTCGTCGCAGTTCTTCGCAGACCCGACACAAGCACCGGCACTGCATCTGTCTTCAACCGTACAGGCGTTCAAGTCATCGCATGTGCCGGCGTCGTCCGGGAAAAGCTTATCCGACGCCAGCGCGGTTATACAGGCCATACAGGGATTGTCAGACGAGAATTCACCATCAGCTATGCAGGCGCCTTCTACCAGACACCAGCCCGGCTTCAGTTCGTGCACACATTCATCGGCGGTTGCACATGCGTCCCAGGTGCAGTCCAGGCTGTCATTACAGCCTGCCACGACAGTCCCTGCGCAAGTTTCGCCATCTTCCTGACAGATATCATCAACTGTGCATGAATTGTTGTCATCACACACCGTTCCAGACGGACATACCGGTGGAAGCGCAGTGTCTTCACCTTCTGTAACGTCTTCGCCGCCCTGATCATTTTGCAGATCACGAACGCTGACGTCCTGGTCATCCGAATCCGGCGGCACAATAACGTCGGCAACATCAGCACCGACATCACTGACCACATCATCAAGCGGCGGCGTACTTTCACTGCCACAGCCTGACACGACGAACAACACGAACAGCACAGTGACACCAAACACTCTGACTTGGTTTCTCATCGTCCCCCCGGAAAACTACTTCACGTTGCCTTCAATAATCGTAGCGCCCTTGGACCTGCTGATTGCCTTCATTTCGATCTGGATGACAGCACCGGCAGGCATACCAGGGGCAAGTGACGACAGGTCAATAGCCGGGAGCTGGAATGAGGCCAGCGTATCGCCGGTAAGCATATCCAACACCATCGGCATCGCAACACCACGGATAAGCTGACTTATTGTATCTTCAGCCCCGACCAGACCACCATCAATCTGCGCAACTTCAATATCAATGAAAAGCGGCGTTTCGACCTGAATTCCGACCTCGGTGCCGGTCACCCCGGGAACCAGCACGATCCTGGCTTCGGCAATCAGGCTTGAATACATGGTCATCTTCATCATGGAGCCAAAAAGCTTCATATTGGCGGTAATCTTGATGTCACCGGCCTGGAAGAACATCTTGTGCGCAACGTTGCAGTCGGAAATGATCGGCGGCAGCATGAACTCGACGAGCATACTCATGTTCGAGATTCCGTAAGTCGTCAAATCAACATCGCCAAGCAGTTCCGGGCCCACCGGGATGATCAGACCACCGGAAGCCCATGCTGCATAAAGCGCTTCGTTCAGCACATCATCCTTCGCGAACAGTTCCATTTCATTGGTATGCGGAAGGACCGGTTCGCCGAAATCGGTACCAAGGCATGTACCGCGACCGATTGAGCCGCGAATCTGCCTGGGCGGGGTAGTCGTCCTGTCAGGCATAAAGGCCGCAGCAAGACCGATGTCACTTCCAGCCGGAGTGAACGCGATAGTCGAGAACTTACTGATAAGCTGCAGTTTAATTGGCTGCATACCGGGGATGAAAGACGGGATTTCAAATTCCGGCTCAAGCGCCAGATCGGCGACGGCCCCTTCAATCAGATCCGAAATGCTTCCGGCCAGTTCCGTCTCAAAGGCGTCCTCGATCATCGTTGCGAAATTACTTTCAAAGAAATCGACAATCCAGTTTAACAGGAAGCCCCAGATACCACCGATATCAACGTCCAGGCCGGCAACAACAACATCGGGATTGGTCAGGGACGCCTGCGGATTGCCGTTGCTGTCAACGACCATGTTCAGATCAGCGTTAATCGTTATTGAGGTAGCTGTGGCGGTTCCGTCAAAGTCCGGACACGCGAATCCACTGACTGGAATATCAACGTCAACCTTGAAATTGGGAATGACGACCTTGACCTTCAGTTTACCCCAGTCCGGGACAAGGTCGATCGCCATACGGCCATAGCTGATATGCTTCAGATTAACCTTGTAATCACACCAGCCGAAACCACCGGAAGTAACTGGATTTGTTATAAGCGTTGAAATATCAAGGGTGCTGACAATGTTGGTCAGAAGGGTCGCAATATCATCAGCCGTAGAGGTGTCGTTGTCATCCCAGACCGTCTTGCCCAGGAATATCTTTACACCATCAAAGATCATTGCCGCCTGCGGGCTGGCCGGGTTCATCGTGACCCACGTGTCCGAGTAGTACGCCGACTGCACGACGTAATCCGAATAACCGAACACAACATCCTGACCGTAAGCCACGATCGGGTTCATTCCCTGAAGCAGGTACATATCGGCCTCGAACGTCCAGCCGACAGGATTAACCATGACGTCCATGCCGTTAAGCGTCACGAACCCGACTATCAGACCGTCCTTCGGATACTCGATATGCCCGCGGACCGTTATGTTCCTTGAACCGTTCAGGGTGGCCCCGCGCGGCGGATAGTCAATGATGATCTGGGGGCGACATTCAGGCAGTGCCTTGTGATAACACCCGGGGGCGACGCCGGTTGGCAGACAATAATCAAGCGTACAGTCGTTGTCATCGTCACACATGCCGACAACAGGCGAACCGATACAGGCGCCGTCACCACAGATGTCATTAAGCGTGCAGACGTTGTCGTCATCGCAGAAATTTGTGTTGTTTGTGAAAAGGCAACCTTCGCCGATGACGCAGGAATCTGTCGTACATTCGTTACTGTCATCGCAGACAAGGTCGGTCGCGCCGGCATTACATGTGCCACCGCCGCAGACGTCGTTCAGACCGCACGGTTCGCCGTCATCACAGGGCGCAGTATTGTTTTCGTTAATGCACCCGACGAACGGCTCGCATCTGTCGCTTGTACAAATATTGCCGTCATCGCAGTCAAGAATGGCCACACCAGAGACACAATCCCCGGCCTTGCAGGTATCGTTCAAAGTACACGGATCCAGGTCGTCACACGGATCAGCGTTCGGTATGTGGACGCAACCGTCCAGGCGAACCGGGACGCAACCATCGTCGGTGCAGATATTTTCATCATCACAGTCCAGACGATCTTCACCCGAGATGCAGGTGCCACTGAAGCATGCGTCCCCGACCGTGCAGATATTTTCGTCATCACACGGGATGTCCAGGAATTCATGAATACAGCCGAAATCGGGGTGGCAGGCATCCTGCGTACACGAGTTCTGGTCCCAGCATCCAATCAACGAGCCTTTGCACACACCATCTACGCAAAGATCACTTTCAGTACACAGATTGCCGTCGTTGCACATGCCTTCGACATTCTCGTACACGCAACTGCCATTACTGCACATGTCAGCGGTGCAGGAATTATTGTCGTTACAGTTCATGGCATCTGCGACGCACAGCCCTTCATGACAGCGGTCATTCACAGTGCAGGCATCAAGGTCGTCACAGGAAAGATTGTCATCAGGAAGCAACTGGTCATTCTTCAAAGCTGTCTGACACGAACGACATATTACAGCAGGGTCAATTTCGCCATCTTCAATACATTTGCCATCAATGAAACACCAACCCGGTTTCACGTCGTGGGTACATTCTTCCTGTGAAGCGCACTCATCAAAAGTACAGTCAATCCCATCGTCACATTCTTCAACGACGACCCCGGCGCACTCAGCGTCGGCGTCACAATAGTCATCAACAGTACACGGGTCAAAATCGTCGCACGTGTCGCCGGGGCGACATGGTGGCGGAACAAAGCCGTCAGAATTAAGGTCACGACTCAAATCATCGGCAGAACTGTCACCCGAAATCTGGTCACGGCCGACATCCCCTGCGACATCAACACCGGTGATGACATCAACGTGGGAATCGGTACCGTTAATATCTGTCGCTGGACTTGAAGAATCACCACAACCAGACACAACAAAAATCGCAATAAAAACAAGGACTATGGTTCTCGATATCACCGAGGACCTCCACATGATTTCAGATAATTTCACCAATCACTGTCCACATCAGCGATGCAGGCAGAAATCTCCCATGAATTTTAGGGAATACAAGTAACTTACACAATAGCTGTATATAGATTGATGTCGTTTTGGACGTCAGGGAAATCGTTGAAGCTGAAAACTAATCAGACGATCAGGAGAGGTTCTCGAGGAGGCCAGCGCCGCCCATGCCGCCGCCGATACACATCGACACGACACTGTAACGGGCCTTGATTCTCTGCATTTCGTAAAGTGCCTGGACGGTCAGTTTTGCGCCGGTACATCCGAGCGGATGACCTGTCGCAATAGCTCCACCATTCGGGTTCACTTTAGCCGGGTCAATGACGTTGTCCTTCGACAGAATGTCGCAGACGGCCAGAGACTGAGCGGCAAATGCTTCGTTCAGTTCGTAGAAGGCAATGTCCTTGTCCGACACGCCAGTCTTGGCGAACAGCTTGGGAATGGCAAGCGCGGGGCCGATGCCCATGACTTCCGGACCGCAGCCGGCAACCATGAAACTGACAAATCTTGCCATCGGCTTCAGGCCTGACTTCTTCATGGCTTCTTCGCTCATCAGAACAACAGCGGCTGCGCCGTCACTGGTCTGTGAGGAGTTACCTGCTGTTACGGATCCACCGGTCATGAACGCGGCCTTAAGGGCCGACAGTCCCTGAGCTGTGGTTCCGGCACGCGGACCTTCGTCCATGTCGAATGCAACCGGACCCTTTCCATCAAAGCTGTCAACCATCACAGGAACGATCTGGCTGGCCCAGATGCCGTCTGCGATTGCCTTCAGAGCTTTGTCATGGGAAGCGGCGGCGAATTCGTCCTGACGCTCGCGGGTGATTCCGTACTGCGCGACCAGGGTTTCAGCGGTGATACCCATGGAAGCATACGCATCCGGCATTTTCGCCATAAGTCCCGGGTCCGGCATCAGATTGAAGCCGCCCATCGGGACGGATGACATGCTTTCAACGCCGCCGGCGACGATAACATCGGAATATCCCGAAGAAATCGCCTGAGCGCCGAGGGCAATGGACTGAAGACCGGATGAACAGAAACGGTTCACTGTCATACCGGGGACGGAGATCGGCAGACCGGCTGCGAAACAGGCGATACGACCGATGTTCATGCCCTGCGGGCCTTCCGGCATTGCACAGCCGATGATGACGTCATCAATCGTGTTTACGTCGAGTCCGACTGCACGATCAACTGCGCCCCTGACTGCGATTCCGACCAACGTTTCCGGCCTTACGCTACGGAGAGAACCTTTCTTTGACCTTCCAACGGCCGTTCTGGCGGCCGCTACAATATAAACGTCTCGCATTGGAACCTCCTAATTCCTGAGGGGTTTTCCGGTATCCAGCATGTGCTGAATACGGTCCTGCGTCTGCTCCATCCCACACAACGTCAGGAATGCCTCGCATTCCAGGTCCAGGACGTGCTGTTCTGTAACCTTGGTTCCCGGCCTGATATCACCGCCGCACAGTACCTTGGCTAACTGGCCGGCAACGTTGAAGTCATGGGGGGTAATCTGTTTCGCTGAACGGAACTGACGCAGACCGGCGTCAAAGTAAGCAAGGCCGTCCCTTCCGGGCAGCACAAGCCAATCCGGCGCTGGCGGAGGCGTAAAGCCGGCGCGGGCCAGTCCGAGGACCGTCTGCTTGGCGTCGTTCAGAAGTGAATCACGGGAAAGAGTGATCTGGTCGGTTTTTCTGACAAAGCCGTAACGACGAGCTTCGAACGCGCTCATCGAAACCTTCGCCATCGCTATGGTTTCAAAAACCTTGGCGATGTACGGAAGTCTTGACAGATCGGCATTGTCGCCGGGAATCGCTTCCAGGCCCCTGACCAGCATTTCCTTGGTTCCGCCGCCGGCCGGGATGACGCCGACGCCGGCTTCGACCAGACCCATGTACAGTTCAGCGTGCGGACGCATTGCAGATGCATGCAGACAAATTTCAGCGCAACCACCGAAGGTCATGCCGAACGGAGCTGCCACAACCGGCTTCGAGCAGTACTTAAACCGCATGACGCCTAACTGCAGATAGCGAATAACCTTTTCCAGCATGTCCCAGTTGCCTGCCCGGGCAGCCATCAGAACCATGCCGATGTTGGCGCCAACGCCGAAATGCTCGCCATCATTGGAAATTACGAGACCTTCAAAGCGGTCTTCGACAACGTCCACTGCGTCGTGCATCATGGCCATGACGTCATCGTCAATGGTGTTCATCTTTGTGCGGAACTCAAGACACGCAACTCCGTCGCCGAGGTCAACCAGGTTGGCGCCGAGGTTCTTCTTGACGATCCTGCCCTGCTCGCGCAGTGTATCCAGAACGAGTGACCATGCCGGGTTCGCGATTTCCTTGACGGACTTCGAAACGAAATCGTAGTAAGTGCGGTTGACGCCCTTACGACCGTAGAACGACGTTACGCCGGCGGCCAGCATGTCCAGAACGAGCTTCGGTACTTCGTACCCGTCAGCCTGCATGCGCTTGACCGAGTCAGCAACACCGATGGCATCCCACGTCTCGAACGGTCCCATTTCCCAGTTAAATCCCCACTTCATGCCGTTGTCGATGTTGACTACGTCATCAGAGATTTCACCGATTCTCTTCGCAGAGTAAATCAGTGACTGGGCCAGGATCTTCCAGGCGAGCTTTCCGGCGCGATCTTCAGAAGCGATAAGGGTCTTGGTGCGCTCGGCAAGCGTCATGCCCTTAATGTTGCTGAGTGATTCGAAGGAAACCTTGGAACACGGAATGTATTCAAGGGTCTTCGGATCCATTACAAGCTTTTCGCCCTTCGGGCCCTTGCAATAGAAACCAGCCTTGGTCTTTGCGCCGAGAAGGCCCTTCTTGACCATGGCGTTCATGAATTCCGGAACTGTAAATGCGTCACGTTCCGGGTCATTCGGCAGTTTTTCAAGACAGGTGTTCGAGACGTGAGAGAACACGTCAAGACCGACCATATCAAGCGTTTTGAAGGCAGCGGACTTCGGGCGGCCCAGGGGCTTGCCGAAAATCGCGTCGACTTCTTCGACGGTGTAACCATCGTCGAGCATCGCATGAATTGTCTTAACCATGGAGTAGATGCCGATACGGTTGGCGATGAAATTGGGGGTGTCCTTTCCGAAAACGATACCCTTACCCAGTCTCTTGCTTCCGAAGTCAGCCCATATCTTCATGGTTTCTTCACTGGTGTCGGGACCGGCAACCAGTTCAAGCAACTTCATGAAACGAACAGGATTGAAGAAATGCGTAACAAGGAAGCGATCCCGTGTGAACATCGGAAGGGCTTCAGCCATGTCCGCAATGCAAAGACCGGATGTGTTTGAAGAAAGAATAGCATCCGGCTTCATGAACGGGGCAATCTTGGCAAAAAGCTGCTTCTTGATCTCAAGATTTTCAATGATGGCTTCGATGATCAGATCACATTCAGCAATCTTGGAAAGATCATCATCAAAGTTCCCGGGGATGACCAGATCGGCGCCACCCTTGTCATAGAACAGCGGTGCCGGCTTGAATTTCAAAGCCAGCTCGATGCCCTTGACCGCAAAAGCCGAGCGGGCTTCATGCGACTGTTCCGGTCCAACACCATTGGGAACCATGTCAAGCAAATACGTCTTGATTCCGGCGTTCGCGAGGTGGGCAGCAATGCCCGATCCCATGACGCCGCCGCCAAGAACAGCGGCAGTACGGATACTGAACGACATACGAACCTCCTGTTAAAAGGGTTACGTTTCCAGAGCACGCATCGAAGAACAACCCGGTTATCAAAACAGAGCCGGAAAAAGAAATCAAGCGTAGTTAATTGGAAAAAGGCTCAGATGTGAAAAAAAACACAGACAGTGGCCATGAACCACCGGAGGCAGTGTCTAGGAACACCCTGAAGTAGAGCCGCAGTTAAGGCATTTGTAACATTTTCCGCTTCGAACCATCACAAAACCACAATCGGAACATGGGGGCGCATCATCCTGACCCTGAAACAGATCATTCTGATTCGGTGCCTCGGGCGGCGGCCCGTCATCTGTGGCCATCGCCTCCAGGTCAGGCGGCATCGCGATCTGATGATAGCCCTTGGTATTCTTGACGAACTTCAGATCCAGCCACCTGAAAACGTAATCGACGATTGACTTGGCATACCCGATTGCAGGATTGGACGAGAAGCCGTTCGGTTCAAACCTGACGTGCGAAAACTTTTCGACCAGGACTTCAAGGGGAACGCCGTACTGAAGCGCAATCGACACAGACGTGGCAAAGCTGTCCATAAGGCCGCGAATCACGGACCCCTGCTTCGCCATCATGATGAATATCTCGCCAGGACGGCCGTCTTCATGCATTCCGACCGTGATGTACCCATCGAAACCGGCAATCGTAAACTTGTGCGTCAGCGACACGCGTTCATCAGGCAGTCTGGTCCGAACCGGTTTTAACTCCTCAACCACCTTTTCCGGAACAGCTTCCTTTTCCCGGCTGGTCATCACAGGCTGGGTACCCTTGGAACCGTCGCGATAAATTGCGACAGCTTTCAAACCGTATTTCCACGCATCGATGTAGGCCTTCTTGACATCTTCAACGGTGGAATCGGCAGGCATGTTGACAGTCTTCGATATGGCGCCTGAAAGGAAAGGCTGAACTGCGCCCATCATATGGATGTGACCGTCAACTGTGATTGACCGGCTGCCGTTGATCGGCCTGAAGGCGCAATCAAAAACACTCAGATGCTCGGGTTTCAGGGCAGGAGCCCCTTCAATCGTGTCATTACGGTCAATAAAATCAACAATTGCGGCAACTTCCTGATCGCTGTAGCCAAGATGGGTCAGCGCCGATGGCACAGTCCGGTTGACAATCTTCATCATGCCGCCGCCAACCAGGCTCTTGTACTTGACGATCGCCAGTTCGGGCTCGATGCCGGTCGTGTCGCAGTCCATCATGAAACCAATGGTCCCGGTCGGGGCCAGAAGCGTCGTCTGGGCATTGCGGAATCCGTATTTCTGCCCGAGAGTTACAGCTTCATCCCACGAAGCGCGAGCTGCAGCCATGACACCGTCCGGCACGAAACTTTCCTTAACACGCTCAAGCGCAGCCCGGTGTTTACGAATTACCCGCAGCATCGAAACGCTGTTCTTGTCGTACTCAGCAAACGGACCGACTCTGGCGGCAAGAAGGGCGCTCTGAACGTAGGCTTCACCGGTCATCAAAGCTGAAATTGCGGCTGCAAAGGCGCGCCCGGCATCACTGTCATAAGCCATACCCCGGCTCATCAACAGGGCTCCAAGATTCGCATAGCCAAGGCCAAGCGGCCTGAACCTTTCAGAGTTGCGACCAATGGCTTCGGTCGGATACTTTGCACTGGAAATGATGACTTCCTGAGCAATAATGAACGTCCGGACAGCGTGCTTGAAGCCGTCAACATCGAAGCGACCGTCGTCGCCGACAAAACGCATCAAGTTCAGTGACGCCAGATTGCATGCCGAATTATCAAGGAACATGAACTCTGAACACGGGTTGGATGCGTTAATCCGCCCCGAGGCAGCGCACGTGTTCCAATCATTTATTATTGTGTCGAACTGCATGCCCGGGTCACCGCAGCGGTGGGCAGCAGCCGAAATCCGATCCATCAAATCATTTGCGCTGAACGTCTCGATCGGCTGGCGCCCTACAACGGAAAGCGTTTTCCACATGCCCTCGTTGACGACAGCCTGCATGAAATCATCTGTAGCCCGAACAGAATTGTTGGCATTCTGAAAGAAAATCGAGTCATAGGCCTCGCCGCCGAACGAACCGTCATATCCAGCCTTGATAAGCGCAAGGGCCTTGTCTTCTTCCTTTACCTTACACTCGATGAAACTGACGATGTCGGGATGGTCGGCGTTAAGAATGACCATCTTCGCGGCACGCCTGGTCTTTCCACCGCTTTTGATTACACCGGCAAACGAGTCATATCCGCGCATGAACGAAACGGGACCCGAAGGCACTCCGCCGCCGCGCAGCTTTTCTTTTGATGACCGCAGGGTCGAAAAGTTTGATCCCGTACCGGACCCGAACTTGAAAAGCATGCCTTCGATGACGGCCAGGCCAAGGATGCTTTCCATCGTGTCTTCGACAGCATTAATAAAGCAGGCTGAACACTGGGGATGCTCTTCCAGACCGACATTGAACCACACAGGACTGTTAAATGAGCCGAACTGATGAAGTACCAGCCAGGCCAGTTCGTCCCGGAAGGCATCAACAGAATCGCTGTCAGGGAAATACCCTTCATTCAAAGCCCAGCCGGCGATGGTGTTGGTGACGCGCGAAATCATCGCCTTGACGCTTGATTCCCTGTCGGGCCGCCCGAGCGCGCCGATGAAATACTTGGACGCAATGACGTTGGACGCAGTCTGGGAATAGCTTACCGGGAAGTCCATTCCAGTCTGAGCAAACACGACTGTCTTATCCTGAGCCTTGATTTCCGCGTCGCGTTTTTCCCACTCAACCGTTTCAAATACATCCAGACCGGCCTTGCTGTAGCGCCTTGCATAAGGCATGGCAAAATTGTTCATACCGGTCTCGGGACATTCCGTACTCATCATTTCCTCGTTAGATAACACCGGGGCAGACACCGGCAGGACTACGTCAAAGTCTGCGTCCACGTTAATTACATTAACAATGTCAACAGCATCGACAACACCAACAGCCCCTGCAAGGCTGACAGACTCAAGCTGATCAGGGCCGGACTCGAACCCCTCTGGAGGGGACTCAAACTCATCAGGAATAAACGTGGCGGGTTCAGATACGACAGGTTCCGCCGCGTCCGAAATGTCATCACCGGCCGTCCCGAACAGGTCACTCTCGTAATTATTTCCCATAGCTTGCCGCTCTTAATCCCCTCAACATTTCACAAGTGTCGAAGCCTAATGGTACTTCCCGACCGTGGCGTGTCAAGATTAAAACCACAATATCTGGTAGATAATCGACAGGTAACCCACAATCATTGGTGTTTCGTGCAGTTACAAGAGCTTTTCGACAGGGCACTTTTTCAGGCGGTCCCGGACCATGACATCCGTGACAAAAACCACGACATTTCTGTCATGGTTTCATGGGTTAAAGACGTGTCATCTAAGGATTTCAAACAGCGAATTCCACAAACCCGACAGAAACATCAATAATTCCAGATGATTAACCCGACGTCACAGCATTGGCCCACTTTGTGCATTAGATATGTAGCGTGGTTGTGATGTGGAGGTGAATCATGTACGTCGTGAATGAAAACATGAACGCAGGCGCAAACCTGAATCTGGACGAATGTCCCGATGACCTGGGCCTCAGAACGCTGTTGATGGACAGTTCAGCAGTATCTGAAATCACTTCCAACGGCATCATGGCCTACCTGAGCCGAATCGGGGACACACGTCTTCTTTCCAAGATACAGGAACGCTCACTTGCAAAGGCGATTGAAGACGGCGAAAAGGAAAGCTTCCTTTGTATGGTCAGGATTCCGTTCTGTCTGGAACACCTGATCGAATTTCCGCACAAACTGTCGTCCGGCGAAGTCTCTTTGATGGATATTTCACTGCTTGACGAAAGCAGCCATGAGGACTGGACCCCTTCCCTTTCACGTGAACTTGATGATTTTGCTGCAGAAATTGACATAGCGGCGGCACCGGTAAAGAACGGTGGGGACTACGACGAAAACGTCGTGGCGCTGGACCTTTATCATGCTTACAACAATTTCAAGTTTGGCGCCGGCATCGTAAGACTGGTCCTGCGCAGCCTTCAACAGCAGCTTAATAACCTGTCCGAGGCCAACTGCGGCCGTTTTGAACCTGATGACGCCGACTCGAGCGCTTTCGGAAGCATTGATATCAACGCACGGATCATTTCCGGCGCGGCGTCAGCCAAAGCGTCCGAAATGGTTCTTGGTATCCGCGGGGCCAGCCTGGAAGAAGCAGTCGTTGGACTTACCAGGGCCCGCAGTCGCACGGACCGCGCGAAGGCCAGGATGATCAAAGCCAACCTGCGGTTGGTCGTATCAATCGCCAAAAAGTACATGAACCGCGGCATGCCCCTTCTTGACCTGATTCAAGAAGGAAACATCGGGCTGATGAAGGCCGTAAGCAGATTCGACTGGAGACTGGGCCACAAGTTCTCGACATACGCGACCTGGTGGATCAGACAGTCAATTTCCAGAACGCTGGCGGAACACGGCAAGACGATCCGGGTACCGATCCATCTTATTGAATGTGTGAATAAAGTCCGACGCGCCCGCGCCACTTTAAGGGCCCGGGACAGTGCCGAACCCGCTATCGAAGAAGTCGCCAGCATGTCCGGATACACGGTCGAGCAGGTTTTACGGGCTGAACGGACTGTCCTGACTTCAGTTTCACTGGAAACTCCGATCGGCAACGATGACAACAAGTTGATGGATGTCGTTGAAGACACAAACGCAAAAATGCCTTTCGACGAAACGTGCGACGAAGACATGAGCGTATGCATCCGCAAACTGCTTGCCGGGCTGTCGCCAAAAGAAGAAGTCGTCATCAGGATGCGCTTCGGCATCGGGGCGAAACGCGAACACACGCTCGAGGAAGTCGGCGAAGCAGTCGGCCTGACACGGGAAAGAGTTCGCCAGATCGAGGTCAAAGCCCTGCAGAAACTTCGCGCCCCTGCAGCCAACCGCGACATGGCAAGCTTCCTTGTAGATGCATGACCAGTTGCCCCTTCTTGATACCGATGCCGGAATCAAAAACAAATTGATTCCGGCTGCGGTGTCTCTGAAATTCAAAACACTTTGATTTCCAACCAGATTCAACACAAAAAGCAGTGGCCGGAAAAGTCATGATTTTCAGTGGCGGGGCGACCTGTAAACGCTCCGTTGACATTGACATTTCAGCCTTTTGCCGTTAACTTACGACGCGTTTTCCCAGGAGAAATAAAGTGGCAGACACTATTGAACCAACGGAACAGCCGGAACATACCGAACACGCACTTATCCAGCAGCGCCTTGACAAGCTTGTGAAGCTTCAGGAAGTCGACGGGATGACATATCCCAACGATTTCAAAGTTTCCGATTGCGTTTCAGATATCCGTGCGAAGGGCGAGCCTCTTGATGGCGAAGCCCTGGAAGCCACGCCGATTACAGTTTGCCTGGCCGGCCGTGCCATGGCGGTGAACTCGTTCGGCAAAGCTGCGTTCATACGCATCAGGGACAGATCAGGCACGATTCAGGCGTATGTCCGCAGTGACCACATCGACGAAGACTCGTTCAAACGCTTCAAGCTGACAGACATCGGCGACATCATCGGTATTGAAGGAACACTTTTCAGGACCAGAACCGGCGAACTTACAGTCAAGGCAACGTCATACAGACTGCTGTCCAAGTCTCAGCTCCCGCTGCCTGAAAAATTCCACGGCCTGCAGGATGCCGAACTTCGCCAGCGCATGCGTTATGTTGACCTGATAATGAACGAAGAGTCGCGCGAAGTTTTCAAGACGCGCATCAAAATCCTTAAATATATCAGGAAGTATCTGGACGACCGCGACTTCCTTGAAGTCGAAACGCCGATGATGCACCCGATCCTGGGCGGCGCGAACGCAAGGCCGTTTGTGACCCACCACAACACGCTGGACATGGACCTGTACATGAGGATCGCGCCTGAGCTTTATCTGAAGCGTCTGGTCGTCGGCGGTTTTGATCGCGTATATGAAATGAACCGCAACTTCAGGAATGAAGGCTTTTCCAACCGCCACAATCCTGAATTCACGATGATCGAGCTGTATCAGGCGTACGCGACCTATGAAGACATGATGGACATGACGGAAGACCTGTTCAGGTCGCTGGCCACTGACATCATCGGAAAGACTGTTGTCACCTTCCGTGGACACGAGATTGACCTTGGCAAGCCGTTCATAAGGCTTTCAATCTGTGACAGCCTGCGCCAGTACTGCCACGCCCCCGAAGAAGTTTTCACAAACCACACGGCTGCGTACGAATTCGGCAGGAAGAACGGCGCGGACAAAGGTATCGCCGACATCATCATGAAGAAGTATGCCGACACGGTCGGCGACCCGACTGAATCGCGCAACTGCGCACTTGAAATCTGCATGCTGGTTTTTGAAGAAAAAGTTGAACATCACCTTGTTCAGCCGACGTTCATAACTGATTTCCCGGCCGCGATGTCACCGCTGTCCCGCAGAAAGGACTCGGACCCGACCCTGGTCGACAGATTCGAGCTGTATGTCGCATGCAACGAAATGGCTAACGCATTTTCCGAGCTTAACGACCCGCAGGACCAGGAATCACGGTTCCAGGGCCAGATGGTTGCGAAGGCGGCCGGCGACCAGGAAACGATGGAATACGACGAAGACTACATCCGCGCTTTGAAATACGGACTCCCCCCGACTGCCGGTGAAGGAATTGGCGTCGATCGCCTGACAATGCTTCTGACCGGAACTGACAGCATCAGGGACGTCATCCTTTTCCCGATGCTTCGACCCGAAAAATGAACCGACCGGCTTGATGACCGCGGGCAGGCGCCCGACCTTGTAGAAACCCGGGTTCGCACAACCGGCAGGACAATATGTTCGAAGATGTCCTTAAAATCGTCGACAGCACGATAGGGTACATACTGCCGGCAGCCCAACTGATCGGGGTCATAGTTGCGTCAATTCTGCTTACCGCCGTCCTTGTCGGGGCGTTCGTACGGATTCTGAAGCATGTGTCAGAGCGTGGTCACGTCAAATCCTGGAAGTTGATGCTTGCGCTGCGTTTTCTGCTTGGATTCAAAGAAGAAAAGCTTACCTGGTTCCGGCGGCTGATCCCTGTGGCAGGCCAGAATTTCATAGCCATGACGGGGACGGCAATCGGCGTCTGGGCCTTGATCGTCGTCCTTTCAGTAATGAGCGGGTTCGAAAACGACCTGAAAGAAAAGATCATCAGGTACAACCCGCATATCACGATTGAAAGATGCGCACAGGCCGCCAACGACTTCGAGGACGCCGGCAACTGCGCCGATCTGGTCGAAAAAATCAGGAAAATCGACGGGATAACTCAGGCGGAATCCTATATTCACGGCGAAGCCATGATTGCTTCGTCAACAAACATGGGACCGGGAACAACGGTACGCGGGATCGAGGAAGGCGGGGCGCTGGAGCAGTTCTGGCTTGGGGATTCAACGACCGCAGGTGCGCGGAATGCCATTGCCCATCCTGAACTTGTGATGTCGGACCGCGACCTCGGATTCAAGTCGGCTGCGGCAGCGGCAGACGAAACGGCACCAGACGCGGAAACAGCAGCGGCAGACGAAACGGCAGCGGCAGACGAAACGGCAGAGCCTGCGGGCATGGCCGGGACAGCGGCAGAGGCAGCGCCAGAGGCGGCGGCAGAGGCAGCGCCAGAGGCGGCGGCAACAGTTAAGACCGTTAATGTTCCTTCAATAATTGAATCAACCGATCAGGTGCGTATCAGACCGGGGATCCTGCTGGGCATAGAGCTGGCGCGAAGCCTGGGCGTCGCCGACGGGGACGAAGTCATGGTAATTGTGCCTGACGGCGATGTCGGCCCGACAGGCGTCAAGCCGGCGACCCGCACATTCAGGGTTGCGGGCACGTTCATGAGCGGCCTGTACGAATACGACCTGAAAACGGCGTTCGTCCTGAAAGACGAAGGCAAAAACCTTTTCTTCACATCCAATCCGGAAAGAATCGCCATGATGGTTTCGGACATGAACCGTCTGGACCAGATCGCGGAAGCGGTCGGCGGCGTCGTCACTGATATTCCGGCTGCGCGGGTCAGAACGGTGGCCCAGACGAACCGCTCCCTGTTTTCAGCCTTGATGGTCGAGCGCATCGCGATGTTCCTGGTACTTGGCCTGGTCATCCTGGTCGCCGCATTCAACGTGTTCGGATCGCTTCTGCTTATAACCATGGAAAAGACGCGCGACATTGCAGTACTGCGCAGCATGGGCGTCACAAGGGGCGGAATCAGGGCAGTTTATTTCATGATTGGAAGCACTATCGGCCTGACCGGTACGATTTCCGGGGTCCTTCTTGGTCTTGGTACTTGTTTTTATATCAAAACTGCGGGAATAAAGCTTCCGTCAGAGTATTACCTTGATAGACTTCCTGTCAGCGTAAGTTCGCTGGATGTGATACTGGTTGCAGTTGCGGCCCTGGGTGCCGCTCTGATTGCGACAATTTACCCGACTTCGGCTGTGGCATCGGTCAGTCCGTCGGATGGACTTAGAAACGACTAGGTGGTTTAGTGGTGGATAACCCCGTGATTGAACATCCGCTTCTGTCAGCAAAAAACCTGGTAAGAAAGTTTACCCACGGTGGACGTGAAATTAATGTTCTGCGCGGGCTGAACCTTGACATAGCGCACCGCGAAATGACCGCAATCGTTGGCAAATCAGGCGTTGGTAAAAGCACGCTGCTTCATATTCTGGGAACAATTGACCGACCGGACAGCGGAAATCTGGAATTTGATGGAATTAACGTGTTTTCGCTGTCAGAACCGCAACTTGCGGCCTTCAGAAACACCAAGATCGGCTTCATCTTTCAGTTCCACCATCTTCTGCCTGAATTCTCGGCGTTGGAAAACGTGATGATTCCGGCGATAATCGGCGGACTTCCGCGGCGAGATGCACACGACATGGCATCCGAGCTGCTGAATACTGTTGGTCTGGGTCCGCGGATTTCACACCGTCCGGCCGAGCTTTCAGGCGGCGAGCAGCAGCGGGTTGCGCTTGCACGCGCACTGGTGATGCGGCCAAGGTTGATTATTGCAGACGAACCGACCGGAAATCTTGACGACTCGACCAGTGAAGAGGTCCACAACCTCTTTTTAGAAGTCAACAGGCAGTTCGGCGTGGCGTTTCTTGTGGCTACACATAACATGAGGCTGGCCGGGCGAATGCACAGGATTTTAAGACTGGAAGAAGGAACAGTCCATCCGGTGGAGGACTGCGTTTGAAGAGTTTCCTGGTCAGTACAGCGTTAGTTTTTACAGTGCTCTGCTGCAGTTTCGCCCAGGCTCAGGTACCGGACGAAGACGAAGCATCGGTTGCGATACCTGACGAATTCATTGACGATGCCGACGAAGACACAGTTGCCGACGCAGCAAAATCCAACACCGACAGCCAGACTATTGCCGAGATCAAGTTCGAAGGGCTGATGCGCATCGACCGCGACACGGCTTACACCCGAATCAAGTCGGCCGTAAATTCACCGCTTGACCCGGAACGTGTTTCCAAAGATATACGGTCCCTTTTCAAGACCGCCGCATTCAAAGACATTGAGGCCCGCGTTGTCCCCGGTCGCGAAGGCGTGACGCTGATATTCAAAGTTGTTGAATATCCGGCAGTTGCAGCCGTCCGAATTGAAGGCAACAAGAAGATCGACAAAGACAAACTGAAAGACAAAATCACTGTGCGCGAGTCGTCCATCCTGGACATGCGCAAAGTCGAAGGTTCTGTCGAAGCCATCAAGGCGCACTACGTCGAAGAAGGCTATTTTCTGGCCGAAGTGTCTTACCGCCTTGATCAGAAACCGGAAAACGTCGTCGATGTAATATTCGTCATCCGCGAACATGCCAAGGTCAAGGTCCGGGCCATAGAAATCCTTGGAAACAACAAACTGTCTGACAAGGAACTGAAACAGTTCATGCAGACTCAGGAAGGCAACCTGCTTTCCTTCGTGTCCAACAAGGGAACCTTTTCCAAAGAAAACCTTGACATGGACATGCGGCGACTTGAATTCTATTACAATACGAAGGGTTACGCTGAAGTTCGCATCGAAGAACCTGTCATAATGCTGTCTCGCGACAGAAAACATATCGCCATCACAATTACCGTTCACGAAGGTCGGCAGTACAAGGTCGGCAAGGTCGACATCGGCGGCGACGTAGAGCTGAAGAATGAAAAAGGCGAAATCATCTTTGAAAAAGAAAAGATGATGAAGAAGCTGCTGCTGAAGACCGGTGACATATTCAACGCTGAAAACGTCCAGAAAGACGCGATGGCGCTGATGAACCAGTACAAGGATCAGGGATTCGCGTTCGCGACTGTGGGCAACACGACGAACATGAACCAGGTCGCGCTGCTGCTTGACTTCACATACATCATCCAGAAAGGCGTCAAGGCGCGGGTCGTCAGAATTGACATCACGGGCAATGAAGGGACGCGCGACTGGACTATACGCCGCGAACTGCGGATCTACGAAGGTGACCTGTTCAGCGAAACCGAAATGAAACGATCGGAAGCCAGGATTAAACGCCTTGGTTTCTTTGAAGAAGTCGAGATCGCGCCGAAACAGGGTGACGCCACTGATGAAGTTATCCTGACCGTCAAGGTCAAGGAACGTCAGACCGGGGCATTCTCGGTCGGTGCCGGATTCTCGTCAGTTGAAAACTTCCTGTTCCAGGCACAGGTTTCGAAGCAGAACTTCCTGGGCCGCGGTCAGACGCTGCGCCTGGAAGCAAGCCTTTCAAGCCTTCGGAAGTACTTCGTATTTTCGTTCGACGACCCGTATTTCTTTGATACCGACTGGACTTTCGGGTTCTCGGCGTACAACAGGGACTACGTCAATTACACGTACAACGAAACGTCGACCGGCCTGAATCTTACGATTGGACGCAGATTTGCTGACTACTTCTCGATCGCAATGACTTACAAACTGGAAACGGTTGACGTCAAGGCTGGCGGTCAGGAAGACTTCTTCAACGTCCCGGTCGCCAACATGAACCTTAACGGGCTGACAAGCTCGCTGATGGTTACAGCCGCGTTCGACAACCGCGACGACCGCATGTTCCCGACGAAAGGCAACCTGACTTCGCTGAGCATGGAGTGGGCCGGTTCCGAAATCGGGTCCAGTTTCGAGTACATCAGGCTGCGCGCAAGCACGAAACAGTACTTCCCCCTGTTCCTGGGCGCGGTTGGTAAAGTCTCGCTGCGGTACGGATACATCTTCAACCCGAAGGGCGACCCGGTACCGATCTTCCAGCGTTTCCAGTGCGGCGGCATCTTCTCGATCCGTGGTTACGAGCAGGCTTCCCTGGGGCCGCAAATCCCTGTCGGTGCCAGCCGCGATCCGGCGTCGTCTCTGTCGTACTTTACGATTGGCGGCAACAAGGAACTGGTCTTCAACTTCGAAGTCGAGTTCCCGATTCTGAAAGCGATGGGCATCAAGGGCGTCGTGTTCTTTGACGCCGGAAATGCGTTTGACGACACAGAATACCCGAACCCGCTGAACTTCCAGTTCGCCGCCGGTCTTGGAATTCGGTGGTGGTCACCGATCGGCCCGCTCAGGTTTGAGTGGGGCTTCCCGATCAACCCGCGCAAAGGCGATCCGCCGGTCGTGTTCGAATTCAACATCGGCGCATTCTAAGGTCCGGTCTGATATGAATAAACCAATGATTCTTGTTACAAACGACGACGGGATCCTTTCGCCGGGCCTTGCGACGATGGTGCAGGCGGCCGAGGCTCACGGCGAAGTCTGGGTCATCGCGCCGGAAATCGAAAAGAGCGGCGTTTCGCACGCCATCACCTTGACCGAACCACTGCGGGTCAGGAAACTGGGCGAACGCAGGTACGCGCTTTCAGGTACACCGGTTGACTGCGTTTTCATCGGGCTTAACCACATCCTTCCACGACGGCCTGATTTTGTATTTTCCGGCGTGAACCGGGGACCGAACCTTGGTTTCGACGTAATCTATTCAGGTACCGTCGGGGCGGCAATGGAAGGCACGATTCAGCGCATCAAGTCGGCTGCTTTTTCAATGGTTTCAAAAGGTTCCTTCGATTTCAACGACATTGCGCCACAAGTTCGTTTCATCGTTGACAGGATCATTGAAAACGGTGACCACGGCATTCCAGACGGTATTACCCTGAACGTAAACATACCTGACGCCACGCTTGGCGAATTTCAGGGATTCAAAGTTACACGCCTTGGTAACCGCCAGTATTCTAACGAAGTTCTGGCCCGTGAAGACCCGCGCGGGGCGACGTACCTGTGGGTTGGCGGCACCCGGGTTACCAATGAACTGGCTGCTGATTCTGATACCGGTGCGATTGCGCAAGGCTGGGCATCTGTCAGCCCGGTCAGTCCAGATATGATGGCGCCGGAGGCGGTACCGCTGATTGCGTGGGCAAACATCGCGGGCGATGCGATGCCGCAGATTTGACGGGGAATTTTGACGCTGGAGGGCAACCGGATGCACGAAGATAAAAGATCTGACAATCCCAGGGAACAACTGGTCCGCGACAACATCAGGTGCATTCCTGACTTTCCAAAACCGGGCATATTGTTTCGGGACATCACTACCGTCCTTGAAAACCCGGAAGCGTTCCGGGCCGCCATAACGTTCTTTGTTGAAGTCGCCCTGAAGTACGGCGCCACCAGGATTGGCGGCATCGAATCACGCGGGTTCGTATTTGCGGCGCCTGTGGCCGGGCACCTTGGCCTGCCTTTAGTGCTTTTCAGAAAGCCGGGAAAGCTGCCCTGGAAGACCAGAAAGATTGAATACACTCTTGAATACGGAACCGACGCGATAGAAGTCCATGAAGACACTATCAAACCGGGCGACAAGGTCATGATTGTTGATGACCTGCTTGCAACGGGCGGCACGATGGAAGCGGCGGTGAAACTGGTTCGCGGCATGGGCGGCGAAGTCTGCGTTGCGGCGTTCATGGTCGAGCTGCCTTCCGAATTGAATGGCCGGACCAAGCTGGCCGATGTCCCGATCGAATGCATGACCGCTTACTGAAAAAGCGGAGGCCCGATGTTCGCAATTAACGTACCACTGCGCCGCTGTGAAGATGTCGAAACGCTGGTGAACGCCGGTGCCGACACGTTCTACTGCGGGTTGAACGACGCGGCCGGCACCAGCGGCGGTGGCGGGCTGAATCAGCGCCAAAGCGACCGCTCAAGCTTTGAAAGCGTGGCGGACCTGAAAATTGCGGTCGAGGCCAGTCACAGTAACGGCAAAGAGATCTTCCTGGCCATCAACACCAGACTTCTGACCGAACCGTATCAGCCGGGATTCATACGCCAGCTTCAAATTGCGAGTGACCTTGGAATCGACAGCGTCATCGTGGGCAGCATCAACGGAATTCTGATTGCGCGCGAGATGTTCCCGGATATGCGACTGACGGCCAGCATCGGCCTTGGCGTCATGAACTCGGCGGCGGCCAGGTGGGCAGCAGGCCTTGGCGTTTACCGCGTAATCGTTGACAGACACCTGACTCCAGATGAAATCGCGATGGTGGCGGACGGGGCACCTGACGTCGAAATCGAAGCGTTCCTGATGAACGGCAAGTGCGGAAACTTCGACGCGATGTGCGGTTACGACTACTACGACCCGGCAGGGCCGATGGCGAATTTCACCGGGTGTGTGTTCGTCAAAGACCGAAACATCACCAGATACAGACGTTTTGCGTGCGGGGCGTGCGCCCTGCCCGCCTTCGCGACGCGACCGAACTTCGCAGCGGCCAAGATTATAGGACGCGATTTTGACGTCGAGTCGGTGTCACTGGCGACCGATCTGGTGCGCAGACTTCGGCCGGCAGTTTATTCCGACATTTCGGGCGTCGAATTTAATCGGCTGGCGCGCGCAACATACCGGGAAGTCTATGGAAAGGACTGCGAGGATAACTGCCACTATCCAACGACGAAAGGCTCGTGCGTAAGTGGCTGTGGCGAAGGCGACTGCAGCAGTTGCGGCGACGCGGGTGCCTGCGGAAGCTGCGGCAGCGAAACCGGCTGCATGGACGAATATTGATGGAACGTGCACTGTTTGCTGATGTCGTCATGGATCTGGACGTACTGCAGAAGTACTGCCGGACTGTTGGCGATGCTTCATCAAGAACGGACGGACAGCCTGCCCGTTTCCAGCGGCTGTATGCAGGTTCCGAATTCTGCGTGAACCGCCTGCCGGGGGTCGTGCGCACGCGGACGATGGTCGAACTTTGCCGGGACTTCGGACTGCGACTGACGTTCGTTCTGCCGCCATGTTACGACACTTCGCTGGATATGACTCAAAGGCTGATCGGGCTGCTGGAGCCTGGCACAGAAGTCGTGGTGAACGACTGGGGCGTGCTGCAGGCGGTCGTTGACGCCGGATGCCTGCCGGTGTTTGGCCGGGCGCTGAACCGGCTGATCAGGGACCCCAGACTGGACGTGACAGGTCACACGCAGGCGCAGATTGACTACTATCAAACATCTCAAATTCATATTCCGGCGGTCCAGGACTTCATCAAACAGGCCGGATTCGTGCGGGTCGAACTGGACAACGTAAGGCAGGGCCTGGGCGGGCTTCCTGCCGGTGCCTTGCCGTGCTCGCTTTACACGCCATGGACGCTGATTTCTGTGTCACGTTTCTGCGGGCCTGATTATGCAATTGAATGTCCGGGGCGACCGTGCTTTGAAAGCAGGACTTTTGTTGAAGGTATTCCAATAGTTGCAGACGGCACAGCGACGTTCTGGTTTCATGCCGGGATGCCGGAAAACCTGGACAGACTGCCGATTGACCGACTGGTTCACGTAACAGGTCCGGAAGGCCTGACGTGGCTGCTTGATGAAATAACCCATCCGGCGTGGGACGAAGTCGACCTGCGTCGGTTGCAGGCCCGGCGCGAAGTGGTTGTCGGGGACTCAGCCGAGCGCATCGTTCTGGAATCGCTTTCGCCGGAATACAAGAGCGTTCTGCAGATTGGATGCGGCTTCGGGGCGCACCTGGAAATTCTTGATCGGGCGGGAAAGCAACTTGTGGGCCTCGATAGCTCACTGACAGTTCTGGATATTGCCCGCCGCAGAGTTCCATCGGCAGACCTGATTGACGGAACAATCATTGACGGGACAATTTCGCCGCCTGTGGACCTGATTCTTGATCTGCACTGCATGAACGATACTGAAGCCGAATCCAGGCAGGAATACGCACAGAACGTTGTGAATTCACTGAATGAAAACGGACTGTATCTTCTGTATGTTTTAAAGGAAGCCGCGCCGACCGCTGAAAACACCGAATCGGACCCGGTCAACCCCCAGCCTGGAATCACAGCCGAAGAACTTGAACGCCATTTCCAGCAATTGCTTTCATTTGTCTGGCAGCACGACCTTCCGGCTGATAAAGACAACCCGGCAAAGTCCCTGATCCTGCTGCGAAAAGGGCCATCTGACCCGGCGTTTGAAAAACTGATCGCCGCGCGAATCGGGGAATTCCTGAATAAAGGTTTTGACAGCCACGACGTCGAGTTTGTAGATCTGACGGCCGACGTGCCGGACGGCGACGCGACCTCGCCCGCATGGCTGGACACAACTGCCTGCGCAAGTCTGCGACAGCTCGGTTTTCAGTATGCCTGGCGCGAATTTGAAGGCGAAGGCCGCACATTCTTCCGCCTGACGCACCCCGACTTCAAACTGGAGCTGGAATTTTCACCTGTCGCCCAGAACCGCCCGCACTACCGCAACATTGGCGAATACAACGTGGCTTATCACGGCGAAGTTCAGGACCTTGCCCTGCTGGATGCCACGATCGACGTGCTGACCGGAACGCTGTCCTGAAAATCAGGCCGGGTGGGCGACGCTGTACAATTCTTAAATTCATTCATATTTGACCGGGCAACGTTCCCGGGGGAAACTTCCTGCAGGGACATCGTTTCGGGGGCCACCATGCCATTTTTGACTCGTGGATTTGCGCCAGCGATGGCTGCGCTTGCGGTCATGTGTGTGACCACCGGCCTTGCGACATCAACCCCGGCCGGGCCTGCGAATATACCGGGCCTGTCCGTGTACGATGACGGCGGCAGGCTGATGCTGAAGAATCCAGTGATAATCAAGCACTGGAGTGATCCCCAAAGCGCCGCATCGACCGGAACCGTCTCGACAAAAACCAGTCCGACGGCCACACACCAGACGCGGGCCGGCGAACCGTGGACGCTTCAAAACACAACCCCGATTACTGGTTCAAGCGACATAACGGCGAAGATGGCCCCGGGTGGAGCAGTCGTCTTCAAAATTGACGCGACTGCCGGAACTGTCGAACTTTCTTCAGTTAACCGCGCCGGGTTTCTAACACAAAAAGCTAATCAAGCTGTCACCAACACACCGCCCTGGCTGCGGATCAGGCTGGCCACTAATCTGGCGGACTTGACGCCAGCAGTGCAGGACACGCTTGTCGAACCGCTGCTGGACGAATCCCTTGCTGACTGGTGGGACGAAATAGCGTTCCTGCTTGGCAGCATCACACCGGGAAATCTTGCCCTGGAAGGCTTTGACGTGCGTTCCATCGTGGATCAAGTGAGGTTCGCGCAGATGGCCGACGAAAGTCTGGACTACGTCGAACTGCGAAATTACACCGACGCCACAAAGGGACAGTACACGACGGCCGCTTATACATGGGTGCAGGACGCCCTTGAAAAAACGTTCGAACTGGACCCGGAAGACTACTACTGGTGGGTGCTGCACCCGATTCTGGACATGGAGATGTTCATTGACGCCAACCCGACGACAGGTCAGGCCGACACCTACCCTGCCGGTCTGTCCTGGCGTGAATACTACCTGCACAATCGCCCGTGGCCCGGCGACGATGGCGGACCTGCTTCGTACATTCCGCACTTTATTTTCAAGAAGGCTGCCGCCAACGAAGGGGTCGCAGACTACCCTGCGATCGACCCGGATTCGCTGCGGGACTGGGAACCGGTACAGCGTGGATTCATTCAGGAAATCAATGTCGGTGCCCAGTGGCTTACGATGGATTCACTGATTCGGCCGACCACCATTGAATTCAAGGTACGGCGTACCGGAATTGTGCTGGCCACAACTCTGGAAGTCGAGCGGGCCTGGGCCGAAGGCAAGTCTGACCTGCTGGAAAACATGGTGCGCTACGGCCCGGGCAACGTCGGTCTGAACAGATATAACGGGCGGATACTGGTCATCAAGGAACGCGAACCGGTCGCTTCGCAGGCTGGCGTCATCGAAGCGGTTCTGGATGAATTCAAGTACAAATACGACGTCGTTGACTCGGCGTGGCTTGCCGATGGTGACCTTTCGGCATACAGCAAAATCCTTGTGCCATCCGACCAGACTCTGGCCGTCTATCAGGCGATGTCCATACACGCGGACAAGATTGAAGAATGGCTGCGCGGCAAGTGGCGGATCCTGGAAATCCACGGGGCCGTTACAGACCCTGAGCGCGACTGGTCAGGCTACATGATGCCGGGCGGATTCAGCGCTGCCGAAGTGACCTATTTTGCAGCCCCCGGTGACGATTATGCGACTGTGCTGGGGCAACCTTTCCTGAACCCCGGAGCCGTCGGAAACCCTGATAATCCAAAGACGATCGACATCCTGTGGGACGACTCGATACGTGACATCCGGGGCGGCGACCGATTTGTCAGCGTCACGAAGTGCGCCATCGACCGCTTCACATGGTGGGCCGGTCAGAACATGCCCGACAGCGTTACCGACTGGGCCGAAAAGCACTACGGGGCACAGATTGACCGCACATCACAGGCCAACCGGGTGTTGTACCAGCACTTTGGCAACTGCGGGGAATTACAGGACATTCAAACTGCCGCTTTCAGGACCATGCTGATTCCGACCAGCAACACTTCAAACAGCGCTGAAGACCACGTCTGGAGCGAGTTTCTGGTCGATGGAACATGGTATTCAAGCGGGCTGGACTGGTCCGATGGATACGTAAACATTGCCAATTTCAACGTTTCAAACTCCAAGAAATTCGGGGGTATCAAGAACATCAGTTTCGTCACGCAGAGCCGTGGCGACGGCGCCATGATCAACCGGACGGCCACATACGCTGACACAGGATTTTTGACCGTGAAAGTCCGTGATGCCGTCGGTGTACCAATCGCGGGTGCACTGGTGATGGTCGCGACCGAGGCATGGAATCTTGATGGCGATTCTTACCCGTTAACACTGGCGTACTGGGATGTGACCGGGAGTGACGGCAACGTCGTCATCGAGACCGGTGCAAACGTTCAGGAAAACCTGGAAACCGACTGTCTGGACCTGAACAACCGCTGTAACAACTACTACGTCAAAGTGATTACCAACGTCGGGAACTTCCCGGGCGAAAGCGGCTCGCTGGCGCTTGCAGTTGCGGCGGCCGAAGCCGGGGTCGGGTATTCAAAGGAAGTCACGGCGACTGTCGCGGGCACGGCGGTACCAACGGAACCTGCCGGAACTGCTGATATGTGGTCGCCAGTCGCAGATACCGCTGTAAATCTGTCGATCGCCAATGCGAACAGGTTGCGCTGCGGCGATCTAGGCGACGGCTTTTCGTGGTGCGACCAGATTGAAGATCAGACGGCGGCGCCGGAAGGCCGCCTGATGGCCCTGAACCAGGAAAACATGGACAAGTGGCTGGTCGGCGATGAATTTCAGGCTTCATACTCGCAGCCGATCAAGACCGATGGCAGCACTCTTCCGCAGTTTACGGCGGGCGGATGGCCGACAGACGGCACATGGTATCTGTTGATAACACATGGTGGGGCGCTGCAGGACAGGCTGCTGATTAGCGGAAATCTGAACTTTGTGGCCGGCCAGGCTGTCGTCGAACAAGTCGAATTCGCAGATGAACCGGGCGTGGGTGACGTGGTTGAACAGCGTGACACGGCCGGCACCGACAGTGCAGTCGGAACAGACACCACAGTGACCGCTGACGATGGCACCGAAGATACTGGAACCGGTGGAAGTTCAGGCGGTTGCTCGTCTATTGACGGGCGGGCTGGAACCGGAAATCATACGTCACAAACCGGCACGCTGCTGATCCTGATTCTGCTGACAGCCGCGCTGACGTTGCGGCGCACAGCGTCCCGGAAAATCAACAGGGAGTCTTAAAAATGATCTCCAGACTAATTTTTTTCATGTCACTGATTGTCACCTTTGCCGCCGCATCAACGGCCGACGCCCAGGCCATCGGGAAGGGACCCGGCAAAATTCGCACATCGGTCCCGTGTACAACCAGGGATGCCAGATGCAAAGCTCTTTCGCCGGTGTGTGACTCAGAAAATAAGGGTCCCTGCTGGAAAATCGACGAAGATAAGTGCTGTGCCGTCGAGGACCAGACGCCGATGCTGGGTATCAAACTTCGCATCCAGGGATCATGTAGTGCATGCAAAGTCCAGGGACAGGCAACCGTCACGTGGGAAAGGGACGATGCCAAAAAACTGCTTGAATTCAAGGGCGAATTCAAAGACGGCAGGTTAGAAGGAAAAGGCTCATTTCACAGCAGTTCTGGAATTGACTACGAAGGCGAATGGAAAAATGGAAACCTGCACGGCCAGGGTACTCTGAGCCAGAACGGCGACTCTTATGTCGGCCAGTTCATCAACGGCCGGAAGGCTGGCAAGGGAACGATGAAATCAGCCAGCGGCATGTCATATACCGGGGATTTTTCAAACGGCGAGTTCCACGGCCACGGAGTCCTGATGATGCCGACGGGCGCAAGCTGGGAAGGCGAATTCAAGGAAGGAATGCCGATCGGGACCGGCACAATCAGGCTTCCCGACGGAACTGTCAAACAGGGCGAACTGCAACCTAAGTAAACCGGCTGGCCGTGACGCCGCGTCACCGACTGCAAACAACTGATGAAATGCATCTCAATAACTATATAATTGCGCAGGTCACCGCAAACTCGACCAGACAAGGGGCTGACTGATGGGATTTTTCAAAGGTGTCGCTAACGGATTCGGATGTGCCGGCCAGGGCTGCGGCACAATCGTCGGCATCCTGCTGTTTCTAATCGTGATGGGCTTCGTCCTGCGTGCCTGCGGCGCGTACT
>CAZFVA010000011.1:0-57750 GCA_964522105.1 uncultured Anaeromyxobacteraceae bacterium
GCCCGGGCCATTATCGAGTCGATTACGGGGTCTTCATTTCCCCAGATCATCCCTTCATAAGTGGCTGACACGCCTTTCATTAAACCGAGCGCCAGCTCCCGCGCCGTTTCATCGCCGGAAGCCATAAACAGCCCGGTCAAGGGACCAAGGGCGCGCCCCACTGTAGCCAGATGATTATCCGGCGGGCGCGTAAACGTCAAAGTCACCAGACCGTCCTGTTTGATAAGGTGCGCGCTCATCCACCAGACTTTGTAGCCTGGAAGATCCCATTCGTTATCTTCAGGGAACCCTTGCGAATGTCTTGAAACCCACTTCAAAAAGTCTGATTTTTTCAGAAATTCGGCGTACGAATCGGTGAAGGCCTGGATGTCGTCAACGTCGGGCGGCGTTCCCTGTTCCGGCCGTTCAATCGTAAAAGGCATGCCGGTCGGTCTGGGCGGGAACGATGGCGGCAGATCCGGGGTGAAAATGTCCTGCGGAGCGGCGTCGAAGGCATCGGGGGCATCGGAGTCAGCAGGGTTGGCCGTGTCAGCAGAAACGTCTGTAACCACGGGCACATCCGCAACGTCCGGCAAGTCCGTGCTGTCAACATCAACTGCGTCAACTGCATCGAATGCATCCAGACCGGCTTCCGGATTCCCGGAACAAGCGGCCAGCAACAGGACAGAAACTATCAGGAAGGCCTTCACCAGTTTATTCATTCGATTCCCCTGCTTAACCTGCCGTACTCGTTGGTATATGCGGTTGCGACGGACGTATCTGAGCAACGAAAATCGCACCGATAATCAACACACCTCCGAAAGCGCCCCGGAGTCCCAGTGATTCGTTCAGAAAAGCCATTGAAAAGAGTACCCCGAAAAGCGGTTCGGCCGAAAAAACAATCGCCGCAACTGTTGATGATATCTGGCGCTGGCCGATAAGTTGCAGGGCGGTCGCGGCCACCGTACCGAAAACTGCAAGGTAAATCACCCCGCCAATTGCCACTGAATCGCCAGATCGCAGAAGTCCCGTTGAACCCGGGTCAAGTAACTGCCAGATGATGCCGAGCATCGCCACAGTAATTACCTGGACGGCAGTAAAGGCCATCACAGGGTGATTTCCGGTCCATCTGGCCACACCGATTATATAGAAAGCAAAGGCCACAGCACAGGCGCCCAGCCACGGATCTCCGGCGGTCAAACCACCCCCGTCGCCACAAAGCAACGCGACACCGATGCAGGCTATGACTGCAGCAAACCCGGGCATCCAGCCTGGACGATTTTTCCGAAGAAGTATCTCGATAAGTGGCACCATGACGACGCTGGTACCCGTAATGAAGCCGGCCCTGCTGGCAGATGCTGATTGCAGACCTACTGCCTGTGTCGCAAACCCGACGAAAAATACTGCGCCAAGCATTACGCCTTGAATCCACTGGGCTTTTCTGGCTTTAAACAGGAAAGGAAGAAGTACCAGCGAGGCCAGCCCGAACCGGTAAATCACTATCGCCTGCGGGCTCATCGAGCCGACGCAGACTTTCAGAATCGGAAATGTGCTGCCCCAGATAACCGTCGCCAGAACAAGAAGGCCAACCGACGCGCGCTGATTTATCGCAAACTTCGCCATGACGGGAGCCTACAGGCAAAAGGCCCGCAGGCCAAGTGCCTTCAAAGCTTCAGAGGTTATTCGTGGACTCGATCTCAGTGTAGTCTCTGCAGGGCTGACCTCGCAGAGCACCGCACGCCGGCAGATCGGTCGTGACCTGAATACCGGGGACAAGTGGCAGGGCTATGCTGGACGGATGGTCGGCATCATGACCGATGTCGATCTGGGGCGCAGTTTCGAATTCCAGCAGGCGGAACTTCCACCTGGTTGTGCTGTCGCCCGGGGTGTCGATGATGACGCGGATGCGTGAACCGGCGCGGAATATGTGCGACATCGGCATAATCTCGACCCTGGCGAACGTCCATTCGGCAGGGGTTAATACACTAACGTCCTCGAATGTATGGGATTTGATCGGGCGAAGTTCTGTGGCATCGGCGCGAAGTCCACGGTGAGATGCACGAAGCCAGCCTGCCTGCACCATGACTTCCTTGCCGTCGGGTCGAACTTCGGTAACTGTAACTTCCAGGTCGGCATCAGTCGCATCAGTCCTGATCCACAGATCGGCACTGCCATGACCGACCATAACTGACGTTTCGGCAAGCTGCGGCGTCAAGAATTCAACCGCACTGCCGTACACAGGTTGAAGCCACGACCAGTTCGGCGGCATGTTGTAAACGCCACCCGAGGCGAGGGTAACCCTGTGACCGGCATCCGCGTCATGTGTAAACCAACTGAACCCGCCTTCGGCATCCGGCTGCTCCCTGGACAGGGCGCCACCGGGCCCCATATACCAGCGATCAGCCGCTGTCCCCGGCAATGGCCATGCAGCAAAGCGCTTATCGAAGGCGCCAACAGGTGCGCCGACTTCTTCTTTCTTGTTAGTCCCTGATTCGAAAATAACTTTGACAGGCGGTCTGGCGTTCCAGGCTGCCAATGCATCACCAAGGTTATCCATGTCCTCGAGGTCGGAATCAGGAAAGGCAATCTGCACACCAAAGACCTGCTCCATGAACATTGGCCCGAGGGCCTTGATATCATCGGGGATCACCGGCGGTTCCTTTGAAACGAACAGGTACAGGAATTCAATCCACTCGACCAGCGACTGCGGCGACGCGCTGTCATTATGAAAACCGTTGGTGACGGTGAAATGGGCACTGGGCGACCCGGTAAATTTGTCCATGAGGGCCGCGAAATGAGGACCGGTCTGTTCGTCCTGGAACTGGCCGGTCATGAAGACCGGAATATTGATTTTGTCCACCCAGGCCGACGGGTCAACCGGCTTCGCGACCTCATCCGTGTAGTATGGATACTTCAAACCTTCATCAATCGCATCGCGCTGCTGCAGATGCATCTTCTGGTGCCGGTCACAGGTCAGATCTCCGGCGTTAATAACGTCTTTGACCCAGCCGTGATGGTACGGCAGCGCGGCATACAGGACCATATCGTGCCATTCCTGCGCAAAACCATCGTTGTAAATGCCACCTGGCAACAGAACCGAAGTGGACGAGTCCGCTATAACTGACTGCGGGGCAATTGCGCCGAGATGGGGCGGACGAATGGCTCCGACGAAAAGCTGGCTGATGCCGGGGAAAGAAATACCGACCATGCCGACGGCGTTGTGCTTGACCCAGGGCTGACGGCCGACAATTTCAATTACATCGTAACCGTCCAGAACCTGCAGTGGTTCAAAATAGTCGTATCCGCCGTCTGAACAGCCGGTGCCACGCATGTTTACGCCAATCGTCGCGAATCCGATCAAGGCTGCAATCATGTTTGACGGGTCGTCCGGCGCATTGCACAGAATCGGATAGATTTCGCAGAAAGGCTCGATTTCACTACTTAATACACGACCGGGCCGCGAAGGCGAATATCCGCTGTAGGCGACGACGGTCGGGTACGGGCCGTTTTCAATCGGACCGGGAAGCGTCAGGAAATACGACAACTTCGTGCCGTCACGGGTCGTCAGGTAACCAAAGCCGGGCTCCAGTATCTGGCCTTCGTAGAACGAATTTTTCGGCAGGCTGTTTTCAACCGACATCACACGAATCGGCCCGGTGTAGTCTTCAAAATTGTCGACCGGCCTGACCGAATACCCACGCGCCGGAACAAGACCCCGGAAAATCAGGCTACCGTATTCATCGGTTACGCCTTCGACCACAATATTGCCATCAACATCAACCACCTGCATGGTCGCCGCCGGTACAGCATCTCGAATGAAAATCTGTTCGACGCTGCCACGGGCTTCGAAGTTTTCCGAAACGCGCGTCGGCGGGCCGACGTGAACGTCCGGTTCAACTTCGACCACGTCGGTTGCAATAACGTCGGTCACATCGCCTTCGGAAATGTCGTTGATGTCAGGGTCCGTGGCGTCGCTGTCGACCGAATCCTGATCGTGCGAGTCAGAAAACCATGTATCCTGCCCGGCGAGGTCCTGCCCGGCCACGTCCTGCCCCGCAGAATCAAGGGCAAGGTCCTGCCCGATGTCGCCGGCAATCTGGTCTTCGGTAGCATCTGCAGGGCCGGTTCCACCGGAACAGGCAACAAGAATTGTGGTCATAAGGACGATGGCGATTGTTGCTGCATGGTTCAATTTCATGGGGAGGTCTCCAGAATTCTTCCGGCACCATTAAAATTCAGAAATCATGCTGATGCAACGACAAAGGTGATGACGGGATCGTCGTCACCGGTTTGCCTGTGACTGCACCCGCAAATCTGGCATAATCGCGGCGGTAAACTGCGATTGAAAACCGCGCTGGAGGTCTTGATTTGAAATCAATCTATGTTGGACTTTTTGCCGTTATGGTTTTGCTGTCTACGGCCGCCACAGCGTGGGAAGTTGTGACGGTGCCGGCGACGCGGAAGGTGGTGCCGACTTCGACGGTCGGGTACCCGACGTACACGTCTGCCACGCTGGAAGGTGCCCGTAACGAATGGGAATCTTTCCAGATTATTGTCAAGTCGGACACGCCGGTCAGCGGTATCAATGTGACGGTGTCGGAACTTTCAGGCGCGGGCGACAATTCAATTGCATCATCCAACATCAAACTGTACCGCGAATGGTTTCTGAACATCACGGCACCATCGGGAGGCGGCTGGGGGGTGACCAACCATGAACGCGTGGCCGGTCTTTACCCGGACCCTCTGATACCGTTTGTTGACCCGTACTCGGCTGGAAATATACCGGTCGCGGCCCCTTTCGCCCTGACTGCCGACGATCCGGGACTGGCCGTCGTGTTTGTGGACATTTACATTCCGACCGGCACGCTGCCAGGCATCTACACCGGCACGGCAACAGTTACCGCGACCGACAAGGCTGACGTCGTGATACCGATTACATTGGCCGTATGGGAACTTGATACACCGGCCGAAAGGACAATCGGCACCGCTTATGGACTTTCTGAAGGCGCAATCCGTGAATATCACGGCAACGCTGAAGGTGGCCAGACATCCGAAAACTATGCCGACATCATCCGCAACTACTATGTCGCCATGCATGAAAACCGACTGGATCCGCAAGGTTTCGGCGGCGACGTCAGTTTCAATTTTGACGGCGATGGGGCCCTGCTTCCAGTTGACTTCACAGCGTACGACGACCACATGACCAAGTACATTGATGGCAGTTACTTCCCGGACGGTGTTGGCATCGCAAGATTCAACGCGGGACGCTTCGCCCCCGGCAGCGGCACCGGCGCATGGACCGACGACCAGTACAAGCTGGCAGCGAAAGCTTACGTCGAGCACCTGGATGACAAAGGCTGGCTGGACAGGATGTGGACGTACTCGACCGACGAACCGTGGCTGAACGGCGGCACTGAAACGTGGAACAAAGTCATCCGGGACGCCACGCTGCTGCACGAGGCTTCGCCACTGTGGAAAGGCAAAGTGCTGGTCACCGGCCCGATGTATCCCGGCGCAGAGGAAGTCGTGGACATCTGGTGCCCGGTCAACCCCATGTATGACAAGTGGTTCTGGGTTGACAACGACTACCCGGGACGCGGCGGCTATGACGAACATTTCGCCAAAGGCGGGGAACTTTGGTTCTACAACTGCAACGGCAACTTTCCGCCGTACGCCGGTTACGACACCGACGCGACGATTGGATATGAACCAAGAATCCTGAAATGGGGCTCGTTCTTTGAAAAGGCGACCGGATTCCTGTTCTGGCACATGAACTTCTGGGGACCTGACCCGTGGATTCAGTGGCAGCGCATCGACGTGTTCGGGGAAATCTTTGCCCGCAACGGCGACGGCCTTCTGCTGTACCCGGGCGACGCCAACGGCACGAACGCAGCGGCAGTTAACCCGGCGAACCTGCACCTGAACGGCCCGATCGTAAGTTACCGCATGAAGCAGATTCGCGACGGTCTTGAAGACTGGGAAATGTTCATTCTGGCCGAAAAGGCCGGTCTGGGTGACTGGCTGCGCACCGAAATGTCCAACGTCTATCTGCGGTTCGGCGACTTTTTCACCGAAGACTGCGCAACAGAGCATTACTACTGCCCGCAGCGCGAGCCGTGGACACTTGATGAAAACGTGCTGTATGAAACCAGGCACCGCATAGCTATGAAGCTGCTTTTCACAATGTATCCGGACAGATACCCGGACCCGGATGCGCCGGTGATTGTGGAAGAAGTTGAGCAGGTCGAAACCGTTGAAACGGCGGAAATCGTGGATTCAGACGTCGTGGTCACGCCAGATATCGCAGCGGACAGCGGTCGGGACTCAACTGGCACTGACACAACTGTAGCCAGCGATACAGGCGCTTCGACCGACACGGTCGGCACTGACACCGGACATCCGGACGGCGGCAGCGGCTGCTCGACCACACCTTCCCCGACTTCCCCTGCCCCGCTTCTGCTGCTGGTGATTCTGACAGGTCTGATATTTGCCTGGATAAGAAGATCAGATCTGTCCCGAGAGCCCAGATAACGCATGAACATTAAGATGATAATTTCTAACTGATCCGATTACTTAAGGCGGCATGCGGCAGACGCGGCGTGGCCGGAAAGACCTTCCCAGCCGGCCATTGCTACGGCGTCGCGGGCCATTTGATCGGCCAGATCGGGATTGTCTATGCGCAACCATGTGCGGACGCGAAGGAATGTAAAAACCGACAGGCCGCCTGTGTGTCTGGCGGTACCGCCGGTCGGAAGTACGTGATTCGGACCGGCCCCATAATCACCAAAGACTTCTGCCGATCGAGCACCTATGAACAAAGCTCCATAGTTATAAAGCATCGGGACAACATCTTCAGGACAGGCAAACATGATTTCAAGATGTTCAGGGGCAAGCCGGTTGCAGATGGCCGCGCCTTCACCGACATCACGGACCACAATACAGAAACCGTTGTCAAGGGCGCGGGACGCCACAGCGGCCGTTGAGAGCTGCTCCAGTTGACGTAGAAGCTCGCCATCAACCCGCTCGACCAGATCATCACTTGTAGTCACAAGAATCGGCATCGCATCCGGGTCATGTTCAGCCTGGGCCAGCATGTCTGCGGCAACCCAGGCAGGATCAGCAGAATCATCTGCAAAAACAATGAGTTCAGACGGGCCGGCAAGCATATCAATGGCGACGTCACCGCCAACCAGCCGCTTGGCAGCGGTAACCCAGCGATTACCCGGCCCCACAATCACATCACAGGGCAGAACGGAACCGGCACCGTACGCCATGGCACCGATGGCCTGTGCACCACCGACCGCCAGAAGCGAATCAACACCGGCAATGTATGCAGCGGCCAGGGTTACTGGCGCAGGCCTGGGCGACGCTGCCCACACGCTTTCAACACCGGCGGCCCTGGCCGTTACAGCGGTCATCAACGCAGACGATGGCAGTGGATAACGTCCGCCCGGCACATAGCAACCTGCCCTGTCCATCGGCCGGATATCGTGACCTGCATAACCACCTTCAACCGGCACAAACAGTTGACTGATCGAAGCGCGCTGAGCTTCCGCAAAAACCCGGATTCGTTGCGCCGCCCTTTCCAGGACTTCGCGGTCACCTGCCGACAGCCCGAAAAACGCCGACTGCATGACATCACGCCCGATAACCAGAGGTTCACCCGGACGAATATCACCTAGTCTTTCGGCATGTTCCCTGACTGCCACTTCGCCGCGGGCACGTACATCATCAACGATCAACGCAGCATCTCGAAGCGTCTGAACTGAAACGGCCTGCCTGTCAAGCGATGGCAGGTTACCGGGAAGTACCGATTTCAAAAGCCTTTTATTCATTAATAAATCCCATGAGTCAGGCAATTCAACAGAACAGGACATCCAGACACGTCTTAAACTTTGGCATTTCCCGGCCGACGCACAACCTTCAATGCCCGGCGATCAAGTTCAGCCTCGACGCCGGCAAGACTGCCTTTGCGAGCGGCCAGGGCCACCAGCGCGAAGTATAAAACGTCAGCCGTTTCCCAGTCAGCAGCTTCAGCATCGACCGAATCCGCAAGTTCACCGGCCTCCTCGATTAACTTGGACCGCAAAAGAGCCGGATCGTCCAGAAGGCGTCGCGTATATGAGCCGGCCGGGGCATCGTTGACCCGTGCCGCAATCGTCCTGGCAAGTTCAGGAATACCACCGACCTGACCCCAGCAGGTATGAGTTCCCTCATGACAGAAACCTGGACCGGACTGCCTGACCATAAAACGAAGCGTGTCACGGTCACAATCGACATCGACCCGCAGCAACTCCTGAGTTGCCCCGGACGACTCTCCTTTCACCCACAGACCACGCTTTCTTGAATGGTAAATACCCTGCCGCCTTCGGATGGCCAGAACAAGGCTTTCACTGTTCGAATATGTCAGACCCAGGGCCACGCCAAACTCATCGGTTACGACGGTCGGCCACAATCCATCCGGCCTGTCGGAAGTCAACACACCGGCAAACGCCTCGCCAAGACCCATACGCCCGGTATATAGCGCCATGCCAACCTGTGAATCAGCACCAAGACGGTCAATTTCGGCCACTTCTTCAACGGTTGTAACACCGCCAGCAACCGTCACCTTCGCGTTCCCGGCCGCTGCAACCAGTTCGGCAACCAACGCCATGTCAACGCCGCCAAGTCGGCCTTCACGTTCGACAAACGTTACCAGATATCCGCCAACCAGCCCGTTCAGGCGCTTCATTCGTTCAAAAATTGACTCGCCAGTCGCCTTTACCCAGCCTTCAACAACAACTTCCCCGTGATTGGCGTCAAGCGCCGCGATCACGCGATCAGCCGGAAGTTGACTAAGTATTTCAGTAGTTGCAGCGGTACCAAGAATAACCTTACTTGCACCGCGATCAAGCCATTCAATCGCACTGGCTGCGGTCCGAATCCCGCCTCCAACGCGACAACGCCCCTGCCTCACAAGACCGGCAATAAGTTCGGAGTTTGAACCTCGCCCGAGCGCCGCATCAAGATCAATGACCGCCGTTTCGCCAACCACCCGAAAACTTTCAAGTATTGGCAAAGGATCCCCGGCATCAAGGGCCATGTCCCGGCCCCCGACCAGTTGGACGGTGCTGCCGTTCATGATATCAATTGAAGGAATTATCAACGCCGTACCTCTACATTGTTTTCAGCTAAAAAGTCCTTAAGTTCCGCTACAGTATATTCGCCATAATGAAAGATGGACGCGGCAAGAACCGCCCCGGCACCTGCAGCAATGGCTTCAAGAAGTTGACCTGGATTTGCTGCGCCGCCAGACGCAATAACGGGAACATTAACGGCCCCGGAAACTGCCCGGATCAAATCAAGATCGTACCCGGATTTTGTGCCGTCGCGGTCCCAGCTTGTCAGCAGGATTTCGCCGGCTCCAAACGCAACGGCTTCACGGGCCCAGTCAACAACGTCGATACCGGTCCGCTTCTTTCCAGACCGCGTGACGACTTCCCAACTGCCCGGCGAAAGCAGCCTGGCATCGACTGCCAGAACGGCGCACTGACTTCCGAAACGATCAGCAATGTCCGCCAATATTTGAGGGTCTTCGACAGCTGCCGTATTGACAGCCACCTTATCGGCACCTGCGTTCAACAGCGCTGCAGCATCAGCAACAACGCGAACGCCACCGCCGACCGTCAGCGGAATCGAAAGATGCTCTCGAACCCTGCGAACTGTATCAACCTGATTTCCGCGACCTTCCGGGGTGGCCGAAACGTCCAGCAGGACAAGTTCATCCGCCCCCTGGGCCTCGTATATTGACGCCTGCTCCCACGGCAGACCGGCCTCTTGAAGATTCTGAAAACGGATTCCTTTAACCACCCGCCCATTATCAACGTCAAGACATGGAATTATGCGAACAGCAAGCATCTGACGGCCCCTTTTTCAGTGTCTGGACGTTCCCGTCGACATTCGTGTCATCAACACGCCAGCCACCTGCGAATCAGGTCAGCACCCCACGCGCCGGAAAGCTCCGGGTGGAACTGACAGGCCAGAACCGGCCCACGTTCAACAGCAGCCGTAAAGAGCCCGTCGTAATCGGTCATTGCGGCATTCCAACCGACAGGCGGCGCAATTAATCTGTATGAATTGGCAAAGTATGCCCAACCGGGGGTCAACAGCAAACATCCAGGCTGCGGCAGGACCTGGTTCCATCCAAGCTGCGGAACTCGTGACGGTCCGGTAAATCTGGCCGGGACATCATGAATCACATCAAGACCAGGGACGCCGGGGCTTTCTTCGCTGCCGGCACAAAGAATCTGCATACCAAGACAAATAGTCATCGTCGGACGCAGATCCAAAATGCGTTCGCGCAGCACATCGGTCAGACCAAGTTCATTCAGCCTTTCCATGGCCGCCCCGAACGACCCGACACCGGGAAGAACGACCTTGTCCGCCTTGCGAACGAGTGCCGGATCTTCTGTCAGATAACCTTCAGCGCCAATACGATTCAGAGCAGCCAGAACTGACGCCAGATTGGCCGTACCGGTTTTAATTACGGCTACTTTCACTGCACCTGCGGGCATCACAAAACCCCTTTAGTACTGGGCACTTCCGTACGGCCATCCCGGGCGGCGGCCTGCCGCAGAGCAATCGCCAGCGCCTTGAACGACGCCTCGGCCCTGTGATGGTCGTTGTCGCCGGCCAGCACGGTCACATGAAGCGTCAGACTGGCCGCCGTCGCAAAAGTCCTGAAAAAGTGGGTGATGTTTTCACAAGCCATGGTGCCGACAATGTCCCGACTGAGCGCCAGGTCAATGACTGCGTAAGGACGCCCGGATATGTCGACAACAGCCCTCGCCAGCGATTCGTCCAGCGGCACGCACGCACTGCCGAACCTGGCAATTCCGACCCGATCACCAATAGCAGCTTCAAACGCCCGCCCCAGCGCGATGGCGCAGTCCTCTGCAGTGTGGTGGTCATCAACATATAGATCGCCGGTGCACGAAATATCAAGGTTGAACCGGCTGTGACAGGCCAGAGCGGACAGCATGTGGTCCAGAAAACCGATGCCGGTGCAACAGTTGTGTTCCCCTGTTCCGTCAAGCGTCAAAGAAACCACTACAGCAGTTTCCCCGGTTGTCCTTTCGAAATCTGCGTGTCTGATACTCATGGCAGGATATCCTCCAGCTTAGTCAAGTCTTGAATAACGACGGCTGCCCCGGCCGTCAACAGAGTGCTGATCCGCGCATCATTTACGACTGCGGGGGCCAGAAATCCGATCGGGACAACACCGGCTGCCCTGGCGGCAGTCACATCATCCGGGGTATCTCCGATCATCCAGGCACGCGCAACCCCGAGCTTTTCCAGCGCAAGCTTGATCGGGGCGGCATCAGGTTTCAACGGGCCATCTTCCATGCATACGATTGCACCGAACAAGTCACGGATCTGCATCTTATCAAGAAAATACATCGCATCGGCACGCGGTCTTCCAGTAACTATACCAAGAGGCATCCTGCCTGACAGCATCCGAAGCCAATTTCTATCAACGTTCAACAATTCAAGTTCACGCAGGCCCGGAGTTCCTTCAACGCCCTGATAAATCTTTTCAAAACGATCGGTCACAACGTCCAGCGGAACATCAACACCGCGACCGGCAAGAATTCGCGTGCATAACACCCAGTCGTTATTTGCATTGCCAAGACTTCGCACTGCATCAACGTCGGCATCAGTTACATCATCCGCAATCTGCTGCTCCCGCAGAAACGAACACGCGGTCTGAATTATTGCCTGCTGATATGACCGCGAATCATCAGCAAGCACCCCATCCATATCAAACAACATAGCCTGAGGCTGCATGACTGAATTTATTGCCTCGATCAACCGCGCAAAATCAGCCTCATCCCCGGGGCATGTAATCCGAACGCAATCGTCGATCCCTTGAATGCCGGGAAAGCCGCGTACTGAAATGCCCAACCCGGCAAGGCCGTGCCGAAGCCACAGATCGGTTCCATCCAGAACTCGCCGCTGTGACCGCGCGAAAACGAAGTTCGCTTCCGATGGATACACAACAAAACCTGATGAATTCAGCAGTTGCGATAGCAAATCCCGTTCAGCAAGCACCCGTTCAACAAACGCATCAACCTGGCCCTGCGCTGATTCCAGGCTTGAGGCCGCAATGCCAAGCGACAGCCCGGACACAGGATAGGGACCGACGGCCGGACGCAGAAATTCGATCAGCCGCTGTGGACCCATCGCGTAACCGACTCGCAGGCCGGCCATTCCACGTGCCTTTGAAAACGTCTGAACTACAATCACATTGGGCAGTTTCAGTGCTTCAGAAACAAGACCATCATCGCAAAATTCTGAATAAGCAGCGTCAAGCACGACCAGCGCGCCCGGGGCAGCCACCGAAAGACGCCTGACATCTTCAATTGTTGCGATTGCCCCGGTTGGGTTATTGGGACTTACGACCATAATGACAGACGTTCTTTCCGAAACAGCACAAACGACGGCATCGACCGGAAACAACTGCCCGGGGGCCCACTGAACTTCGACAACGCTGCCTCCGGCGCCTGCTGCAAACTTTGAAAGCATCTGGAACGTTGGAACGGGAAGGACCATCTCGCGGCCCTTATCAAGAAAAACGCGACAGATGCAGTCAAGTGCGTTGTCCCCGCCGTTGGTGACGACAACTTGAGCAGGTTCCAACCCGACCCGCGCAGCAAGCATGGCTTCAAGCCGGGTAGTAGACGGATATCTGGACACTGGTTCGGCACAATCTGCAATCATCGCAGCAATAGCAGCAGGCGCAGGCGGCCGACCTTCATTACTGTCAAGATAAAGGTCAACTGGTGCCAACGAACGCGGCACATGGTAACTGGACCCGCCGGCATATCTGGGTGATGGTGTCGGAACCGGGCCTTCAATCCCGTTTCCACACGTCCCGTTCCGGATACTGTGCTGGCTGTTCATGTTAATTGCGTCCCTTATCGATCAGGAAACGATCTGCTGAAATGCGGATACAACGATATCCGTCCCGCCGGCAGCCTTAATTCTGGCTATCAGCGAAGGAAGTTGGTCCCTGGGGACCGCAGCCTTTACAGCAAAGCCATCCTCGCCATACAGGGGCGAAATTGTTGGTTTCCGCATACATGGCAGGATTGCGACAATAGCGTCAAGATTCGAGCGTGTAGTATTCAGCTCGATCATGACACGCAATCTGGCCTCGAGCACCGACCGTAGCAGCACAACAAAATGGTCTATCTGCTTGCGGCGTGCCGGATCGCTCCATGCGTGTGGACTTGCGTACACGCGGGTCGTGGAAACCAGAAGTTCGTCTATAATTTCAAGATTATTCATGCGAAGAGTCGAACCGCTTGCCGTATTATCAACAATGCAGTCTGCGTCTTCAGGAGGAAAAACCTCGGTGGCTCCATACGTATGCACGAACACCGCGTCAAGCCCGCGGGCGGCTATCCAGTCACGCGTGATCTTTTCATATTCCGATGCAACTACCAGTTTCGGCCTGGAAAGACCACCGTCTTTCAAAAGTTCAACAGGGGCAGCGGCGACAAGCCGGACCGGATCAAGTCCGGTGTCCATGACTTCGACCACATCGGCCCCCAGTTCGGCAACCCAGTCCGCCCCTGCAAATCCGATATCACGTGAACCGGCCTGAAGCATCTCAATGATATTCTGGGGTTTAAGTATCTTAACTGTGAAACCTTCAAGAGACACTGTCGGTCTGTAACTGCGACTTGCGCCGTGAATATGTATTCCCGCCTCGGCCAGAAGAGCAAACACACCTTCCTGCATGTGTCCTTTAGGGAGGGCCAGACGCAGAACAGGCGATTCAGAAACATTAGCCACAAAGCCTCCAAAACCATTAAAACCAGGTGCGGACTATACAAAATCATAGTGTTCCGTGTCAATGTCCCGTCCCGGCAGGAGAATTGAACATAACTTCAAATCGGGCCGTCAAATCGCTACTCTAATCCGGGCAACCGTGGTGTATCATGGTTTCCAATAATTTATGGATTGACTGAGAGGTCAGTTCCTTAGTTGTGTTCAAACGCAGGGAGCCGTTATGAAACTGTTTGGATGCCCGTTCAGGAAAGTTGGAATGACGCTCGCGGCGGCCATGGCTCTGGTCGCGATGATGACGCTGACCGCATGTGGCAGCGACCCGGTGGACACCCCGGACACACTGTGCCAGGACGGTTGTGACAACCAGGACCTGCTTGTGCCGCCTGACGTACAAGAGGATGACGCCATCAACAGCGACATTGCCATCGCAGACGTTTCGACCGACACCACTGTCGTTGACGAAACGGCACTTGAGCTGGTGGCACAGGGTAAAGCCCGCCTTTCAGCAGGCGAATCCCTGTCAGCAATCGACTCGTTCAGCCTGGCTCTGGACCGTGTTCCGGGCATGCCTGAAGCCGAATGGGGCATGGCGCTTGCCCGTCTGCAGTCAAGCGTTTCGATGTGGAGCGGCCTTATCGGGCTGATCAAGTTCAGCACCGACCCGGACGCCCCGATACCACCGGTCGGCGCGCCGACACTTCGGGCGCTTGAGTGGTCAAAACATGAAGGCACCATTGGTAATCTGGTTGATAACCTGTACGCTGCTTCCATGGAACAGAAGGCGCGTCTGGACGTGATGAAAGCCCAGGTTGATAACCCGGTGTTCACCCTTGAAGGCGGCCTTCCGCTTTATATGGGCGACAAGGTGATGATGAACCTGTGCTGCGACTGGGATCGCAGTGAAATCTATGCGATTTCGTCGTTCAACAACCTGATGCTGGCATTTGTCAGTTTCCTTGGTTCACAGAACACTGACGTCGTTTTTGACCGTTTTGAATACCTGTTCAAAGAACTGCCCGGGATTTCGTACTCGCTTACTGCGGCACTCGAAGAATTTCCCGACTTTTTTACCCTGCTGCCTGAAGGCGGATCTGAAACATGGCTTACGCTTGGCACACACGTCGCCAATTCGGCCACCGACTGCCTTGAATCTGTTCGCCTGATGGAAGAAGGCAACGATCTGGCGCAGAACGTCGCGACGCTTACTGACGACGAAAAGCCGCACCTGCTGCTGCACGGCACGTTCCCGAGCGGAGACACCGAATTCGAGATCCTGTGGGACGGTACTGCCGGATCACTGAAAGACACCGTAGTTAAAGTTAAAAGTCACCTTGCCGGGGATCCGGACACTCGCCTGAGCCTGGACACAGATGTGCTGGTTGCGATCGGCGTTCTGGTTGACATCATCAACCGCACCGTCGGAATTGAAACCCTTCTGACCTCGATGGGCTTCAACCTGCCCGACATCGTGACCGGCCTGATTGGCTCGCTTGACAAGACCGATCCCGAACAGCTTGTCGGACTGCTTGGCTCGATCCTGCCGCTGGTCGGAATCGAAGTCGGCACCGTTGAAATCGATCTGGCGACATTCTTCCAGAGCCCGTTCAACGTACGGGATTTCTTCCCGAATTACGGTGCCGTGCCAGGTTCCGAATACAAAACGTTCCTGAAGTCATTTGAATGTATCAAGGGCGGCACAACCCTGCTGGGTCATAGCGCATCCGACACCATCACCGTGTACATCCAGGATTCATCGGTAAGCCAGAACGAAATCGTGCTGACCGTTAATTCATACAGCACGGCCGACGGGACCGGCGATGTGTTCGACACGCAGACAGCCACGCTTCTGCCTGTCGCAGGGTTCACCGGGATGTACTCGGGCACCTTCGAGCTTCTTGGTGGCCTGGCCCCGGATCTTGAAGATGTGACCCTGATAATCCCCGATGCCGGATCAATAAAGACGACCTACACATCGGCAGTCAACACCGAATCGACAATCAGCCTTGGCGGGAACTACACGGACGGATTCACCCCGTGGGACTACGGCGCCGCCTGTGCTGAAGACACACTTGGCTGGGACAGCGCTCACTTCGGCGAAACCGAGTTTGCATCAGCGATTGAAGTAGTTTCACCCCGGGTTACACGGGCGCTGGAAGAGGTCGCGGGCGACGACAAGGCCAGCCTTCAAGGCTTCATGGCGTTCAAGTCACCGTCATTTGACGGTCTGCTGTGGATCAAACAGGGCGAAACGTTCGCGGTCGCTGACCAGGCCGGATTCAGCACAATGATTAACAACGTCCTTACAAAGCTGGGGTCATTCTGATGAAAAAAATAATACTTACAGCATGTTTCGCTGGCATTGCGGTTATTGCGGCAGGTTGCGCAGGCGATGTTAATCCTGATTACGCTCACGTTCAATCGGGCGCAACGGTCGTCAAGGATACGAACGAACCGGCGGACGTAGTCGTCATTTCGGACGAAGGACCGATGCAGGACGTCCAGACTGTCGACGCCATCGCGGTGGACACGCCGATCGTCGTCGACACTACAGTCACGGAAGAACGCTTCACTTACATCGTGGCCATAAGCGACCTGCATGTGACGACGACTGATGGCAAGGCCGCCATGAATCTACGTCAGATTGGCGAATCAATTGCCGGACTGCCATACGAGATCAAGGGCGTTTTTGCGGGCGGCGACATCGTTTTCAACCTGCCGTATGACACGATCGAGCAATACCACAACGACACGGCCGACCGCTTCGACATCACGGAAGAGATTTTCAACAACTTCACGGCCCCTGTGTATCCCGCCATCGGCAACCATGACCAGGACATCGGCCGCCTGCCCCAGCAGATGACCGAGCAGCTTTTCATGGAACACTTCGGCGTCGAGCCTTACTACGCCGTGGATCTTGGCACCTGGAAGTTCATTGTAATGAACAACTTCAAAGGGCCGACTCAGGACCCGGAAAGCCCGGACTACGACCTTCAGGCCGGCAGTTTCGGTCAGGTTCAACTTGACTGGCTGGAAGATCAACTGGCCGACGGCCGCCCTGCCATCCTGATGACCCACTTCCCGCTGTTCATTGATGTTGATATTTCAGAAATCCTTGAAAAACACAAAGACACCGTCCGCCTGTTCCTTACCGGCCACACCCACGGCTGGGTCAACATGTCTAACAACTTTGTTGTGCCAAGCATGATCATCGGGTCCAGCCAGTACGACGCCGATTCATACATGATTCTGGAACTGGATAACGTGCTGAAGACCTGGCGCATGCTGGACTGGAACAGATACCACTGGGGTACCGCATTCGCCGTGCCGCGTGTGGAAGAATAGGTCAGATGCTGTATCAAATTGAATAGTTACCGACTTCCGGCGCCGGGCAATTCACCTGTTCAACCATAGACTGCAGCGTAATTGACTTGAAAACATCGTTCATCGCGTCAGTAGCCTTCTGCCAGACATCCCTGGTTACGCACAGCAACCTGCGACCGCACACGTCCTTATCGCAAGGCGCAAGCGAAACGGGGCCCTCGACGGCGGCCAGGATGTCGGCGACTGTCGTTACAGTCGGATCGCAGGCCAGAATATACCCGCCCTTCGCCCCGCGCACACTCGTGACGAACCCGCCAACCTTCAATTTGGCAAGAAGCTGTTCAATGTATTGCTGCGGAATATCTTCAGCCACGGCGATCTCGTAAGTCCGAATCGGACTGGCTGTTGAACGCACTGCAAGATACAGAAGTATCCTGACGGTGTATCTTCCGCGTGTTGATAACCCTTCCATAATAACCCCCTCTCCGGTGCCGTCCCGACGGCTACCAGAATCCACTTACACGGCGAAATCGAACAGCGCCGTGCTTAGATATCTTTCACCCGAGTCCGGCAGAACCGTGACAATCAGTTTACCGGCATTTTCGGGGAGCCGGGCCAGCCTGTCGGCAACAGCAACGGCGGCACCGCTGGAGATACCACAAGTTATGCCCTCTTCCAGATGCATCCGTCTGGCATATTCAATCGCTTCGTCGTTTGACACCTGTGCGATTTCGTCAACGATGGACAGGTCCAGGACGTCCGGCTTGAAGCCTGCGCCGATGCCCTGGATCTTGTGCGGGCCCGGCACCGGTTCAAGACCGTTGCGAATGGCAGTCAGCACAGGCGAATGTGTTGGTTCAACAGCAACCGACCAGATCGGCTTGCGGCTGACACCCTTCAAATATCTGGTTACACCGGTAATGGTGCCGCCCGTTCCAACGCCCGACACAAATATGTCAATCGCCCCGTCAGTCGCGGCCCAGATTTCGGGACCGGTAGTTCTGAAGTGAACTTCAGGGTTTGCCGGATTTTTAAACTGCTGCGGCAGGAAAAAGTGGGCCGGATCGTCGGCCGCAAGCTGTTCGGCCGCCGCGATGGCGCCTTTCATACCCTTCGCACCTTCCGTCAGAACCAGTTCGGCCCCGAACGCCTGCAACATTTTGCGACGCTCGACAGACATGGTTTCCGGCATCGTCAGAATCAGACGATAGCCCCTGGCCGCGCAAACGAAAGCCAGCGCAATCCCGGTGTTACCGCTGGTCGGTTCGACAACTGTTACGTCACGCGAACCAGGCACCAGAATCCCGTCCCTTTCCGCAGCCTCGATCATGGAAACGCCAACACGACACTTAACGGAATATGCAGGGTTGCGACCCTCGACTTTCACCGCCACAGTTGCGCCGGCGCCCTGAGTAATCCTGTTCAGTCTTACCAATGGCGTGTTGCCGATGCTGAGTGAATTATCATTGAATATTCCGTTCATGATCGCCCCCGAACGACACCGGAAAGTGTCGCGAAAAGTGTCGCGTCAGCCAGCCCTCTGCCTGACTGATCGGATCGTAGCAATAAATCTAGTTAATGTCAATCATGGTAGTCAACATTCCAACAATTGTTCGTCGTGTTCTTTCTGGCAGGCCCGGAAGTCAGATATAGTTTCCGGTAGTTCAACAGGTGTACCGCATGGCCCCACCCGCTGTTAAACGACTGAGATCACTGGATATTCTTCGTGGCGTCGCCATTCTGATGGTGTTTTTCGCGCATATTGACTCGCGACTGGCCCCGGCTATCAACGAACTTGGGGGCGTTGGCGGCTTCTTTTACTGGCGAATCCACAATGCAGGGCGCACGGGCGTCGAGATGTTTTTTGTACTTAGCGGTTTCCTGATCGGGGGACTGCTGTTTTCCGAACTGAAGGCGTCAGGCCGCATCGACACTGTCCGCTTCTGGATGCGCCGTGGGTTCAAAATCTGGCCGTCGTACTACATTCTGCTGATCGCACTGGCTGTCCTGGGCACAACCGGCTGGATTGATACAACGTCGCTCGGCACGACACTGCAGACGTTCTTCGGCCATATTCTGTTCTTCCAGAACTATCTTCCCGACAACCCTAACGGCCCGACCTGGTCGCTTGCGATTGAAGAGCACTTCTACATCTTCCTGCCGCTGCTGCTGTGGGCGCTGATCAAATGGGCTGCCTGGCGCGGTGCCGACTGGCGCGACTATGTACCCGGCGCAACGCTTACGGTCGTGGTCATCTGCCTGATACTGCGGGCCATCAACATCGCCACCGGCACGACCGAATGGGACTTTGCGCGAACCCACAACCGCATGGACGCGCTGATGATTGGCGTGTATTGCCGATTCTTGGTCGAAAACGGCAGCAACATCGTCGAACGCGTCATGAAATACCGCATCCCCGCGATGGTTTTCATCTTCGCCGTCGTTCTTTCAACCGGCATGTATGAACGGTTTAACCCGGCCATGTTTACCATCGGATTCCTTTTGATTTCCATCGCTTACGCCCTGCTTCTGCTGATGGTTTACGGCGGGTTGCTGAAACGGTTTGAAGAAGGCCCGGTCCTTAAGGGCGTTTCGCACATCGGCAACTGGTCCTATAACATCTACCTGTGGCACGCGTTCGTACCGCTGATTCCGCTGCCTGGATACGAACCGGTTCGTAACCTTATCAACAGTTACGTTACATGGGTGCCAGGGCAGATAGCGTTGCAGGCGACGTGGTTCATCGGCTGTTCAATTCTGGTCGGCTACGTGATGACGAAGGTCGTCGAAGGCCCGTTCCTGAAGCTGCGTGACCGCTGGTTCCCGTCCACAAAGAAAGCCCCGGACCTGAAAACGCCAGCCTGAGCCCAAAACTAAGTTACTATTATTATTACAGATTAGCTTCTTCGATTATCTGTTTGATGAAGTCAGTTTCGGTGGCGTCGAACGGGGTGCCGTCGGCCCGGAATATGTCATGGAACCAGAGGGCCGGTTCGGGGTCGCCTTCTTTCGAAGTCCATGAATAGATTGTCTGAGTCTTGCCTGACACAAGCCCCCAGTTAATTGCGCCAATCTTATTCTCCAGAAAAACAGGCATGTGTGTCTTAAAAAGGCTGTCACGGGTGCGCGCCATATACTCGGTGCAGATCATCGGCCGACCAGTCAACTCGCGCAGACCGGAAATCAAATCCTCAAGTTCCGGAGCCTTGTCATACGAATGGAACGTCACGATGTCCGACTGGTCAATCTGGTAAAGCGAAACTTCCCAGAACGTCTGCATCTGCCACGTCCCGACTGTCAGCGGCTGCAGCGGTGCGACCTCGCGTGCCCACTTGAAAGCTGATTCGACCAACGGCTTTGCCGCATCCATGATAAGCGAGTTACCCGGTTCATTGACCAGATCCCACATAATGACCCGATTGTCGTTGCCGAACGCCTCGATTATGCCTTTGACGTACGCCTCAAGGCGCGCCTGCAGCACGAGATCGGTCGAAAACGCCAGCGTTTCATCAAGTTGCGGGCTTTGAACCCAGCCGGAATTATGGACGCCGGGCGTGGGTGCAGGCTGCGGCCCCAATTCGGAAACCGGCCCCCACACATTGTCAAATAACACGAACATTGTCTTGATGTTATGGCGATCTGCGATTTCCAGATACTGCTCAATCCGCGCCAGCAGAGCATCCTGATCGGTTTCCCACAAAAGGTCATGCAGGAAGACGCGGACCGTGTTGAAACCAAGGTCCTGCGCCCATCCAAGTTCGCGATCAATCGTTTCCGGATCGAACGTTTCGGCCTGCCACATTTCAAGCTGGTTAATGGCAGTACTGGGAATGAAGTTACACCCGACAAGCCAGGGCTGCGCTGCATACCACTCGTTGGCCGACTCGACCGTCCAGCGACCTGTTTCGTCGCGCTCGGGGATATAGGTGATCGCGGTCGAACCGTTATCCTTCAGGCCACACGAAAGGATTCCGCCTGCAAGAACAACAACAATCAATCCTGACAATCCGGCAAATCTATTCAATTTGAACCTCCGATTATTCAGTAACTATCTGCGCCGCATGCGATCGAAACGACGACGGGCCATCACTGTAAATTCTTCCAGTTCCGGGGTTTTCAGGACACGGGCCGTCCCGACATAAATGACCATGGCACCAAGCAGGGCCACGCCGACCCGCCAGCCAAGCGCCAGGGCACGGTGACCTTCAAAGAAATCGGCATAAAGCAGCGCAACCAGAAAAACAGACATGGCGGCAGTAGCGCCCAGAATTCGAACCATGCTTTTCGTTATGCGACCGGCGTCAAGCGGCCCGATACGGCGACGCAACAGCATGTACAGCAAGATGACGTTCAACACGGCCGCTATTGACCCGGCGGCCGCGATACCACCATTTTCAAGGGGCCCGGCCAGCAGGAAGCACAGGGCGATATGGACTCCCATCACGATCAGCGCCACGATGACCGGCGTCCGCGTGTCCTTCATCGCAAAAAAGACCTGAACGACGTTTCGCTGCAGGGCTATAAACAGGATACCGGCCGAGTGAAAATACAGCGCCCACGTCGTCATGCGAGTCGATTCCGCATCGAACCGCCCGTATTCAAACAGGACGCGCACGATCGGCACGCCAAGCAGCATCAAACCGATCGTCGCCGGTATGGTGACAAGCGCCAGCAGACCGACTGAAAATTCCAGCGTGTCGCGAAGACCTTTGTGATTGCCAACGGCCGCCTGCTCGGACATCGTCGGCAGAATCACCTGCGCGATTGAAACTGCGAACACGCCAAGCACAAGTTCCTGAAGTCGCAGGGAATACTGCAGCGACGCGACAGAACCCTCGTTCAGCGAAGTCGCCACAATCTGCGCGACGGCAGTGTTTATCTGGTAAACACCGGCGCCCAGAATCCCCGGCAGAAACAGCTTGGAGACCTGTTTGACAGCGTCATCTTTCAGGCCGGCAAACGTCGCCCGAAACCGAACACCAGTTTTGTACAGATAAGGCAACTGAAACAGCAGTTGGAACAGACCGCCGACCACAAAGCCGATCGACAGCGCCCAGGCCGGATTCGGGAAGAAACTGGAAAAGAAAACGACGGCCACTATGATGGCAATCGACAGCAGCACCGGCGTGAACGCTGATGGCCCGAACACCCTGTAACTGTTAAGGGAAGCCTGGATTATCGAGGCAATTGAAACCAGAAACAGATATGGAAACATCACCTGCGTCAGCACAATCGTCAGATCAACTTTGCCCGGCACAGCAGCGAAATTCGACGCAAAAATATAGCGGACAATCGGCCCTGAAAACGCAATTCCAAGCAGGGTCACGGCAAGCATCAGCAGAATGAACAGCGTCATGAAACCGGAAAAGAAGGCGTTAACGCGGGCCTGCTCTTCTTTCGTCTTAATTTCGGTAAAAACGGGCACAAACGCAGCGGTCATCGCGCCTTCAGCGAAAAGGCGGCGCAGCAGGTTCGGGATGGTTGACGCGATGCCGAACGCATCGGATTCCATGCCGGTACCAAGGTAGATACCACGGACCTGTTCACGGACCAGGCCGAAGATACGCGCCAGAACGGTCATTGAGCTCATGACGATGCTGGATTTCAGGATAGACCGGCGGGTCTTCAGATCCGCGTTTTCCGGCGTCGCGTTATTAGCGGGCTGCTCGTTCATCATCTATCCCGGGCGCAGACATGCACCCGATTATCATCCGACAAGCCACATATTGATAAGAAAACGGTTTAATCGGAGTGGGGTCAGATCCCGGTGCCTGGAACAGCCGCCTTTTCCTGCAGCTTGGCAAGTTCCCAGAGTTCGTCCAGCTTCTTCATCGGAGCGTCCGAAATGCCCTTCCCTTCCGCCGCCAGAGCGGTTTCCATGCTCTTGAAACGCGCCTTGAACCGTTCCAGGCAGCGCCGCAGCGCGTCTTCGGGATTGATCTTCTTCATCCTTGCCAGATTTGAAGCCGCGAACAACACATCACCAAGTTCATCTTCAATTCGGGCGTCATCACCAGACTCGAACGCTTCCCGCAGCTCGGCAATTTCTTCTTCCAGCTTTTCCAGCGCGCCGACAGGCTCGGGCCACTCAAAGCCGACATTCCCGGCCTTGTCTGAAATCCGCATCGCCATCAACAGTGCAGGCAGGTTAGTCGGCACGCCGTCCAGCAGCCCGCGACCGGCCTTTTTCTTGAATCCTTCCCAGCGCTTAAGCACATCACCGGTGCTGCCGTTGTTTTCAACGTCGCCGAAAACGTGCGGATGCCTTGCGACCAGTTTATCAACCAGCCCGCGGCAGACATCTGCGGCATCAAAGACGCCCTCTTCTTCCATAATCTGAGCCTGAAACACGACCTGAAGAAGCAGGTCGCCAAGCTCTTCACGCAGGGAATCGGGCCGACCCGAATCAATGGCCTCGACCACTTCGTAGGCTTCTTCAATCACGTATGCTTTCAGGGACTTAAGATTCTGTTCACGGTCCCACGGGCATCCATCTGGTGCCCTCAACCGCTTCATAATCGCAACAACTTCCTGAAATGCCAGGCCGGTTCTGTCGCCATCGTTCATTGCGGTTCTGCCGCCTTCTTTGCAGCCACGACCGGTACACCGTTCGTGAAGACCATCACGCCCATCTTTGCCAGGTCGTGGAAATCGCGGCCACCGGGACCCCAGGCGTGGGCACGTCCCATCTCGCCGTCCTGCATGTTCATTCTGAAGAAATTGGCGCGGACTTCGGTTCCGGTATCAAGGTTTGCAAGACCGGGGACTGAAGACGCCGGAATCTTGATTTCCATCGTCCATCCCTTGTCGCGATCGCCTTTCTGATTCAACGTTCCATCAATCTTCACCGCAGACTCAAGCCCGGCAACGGTATGCTTCATGGCTTCCTTCCACTCGGGGCTGCGATGCGAAGCAAACAGGGCATCAAATATCACGTTGGCAGGCGAAAACTGCATCTCGAGGTAGTCTTTTCCGTCAAGGCCACCGTCAAGGTAGATTTCAAACACGTCCTGAGTCCACAGCTGATCGTCGCGATTTTTGAACGTGGCTTCGATGGACAGGTCAGTCGCAGAAATCCCGAAGTATATGAAATCATTGTCATGCAGGACCCTGACTGACGTCATTTCTTCGCCGTTAATCGCGGTTCCGAAAGCATCGGTCAAGCGACCAATGACTGCGGCGTTCTTCCACGAGTCCTCGTCCATCGCACCATCAATCACAATCGGGGCACCAGTTATCGGGGGCACAGTCAGGCGCAGGTCCTTTTCTGACTTTTCAGCGCCTTCAGCTTCAGGCTTCGGCTCGATCGCGCGCCCAAGCACAAATTCATGAACAAAAACACGATTTTCGCCGTCATTCTTGACGTCTTTCGTGTTGACCAGAATCATGCGTTCGCCGCTGCCACGCGCTTCATAAACATCAACGCTGTACAGACCGGCCCATACAAGACCCTTGCCCGGATCAAGCTTCGATTCAAGCCGGAACGTCTGGACGTCACGAATGTACTGGCCGGGCTCCCACTGGTCCATCGGGAACAACTCGCCAACCGGCACATGATCAAGGCCCATCCGCTTGCCCTTCGGCAGTTCCAGATGCACAAAAATCTTCCAACCGGGCTCAACGGCACGTTTGCACTGCCAGTACCATGTCAGTTTGACTTCCTGACCGGGCGATGGATTTTCAGGTTCCATATCCACGCCAAGCAGGACGATATTGTCGCCAAAATTGGCGTTGACCAGATGCTTCGGCGTCGGGGCTTCCTTCAGGATGTTTTCCTGAATTCTGACCCGCTGGTCCTTTGAAAGAACGACCCGCGCCGGCCTTTTGCAGCCCGCAAAACCGGCCATTACAAACAGGACAACGACAAGCACCGTCAACATTCTTTGAATCTTCACGGAAGTCATCTTAAACACCTCTGGTCAGGTAAAACCAATCAACAACGCCGCATAACGGCCTGAAAAAACTATTCTTTGCGCGGTTCCACGTTATCTTCACGTGGCTCGACGTAAGTATATTCATCACCACGGAAATTACGAACGACCAGTTCGCGACCTTCCCACGACTTCACATAGTCCGGAATAATCGGAACCTTACCGCCGCCGCCCGGGCAGTCAATGACGTAATAAGGCACGGCAAGACCGCTGGTCCAGCCACGCAAAGCCTTAATAATTTCAATACCTTTAGATACGCTGGTCCTGAAATGATAATTACCGTACGTCGGGTCACACTGGAAGATGTAGTAAGGTCTGACGCGCATCATCAGAAGCGTGTGATTCAGCTTCATGATGGTCTCGGCCTTGTCATTGATACCTTTAAGCAGAACTGTCTGGTTACCGATCGGAATCCCGGCATCAGCAATTCTGGCGCAGGCCGTAAATGACTCGGCCGTACATTCACGAGGATGGTTGAAATGAGTGTTCAAATATATCGGGTGATACTTCTTCAGCATCGCCAGAAGCTCGTCGGTTATTCGCATCGGCAGTGACACCGGCATTCTGGTGCCAATTCTGATAATTTCGACGTGCGGAATAGCCCTGATGGCCGAAACAATCGCTTCCAGACGTTCGTCGGACACAGCCAGGGCATCGCCACCCGAAATGATGACGTCCCTGACGACCGGCGTCCTGGCGATGTAATCTATGCCTGCCTGAATCTGATCATCATCAGCAGCCGTGTGGGGATCCGCGACTTTGCGCTTGCGGGTGCAATGGCGGCAGAACATCGCACATTCCTGGGTCATGTACATCAAAACCCGGTCAGGGTAACGATGGGTCAAACCCATGACAGGCATGTCGCGCTCTTCAGCCAGTGGGTCATCCATATCTGACGAATGTTCAATCATTTCCTGCGGACGCGGGGTCGCCTGCAGCCTGACGGGACAGTTCGGGTCGTCCTTATCCATCAACGCCACAAAATACGGCGTGATGCCAATCTTGAAGACGTCGAGACCGGCTTCAGCACCCAGAATTTCATCAGGACTTAAATTGATGTATTTGCCAAGTTCGTTAATGTCGGTGATGCGATTGCGCATCTGCCACTTCCAGTCGTACCAGTCTTCATCTGAAACGTGTGAAAACGGCCCTTTGCCGACAGCAGTGAATCGATCAGTAATAGATTTTGCAAAACCGCCGAGATCCGGCCTGAAGCCAGACATATGTGCCTCCAGAAATCGTCGCCGGATTATTATAGGCCGATTTAGCCGTTCGTCGAGCCACACACCCTGTTCAAACGCCATATTCACGACAAAAATGTCGAAAAATTGGCAAAAACATCTGATTCCAGATTAACCTTCAACGGTGATTCAAAAAGGAGCCTGACATGGCAAAAAAAGAATACGTGTTTTCCCACAATCATGACGCGGCAACGGCAGCAGTGAAGGTCAGACCGTTCCTGGATGTACTGTGCAAGAAGTATTACATGGACCTGCAGGTCGTTTCACCGACATCGTTCCTGCTGACGACCAGCGGTGCCCGGGCTGAAATCAATCTGTTCGACAAAGAATTAAAGGCCGATGTTGAACTGTCCTTCATGTTCGAATCGCTGGTTCGCAAGCAACTGGAAGAAGCGCTTGAAAAGAAACTGCGCCCGCTGCTTGAAGAAGCCTGATCCGACCTCAGAGGCCTGATCCGACCTCAAGCGTTACCGGCAAGGTCGCCTGTGTTTGAATGCGGCCGATCCGCACGCGCCCCGGCCTTCGAATATTCAAACATCTTTTCAATGGCTTGCAGCGCCTTAACCCGGACATTTTCAGCTATCTGAACCGTCTGCTCGGGGGTCGGATTCTGCAGGACATCCAGGACACCCTGAAGACTGACCATCTTCATATGCGGGCAAACGGTGGCAATCGACGTGAAATTCAGGTGCGGATATTCAACCCTGAACCTGTCGGTCATTCCGTCTTCCGTGACGACCACAAAAGACTTCCATTTCCCCGACTTGACAGCGTTAACCATGTCACCTGTGCCACCCGGAACATCGGCCATTGCAACGACATCCGGCGGCGATTCGGTGTGAACCATCACGCACGAGTCCGGCCCCGCCTTCAACTTCAGGGCGGCTATATGTTCAGGCTTCAAACGTTCATGAACGATGCATCCGCCGTCATAAGAAATGATTTCCTTTGATGTCATGGTCCGCAGATTCGCCGCCATGTTGCGGTCAGGCACAAACACGATGCGACGTTGCGGCATCGATTCAATAACGGCAAGGACATTGGCTGACGTGCAGCAGGCATCACATTCCGCCTTCACTTCGGCCGTCGTATTGACGTAACAGACGACCCCGGCGTCGGGATACTGCGCACGCAGCTTTTTCACGTCGGCTGCGGTAATACCCTCGCTTAAAGAACATCCGGCATTGGGCGCCGGCAACAGGACAGTCTTGTTCGGGGACAAAATTTTCGCGGTTTCGCCCATGAAGCGGACACCACAGAAAACGATCACATCTGCCGGCGTATCTCGGGCGATCTGCGACAGCCCGAGGGAATCCCCGCGCTCGTCAGCAACCCCGAAAAGCACATCCGGAGTAACGTACGAATGCCCCAGAATTATTGCGTTCTTCTGCGCAGCAAGTTCTTTAATTCTTAGCGTCATCGGGGCTATATGACGGCACTCCGGCACGGTCCACCCAACGTTTTTCAGGAAGCTGTGCAGCCGTTCAGTTTCCAAATCAACCCGTTCTGACGTGTACATCTGGCGATACGTTTCAAGGTCTGTCATCACTTCCATCCCCATCGTTCAAGGTCATGCGCAGGGGCGCTTGCGTTCCATGAAGTGTACGGACTGCTGGACGGTAGTCAACGCCGGTGTTAATCCTGATTGAGATAAATGCCCTGATGCTGGTATCTTAGCAGTTGTTTTGAAAACGGCTTCATGGACCTTACGGAAGCCGGTGGTTCGTCGGGGGCGTCTGGAAATGAAGAAAAAAAAGAACCTGCTGATTGTCGCCATTATCGGACTTGCCTGTCTGGTGGCGGTCGCGATCATCATGAAGTGGCCCCAGTCGATCGTTTCCGCGATGCGCCATGACACCACAGCCGAGCCTGACAAGCGCGTTCCCTGGTATGCGCCCCCCGGGAAATTCGACCCTTCGGGCGATCGCATCAGGATCGCTGACATAAACTTGATTCCGGGTGGCCTGGTTGACAATGCAAACCGCGCACTGCATTTCCAGGGCATCGCACTTTCACAGTCGCCTGACTGGTCGCTGGAAGGCCCGCTGCCTGCTTTCGCGGCCTGGCGGCAACAGGGCATAAATCTGATCAGGGTCCCTGTACGCTGGCAGGATATTGAGCCGGCCCCGATGCAGGTGTCGGTTGACACCGTTCTTGGTATTCGCAGGTTTCTGGACGGTGCGGCTGCAGCGGGCATAAGTGTCATACTGGAAAACACAACTCCGTGGTCAATCAACACGGCATGTCCCGGCATCCCGGATGCACCTCTGTGGGCTTTCAGACAGGCACCGGAAGCGCTGAGGGACGGAAAGTGCAGTACGATCAAAACAGTACCCGGGGCAGCCACTGAAGTTCTGCCGGTATCCGCCGGCGATATCGAGGCCGTCAAACGGTTCCGCCTGGACTTGATGGACGCTTCATGGACACCTGATAATCTGGCACTTCAAGATCATCTGATACGGGCCTGGACCAAGGTTGGCGAAGTCATAGCCGGTTCTTCTTCAGTAATCGGTTACGGGATAACCGAAAGCCTTGAGTGTCCGACTGATATGACCGAGTCGAAGTGCACAGTAGCGTGGACCGAATTCACTGACAGATTTGTCAACCACGTCCGGGCCGTCGACAGCCCGGCACTGTTCTTCACTGGCATGGCGCCAGCAGCGATGTCATCAACCGCAGGCACTGCCACTTTAATTGAACTGGTGCCGCCCAAAGCCCTTGATTTCCCTGTGGGATTAATGGTCACGCTACCTTCTGGTGTGTTCGCTTACAGACATATTCCGGTCGGACCTGATTCTGAGTGGCTTCAAACGATTTCAGGAATTGAGTCGCGGGGACGATCGTTTCTGGTCAACTACTCAGACATTGAAATACAGAAGAAACTGCTTACAAATCAAGAGATTCCGAAGCGCGAGTTACTGGCCAGGCCATACCCCGAGGCCGTGGCCGGGCACATGATATCATTTGGCTTTGACAGGTTGTCGATGCCAGACGCCAACGACAGTGCCGAAACAAAACCTGCCGCAACCAAATCCGCGTCGCCAGTTTCCGGGTCGGCAAGTTCCGGGTCGCCAGTTTCCGCAAGTTCCAAAACAGGCAGACCTGGCTTCACGGGCGTTTCAGATGTGTTCGTTCTATCTTTTCAAGACGGCGAGGTTCGCCCGCGCGAGGTACCTGAAACTACCGTTTACCTGCCTGTGAATTCGCTTTACCGGGATGATCCGGCCAGTGATGCGCCCCGGTTCACAATTGATATTTCCGATGGTTCAGCAGGACTGATGCCGGGCAGAACAGACGCGGTGCTGTGGCACACGGTGGCCGGTGCTGGAACCCACACAATGAAGATAGCACCGTGGGGCGGAAGCAGACTCGGGGGCAAAACCACGGGTGAAACAAGTCAAAACCATTGATTTCTGTCATTTATTTACCAGGTATGCCGGTGAAATTTTGTTGATTTGATACCAGTTTTAGCGGATATTCCGGCGTTACGAAATTGTCCGTACAATTTCAAAGATTAAAAAAGGAACTTAAAAAAATGATCGACAAACCTGTCAATGCCCTTGATTTGATTGGAAATACACCAATGATCCGCATCCCGGGCCTGGCTTTTGGCGACGTTCTTGCCAAAGCCGAATTTCTGAACATCGGCGGCAGCGTGAAGGACAGAATTGCCCTCCACATGATTCAGCAGGCCGAACTGGAAGGCGAACTGAAGCCGGGAATGACCATCATCGAAGCCACATCCGGCAACACGGGCATCGGGATCAGCATGGTCGGCGTCCAGAAAGGATACCGCGTGATCATCGTCATGCCCGAAAACATGAGCGACGAAAGAAAGAAGATAATCCGGGCACTTGGCGCTGAGCTGGTTCTGACGCCTGCGGATGACAGCATTTCAGGCGCGAACGCCAGGCTTGAAGAGCTGAAAATCGAAATACCGAACCACTACAATCCCGGCCAGTTCACGAACCCGAACAATCCGGAAGCCCACTACAGAACGACCGGCCCGGAAATCTGGCACCAGTGCAACGGCAAGGTTGACGTGTTTGTGGCGGGCGTCGGCAGCGGCGGCACCTTGATGGGCGTTGGCAAGTATCTGCGCGAAAAGAACCCGAACGTCCAGATCGTGGCGATTGAACCCAGAAACAACTCAGCCCTTCTTGGCAAGGAACCGGGGCTTCACACGATCCAGGGCATCGGCGACGGTTTCGTACCCGGCGTAGTTGACCGCAAGTACATCGACATGGTCATGACAGTTTCCGACGAAGACGCCATTGATATGGCCAGATTGCTTGCCAAAAAATACGGCATCCTGGTCGGCACCTCATCGGGCGCCAACGTCTGGGTCGCCAAACACTTCGCCGACGGCTGCCGCAACGTCGTCACAATCCTGGCCGACCGCGCCGAACGCTACTTCAGCACTTCGTTGATCTAACCCTTCCCCAACTATTTTTGGATTGGATACTTCGTGAAGGCTACGATACCGATGATGGACATGACAGAGGCGGTGAAGCCCGCCAACACTATTCCCCAGGGCTTTTCTGTGCTGTAACCGAACGTCGAAAACAGGAAACCCTGGAACATCAGCGCCAGACCGCCGGCAATCTTCTGCAGCAGACCTTCCATGCCGTTGTACATGGCTTCACGCCTGTAACCGGTGCGCTCGGTGTCAAGATCCATGATATCTGCCAGGATGGCCCTGGGAACGACCAGACACAGCGCCAGTCCTGGGGAAATCAACAGACACACGACCATAAGCTGGTAGTGGGCCGGAATCCCCATACGACCAGACAACGTAACCAGCGGAATACATATGGCAAAAAACGCCAGACTGATCATCATCAGCGTCTTTCTTCTGTACTTTGCGGCCAGCTTGTCGACCAGAGGGTAGAACCCGATGGAAAACACGACCAACCCCAGCAACATCAAGCCGGAAATCGTGTCAGGTCCCTGCGAAAGAACCCAGTTCATCGGGGCAAATGACGAAGTCTGATTTACTACCTGCGTGGCCACGACGTAGGGAAGCGCGGCCTGCACCATGAACTGAGCGCCGTAAAGCATTGCACCGGCAATGATATATGGCATGAACGCAGGATTGCGAAGCGTCTCCCAGCACGCCTTCATCAGACCGTAAGGAACGTCCTTCTGTGCCGAATGCGGCCTTTCGCGAATCGCAATGACAACCGGCAGAAACGCGACGAAGGTCAAAATCGTCCCGATCACGGCAGCCAGCTTAAACCCGTCCTGAACGGCAAAACCAAGGAATGTCCCGCCGCCATCCATGTAACTGCTGATCATCGGCCCGAACACCACGAACACAAAAATCTGGGCCAGGGCGCCGAATATCGACATCCAGATGGAAACACGGATACGGCCCTTTTCGGACTCCCATATTTCAGGCATCAAAGCCAGATATGGGTTTACTACGACGGTGAACGACACGTGCAGCACCAGCAGCATTGCCGTCAACCAGGCGGCATTGATAATCGTCGGCGCACCGATATTGAAGTCCAGACTGAACGCGTTCTTGAAGAGGTTAAGCCAACCGGTCTCGCTGCCATTCAGGCCTGCCAGTGGCGGAAACCACACCAGCATGAACGACGCAAGCAGGAAAAACAGCCCGATCTTGATGAATGGCATTCTTCTGCCACGACTGCCGGTCAGCTTGTCAGAATAGAATCCGACCAGCGGATCAGCGACCGCACCAAACAACATCACGATTGCGGAAATCATTCCGAAGACAGCCGGGTCAACCAGCAGCTTGCGGCCCTGCTCGACTTCATCGGGCGTCGGACAGTACAGGCGCATCAACCAGACCGAAATCGCCAGAAGCAACATACCGACCGGAAAACTACCGCTGGAATAGGCCAGCATCCTGCCAGTTCCCGCTTCTTCAACAGTCACAGCTCCGCCACCAACACTGTCAGAATTCATCAGCACCCTCCAGCCCGGTCACTCACCAACCAAAACAACGACCAAAAAGACGCCACTGACCGCCAGCTTCCTTATCATGACGCAACTGACATGAGTCGGTTCCCTGAACAGTTCCCGGACGTTCCACTATCATAATCAAGTCCCGTTCATTTTCCCGCCGATCAACAAGGCGGTACGTTACGGCAGTCTTGTCAACCAGCATTCCGGGAACAGCCACCCTCATGTATCTGTACCCATACTCGCGCCATTCGTTCATGCGGGCCGGCGACGCCTTTTCTTCAGAATGAATTACCTTCAGGATTTCATTCCAACCGGCCATCACGTCGGGATTGACCGCAGCGGCCATTGCCTGCTGCATCACCCACTCCGGCGTACCTGAAACCGGGTTCTTGATCGTCTCTACAATACCGAGTTTGTGATTGACGGACCTGCATGAAAGCACGCCGCAGGCGACAGCCATCGTCATTACCAGAACCGGCAGGTACCTGAAATGGCGATATGCAATAATTTTGATCAATTCATCACCCCTTGATTGCATCACCCGGGAAATATACCGCGAACACTGATGAAAATAATACAGACAACCACACAGGCCGGAAACAAAAAACCCCGCCCCGCATCAGCGGAACGGGGTCAAATGTTTTTTGGACAGGCTTTTATCAAGCCTTGACGATTGCTTCCGTCGCGCAAACAGGAACGCACTTCGGCTCGCCACCGACTTCGGCGCACTCGGTGCACTTCTTCGGGTCGATTACGTACAGCATGTCGCCTTCGGAGATTGCATTGTTGACATCACATTCATCAACGCAGGAGCCGCAGCAGACACAGTCATCAGTGATCTTCATTGCCATGGAAAAACCTCACGCAAGTCAGGAATATTGCAACACGGGAAAAAATTATCTTCCCTGCCGGGCCGGATCATCATTAATCAGACGAGTTCTGTCAAGAACATGGACCATCGTACATTGATCCTGCATCGAAATTCCGGGCAACGTGCTGTACAAATTACGGGGCCGAACGGTACAATCCGGGCATGAATCGACTCTTTTCGCCAGATAAGATTGAAGAAGGATTGTGGCTGGGCAGTGCGCCCCTGGCACCTGAAGACTTCAAAGTCCTTAAAAACCTTGGCATAACCGATGTACTTTCCATGCGAACCGAAGCTGAAGACGCCAGCCGTGGCATTAACCCGACGATATCTTTCAGGTTTTACACTTCACTGAACCTGAATGCCCACCGCGTCCCGGTCGAAGACTTCAACGCATCAAGCCTGAAAAACGCAATTGCACATGCGGTCAGCCTTATAGAATCGCTGCTTTCAGAAGGACGGCAGGTGTATGTCCACTGCGCCCTTGGAATGAACAGGTCCCCGTCGGTCGTGGCGGCATATCTTGGTAAAAAGCACGATCTGGACGCCGCCGAAGCAATCGAGATGATAAGGGCGCTGCATCCTCTGTCAGTTCCGGACGCAGGCGCAGTGCGGATCGTTACAGGCAGATAGTTACAGACAGGCGGTCACAACGGCTGGCAGCCACAACGTTCGACAATCACAACGACCGGCGACTTAAGCTTCAGGCAATCAGACAGTCTTGCGTTTTCCAGCAGTACGGTTGGTAGTTCCATCCTTGATGCTGCTGACGTCAACGTGGTCATCCTTGATTTTGACCTTGATATTCACGTCAAAAGACAGGCCGTCCAGGGTCTTTCTGGCCTCTTTCGCCAGATCAATTCTGTCCAGATACGAACCGAGCTGGCTGCCGGCCTGCTCGACAACTTCCTGGCGCAGACCTTCAATCTCGCGGATGACATAACCTGCCACCTCGCGGGTCACTGCCTTGACCATTTCCCTTACAAAACCTTCGGTTTCAAGGATTCTGGTCACAGACGTCACGAGGGCCTTTTTGGCCAGTTCAACAAGCATCCCGTCCGGCGATTTCTTTTCCGAAGATTCAACCGTCGGGTCTTCAGATTCAGTGTGATAGTTCCTGTCCACAGCAGACCTCCGTTCAAGTCAAAACCTGATCCACGCCGCAATTTTAGCAGCATCATTGAATAGTGGCTGAATTTTACTGCTATTTTCAGTTCTGACAGAAAAATCCCCTTGCCTGAAAGCAATCAATCCCTACTTTAGTGAAGACTGGCAGCCGCCTTGTGATAAAATGCGCCGCCCGCATTTCGGGAAAGTGCACCTGTGGAGTACCGATGAAAAATTTTTTCCGCAAGATGTTCGGCACAAAAAACGAACGTGATCTTAAGGCCATGCGTCCCATAGTGGACCGCATTAATTCTTTGGAACCTGACTTCCAGGCGATGTCGGATGACCAGCTTCGCGGCATGACCATGGCGCTGCGAAAACGTCTTGCTGACGGTGAAACGCTTGACGACATTCTGCCGGAAGCGTTTGCTGCCTGCCGCGAGGCATCAGTCCGCACGACCGGAATGCGCCATTATGATGTCCAGATGATCGGCGGTATCGCCCTGCATCGCGGCCAGATTGCTGAAATGAAGACAGGTGAAGGAAAGACGCTGGTCGCAACATCGGCACTTTTCCTGAACGCGCTTGAACCGGACGCCAAAGATCCTGAAAGAGGCATGGGCGCGCACCTTGTTACAGTCAATGATTACCTGGCAAAGCGCGACTCCGAATGGATGGGCAAAATCTACAACGCGCTTGGCATGAGCGTCGGCGTCATCGTTCACGGCCTGTCCGACAGACAGCGTCAGCAGGCGTACGCGGCAGACATAACCTACGGAACCAACAACGAATTCGGCTTTGACTATCTTCGGGATAACATGAAGTTTTCCCTGGAAGACATGGTTCACCGCCATTTCCCGTACCCGAAGAAAGGCGAACAGGTCAAGACGTTCCACTACGCCATCGTCGATGAAGTTGACTCCATCCTGATCGATGAAGCGCGTACCCCGCTGATCATTTCCGGACCGGCTGAAGAGTCTTCCGACGTCTATTACAAGGTCAACGCGATCGTCCCGATGCTGCGCCGTGATGAAGACTACGTCGTCGATGAAAAATCGTCAGCGGTTTCGCTTACCGAATCAGGCGTGGACAAAGTTGAAAAACGACTGTCCGTGAAGAACCTGTACGACGGGGAAAACGTCGAACTGGTCCACCATGTCTATCAGGCGCTCAAGGCTCACACGCTGTTCAAGCGTGACGTCAACTACGTGATCGAGGAAGGAAAGATCATCATCGTTGACGAATTCACCGGCCGAAAGATGCCGGGAAGGCGCTGGAGCGACGGGCTGCACCAGGCGGTTGAAGCCAAAGAAGGCATGCAGATTGAAAATGAAAACCAGACTCTGGCGACCGTCACATTCCAGAATCTGTTCAGAATGTACAACAAACTGGCTGGAATGACCGGTACGGCAGATACGGAAGCCGAAGAATTCGCAAGGATTTATGACCTTGACGTCCTTGTCGTCCCGACCAACAGGGTCAATGGCCGAATTGACAGTGAAGACCTGGTTTTCAAAAACGACCGCGCCAAATTCATGGCCGTGCTGGAACAGATAAAGGAATGTTACGGCCGCGGGCAGCCTGTCCTGGTCGGTACCACGTCAGTTGAAAAATCAGAACTGGTCAGCAGACTTCTGAAGCATGAAAAGATCCCGCACCACGTCCTGAACGCCAAGAACCACATGCTGGAAGCGCAAATCATCGCTCAGGCCGGTCGCAAGGACGCAGTCACAATTTCCACCAACATGGCCGGTCGAGGTACCGACATCGTTCTGGGCGGAAATCCCGAGGCGCTTGCGCGTACGCAGGTCGAATCCGACGAAAGCGACAAATTTGCCGAACTGGTCGAAGTTTACCGCCCGATCTGCCTGCGCGAACGTGAACAGGTGCTTGCTGCCGGCGGCCTTTACATCATCGGTACCGAACGTCACGAATCGCGCCGCGTTGACAATCAGCTTCGCGGCCGTGCGGGACGTCAGGGCGACCCGGGCGCTTCGCTGTTCTTCCTGTCGCTTGACGACGACCTGATGCGCATCTTCGGTGGCGACCAGATCAAAAACATCATGGACCGCCTGTCGGTCCCGGATAACGAACCGATCGTCCATAAATGGGTTACCAAAGCCATTGAAGGCGCCCAGAAACGGGTTGAAGGCCGCAACTTCGACATCCGTAAAAATCTGCTTGAATACGACGACGTCATGAACCAGCAGCGTCAGACTATCTACGGTCTGCGCAACCGGGTCCTTGATGGCCGCGAAGTCCATAAAATGATTATGGATGCTGTCGAGCAGGTCGCCTGGATATTGATGGACACGTTCTGTCCCGAAGGTTCCAACCGTGAAGAATGGGACTTCGAAGGCCTGGCCGCCGAGATTAAGAGCAGCCTGCGTGTGAAGGTTGATCCGGAAGAACTTGGCGCCGATTCGGGCACGACGGCCGACCGTCTTGTCGTGATGCTGCGCGAGGCTTACGAAAACAAAACGGCGGAATCAGTCAAAAGGGCGCTTGATGTCCGGCTTCCCGAACCTGACATTATTACACCCGATTTTGACCGCGATGCATGGGCTGCCGACCGCGCCGAGATTGAACGCCGCATGATTGAAGGGTTCAGGGCGTATGAACGCGAACGCTACCTGCGAACCATTGATACTCACTGGAAAAATCACCTGTACGCGATGGACCACCTGAAGGAAGGCGTACACCTTGAAGCGTACGCTCAGAAAGACCCGAAGGTCATCTACAAGCGCGAAGGCTTCGAACTTTTCAAGCAGCTTCTTGACCTGATTGACCAGTCAATCGTCGAAACGATGTTCCGCGTCGAGATTCAAGGGCCTGCGGATGTCGATTCGCTGCGCCGCCTTCGCCGCAACGTCGCGATGCACTATGGACGCGGCCAGTTGCCTGCAGATGGCAGTCAGGGCGACCAGTCAAATTCTGGTTCATCAGCCTCGAACGCTCAGGAAGCTGTGGCACACGGCAGTGGATTTACCCCGCGCGCCGGACGCAACGACCCATGCCCGTGCGGCAGTGGCAAAAAGTACAAAAAGTGCTGTCTACCAAAGGAACTTGGGACGGCAAACGATTCCGGGTTCTGATAGTCATTCCCTGAAACAAATTGCCGGGTTGCCAAATTTTACGGACTCAGGTATAAAACTGCCGGTTTTTCAGGTTCTTAACGGCTGGAGTAAAGCATGTACGAAACGTCTGATATTCACAAAGGTCTTAAAGTTAAGATGGATCGCGACCCGTGGGTGGTCGTTGACTTCCAGTTTGTAAAGCCCGGCAAGGGCACTGCCTTCACGCGCGTTCGCCTGAAGAATCTGAAAACCGGACAGGCGCTGGACAGAACGTTCAAGACCGGTGAAAAGCTGGAAGAGTGTGACCTTGAAGAACACAAGGCTCAGTACCTGTACTGCGACACGCAGAACTACTATTTCATGGAACAGGAAAACTTCGAGCAGATCCTGATTTCCGGTGAAGTTCTGGGCGATTGCAGAAAGTTCCTGATTGAAAATATGCAGGTCACAATTCTGCTTTATGAAGGCGCCCCGCTGAACGTCGAACTGCAGACTTTCATTGAAGCCGAAATCACGTACACCGAACCTGGTATGAAAGGCGACACGGCGACCGGCGGCACCAAGCCTGCCCAGATCATGACCGGTGCCGAAATTCAGGTTCCGCTGTTCATCAACCTGGGCGACGTCATCAAGGTCGATACGCGTGACGGTTCGTACGTTGAACGCGTAAAGAAGTAGCAGACCGCCATAATGTCAGACCACGTCCGATTTCACGAACGTCAATCAACGCTTTTCAACAATATTCTGACGCGATCGCGCTGCCTTGAGCTGCTGCGCGAATTTTTCCGTCTGCGCGGCTTCGTCGAAGTTGAAACGCCCATCGTATGTACATCGCCCGGCGTCGAAACCCATCTGGCAGCTATGCCGACGACGGTTATGAACCAGACGATGTACCTGACTACCAGCCCGGAATTCCACATGAAACGACTGACGGCGGTCGGTTTTGACCGCATATTTCAGTTGACCAGAGCGTTCCGCGACGGCGAACGCGGCGACAGGCACAACCCGGAATTTTCGATGGTCGAGTGGTACCGCAGGGGCTGCGACTACAGCACCATAATGGACGACTGCGAAGCTTTGCTGCGTCACATCGCGCACGGTATTTCGGGACAGCTTGAATTTCCGGCGGTCCGGGGCGGACGCGGGCCGATCAGTCTGGATAAGCCTTTCAGGCGGGTCACGATGGAGCAGGCTTTCGCCGAAATTGGCCAGCCATCGCCGTTTGACCTGACGCTGGAAGAACGTGACCGCATCGCCGTGGATTTTCTGGATGACCACCTTGGAAAACACGACCCCGAATTCCTGACAGAATACCCGGCAGACCAGGCGTCACTTGCCCGAAAAAAAGAGTCGGATCCACGTGTTGCAGAGCGTTTTGAATTGTACTGCGGTGGCCTTGAACTGGCCAACGGCTTTTCCGAACTGGCCGACGCTGACGAATACCTGGAGCGGTGCCGCATCGATCTGGCTGAACGCGACCGCCTTGGACTGCCCCGGTATCCGATTGATGAACGCTACGTATCAATGCTGCGTGACGGCCTGCCGGTATGCGCCGGGACCGCGCTCGGCTTTGACCGCGTAGTGATGCTGGCATGCGGGGCGGCATCCATCCATGACGTCATCGCGTTTCCTTACGATCAGGCTTGACCAATATTTAATCAGAATTGTGTGTCTTTGACTGGTACAACTGCCCGCAGTATCACTATACTTGCCGTCAGAATCTTACCGGGAACGGCGAAATCCGCAGATGAATCAAAAACAACAATCAGGACATCGTGTCGCGCTGAACTTCAGTGTTTTTGCGGCCGGGATTATCGCGGTTGCGCTGACCGTGGCTGGTCCGACAGCGGCTGACGCCTCGACTTTCAGTGTGCCTTCCATGGCCGAGCTTACCGACCTGTCATCAGCCGTTATCCGTGGTCGGGTGACTTCATCAGACTGTCGCAGGCTTACAGGGTCGGGCCGGATTGTAACAGATTACCAGGTCGAAGTTATTGAAATTATTGCTGATTATACGGACGACAGGACTGATCGTACTGTGCGGATCACGTTCCCGGGTGGCACGGTCGGCAACGACGGCGAGGTCGTCACCGGAGTCCCTGTGTACCAGACAGGCGATGAAGTTGTGCTTTTCCTGAAACGTCCGGGGACCGGGGCGACTGCGGACCGAAGCTTCTTCCATGTAACGGGAATGGCGGTCGGGGCGTTCCGCATCGACAGGACTGTGGCAGACAGACCGATCGTACACGGATATGTGCAGCAGGAAGTGAAGGCCAGAAGTTCGGGAACGGCCGAACCTGATTCACTTGATCTGCAAAGCCTGATTAATGCAGTTCGGGCGCGGACCGTAAAATCATCGGCAAATCAGGGGGTCAAATGAATCGTTTCATAGCCCCTGCCCTGCTGATTTCTTCTTTGTTTTTAAGTGGCTACACGTTTTACGAAACCAAATCGTCGGGCGGCGAGCAGTTTCCGCTGCGCTGGTATCAGGACGAAGTCCAGCTTGTAACGGAAAAAAACCTGACACGCGACGTGCCGCACGCCGACGCACTGCAGGCAATCAACAATTCACTGGATACATGGAACAGCATCGACTGCCTGCACTCGACCTTTATAAACATGGGCGAGGTTTCAAAGGTTGACGCGATGAACACTGATCGCGCCGGTAACAGAAGCGGCAACAACATCGTCATTTTTGAAAATGAGGATGAATGGGAAGACAGCCGAACCGACGACCAACCTTACGACACGTCGCTTACAATCGCCCTTTCAACGATGTTCCACGTCAAAAACACAGGCGAAATCAGAAGTTTCGCCGTCGAATTCAATGACACCGCTTTTCTGTTCGGCACTTCGGGACAGGAAGACCGGCTGGATATCCAGAACACACTGACGCACGAGCTGGGCCACGTCCTCGGGCTGAACCATGCCGGCATCGAGACGCCGGTATACTGGGAACAGACAATGTACTACCAAGCCAGTCCCGGAGAGACGTCAAAGCAGACTCTGGGGCCGGATGACGAAGCCGGTATATGCGGTCTTTACGGCACCGACTGGGCGGGGTTGATTGAAGTTGAGGACACCGGTTGCAGCGCGGTGGGCGGCCCGCACCGAAACGTTGCCGTCAACCCAGCAGTTTTCATCGGGCTTGTAATTCTTGCCATGCTTCCGATAATTTACCGTCGTCGCGGCAGATACCGCACATAAACCGACCTGAATATACATTGGAGATAGTTATGAGTGACGAAGTCAGCTACTACAAAATCGGGCCACACAAGATTGAACGCTACTGGATTTCATACATGGCATTCAGCATCGCCATGCCGATCCTGACTATCGCGGTCCTGCTTCTGGGCATCCAGATCCGGGCGAACGCGCAGGAATCCTATGACATCAATTTCCGCACCAGGGTCCTGAAAGGCCAGGAAAAACCTGCAATTATCATTACCGCAAATTCAAACTTGAAGAACGTGGTTGTCAAACTGACCAGGGACGACAATCAGGTTAAGACATTGAAATCGGCGCTGATTCGCTATGGCAAACAGCAGGAACTGACATTTGATCAGGAACCTGGCAAGCATGAGTACAAGATCGAGCTGACGTGGGCTGAAAGGAAAGAACCGGAAATGTTCAAGATTGACGTAGTCGTGGCCAATCCGATGCAAATCGCGATTACGCAGGACACTGTTGACCTTGAAAAAGGTTCAATAACATTCACAGGTTCCGAAGCCGTAGCTAAAGTGAATCTGGAGCTTTTCGGCGAATCCGGGGTTGACCTGCTGACAAAAGAATACAAGACGGCATCCGAACCGGGGCAACCGACTACGATCCAGTTCAAACCACCGACCTCCGCCATCACGCGGGTCGTTCTGACCGCCACCGACCCGTACGGTTTCTACAACGGAATCCAGATGAGCCCCTTCTTTGTGCAGGTTCCCAATTCCAAAGAGGTCAATTTTGAATCCGGTAAGTGGGACATTCTGCCAGCCGAAGAGCCGAAGTTAAGTCCTGTGCTGGAAAAAGTTTTTGCGGCCCTGGCGCAGCTCGGTGGCGGTTTCAAAGCCAATCTTTACGTTGCCGGTTACACCGACACGGTCGGATCCCGTGAATCAAATCAGGCACTTTCAGAAAAGCGCGCACGGGCAATTTCACAGTGGTTTTCCAGTAACGGACTGAAGATCGGTGCGTGCTATCAGGGATTTGGCGAAGACGTGCTTGCGGTGCCGACACCTGATGAAACTGATGAAGTACGCAACCGCCGTACAATCTTCGTAATCGCCTCATCGCCCCCGCCAAAGAGCACGACGTTCCCCCGCCAATCATGGAAATGCCTGTAAAAATGCGTTGATGTTTGACCGCATCGCGCGGCGGACCTAAAATGAAGAGGGGCCAATTGAGGGGGTGGGCAATGTCCGCAAAATCCAGAAGCGGTTTCACGTTAATAGAACTGATGTTCGTGGTTGCCATCCTGGGGGTCTTAAGCGTTGTCGCGGTCGCCAGTTACACCAGTTACATGAAGAAAGCCCGCAACCAGGAAGCTATCGCCTTCCTTGGTGACATAAAGATGAAGCAGGAGACGTACTTCATGACGTACTCCCAGTACGTCGATACTGCCGCCAACACCGAAGACTTTTTTCCCGTTCTGAACACCGTGCCGGACCTGTGGCTTCCGGTCGGCAATGCATGGGACTGCGCCAGCCCGCTTAACAATGCTGTACGCGGGTTCTGCGCGCTGGGCCTTATGCCAAAACAGGAAATGACCCACTTTCAATATATGACGATGGGTTGGGCGCCCGGGGATGCGCTGCCTGCTGCAGGGGCTCAGGGTCCATGGATTCAAAACCCGGCACGCAGGTGGTGGTTTGCAAGGGCCCGCAGTTACTGGGCGCAGGACCGTACGTTGACGATTGAATTCCGCATGAACAGTGAACTCAGCGAAGTTGTCGAGCTGACATACTGACCGTAATCTTTGCTTCCTTCAGCCACTCTTCCCACGTATGCACTTCGACAGATTCAATGTTGCGCATGACTTTGCCGGCCAGCGCCAGTGCGGCTTTCCTGTCGTCACCAGCCCACACCGCGACCATGCGATCACCGCGATGCGAAACTGCCTGCGGTGGATTTTTAAGCTTTAAGATTGCTTCGGACGCCTGACGCGCATCTTCCGGCGAATCCCAGACAGACGCCAGTACCGCGCTGGAAAGACCAGCTTCATCATGCCAGACAAAGTAGCGGTCACCATCCCATCCAGCAGCGGCCTTGTCAGCGGTGACGCGGGACATCACGTCCCGCAGAATCACGCGAAGCCCGCCCTCGCCCATGATGTCAGTTCCAGCGAAAGTTCTGGAACCGACCATGTCCGCGATCCCTCGCACCCGCACTTCTTTGGGAAAATCAGGGTGTTCAGACAGATGCTTATCGGGATGAATAATCTGCTCGGTCGAAAGCGGCAGTTGCGAATACAAGCGGTTGACGACAGACCAGTTTCCGCCCCCGGCCCTGAACGCAGCGACAACAAAAGCCAGCCCGTCGGTATATGGGAACATCAGGGATTCACTGATAACAGATGGGACATTGTCCTGGTCCTGACCCGGCATTGTGGAATCGCCGGACATTATGGTCTTCACTGCAAAATCAATATATGCACCGTCAACAGCACCACCGGCACTGTTAAATATGGTCGTCAGCGTCGCATCGCCTTCCATCAGAGCCTGGGCGGCGGCATAAGGTTCGGACACGCCGTCGGTAGCGTCAAGCAGGCGTTCAAGCCCGAAATGCTGGTCCTGAAGGGCGTGTGTCAGTTCATGCAACAACGTGAAAGATTGCAGGTTTTCCGGTATCCAGTCGGCCATGTACAGAATCTTCTGCTTCCAGTCATAGAACCCGGTCACCTGCTCGACCATGAACGACCGCAGGATCGTCAGAATATCCAGGTCCGCCTTCACGGCACCGACAACCTTCAGAATTTTCTGATTCAATTGAAGCTGGCGTTTCGCAACGGGGTCATCCAGTTGCGTATCCATATATGTGACAAGTTCCTGCTGCGACGACGACCTGGCCCTGACAATACCTTTTGCGGGCAGGCCACGAATCGATTCAGCCGATCCGAGCAGTGTACCGACCAGTTCAGTAAGTTTCGGGGAAAGCTTTTCGGCCTGCACCAGATTTGACAGGGGGGCGGCGTGGGCTGCACCGGGCACAGACGTCAGGGCGTACAGCGACAGACATAGCGTGACGCCGGCGACCGCTGACGCGCAAATAACGGAACTTAAGTTACGGAAAATACGCGACCTGCAAACATAGAAACGCATGAATATCTGTATCCATCCGAAAAGTTATGAAACAACCACTTAACAAAACGTGCGACCATGTTTATTGTAATGCAATCGGAGATGACGGGAATCTTTCTTCCGTTGTTCTGATGGTGTTAATTAATGCCCTTGGGGGCAAATGAAAATAAGGGGAATTGATCATGGATAAGAAACTGTATGAAGAACTGAACAAGCAGATCCAGGAAGAATTCTACGCGTCATACCTGTACCTTTCGATGTCGAACTGGCTGGAAAACAACAACTTCCGCGGCATGGCGCACTGGATGGTTGCTCAGTACAAGGAAGAAGTTACCCACGCGCTGAAGATTCGGGAAATCCTGAATGATCGCGGAATGAAGGTCAACCTGCTTCCGATCGTCCAGGTCCCGGTCGAATTCAAGTCACCACTGGATTGTTTCGAGGCCGCCCTTAAGCACGAACAGCATGTAACCGCCCGTTTCAACATGCTTACCGAACTGGCTCAGAAAGTGAAGGACCACGCGGCGGAAATTGCCCTGCAGTGGTTTGTCACCGAGCAGGTCGAAGAAGAAAAGAATGCGACAGAAGCAATCGCGATGCTGCAGATGGCTGGAACCAACGTCGGCGCGCTGATGATGCTCGATTCAATTCTGGGTAAGCGCGGCTGATTTCACATTTCGGACGCCACACATCTTAATCCTGCATAAATCCAAATTAACGTGCATAAAACTGTCCACAGTTTGCCCATGGTGATAGCGCGACAGGCCCTGCTTCGGTTAAACTCGCGGCAGTGAAACCCCGCAGCAAAGTCCGATCGGGGCAAAGGAGTCACGTTGTACACCGTTGTGATGGCGGAAAAGCCGGCAATGGCCCGGGACATCGCGAAGGTCCTGAAAGCCGACAGGAAAGGCGCCGGCTATCTGGAAGGAAACGGCTACATCGTGACGTGGGCCATCGGCCACCTGGTCAGCATCGCGGAACCCCATGAAATGAATCCGGAATGGAAGCAGTGGCGCTGGAACCGGCTGCCGGTGATTCCGACGAACTGGATTCTGCGGGTGCTGCCTTCGACTGCCGACCACTTCGAAACTGTAAAACAAATACTGAACCGCGATGACGTTGAAGCCGTCGTGTGCGCGACTGACGCCGGGCGTGAAGGTGAACTGATATTCCGGTACGTCTATGAAAAGGCCGGGTGCGATAAGCCCTTCAAACGACTGTGGATTTCGTCATTGACGCCGGAAGCCATCAAAAAGGGTTTCGACAAGCTGCGCCCGGGGGCCGACTTCGACAACCTGGGACTGGCCGCTGTGGCGCGCGGTCGGGCGGACTGGCTTGTCGGCATGAACCTGTCACGCGGATATTCGCTGCGGTTCGGACCGGGGCTGCTGTCGGTCGGGCGCGTGCAGACGCCAACGCTGGCGATGCTGGTTGACCGCGAGCTGGCGATTCAGGCTTTCAACCCGGAAAAATACTGCGAAATCGAGGCAACTTTCGGGGTCGCGGGGCCTGACAGTTATACCGGAATGTGGTTTGACCCGACGGTGTCGGAAAGCGTTGACGGCAGAAAACCTGAACGACTTCCGCCAGATGGGGACGCCGCACGGGTGATCGAAGCGCGTGTCATGGGGCGACCGGGGCGCGTCGAGTCGCTTACCGGAACCGACAAGGCGATGCCGGCGCCGCTGCTGTACGACCTGACAGAGCTGCAGCGCCACGCCAACAGACTGTACGGACTGACCGCGACCCAGACGCTTGCTGTGGCGCAGTCTCTTTATGAAAAGCACAAAATCCTGACGTATCCACGTACCGACAGCAGATATCTGACGCAGGACGTGGCGGTCGGGATCGGGGCGGTTCTGGCCGTCGTGGCGCCTGACTATAAGGGAATGATCGCGGAAGGAACTGGCAGGGTCCCGCTTACCAGCCGATTCGTTGACGATTCAAAAGTTGCCGACCACCACGCCATAATCCCGACAACGCTACGGGCCGACAGGTCCAGACTGTCCAAAGACGAAGCAAACGTTTATGACCTGGTGTGTCGCCGACTGTTGATGGCGTGGCATGACGCCTACAAGACGAAAGTCACGTCGGTTATCACGGCGGTTGAAAGCGCGGGGACAGACGAGGCAAAGCAGGACGGGGCAATCACCGACCGCTTCAGATCGTCTGGCACAGTCGTGACTCAATGGGGCTGGAAAGTCCTGGACATCGGCCACGACAAGAAGGTCAGCAAGGCAAAAAGCAAGAAGGACGAAGACGGCGGCGACGAGGCCAGTCTGCCCGATGGTCTGGCGGAAGGTCAGGAACGGGATGTCACAAAAGTTGATATTCAGTCCAAGGAAACGAAGCCGCCCAAAAGGTTCAACGACGCAAGTCTGCTGACCGCGATGGAAACTGCGGGCAGGACGCTTGACGACAAGGACCTTGAAAACGCGATGAGCGAGCGGGGGCTTGGCACACCGGCTACCCGCGCCAACATATTGGAAACACTGATAAATCGCAGCTATATCGAGCGCATGGGCAAGGCCCTGAAGGCGACCGATGCCGGGATTGCCCTGATCTCGGTCGTCCACGAAGGCGTCCGCAGCCCGTCAATGACCGGCGAGTGGGAACTGCGCCTGAAGAAGATGGAAAAGGGCGAAGATTCGTTCCCGGAATTCATGAAGGGGATTGAAGACTATGTAATTTCGGTGCTGGGCCTTGTGCAGCACGGGCCGGATCCACGCAAGGTTGCGGCGCAGGCGCAGGCTCCCGTCCAGCAAAAGAACATAGCCACAGCGACTGCTCAAAACGTTATCAAACAAGCAGAACAGACCAGACAGGCGCCGCCCACAGTTCAATCAACAGCGCCCCGCCCTGCCCCTGTAAGTCTGCAATCTATCCTGAATGAACGCTTCCACTTCGCGGAATTCAGGCCACATCAGCAGAAAGTCTGTCAAGCCGTTGCTGAAGGTCGAAACTCGCTGCTTGTTATGCCGACCGGCAGCGGAAAGTCGCTTTGCTACCAGCTTCCCGGCATTGCAAGGGGCGGTACGACGCTTGTTATCAGCCCGCTGATCGCTTTGATGGAAGACCAGGTCGCGCACCTGACCGACATGGGTTTCGCGGCGAAGTGCCTTCATTCCGGGCTGAACCGGGATGAATCCAGAAACGTGTGCAAGGAGTATCTGGCCGGGGTGCTCGACTTCTTCATGATTGCGCCGGAACGCCTGTCGGTACCGGGATTTCCCGAGATGCTTGCCAAGCGGCGCCCGACCTTGATCGCGATTGACGAAGCCCACTGCATCAGCTCGTGGGGCCACGACTTCAGGCCGGATTACCGGTTGCTGAAGGACCGCCTGCCGCTGCTGATGCCCTGCCCGATGGTGGCACTGACCGCGACGGCGACGACCAAGGTCCAGGACGACATCTGCGAGCAGCTTGGAATCCCGAAAGCAGTTAGATTCATTCATGGATTCAGGCGGACCAACCTTGCGCTTGAAATGGTCGAATCGCCACGCGGAAACAGGCTGGACGAAGTAGTCAGGATTCTTGGCAACCCCGAACGGCGCCCTGCCATCGTGTATGTACCAAGCCGTAAACAAGCTGAAGAAGCGGCTAAACGGCTTTCATCATTATGTCCGTGCGAGCCGTACCACGCCGGGATGCGAACTTCGCGCCGGAAGGAAGTCCAGGAAAGCTTCACCGCGGGCGACACCGAAATCATGGTCGCGACAATCGCGTTTGGCATGGGCGTTGACAAGGCCGATGTCAGAACGGTCGTCCACATGGCGATGCCGGGGTCTGTCGAGGCGTACTACCAGGAAATCGGGCGTGCGGGACGCGACGGGCTGCCGGCCAAAGCCCTGCTGTTTTATTCATGGGGCGACCGAAAGGTCCACGAAAGCTTCTTTGAAAAAGACTATCCCGACCTGGCCACACTGATAAAACTGCGCAACATGATCCCGCCGACCGGCATCGACCGCGAGGCCCTGATCGCCACATGCGGACTGGACCCGGAAGTCGCGGAAAACGCGATTTCAAAGCTGTGGGTCCACGAAGGCGTGACGGTTGACGGGGACGACCGCGTGTTCCCGGCGGACGGCGCTTTCAAGACGACTTATTCGGTCATCCGCGAACACCGCGAAGCCCAGATTGACCTTGTAAACGACCTTATTAAGGGTTCGGAATGCCGGATGGCGCGGCTGGTGCGGCACTTCGGGGAACCGGGCGACTTCAGGTGCGGCGTGTGCGACAACTGCGCCCCGGGTGATGCACTTTCGCGGAAGTTCAGGCCCGCCGACCAGCGCGAAATCGAGCTGGCATCGGCGATTCTGTCAGCACTTCGGTCGCAGGACGGCCAGGCAAGCGGCAGTCTGTACAAGCGGTTGGTCCCTTCGGGCACGCCGGATCGCACGTTCTACGAACACCTTGTGTCGTCGATGGGTCGGACCGGACTGCTGGCGTTTTCAGACGACCAGTGGCAGGGCGATGACGGCCGTATCGTGAACTTCAGGCGCATCCACATAACGAATTTCGGGACCGACCTGACCGCCCCCGGGCCTGAAGACATCTCGATTGAAGAAAGGCCTGAAGGTAAGAAGTCGGCGGCACCACGCAGGAAACCGATGCTGCGGGCGAAGGCTGCGGGCGGGACCGGAGGCGGCTCAAGGGGCGGTTCCGGCGAAAGTTCAGGCGGCGACTCGGACGACGAATCCGCCTCGATGGTAATGCCCGACAAAGCCCTGATGACTCGCCTGAAGGCCTGGCGTCTGGACGTGTCCAAGAACCTCGGCATCCCCGCCTTCCGTATCCTGACAGACAAATCCCTGCGTCAAATCGCAATTGACGCACCCGCATCAGTCGACGACCTGCGCAAGATTTCCGGTGTCGGCCCGAAGTTCGTCGAAAACTGGGGCAACGACATCGTAAAGTTGGTGAAACGGGTCTGAAGGCTGGCTCAGTTGACCTTGACGCCCCACGCAAAGTCGCCAGGAACGTTCATCAGGTTGACTCCCCTTGCGTTGTGGTATCAACTTGTTTTTGGGCACCGGGTCAATCAATTCGATGAAATCTGGAAAGGGTGGCGGTCATGCTTCATGGAAAACGAATATTGATGGGGTATCCGTTATTGCTGTTGGTTTGGACGGCACAACCGGGATGCACCTCGGATTCGGGAACTCATCCAGCAGACACGACACACTACACCGACGAGAACCTGGAACTCAGCGTTGACGATTGGGACACGGAAGAAGGAGTCGATCCCGCTTTCGACATCACCGACGAAGAAGAAAGAAATGACGATGCTGACACAGACCAACCAGATACCTCAGTCGACGAACCGGATCCCACCTGTATCCAGAATGGCTGCTTGCGAGAATACTTCCATGTGGGCGATTATTCTAAACAAACCGTGCAGTTATATCTGAGTCCCGGTGTGACGATTTACAACGGCTACTCGGTCTACACCTTCATTTATATGTCGGATGGCCGGGAGGTACTCGGAACAGCGACGATTCCCTTCGATGTGCACCCCCCTGCGGGCGGGTATCACATCGTCGTCAATGCTCATGGGACCACAGGGGTCGCTGACGAGTGCGCCATGACCGGCACCGTTGCGGGAACTGGACTGGCTGGTACCTTTGGAGCGCGCGGGTTCATCGGTGTGACACCTGATTATCCCGGACTCGGCACGCCCGGGCCGCATCCCTATCTTGTTCGAATCGTTGAAGGGCGAGCCGTGTTGGATTCATTACGAGCGACGCGACATCTGACCGGTCTGCTCAAAGTACCCATTTCGGAACGCTTAGCCGTCGCCGGGTTGAGTCAGGGTGGGCATGCGGTGTTGGGGGCGGCGGCCGAACACGCGTCTTATGCGCCGGACCTCGACATACGTAGTTTCGCAGCGGCTGCACCGGCTATCGTCTGGTGGGAACACTGGAGCCAGGCCATAACCTATGATGGTCCCCATATGATGTACCTTGCCTTGTCGGCATGGGCATGGTCAAAACACTACGGATACGATGGTCCGACTATCTGGGCCGACACCCTGGCCGATGACATCGACACGTACATGGAGACCTGTTGTGCGAATAGCGAAACCCCGGGGGATTCGTTAAGTCAGGTTATTTCAACAACACATGCGGACGTGTTTTCCAAGGATTTCTTCGATGCTTACGTGTCAGGGGAATGGGGTGATTTCAAGGTATTCGAGCAGGCATTCTTTGAAAATCGGGTCGGACCTTATGAACAGACCGCCCCTCTCATCATTTACCAGGGCGACGCTGACGATGTCGTTCCCGAATGGCAAACAAATCAGGCAGTTAATGCCCTGCGTGAAGGGGGGGTCGATGTCGAATATGAAGTCGTACCGGATGGTACCCACATCGATGTCGCCTTTGGTTTTCTGGCCTACCAGCAATTGAGAACCGATCTGTCGATAGCCTGGATACGCGAACACCTGGACGCCGATCAGGACTAAACTACTGAATTTTTTGCAGGATTATCCAGATCCAGTTCTGGAGGAACACAAGCTACCGGCACGCGTCATAGGTCACTGTGCCGTCCGGGGCAAGCGTCACATCGCACGTAACGCTGGTACCATCAGCCTGGTACTCGGTCACTTCACCGGTCCCGGACCCGTCCAGCAGGTAGGTATTGGAACCATCCTGATCCGGCTTCACTGCAGTGGCCGGATCATCCCAGGTCCACACCTCAATCACGCTTCCATCCGCCAGGTACTCGTCTTCACCATGCGACTTGGAGCCATCATCGTAGGCCCCGTACCACGCACCATGGCCCGAGCCATCGGCCTCATAAGCTACGGCGCCCACAAAATCGGGCCAGACGACTGTTGCGGGGTCGTCATACGTGTAATCAGAAATCGACCGACCATCGACCGCGACCGCCGTAACGAAGGACACCGTCCACTGTTCGTAAATACCCCTGCCCGACTCAAGGTACGACCCGTCGGGCATAATCAAAAACGGTGTCGTCCAATCAGGGGCAACCGAAGTAGCCGGATCGTCAAAGACCGAAATACCGACCTTGGTCCAATCCGCCTCGATCCTGTAGTCGGACACCGATGTGCCTTCCTTGCCGGTCCAGGTCTCGCGGGCATTCACCGCGCCGTCGGCCTCATAGATATAATATCCAGCAAAATTCTGACCGTCCGTGGACCAACTGTCCACGTACTCCGACCCGTACTCCTCGCCCGGACGGTAATCAGACTCCCATACCTCATCACTTCCGTCGCGCATCTCATAAGTGGTGGTGTAATGTCCGCGGCCAGTACCATCGTCCTTACCTGCGGTAACCACGGCTGCGATGGCACCGCCTTCGGGACACTCAGACCGATACCGGAACTCACCGGTAGCCACGTCATAAAAGTCCTCGACGCTCACCCACTCACGGCAAGCCCCTGTCGATAAGGCGGCCGTATTTGCCTCACTGGCGGCACGCGAGGTCCTCTGGATAGTTGGAGTGCCCGGCAGACGAAGCGATGACACATTGCGTAACTTAGCCGGATCGACGGATTGCGCCATCGTATGCGTAACCTGCAAACGATCCAGACCGGACCTGGGGGTCGATGCAACAAGCCGCTGAACCGGCATGTCCACGACAAAGCGCGGCCCGTCGGAAGTTTCGCAACCGCACAACGTCAGCGCAACCGCCAGAATCCCCAAAAACCACGTCCGCTTCATGATGTACCTCCGTTTCAGGATGCTTTGAAAGCCGGAAAAAGCCTTCAACAACAAAAACCCACAAAACGATTATACAATCCTACCCACAGACAAAGCAATACATCAAACAAAATCAATCAACACACCCACCAAAAACAGCAACGAAATGATATCACCCCCTATGTCTTGTCAAGGGCAACACAATTCCTACACATCGATTAGATTCTACAGATCTCGATTCACATCTAATACACCCAGAAGTGCTAACTCTACTTCCAATTCCTGAACTATCGACAGGCTTCCCTGAAATGAATCGGGCAATGGATATTTCAATGCCTGAATAGCCATTTCAGAATCAATAGAGTCAAGCCGCTTCCAGAATCTCACCCTGTCGCCGTGCAATCTCGATGATTGCGGATGAATCATCCTCAAGCCATTGGCGCGACCCGCATGGAATCGGCTCAATTCGACTGTCGATGCGTGCTGCCAAACGCCATAACAAATTGATACCGCTCCGATCCTTCATGTCGTCGAACTGCGCGGATACGACCAGCAGATCTATATCACTCCACTCCTGTGCATGTCCTGAAACCTGCGAACCGAAGACGACACCTCGTTCCACAGTTATTCCGTTTGCCGCAACCGCTGCCAGATAATCTTGCACAGATTTCAGAACCGATTGTTCAAGCATTGCAGCACCTCCTGAATTCTGACCATATACCCGTCAGCTTCTTCGCGTGAAGGAGGGGGCAAAAGCATTTCCGGATAGCGCCCTTCAATATTAAACTCGCTGACTTCAGCAAGGAGATCAATCTGATCTTCTGAAAGTGTCAAACCAGCCTTTTCAGATAACCGCACCAGGTTGTGAATCTTCAAGGCCAGCTCCCCGGTGGCCTTGCAAACGTGGGCCTTAATCGTCTTTTCAAGCGCAAGATGGGCAAAGAACAGGCCATGCCTGATTCTGCCCCGTCGGACCAAATCCTGCGCAACGCTCCAATCCTCTGAGGCACTGTCACGCCAATGAGTTATTTGTTTGCCGATGTCTATCATAACTGCCCTGACCACAATCAATATGCAGTATCTCTACTGCGTGGCACTGTAGGCTAACATGGCTTCGTTACAAGCAAAATCAAATTCATTCAACTCAAGCGAAGTCAGTCAGCGCGCCGACCAGTGACAGCGAAGAAATGGTGTCGCCCATGCCGACCAGCGTGACGGGCTTTTCGATCAGGATGGTGGGGACGGCCACCAGGGTGAAGTCTTCCAGGGCAATGATGCCGCTTTCGGCCAGGCCCGTTTTGCCGTAGGTCTGCGCGATGTGGGCGTCCAGGGCGACCAGCTCTTTAAGGCTCTGGTCGGACACGTCGCGACCATGCGCCCACAACAATCCGTCGGCATGTTCCAGCGATCCAGTGCCAGCTTTGGCGGCCGCTAGCGTCGCGGCGAAGGCCATGCCGTTGCGATTGCTTTCACCTTCAAAACCAGGACCACGACCCAGACCGGGCTTCAGCAACGTGACGTAAAGCCCGAACATGTGCAGTTGCACACGCTGAAGGCCCAGTCTTTCAAAGACCCGCAGCAGGCCCTTAAACAGGCTGACCGAATCCAGCCCCGCACATTCGCGCGCTGCATCTGTTTCGCCGATGACTTCCAGAATACTGATAAGTTCCTGCTCGTTACAGCCCACGCTGTCCACTGCTGGCGCCAGATCCCGCGCCAGCGCCCGCCGAATCTTGACGTCCTGGGTACTGGCAAATTCGAAATGGATAACCACGGTCGGGTGGGCCGTCTTCCAGCCCTGTATCTGTGCCCAACTGTCCTTGATGCGCGCCAGACCGCTGCCTTCGGCCCCACCTGGAAGGGGTTCGCCAAGCATCTGATAGCCGCTTAACAGGATCGTGTTGACCGGCACATCGGCACGCTGCATGGCGGCGTCGAAGCCGGGGTCCACAGACAGCTTGAAGTTCAGCGGGTCGTAAGTTGCGATGAAACGGTTACTTTTGGGACAAGTCAGGGTCACGCCGCCTATCTGCAGTTGGGCGCCAACGTCAAATTCCAGAATCCAATGTATCAGCGGCAGGTCGCCTTCGCGGTCGATGGAGCTGGCCGGCCGAAGCCTGCCCTGCCCGTCAACACCTTGAAGGCCGGGATTGTCCAGAAAGAGCCCCGCCTGCTGGTCCGGCAGACTGGCGCAATGCACATAGACGTTCTGCACCCCGGCGACCGCCATCACGTTAGCGATGATGCCGCCCTGCCCGCCCATCTGCAGCTTGTCGTAACCAAGATTGTCGCGCATCCAGCCAAAAGTCTGTTCGCTGTCGACCAGCCACTCCTGGGCGATGCCATTGCTGAAACATTCGACAAATCCGCGCAGCAAATCGACCGGGGCGCTGATGCGCCTGCTGCCGCCACAAAGCACCTGCCCTTCGTCGGTCTTCAGGTCGGCCATCCATTTCAAAACCATGGCGGGCTGCACCTTCAGCACGGCATCGATGTTGGCATTGAAAACGCTGGCGACGCCTTCCATTTTCTTCAGGCGCTCAAGTTGCCGAGGCACGTTACTGTAATGCTGTTTCCATGTGGCTTTAAGGTCCATGCTTTTCCTTCCGGCAATCAAGATTTTTAGCTTTGGTGTGGGATTTTTCATCCACAAAAATCGGTTCGCGACCCAATTATGGAAGGCGGTACCTGCGGAGTCAAGCGACAGCAGGCAATCGTTGTGGAGAGGAAAAAAAGTCCACCTGAACTCAGCGCGGCACCACGTAGTTAAGGATGGCTACGACGTGGCATGCTGACCCGGCAAGAACAAAGACGTGCCAGACAGCGTGACTGAAGGTGAAGCGTTTCTTGTAGTAGAAAAAGACCCCGACGCTGTACAGCACGCCGCCGGCCGCCACCCACGCGATTCCAGCGGGCGCCAGGGCTGAAAACAAGGGAATGCCCGCTACGACGACGAGCCAGCCCATCGCAATGTAAAGCGCAGTCATAAGGGGCCGGAAGCGGCCCGGAAATACGACCTGGACAACAATGCCCGCCGCAGCCAGTCCCCAGACGACACCGAACATCGACCATCCCCAGGCTCCGCCCAGCGTCACCAGTGCGAAAGGGGTGTAAGTTCCGGCGATCAGGACGTAGATGACCGAATGGTCCATCAGCTCCCAGAACTGCTTGGCCCGGGGCCACGTGAAGGCGTGGTACAGGGTGGACGACAGGTACAGCAAAACCAGGCTGCCACCAAAAACGGCCGACGTGACAATGTTTATGGCCGTTCCGTGAAGCGCCGACAGCACCACCAGGACGACCAGGACCGCCACCCCCATGGCCGCGCCCAGCCCGTGCAGCGTGGCGTTGGCAACTTCCTCTTCGCGACTCTCCGTGATTTCCCAGGTCATCATTGCTCCTTGTCATAATCCAAATGGGCGCGCCACCAGGCAGGCCACCTGAATTGATCATGGACAAACTATGTCATGGCTTTGTCATGGAAAGCGGGACATTTGCGTTTCAGATGCGGTCAGGGCGTTACGGTGATGGTTTCCGATGCCACCCAGGTCTCGACGCCGATGTCGATGACGGTGTTCACGTAGTACGCCTTCACCCGGTAGGTGCCAGGGTATAAGACAGGGAAGCTGGACAGGAATATGTGGCCATACGTTTGCGGTGCACTGAAGTCCACGTTCGAGATGTCATTGAAGTAGAGCCTTACAAACCGCGAGTCGATGTCGGCTTCGCTCTCGAGCCTGAACGAAAGCCGACCGCCGACCAGATCCTGCAACGAGAACGTGGTGTCTTCGCCGACCAGGTCAAACCCGTTGCCTCCAATCCCGGTGCCGAACGTCAGACTGTCGCTGAAGGAATCAACTGATGGGGCCCCCGGTTCGCAGCCACCAAGCAGTACAATCGCAAGCACCATCGGGCCGAGCATCCGCCATGCGGAAAACGCTTTCGTGAACAACCGTCGAGCCATGAGTCCCTCCCTTTATATTAAATGATTACCTACTCCCACTCGATTGTGCCGGGCGGCTTGGATGTAAGGTCCAGGGTCAGGCCGGAGATGCCGGAAAGGCCGGCGACGCCTTTTCTAATCTGTTCAAGGACGGCTTCGGGCAGTTCGGCAGCGGTGGCGGACATCGCGCGTTCGGTCTTGATCGGGCGGACAATCAACAGTTCCGTGCCACGGCCATTGATACGCAGCGGGACCATAGCGGTCGGGCACTGCCAGATTGCATCGTACAAACCGGCCGCACGCAGAGCATCCATCACGATGGCGTCGGCGTCGCGCAGCAGGTCCAGGCGTTCGCGGGTCATGTAACCTTCGACAAGTTCAGTCTTTTGCGGCATTTCATCAAGCAGATTCCAGATGCACCGGTTGATGCCTTCAACTTCCTTCAGGATGTTGCCTGACGCCTCGACCAGCGTTTCAAACGGGACTTTGCCCGTCAGGATCACTGGGTGTTCGTACGACCGCAGGTCAGCCTTGACGCCGACCGACTTGATCGGCAGCACACACGCATCAAGCCCGAACTGGCTGGCAATCGCATCGACCGCTGCCTGCAACCCGCCAAGATGTTCAGCCGGAACCTTTCCATCCGAGCAAAGCAGTCTGACACCAAGGCCCGGCCCCGGGAACGGATGACGCCAGATGGCATCCTTCGGAATCCCAAGCTTTTCGCCAAGTTCGCGGACTTCGACCTTGTACAGTTCGGCCAGAGGTTCAATGACGCGGCCTTCGGCAATCATTTTTTCAATGACGGGGACGCGGTTGTGGTGCGTCTTAATCGTGTCGGCGCGCTTCGTTCCGCCAGTTTCAATCGTGTCGGGGTAAATCGTGCCCTGCCCCAGCAGATGGCCTTCGATGCCAAGGCGCTTTGCCTCGCGCTCGAACACGGTGACGAACGTGTCGCCGATGATACGGCGCTTCTTTTCAGGCTCGGTCACTTTGCCGATTGCCGAAAGAAATTCATCGGTTGCATCAACAAAGTGCAGGTTATTGCCAAGCCCCATGTCGTTGTACATCTTGATGACTTTGCGACTTTCATCTTTGCGCATCAGGCCGTTGTCAACATGCAGCAGGTGCAGACGTTCCGGCCCCAGCGCGATGCCGAACAGCTTCGCGGCGACCGTGGAATCGACGCCGCCGGAAGCCAGCAGGAAAACCGACTTGTCACCAACCTGGGCGCGGACGCGGTCAACCTGTTCATTCAGGTATGCATCCATGCTCCACGAAGGCGTGCAACCACAGATTTCAATTGCGAAATTGGCGATCATGTCATCGCCATGAACGGTGTTATCAACCTCGGGGTGGTACTGGAAGCCATAACGGCGGTACTTATCGGAAGCAATGGCCGCAAGGCGGTGTTCGATGCCTGTCTGACCCAGCTTTGAATAGCCAAGCTCGACGAAATCAGGGCCGATCGACGCGACCGTGTCAAAGTGGCTCATCCAGACCGTTTCCTTTGGACCGAGGCCCTTGAAAATCGGGTGATCCTGCAGAATCGTCAGGGTAGCCAGGCCCCATTCGCGGCCGCCGTGCACGACTGTGCCACCGTAATATTTGGCGATTTCCTGATGGCCGAAGCAGAAACCAAGAATCGGCACGTCCAGCTCGAAAATGTCCTTGTTCCACTGCGAGTCTTCGCCAAACGCCGACAGCGACGGGCTACCCGAAAGGATGATGCCCTTGTATTTAAGGAAGGCATCGGTCGGGTCATCGGGCTGCCTGATTTCCGCCAGGACGCCGCGGCGTCTGACCTTGGTGGCAATCAGGTGAGCGTACTGTCCGCCGAAGTCCACTACTGCAATCGAATCATGTTTCATCGGGGGCCCCCGTGGGTGCGAAAACTGGCGTTATTGTAAGGGTAGTCCGGTTGTCAGTACAGCCCGCCTTGAAGGCCGCGCTGAAATATCTGTAGGAATCCGGGAAACGCAGTGAATTCGGGGCGTTTCGGGGCGGCAAAAAGCAAGATGATTAGATGATGATTTCAGGGTGATTACAGGACAATTACAGGATGATTTCCGGGATCGTGCAGAACAACGGGCGCTTCGTTTCAATTTTGCTGCCGTTACGCAGGGCTTCAACTGCGGCGGCGACCTCGGCACCGGTCAGGCCCGATGTGTTGACGACGGCGCATGTGTCGCGGCCAAACATGTCCATGTCTTCGGACAGGTCCAGGAATTCTGACGTCAGCAGATGCTTCGGGCGGACCAGAACGGCGTCGGTGCCGTGTGACAGCGTGATCTGCGCGACGGCAGCAGGATCTGAAGCCTTGCCGGGGACGTCGACGCAGCAAGTGGCTGCTTCGGCGGCGCAGCCAAAAGGACAGTTCCGGCCGACTTCGCTGAGGCTGCCTGCAACCTGAGTCCTGTACAGACAAACTGGTGAATATGACACGACAATCCGGCCAAAAGCGGGCATTTCAAGGTCAATCTGGCGGTTGATATCAAGGGCACCTGTCGGGACCGGGATGAAGGCCCGAACCGAATCAAAACCGGCGGCTCGCAGAAA
>CAZFVA010000011.1:57850-87029 GCA_964522105.1 uncultured Anaeromyxobacteraceae bacterium
GCAAACGGCGCGGGATCGCCTTCGACGTGAACTGCCACGGTTCGCTGCCTTACAGTGTCAGGCATGAAATCGTCGTCAAAATAGCCCATCAGACCGCACCTTCGCCAGTCAACAAATCTTCAACCATGCGCGCCAGAGTACGCCTGACCGAACAACCGGCCGTCAGCCCACGCGGCCTGCCGCTGCGAGCATAAAAATCGCCGTAAAATCCTTCGGTTACTTCATCAAACAACGCGGCCATTGCAAGCTCTGAAACCCACTCGGGGCGGATTTCGAACCGGCCGGTAGCCGCCATGTCAACAGCGTCGCGGAACACACGCGTCACAGTAGCCACATATCTGGGCGAGCGTTTGTTGGCCAGGAAGCGGACGCCGTCGATATTGGCCGCCAGGATTTCTGGCAGCGCGACCAGCCCGCTGAAAAACTTCATGTCAAGCCAACGGGCCGTGACAGGGGCCGGATCACATGCCTTGCCGAACACGGCGGCAGACTGGCTGTTCACGACGGTTGCCAGGAATTCCTGCCTGCACGGACCTGAACATCCTTTGGCACACGGGAAGTTTTCAAAGTACTGACCCAGCAGGCACATATCATCAAATGACGGGCGCGACGGTCCGAAGACAGACAATTCAACCTTCAAGCCGGTTTCGCTTTTTATCTGCGCGGCAACCGATACCGGGACGGAAGGCTCCAGAATGATTGTGGTAAATCCAGACTGCAGCAGGTACCCGGCGGCAAACACGTTATGGACACGCATGCCGGCGGCGGCAATCAATTCAACATCAGGCAGTTCGCGGAAAATCACAGCGGCAAGACCGGGGTCACGCACAACGAAAGAATGAACCCCGATTTCCGACATGCCGGCAATCGACTCGACAACCTCGGGCAACTGCCGTCCGTCATAGATCCCGTCATATTCAACGCTGGTTCGCACTGACCTTGACGCGCAGAGCTCAACAGATTCAATCATCTGTTCGGGGGTAAGGGCGGATTGAACGAAACAGACTGCATCGGCGCCGTTCCTGATGGCTGCGTGGACGTGGCCCGGCCCTGAAACGGGGGCGGTGACTTCAGGGAATTTTGATAAGCTGTGTTTCGAATCAACCATAGGTTAAGGAACCCGCCCGAACTAAATCGCCAATGACGTTACGATTCACGCGCCCGCATGTCAACGGATAGCATCGGACGCACCTTCAAATAGCCGCTCAGCGTGAAATCAACAGCCTGCTAGAAGCGAATTCACATTCACGTCAAACCCGCTTCAAAAGGAGGTTGTAAATATGTCATATTTGACATACAGTCTTAGAAGAAGAGGTAAGCCATTGGTCTGGCTGGCCGACAGAGTAAAAAGTCCGCCTTTTTCAGAGGCGGCCAGAGTGGAAGTCGGTATTTGCTTAAGGAAACTACAGAACGGTGAAAGCTTGGAGATGCCCTGTTCACGCCCGATGCCATTGATTGGTCGGCATTGTCATGAACTTCGCATCAATGATGAAAACGCGTCATGGCGGATCGTGTACAGGATTGATGATGACTTCGTGGTCATCACAGATGTCTTCATGAAGACGACGGAAAAAACACCGACCGCATTTATGGCAAGAAGCCGAGAGCGGCTTGCTCGATACGACAAAAATAAGTGAAGGAGGCACCATGGACGAAGCAGGAATAAAACGTCTGGAAGCGGATGGTTGGAAGTTTGGCGACGCAGATGACTTTCTTGGTCTTACGCCGGAAGAATCGGCCTATCTGGACATCAGAATGGCTTTGGCCGACGAACTGAAAGCCAGGCGCGAAAAGAACAAGGTTACCCAGAAAAAACTGGCAAGCCGCCTCGGCTCAAGTCAGTCCCGCGTGGCCAAGATGGAAGCCGGAGACCCTTCGGTTTCAATTGACCTTCTTATCCGTTCCCTTCTGGCATCCGGCGCGACCCGCCAGGACCTGGCCAAAATCATCGGCTAATCCCCCGGGGCGACGACAATCCCGTCAAGCGGCCACTGGTCAAGCGCAGTCTTCGGCACGGCGTTCGCGGCCACAATGTCACGGTACAGGTCGTACGACGGGCGGGGCGTGCGGACCTGAGTTTCAAAATCGACGGCCACCAGCCCGAACTTCATGGTGTAACCGGACACCCACTCGTAGTTGTCCAGCAGCGACCAGTGCAGGTATCCGCGCACATCGACGCCATCGGCAATCGCCCGGTGCACCTGGGCAAGATGCTGAACCAGATAGGCGGGGCGCAGGTCATCTTCCGCGTCAGCGACACCGTTTTCAGACACAAACAACGGCAACCCGAAAGGCGCAAACATCTTCAGCGCGCGGTACAGCCCGGCGGGATAAACTTCGTTACCGTTGTCACCCGCAATTGGCCCCAGGTTGCCGCACATACCGTTAACGCACGGCAGCGCATCGACGTTCGGGATCACGTCAGGCACCGACATGACGAAGTTGCGTGCATAGTAATTGATGCCCAGCACATCAACGCGGCCCTTCAGTTCAGTGAAGGTGCCTTCGTGCAGGCCTGAAACCAGGACGTTCGGGTCGATGTTGCGGTCAAAATCGAGGTCCAGTTCCCCGTAGACAAGCGCGTTCACGAATGCCAGGTTGTACAGGTAATCCCAGTTGTCGGCGGCAGTTACGTCCGCTGCGCTGGCCGGTTCTGCCGGGTACGTCGGACTTGTCGCGTGGACCAGCCATGACACGACCGGCTTGTCGTCGCCATCGGCATCGGTCAGGTCAGAGGCCCGCAGCGCATCGACGCCCGCCGCGTTTGCAAAGACGGTCTGCCGGAACATCTGACGCAGGAAGTCCACGTCGAACATTTTGCCGCCGGGAAAGACGCTCACAAGCGCCATGCCGGTGATATAGACGACCGACTCGTTCTGAGGATTCCAGTAGTCAACAACATCGCCAAGGTGTTCGCCCACGAAGGCTGCATACGCCCGGAAAGATTCGACAATCCGGGGGTCGGACCAGCCGCCCTGCTCTGCCACCCAACGCGGGTTCGTGAAGTGGTGCAAGGTGACCAGCGGCTCCATCCCGGCCTGTCGAACGGCCGTCAGAAAATCGTGGTAGTGGGCTATAGCGGCCTCGTCAAACGTGCCCTCTTCCGGTTCGATCCTGGCCCACTCAATGGACATACGGAACACCTTCACGCCCAGGTCTGACGCCACTTGCACATCTTCTGGCCAGCGATTCCACGAGTCGCAAGCGTCGCCAAGGGGCGGAGCCTTCCCTGTCGCCGCCCAGTCAGTCCAGTCGTTTTCAACGTTTCCTTCCGTCTGAAAAGCGGACATGGCAATGCCCCACTGAAACCCGTCGGGGAAGACCAGGTCGCCTGGCAAGTGGACTACTTCGGGGGCCGGGGATGACGAGCAGGCGAACGTGGGCAGGAGACCGAGGCAAAGGCAGAGGCAGAGGCCCGGAACAACCAGTGAAATCCGGGAAGTCCGTATATATCCAACGCCGCCAATCTTATCTTTCATGGATGAAGAAACCCGCCGTATTAAGTCAGAAATCAACTTACGATTGCCGCGCAGGTCTGTCAACGCCCTAACCCAGCCCATACCCGGATTCAATCAATTCACCAAGTCTCGTGACCAGGCGGGCGGCAGGGGCGCCATCGATCAGATCGTGGTTGGCGGACAGGGTGATTGCCAGCATTTCGCGGATTTCGACACGGTCGGCGATGGCGACCGGCTTGCGTACAATGCCGCCCACGGCAAGGTTGACGGTGTGAAGGCCGGTCGTGATGGGCCAGCCGGGAAATCGGCCGAACATGCCGACAGCAGTTATCCCGACGGTCCCCATGATTCGCTTTGTCAGGAAGGCGTGGCGGCCGACGATGCGCCAGAAAAACGCGCGTATAAACGTGGGCAGATGCGGATAAATCCTGGTCGCCAGCGGCACCCTGGCAAGCCAGTGGGCGTCGCGTTGATTTCCAGCGGTCATCTGGCCCGCACCCATGCCCTGCCCCTGAGCGGCCCTCAACTCATCTGAAATCTGAAAGACCGTCATTTCATTAGCTTTGCGAAGAACGAACGGGATTGGACTCGACCGGTCGCCGAACTTGCGCTCGACCACAAACATGACGTCAACGTCAGCAAAACGGACGACCCGCCTGCGGCCCTGCCTGTGCGCGTTGAACTCGGGAAACTCGCCCAGAACCTTGCTGACACAACTGGCAAGCCACCCTGTAAACGAAACGGCCGGGCCGCCGTCGGCCACAATCTGGCGCATGCGTTCGCGCGCGGCCGTCACATCAAACTCCAGCAGCGCCGCGACGTTGTGACGCCTGCGTCCGACCTCCATCACATCAGCAGTCGTGGCGCTGTTCCACGGCAGCCGGCATATCTCGTGGCGTCCAATCTGATTGTCTGAATTCAAAGTAGTCGCCTCCAGAAGACGGGACTGAGGCAAAATATTATCAGCAAGCCATCAATTGTGCATTTTCCATTCTGACCCGGAAACGAGGACCGCAAGGGGAACTCAGGCAATAGGCTACCGACCCAGACAATGAGCTACTGATAAGCTAACTGGTCATCATAGAGCTTGAACAAACGCGATCCACTTGCGATTGAATCCTGTTTGCTGGATAATCTTACTGGTAAGACGCTGGAGATTCTTATGACAGTTAACTTGACGACAACAAAGATGTCCTCGAAAGGACAAGTGGTCATCCCGGAAATCATACGAAAGCAGCTTGGTCTGAAGGCCGGGGACGAATTCATTGTGGTGTCGAAAGGCGACTCGCTGATGCTCAAAGTGATCAAGCCGCCTTCACTGGACGAATTCAAAGCGCTGCAGAAAGAACTCCAGACGCAGGCACGAAAGGTCGGCCTGAAACAGAAGGATGTTGCTGCCGCGATTCTCAAGGCCAGAGGCCATGATGGTGAAGGTGGTTCTTGATACAAAGACCCCGCGAATTTCTGGACATCTATCTGGACGATTCCAAACACAATCGGAACCGCATCTGCTGAGTATTTCAACGTACCCTCGTCCCTGAAGTACAGATTACTCAAATTCTTACTCAAGATAAGCTAAAATGCGGCCCGATTCCGTGGAGCGGACAAATGGAAAACGGACTTAAGGCTGTGGTTGGATCGCGGCCGCGTACACTGATACTGGGGACGTTCCCGTCGCGGCAGTCGCTGGCGGCCCGGGAATATTACGGCAACCGCCTGAATCATTTCTGGCACATCATTGGCGCACACGTCGCGTTTCCGCCAGATGGCGACTACGACGCTAAGCTGGATGCGCTGAAGAAGGCCGGAATCGCGCTGTGGGACGTCGTGCACGCGTGCAACCGCGACGACTCATCGGCTGACAGCAAGATCCGCAATCCGAAACCTAATGACATCAATGGCTTTCTGGCCGAACACCCATCAATCGTAAAGGTGATATTCAACGGCAAGAAAGCGCACAAGATGTTTGAAAAACTGATTGGCGAGCTGCCTGAAGGCGTCGAATTTGCGGACGCTCCGTCGACTTCGCCCGCCTTCCCAATTACCGACGCAGAAAGGGAACATGGATGGCGCGAAGCACTTAACTTCAAAAAGTCCGGTTCACCAGCGCCGCTTTGAAAACACCCACTCGACCGCTTGACTAGCCGGAGGGCGGCGCGGATACTTGGCCGTGGGTGGAATCCGGGGGCAAACGCACATGCCCGCCACCCCAAACCCCAACTGGACAGACATGCAATGGCAGACAAAGTAACGAAACTTCAGTTCAGCAAAAAGCCTTCTAACACGGGCGGTATAATCAAGGCACTGATGGCGGGACGGCCCGCTCAGGCTGCTGCCGACAAGCTTGACGTGCATTATCAGGCTGACTGGACCGGCGCGCACGCGGACCTGGCCAAGCTGGCAAAGTACCGGATATTATGTGACATACAGGACAATGGCACGCTGCCGCCGCTGTTCGTCCACGCGCTGGCAATGCCGCTGCATCTTGCGATGTTCACGCAGCCGACGTTTCCGCTGCAACTGCTGGGCGTCCTGCACATGAGCAACAGCACTGAATCGCTGCGCCCGATTCGTGCGGACGAAACACTTGATATTCACTCGACAATCGATGGCATCACACAGACCGAACGCGGCCAGTCCTTTGAAGTCCTGACGACGGTCAGCGTCAAGGGCGAAACCGTTCTGCGCGAAACCAGTTCGTTCCTGTCACCCCTGCCCGCTTCGGCCCGGGGCAAGACGGCCAAACCGGCCGGTGCCGCCGCTGCTGAAACGGCATGGGGCGAGCCAATCGCCACATGGAAGGTTGCGGCCAACGCAGGCAGGCGCTTCGTCGGCCCGTCAGGCGACTTCAACTTCATCCATATCAGTGCAATCACGGCGAAGATGTTCGGCTTCAAGAAGGCAATCGCCCACGGCATGTTTTCCGCCGCGAAGTGTCTGGCCGTACTGCAGAAGGGTCAGCCCGAAGGCCCGGTCAAGATCGACCTGCGGTTCAAGCGCCCCCTGTTCATACCCGGTTCAGTTGCGCTGCACACCGCCATCGAAGGCGACGCAACCAAATTTCTGTTGAAGGTGATGCCGAAGGGCGAACCGCACATCGAAGGGCGCCTGTCGAAGATCTAGATTTCCTTGCACCAGCAGACTTCCCAGGTTTTGCCTTCGGCCTTTTCGCACTTGCCGGCATATTCAGCGTTGTCCAGGGCGCATAAGTCATTGCAGTCAAAGATGCAGTGATACTGATCGGCGTCACAGAAGAATTCCATGGCGTCGCCGATGCAGTAACTTGCATAACCACCGACGCACTCGCGGGTTACGTCACAGGGCGGGACTTCCTCTTCACACCCGGCGGCCACGAACATGACAAACAGACACGAAACAATCGCAAAAATCCGCATGCACAAACCTCAAGAAATCCATCCAGACCCCACCCTATCGCCTGCAACAAAAACCGTCAACACACAAAACCGGGCTGTTGACCGCGCCACACGCCCCTGATAACTTCCATATCAGGGCCGACGACGTTGAACGCCCATGGCCCCGGCCTGTATTTGAACTGCCCTGACCTGGTCGAAGGGCACACAAGGAATACCGATGAGCACCGAAAAGAAAAGCATGATGCGCAGTTTCCCGGGGAACTTCTGGGTCGTGATCCTGATGGAGTTCTTTGAGCGCGGTTCGTACTATGGAGTCATGTCGATTCTGGCGCTCTACCTGGGGTCGAAGGCCCGTGGCGGCATGCTGGGCTTCGAAGAGACTCAGATTGGCGTCATGATGGGCGTCATTACCCCGATCGTTTACCTGATGCCAATCCTGTCGGGCGCGCTGGCCGAACGCTTCGGTTATAAAAAAGTCCTGCTGGTGGCCTTCGCGATGCTGTCATCCGGCTATGCCCTGACAGGCTTCATGACCAGCTACTATGCGGTTTTCCTGGCACTGGCCCTTATGGCCATCGGTGCCGGCACGTTCAAGCCGATCCCGTCCGGCACCATCGCCCGAATCACGAACAAGGACAATTCTGGCCTCGGTTTCGGCATCTTTTACTGGACAATCAACCTGGGCGCCTTCCTGTTCCCGCTTGTGCTGGTCAACTATCTGAAGGCCCTGGACTGGCAGTACGTCTTCATGCTGTCAGCGGCCTGCACCGGCCTGATGATGATTCCGACGTTGCTGCTGTACCGGGAACCGCCGAAGCCGGAAAACACCAAGACACTTGGCCGCGTCCTGGCAGATATGCTGCTGGTGCTGCGTGACTGGCGCTTCATCCTGATGATCGTCATTTACTCGATGTTCTGGATTATGTATTTCCAGCAGTTTCACACAGTTATGTGGTATCTGAAAGACTACGTTGACATGACGCCGGTCGAGTCATTTGTGAATACGACGATCGCTTTATTTGGTGGCCACGCTAACTTCAAGTTTGATGTCGAGCACGTCACCGTCCTGAATGCCGGGACCATCATCTGCCTGCAGCTTGTCGTTTCAAGGCTTGTGTCCAAACTGCCGGCCCTGCCGACGATGATTATCGGCATCCTGCTTGGCACACTGGGCATGGCCCTGCTGTCAGTTTCCCCGGTCGCCTGGGTCTTCATCGGCGGCGTCGTCCTGTTTTCAATCGGCGAGATGGTCACACACCCAAAATTCATCAGTTATATCGGGCTGATAGCACCCAAGGACAAGGTCGCCCTGTACATGGGATATTCGTTCCTTTACGGGGTCATCGGCAGCTCGGTCGGCGGCATCATCGGCGGGTTCGGCTACAAGTACTTCGTCAAGACGCAAAACGCCCCGGGAACGCTGTGGCTGCTGTTTGCGGGGATTGGCGCGGTAACGGCGGTCGGCCTGCTGATATTTAACAAATTCATTGCGCCGGGGATGCGCAAGGCCGCTGACTAGCGCCCCGTCTTCTGCATCCATTCCCACTGACGCCTGACGCCTTCGGCAAAATCGACCTGAGGACAATAACCAATTGAGGCCGCTGACAGCGAAATGTCGGCAAATGTGCGGTCAACATCGCCAGGCTGCATCGTATCGTGATCGATCACGGCGGTCCGTCCAGTCACAGCCTCGACCGTCGCTACCAGGTCGTTCAGGGACACGGGACTTGACCCGCCAAGATTCAATACCGACTGGTCATGACCGTCACCAAGCGCCGCGACAATCCCGTCCACTATGTCTGAAACGTAAGTGTAATCACGGCTGGACTGGCCATCGCCGAAGACCTTGATTGGCAAGCCTGAACTGACGTTACGCAGGAACTTCGAAATCGCAAGATCCGGCCTCTGGCGCGGCCCGTAAACGGTAAAAAGCCGCAGCGCGGTCGCCGACAAACCGTACAGATGACTGTACGTTCTGCACATCAACTCGCCCGCAATTTTCGTTGCAGCATAGGGACTTACAGGACTGTCAACGCAGTCGCACTCGCAGAACGGAACCTTGCAGGCGTTCCCATAAACGGACGAACTTGATATGAACAGGAACCGCCCGACATCGAACCCTGCGCCCCCGACCGCAGCTTCCAGAACGTTAACGGTCCCTTCGACGTTGACAGCGGCGTACAGCGCCGGGTTGTTGATGCTTGGCCTGACCCCGGCCATCGCCGCCATGTGGATAACGGCCTGCGGCTTGAATTCGTTAAACGCGGCATTAACCGCAGCATGGTCCCGGATATCCGCCACAAACATGCGGAACAGTGGGTGTTCATTAAACGCTGCAATATTAAGGCGTTTCAACGCCGGATCATAGAAGTCACAGAAGTTATCCAGCCCGGCGACTTCCCTGCCCTGTTCAAGTAACCGCTCGACGACGTGTGAGCCGATGAAACCTGCAGCACCTGTCACCAGAACCCTTCCGAAATTGTCACGCATCAAAAAGTCCTTAAATCAGTAGCAAGCCTGGACCCTGGATTCTGTATCAGCATCACAGCACGAAAATCCCAGGAATCCGCAATGACCACATCCGCCGACTGCAAAATTTGCCCTGACGCCGCAGGCCGGGGTACCACCTTCCCAGCCCTCATTAAGATCGCAGCCCGAGAACACACCCCAACCGGAGCAACCGCCCTCGCTGGTTTCCCATCTTTTTGTTGTATAGCCGTCACAATTGAAATCCCAGTTACTACATTTGGTTGCAGTCGTCCGCCATGTGGTGGCGCCGGGATAAGCCAGTTTATCCTGATCACAGCAGTCGCCGCCCCTGACCACTTTCCATTCAATGCCGGGGCCGCACAGGCAGCGCGGCGTCGATTCTTCGCCATACCCGTCACTGTCAGCATCGCGATAATATTCGGTACAATAAACACTGCCTTCTTCGTCCATCGCGCCGCTGCAATTGTCATCCATGTTGTTGAAGCAGATTTCAGGATTCCCCGGGGCCATGGCGGCCTTCGTATCGTCGCAGTCATCATTGCTGGTGACCTTGAAGGAACCGGTCGGGCCGCAATAACACCTGGAAGTCCCGGGCGCGCCGTGCCCGTCGTCATCCTCGTCAAAATAGTACCGGCGGCATGACACCGAGTTTTCCGGGTCACTGAGACCGTCACAGTTGTCATCAAACCCGTTGCACGTTTCGACCTTGCCGGGGGCAATATCAGCCTTTGCGTCATTGCAGTCGCCACCGCGGGTCGCATCCCACGGCGCGGCAACGGTACAACTGCAGGCCGTCTGACCGGAAACACCGTATCCATCGCGGTCGGCATCAAGATAACGCGTCAGACAACCGGTCGCCCCGGTTTCATCAGTCTGGCTGTCACAATCGTTGTCAATGCCGTCACATTTTTCAAGCATGCCGTTGTTAATTTCTGGATTGGTGTCGTCACAGTCACCCTTCGCAGCCTGGTCTATGTATGGCGCGACAGGTCCGCACAGACAGCGGCGATCATACGACAGGCCGTACCCGTCAGCATCGGCATCCTTGAAGTAATTCTGACAACCAGTCGAGTTTTCAAGGTCGGAAACGCCGTCACAGTTGTCGTCAATGCCGTTGCAGGACTCGACCTGCCCCGGTCTGGTAAGTGCCCGACTGTCATCACAATCCCCGGCGACCAGTGACGTCCACGGATAAACCGGCGCGCACAGACAGTGCGTTTCGCCGGCAACCCCGAAACCGTCAGAATCCCTGTCAATCATGTAGGCAGTGCAACCTGTTGATCCGATTTCATCTTTTTGCCCGTTGCAATCGTCATCGACGCCGTTGCAGATTTCGGTGACTCCGGGGCGCACTGAAGGGTTGGAGTCATCACAGTCGTCACCGACAATTGCGTCCCTCAGGCCTTCGGAACTGCAGGTGCATACCTCAGAACCGGCAAGTCCGTACCCGTCACGATCGGAATCAAGGTAGTAAAAAACACATCCGGCAGCCCCGTACTCGTCAATGCTGCCGTCGCAGTCGTCGTCAAGGCCATTACATGTTTCTGCGCCACCAGGGCCGGTCAGCGCGTTGCCATCATCACAGTCACCGGCCACCGTTACAGTCCAGGGGGCGAAAGCCGCACAAAGGCACGACGGATCAAGGGCATTTCCCCAGCCATCATGGTCCCTGTCAGCATAGTACCTTGTACAGTTAAGAGCGCCCGCAGGGTCAGTCTGGCCATCGCAGTTGTCATCTACCCCATTGCAACTTTCGATAGCTGCAGGACTTACATACTTGAGGTTGTCGTTGCAATCCCCGCCGGTTCTGGTTACCCAGAGGCCGGTTGCACCACACAGACACCTGACCGTACTTATACCGCCGAACCCATCGGAATCACTGTCTTTGTACCATGTCTGGCAGCCGGCGGCGTTTTCAGGGTCGGTCACGCCGTCACAATCGTCATCAACACCGTTGCACGAGTCATTGGCCCCTGGTCTGACAGACACTCTGGTGTCGTCGCAATCGCCGGAAACCCGCGTACTGTAACGACCTTCCGCACTGCAAAGACACCGGGACGAACCGGTCACACCGACCCCGTCGCCGTCATCATCCAGATAGTATTCAACGCACCCAGCGGCATCTTCTTCATCCACACGCCCGTTGCAGTTGTCATCAACGCCGTTACACGTTTCGGCACCGCCACCGACAAGCGGATTCATGTCATCACAGTCGCCATCGTCAACCGCCGTGTAGTCGCCAACAGGCAAACACAGGCATCGGCTGTCTGACGACACGCCGTATCCATCACCGTCGTAATCGAAAAAGAAAACCAGGCAGGAAACAGACTGGGCAGGATCGGTCAGGCCGTCACAGTTGTCATCAAGGCCATTACACTTTTCAATGGCACCAGGAAACACGAACTCGTTGGAATCATTGCAGTCACCAGGCACGGACGCCCTGTATCCAGTGACAGGATCAGCCATTGAAAGGCACATGGAATCCCCGGTTACTCCGAAGCCATCACCGTCCACATCACGGTAAAAAACGGTGCATCCGGAACAGCCGGCCTCGTCGGTCTGGCTGTCACAATCATCATCAATGTCGTTTCCACAGACCTCGGATGAACCTGGATAAACCGAGCCGAGAAGGTCTGCGCAATCGCCGCCTGACACAGCCGTATATGGGAACAGAACGTCGCACAGACAGACCATGTCATTTGAATCGCCGACGCCGTCCTGGTCGCGGTCGGCAAAGAAATAGCTGCAACCGGATGCGCCGATTTCGTTCAGCAGGCCATCACAGTCTTCATCAATCAGGTTGCCACAGACTTCCTGCGCGCCGGGCTTTATGGTGGCCGAGTTGTCGTTGCAATCGCCGGTCACAGTGGCCGTGTAGAAGTCAGTCTTTCTGCAAAGACATTTCGAGTCCCACACCACACCGACAGAATCCACATCGACATCTGCGTAATACCGCGTACATCCGGCGGAATCTTCGACATCGCGGATGCCGTCACAGTTGTCATCGACCCCGTTACATGCCTCGACGATCGTTGGATTTATCAGAGCGGAACTGTCATTGCAGTCGCCAACCTTAGCTGCCGTGTACTTGCCGGTCGGCGCGCACAGGCACTTGAAAGCCGCCGGATTTCCGTAGGTATCAGAGTCGTTATCCTGATAGTACCAGGTACAACCGTCCGCCCCTTCGGAATCAGTCAGACCATCACAGTCGTCATCAATACCGTTGCAGGCTTCAGCAATGTCGGGCCCGACAAACGCGCTTGAATCGTCGCAGTCGCCACCCCTGACAAGCGGATAGTCGTCCGAAGGGATGCACAGACAGATCGATTCAACGTCCGAGCCGACCCCATCGCCGTCATTGTCCGCATAATACATGTTGCAACGGGTAGATTCGGGCTCGTCAACTACGGTGTCACAGTCATCATCCACGCCGTTACACTCTTCAACAGCGTCCTTGTTTATCTGCGGGTTTGAATCATCGCAGTCGCCGATTACGGTGGCCCGATACGCACCGGACGCCGCACAAAGGCACCTGGCAACAGACTCGAGGCCCTGCCCGTCATCATCAAGATCAAAATAGAACGTCGTGCATTCAACGGCACCGGCCTCGTCGGTCAGGCCGTCGCAATCGTCATCAATCAAGTTGCATTTTTCACCATCGGGGGTGCGCGCACTGCACTCGGACAGGCCTTCCTGACTGCACGCCCTGGTTCCGCTGCACCTGGTCGAAATGCCGCCGGCCCCGATCGAACACGCTGTCGTGGCAGCTTCAGATGACGAAAGCCATGTGCAACCACACGTTCCCGAAACTGGAAGGCACCAGGACCCACCTTCGTCAGCGGCAGTACATTCAAAACCCTGCGGACAATGGTTAACGCACGGCGGGGTACAGAAGCCACCCTCTTCAGGGCTGAACGCCCTGCAGGCCATACCGGCAGTCGCGGAAAGGCCTCGTGTACAATCGACGTCAACGCGGCACGGCCTGCACATGTTCAGAAATTCAGGCAGGCAGACCAGAATCGGGTCAAGTCCCCCGGAAACCCATGATTCGCAGGTAAAACCGTCGGGACATGCTGAAGTGCACGTTGTCGAGCAGATACGGCCATCATCGGTTGTCACACATGGACCGGTCAGACAGTCATCATCGCTGCTGCATGGCCATCCAAACGTACCCGGTTCTGTTACTTCTGCGGCGTCCACCGATGCATCGGCATCTGAAACACCCGAATCAACGGCATCCCGACCGATGGAATCGCCATCATCAAACCCGGTATCATCAAGATCGGTCAGGTCTGAATCACCGGCAGCATCCCCGAAATGATCTTGAACAACGTCAAAAGGTAAAACATCAACGGCGACATCGGAAACTGAATCAAGACCGGAATCAAGCACAACAATATCAGCAGCGGCGTCCGTGATGTCAGCATCAGGCAGACCATTACCTGACGACCCGCACGCCACTACAGACAGCATCAAGCCAGCAAAAACAAAGACTTTCAACGCCGAATTCATACGATTTCACCCGAAATTCAACAAAAATCGCAACGCCCGCATATCTGACGCCCGACTTTACAGACCACGCTTGGAACAAGGAATTGTATCATTTTCAACAAAGGTACACACCGGACAGCATCAAGTCTAGCCTGATTGAATTTCTTTAATCTATAATCGGTTACAGGATGCACCCCGGCAGGAGCCCGATTCACGGACTGATGACAGACTTCAGCAACACCAGCCAGAAACTGACAGACCGGATTTTCCTGTTGGCATTTATACTGTTAACGGTTGGCTCGGTGGTCCCCGTCTGGATTATCAGGATACTTCCGCAGCAGGATGTCTGGCAGCACCTGGCGCTGGTTGACGTCATTTTCAACTACTGGTCCCCGGGGTCGCTGTACCCGGACTATTTCATACTGCCGGACGCCCCGAAACCAAACCTTTTCTATTACTATTTCACCAGTTTTATCGGGAACTTCACACCGTCACTGGAATTTGCCAACAAGATCGTCCTTTCACTTTATGTTCTGGCTTTCCCCGCATCATTTCTTTACTTTCTAAGGTCATTCAAACGTTCGAAGTGGCTGGCTTTCTTCAGCTTCCCGTTCATTTACAACGCAATGTTCTATCTGGGATTTGTTTCGTTCACGATTGCACTGCCAATGTTGTTTGTCGGGCTTGGCGCCTACAGAAAATTTCTGAACGCCCCCGGCTATCAGCAATCAATCAAGTTCGGTGTGCTGACCGCCTTGCTTATGGTTTTCATGTACTTCACCCACGCTCATGTCTTCCTTCTGGCGTGCATGCTGTGCGGCGTCATGTGGTTGATGTACATTGAAAATGGATGGGATGCTGCCTGGAAATTATGGCCCGCAGGCCCTTCGCTGGCGTTCTTTATTCCGTGGTTTCAAGTCTATTTTATTGAAAACACGCCGTCATCGTCGGGCATGAATTTCGGATCATTTGACAACTTTTTCGGGCCCAGGTACTACAGCTCGTCACAATTATTATCTAATTTTTTCAACTATATAACCAACTACTTCAGAAGGGAATCTGACGACACTGTTTTTCTGCTCGTATTACTTCTGCTGATGATCCTGCTGATTATGAGACGGGCACCCGAAGTCCCTGTCGAATCAAAACGTAAACTGAAGTTTTTTGACCTTGAGATCCTGACGATAGCGCTGGCTGCCTCTGTTGTTATCCTTCCGCATCACATACAGGCCCAGTCGGTCGTGTCGCTGCGGCATATACTTCCGGCCTTCCTGTTTTTCATCGGATGGGCCGGTTTCGAAGACGCCCCTAAACGGATTTCTTACCCAACCATTCTTCTGGTAAGCATTATCAGTGTAATCAGTATCGTCACAGTATCCACCGGGTTCATGCGATTCGACCGCGAACTCGACGGCTATTCTGAGCTGTTCAAAAACACTGGAGGATCAAAAAGGCTGCTTAAAGTGGTCTCGAACCAGGACAGCCGCGTGGTTTATGCCGGCGCCCTGTGGCACATCCATCACTTGTACAGCGTCCTGAAAGGCGGCATCAGCAACATCGGGTTCGCTGAATATCCACATAATCCGATTCAATACAAGCCGGGAATGGTTCCGCCCAAAATGGGAAAGGACTTCACGACAAATGCAGCGTGGAGATATTACGACTATATTCTGGTCCGGAAGGACGAGTCATTTGACATGTCGTCAGTGATTGACGCGGTTGATGTTGTCGCGGAAAACCGAGGCTGGACGCTGTACAAAACAATTATTGGCCCGGCCGCAAGGCCTGATGACATAGATCCTATTGCAAAACCGCGAAGAAAGTCCTCTAATGTACCGTCAGGACAGCACTTAAACGATGTCGGGTACAACAAACCGGCGGGGGAAATTGAAAATGCAAATGATAAGAAACCTGTCAGTCCTATTGGTATCCTTTCTGATGATATCGTGCGCGAGCGACTGCGACACAACTCCGACATGCGGAGACAACGGCCAGACGCTCGACCAGCAGACGTCGGATACGACCAACCTTGACAGCGGCGTTGACGCCCTGGATCAGGACCGGATCGAACCGGACGTCATCGTGGCGGACCTCGGACCGGACGCAATCGTTCCGGGTGGATTCGGGGCGCCATGCTCGGAAAACGAAGACTGCGACAGCCGTTTCTGCATAGAGGGACCGGAAGGCAGCATATGCTCGAAACTGTGCATAACTGATGAATGTCCCGAAGGTTACCTGTGTTCAGGAATTGTAAATACCTATCCTGACACCGTTTTCATGTGCGTCCCGGTCTTTTCGAAGGTTTGCGCGGCGTGCTCGACAGATAACCAGTGCGCCGGTGGTAAATGCGTTGAATTCCCGGCAGGCAAATTCTGCACTGTCTCATGTGCGGAAACTGAGTGTCCAACAGCGTTTTCGTGCATTGACGTTGGCGTGGATGGCGACCGTTACTGCCTGCCGCCAAGCGGAACCTGTGAATGCAGAAGCAAGGACGAGGGCGTAAAGCGTTTCTGCGAATTCACAAATGAACTGGGCACATGCTACGGCTATGAAACGTGTGATCCCGCTGTCGGATTCACAGGTTGTGACGCTAATGAACCTGTCGTTGAAGATTGCAACGGACTTGATGATGACTGCGCGGGCGGACCCGACAACGGGCTTCCCGAAAATGAAGCATGCACAGTGACGGAAGGCGACTGGACCTGTACCGGCGTAAAGATCTGCCTTGGTCCCCAGGGTTGGTCATGCACGGCGCAGACACCGAGCGCTGAAATCTGCGACGGCATTGACAACAACTGCGACGGCCAGACGGACGAAGACTTCAAGGTTGACGGCCTGTACGGCACTATTGAAAACTGCGGTGCCTGTAACAAATCATGCGATGGCCTGTTTCCCCACGCCACGACGGCATGCGATGTTACCGGCATTATCCCCAGATGCGTCGTTGTAGACTGTGATCCCGGATACTTCAAACTGAATGAATATCAGTGCATACCTTTGACGGCAACTATTTGTAATCCCTGTGTTATTGATGGGGACTGCGTTGTCGAAGGATCTCGCTGCCTGTTGTTTGCCGACGGCGGCAAATACTGTGGCCAGCCATGTGTTGACAGCAGTTTCTGCCCGACAGGATATGGATGCCAGCCAGTTGAAGGCGGCGGCGATCAGTGCATTCCCAACTCGGGAAGCTGCGCGTGCGCCCAGCCCGATCCGGACATCACCCGAGCCTGCAAAGTGTCATGGCAGACTGATCCTGAATCGCCGCTGTACACATGCACCGGCGTTCAGCGCTGTATCGAAACTGGCTGGAGCAACTGTGAACTGCCGGCCGAAGAATGCAATTTCATTGACGATGACTGCAACGGCTCGATCGACGAAGGGTTTGTTGAAGTCGGCACCGGACGTTACATAACCGATACCGATTGCGGCATCTGCGGGAACAACTGCTCGACTCAGACAGTTATTCACGGCTACGGCGCTTGCGACACGTCCAGGACTATCCCGGACTGCATCATTGAGTGCGACCTGGGGTTCTTCGACGTTGACGAAAACCCGGCCACCGGCTGCGAGTGTGCATACACGAACGCCAGCGACGCCCCCGGCGGCGGCGACTCGAACTGCGACGGCATCGACGGAAAAATTGATAACACGATTTTCGTGGCCAAATGGGGCAGCAACACGAACGCCGGAACGATCGATGCGCCAGTGTTGACTATCGGCAGGGCAATTCAGCTTGCAAACAGCTCCACCGCAAACGAAATCTATGTCGCCACAGGTATTTACACAGAACCGGTCAGTATCAGCACCGGCAAAAGCATTTACGGCGGGTTCTCGGCCGACTTCAAAACACTGAACCCTGTCGCATACGAAACGGTTATCCTGGGCCAGGAACCGAATGAACTGCTTCCTGGTGCCGTTAACGCAGTCGGGATAACCGGGGCCGCCGGTTCAACCGTATTTTCCGGCTTCGTAATCATTGCTTATAACAACCGCACCCCGGGCGGCAACTCGATCGCCGTGTATATCAAAGACAGCAGTTCAGCCCTGACATTCAGCAACAGCCGCATTTCCGGCGGGCTGGCCGGCAACGGCGCCCCCGGCGGATATGGTGTGTCGGGTCTGGACGGAGCGTCCGGTGCGCCAGGTGCTGCGGCCCGCGATATCGGCGTCGCATCATGCGGCACGCTGACGACAGTTGGCGGGGCCGGCGGCACGTTCCAGTGCGGTGACGTTTTCACGTCCGGTGGGGCAGGCGGTTCTTCGAAGTGCCCTGACTTTGATGAAGACACGACTGGCTGCGCGGGCGGAACCATTACCCAGGTCAGGGCATCATCAGAAAACGGAGCGACCGGACTGAATGGCGGCGGAGCAGGCGGCGACGCCGGACTTGATGCAATCATCAATTCCTTGTGCGGATACTCGGGTTCATGCAATTCCTGTTCAGTTCCGGACGACACGATGGTCGGCGGCAGCGGCCTGCCCGGCAGCACCGGTTCATCCGGGCCGGCCGGTTCGGGATGCAACGACACCGACGGAAATGTTTCACTTGATGGACTCTGGACTCCTGCGGCGGCGACCGGCGGCGGCATCGGTTCAAATGGAAGCGGTGGCGGTGGCGGCGGTGCGGCAGGTGGCGTTGAAACGCTTAACTGCACGGCGAGCCGTGGCCGTACCGATCTTGGCGGATCAGGCGGCGGCGGTGGCGCTGGCGGGTGCGGGGCAACAGGCGGAACGGCTGGCGGCTCCGGCGGCGGTTCATTCGCCGTGTTCGTGGCATTCACGTCGGCACCGACTACAGTTCCTTCAATGACCGGACTGCGGGTTGAACCGGGTCAGGGCGGCCTGGGCGGCAACGGCGGACCGGCCGGAGTCGGCGGCAAGGCCGGATCTGGCGCAGTTGGTGGTCTTGATGGCGCTGGCGATGCAAACATGTTCTGCGCTGCAGGCGGTGGTGCCGGTGGTAACGGCGGGGCCGGTGGTCACGGCGGTGGCGGCGGCGGCGGATGCGGCGGACCGGCTTACGGCATCTTTGTTTCCGGCGTTACCGGCGCACTTATCAACCCGTGGAAGACAAGTGTAACGTTTGACGGCACCGGCGAAGCCGGGACTGGCGGAGTCGGCGGAACATCATTCGGTGCTGCCGGCACAAACGGCTCGAACGGGGTCGCGGCCAACACCAACTTCTAAGATTCAAACACTTCAAACTGGTACACCAACAATGAACAGAAAAATCCAGATCGCTTTAGTCGTGGCCGTATTTATGGTGGCAGCCTTTGCTGTGGCAGGTTTCTTCATGCTGACGACGGCTGGATGCACACCGGCCCCGAAGAAGGCCGTCAACGACGGACTGACCGGCGGAACGCTTGTGTTTTCTGACGATTTTGAACGTCAGGAAACTGGTACCAACTGGCTTAACAAGTCGGGAAACTGGCAGATTAAAGACGGCTGGGTACACGTCAAAGGCGATGAAAATGCAGGGCTGTGGCTGAATACCCCCCTGCCCGACCGCACCCGCGTCGAATTCGATGCAAAGAGCCTGTCCGACGACGGCGACCTGAAGTTTGAAATCTTTGCCCGCGCCCGGGAACACCAGTCCGGGTACGTCGCGATTCTGGGCGGCTGGAAGAACAAGATCAGCATCATCGCCAGGCTGAACGAGCATGGCGCAGACCGACTGGAGTCAGACGCGAACGTCACTATCGGCAAAGTTCATCACTTCACGGCGATACGCGTGGACAACGTGCTGAAGTGGTACGTTGACGGAAAACTGCTGCTGCAGTTCGCTGACCGCGATCCGATAGACGGCGTCTATTTCGCTTTCAACAACTGGGCTTCCGATGCGTGGTATGACAATTTGAAGGTTTACGAACTGGCCGCAAATTAGAATCGGAAACGTCAATTGACCGTCGGACCGCCAAGTTTCTTCGATACAAACGTCTTTAAAATCCCCAGTTCATCACGCGTATCTCGAAGTTTTGCGGCGGTTGCAAGCTGAAGCTGATACAGAATCCGACTTACAGTAAGCGGTTGCCTGTCAAAAATAGTTAAAAAATCAGATCTTGTGATAACAATCGCCGTTGTCCGGCCACGGGCGATTCCAGTAACCTGCCGAACTTTTTCTTCGACAAGCGACATTTCGCCAAGGCACGACCCGGCCGGGAAAGACTGAACAACTTTGCCACCGCGCATCACATCGATTGAGCCCTCAAGAACACAGTACAGGCCATCCGACGGTTCACCGGCCCGAAAAATCACCTCGTTATCGACATATGAATGACGCGTCGAGTCCGAATACAGTTTCAGCCACTCACCAAGACTGAGTCCCCTGAAAATTGAGCACTTACGCAGGACAGTAGCGATTGAAAAATTCCCGGCGACGTCTGTCGCAGGATCGACTGATGCATCAACGGCAGCACTGTCAGGTCCGGCCTGAACAATCACAACCGAAATATTGTCATTGCCACCAGCCGCATTGGCAAAAGCAACCAGTTTTTCGGCGCACTTTTCCGGGTCTCCCGCGGCCCCCAGACGGGCTATCATGTCGTCCCGCACCAGGCCCGTAAGCCCATCAGAACACAACAGAATCCGGTCACCGTCAAGCAACTCCACATCAATTGCGTCCATGGTCAATCCATCGGCGGTGCCAAGGGCGTTCGTCAGCACGTTCTTCATCGGGAAATCAAGAGCACCGGCAGGCGACAGCATGCCGCTGTTAACCAACCCCTGAACCAGTGAATGGTCAGTCGTAAGCCTGATAGTGGAATTGCCACGAATCAGACAGGCCCGCGAATCACCCACATGAACAATAAACGCATGACGACATGCGAACAGGCACGCAACAACGGTCGAACCCATTCCCTTCAATTCTTCTGATGCAGCCGCTGCGCTGTGAATGTCCTTGTCGGCGTTGATAACCGCAGTCTTCAGAAGTTCAAAAATATCATGGCGGCCGGCCAGTGATTCGCCGATGCTGCCGCTGCACACAAAGCGGGCCACCGCGTCATAACCATCCCTTACTGTGCGGGCAATACTTGCACAGGCGATCTGGCTTGCGACGTCCCCGCCGGCATAGCCGCCCATGCCGTCAGCGACAACAAACAGATTCAGGTCAGGCTCCATGGTTATGAAGTCTTCATTTCTTTTCCTGACCTTTCCGACATCCGTCTTTCCGCCGAAACTAAAATTCACAGGAGTCCCTCAAACGAACCTGTATCTATTCACTTAATACGAAAAGGTAGTCCAGACAACTATTCTTTGCGCAATCTTGCCACCCAGGGTCACTTCATCCTTCCATACACGATCGTCATCCTTGGTCTTACCTTCAATTACACCGGTAATCTTCGCGTTATCGAAGGCACCGCCCGGGAAAAATCCGGCGTATGCAGCTGACAGACAGACCCACTTTGCTGCCTGCCACTCTACAACCAGATCAAATTCATGCCCGATGAACGGGCTGTTTCCAGCCGGTATCAACAGGCCGCGATCCATGGTGAATGCACCGTTTTTAGTGCCGTTGCCGCCATTCGTCCCCATGTGCTGATACATGCCGCCATCAGCAGTCTGGAACATGAAATGATAATCAAAATAGACGTTCAGGTTGTCCACCGGCTTCAGGCCAAACTGAGGACCAATGTCCCATATACCTGAAACCCTCAGAATATCAGTGTATCCCAGGAAATTATGGGTAGAACCGAACGTCGGCTTGAATGCGTTGCTTTGACCGTTAAAAGGCGTTGAATCACCTGTCGCGTACAGGAAAAAGGCGCCAATCCGGGGCTTTGCTTTGACATCTACCATCTCATACATGACGTTTGCCAGATATACGGCGGCCAGATGATTGACCGTCTGCAGACCGGCGACATCAGCGCCCGAAACTGAAGGCGTTGACGACCACGTACTTACGCTGCCGAATTGACCTGCAGCTTCGCCGGACAAAAGAAGGCCCTTTGCGGGGCGGAAAAGCAGTCTGCCGCCGACAGTTCCAAGACGCTGGGTAAAATTGCCGAAAGCGTCATCAAGATAGAACCCGTAGAGCTCGGCATCAAAATACTTCACAAAATGGTCAGTCGTCAGGTAAACACCTGAAAATGATTCATAATCTTCTTTTGTATCAGCGCTGAATATTGGACCAAGGCCTGACTTCACCAGTGTTGTAAACGCGTCAAGCTTGATGATTCCCGGCTTGTAATAAGTCAGCCAGAAACCGTCATACGCCTGCCCGTAAGAACTGGAGTTCCCTTTATCCACATGCATCGTACTGCCAAACGACATCGTGAAACGCCCGGCCCGCACTGTCACGCCGGTACCTGCTATGTTTTCAAACAACAGATGGCCTTCCCACAGGTCCAGACCCTTCTCGTTTGACTTAATACTCTTTTCTTCACCCCAGTTTCTTGAATCCTGAATGGTGGCAACCAGTCTGAATCCTTCTACGGGCTCTACGATCAGGCCGAATCGAAGCCTTTCTCCGACAAAAAAGTCCTTGTTCTGTTTATACGACCGCACCCCGTCCTTCATCGACCAGCCGCCAAGGCTGGCAATATTGTGATCAAGCTCCGGCCTGATGCGCAGCTCAAAAACAGGCAACCACTTAGGGTTCAACCTGCCCTTGTACGTCTGCTTCGACTTCAGTTCCGCGACTTCAGACTTAAGCTCATCAATCTGTTTCTGATTGTTCATCAGGGCATCAAGGATCGCCTGATTTGACGGACTGGCGCCAACGCCTGAATCGGCGGTCTGCGGCGTTGCTTCTTCAGAACGTGCCGGCGTCGACAGAAGCACCGACAACATCAAAACCATAAATAATTTCGAGCAGTTAAACTGATACAACAGGACCTCCCGGTGTTCCCACTCAATATGGTGAACATGAATTATCACAATAATATCAGAGATCCAAGCACCTCACGAAATCCTGACAGAAAGCTATTTCCGGCTGAACATATCAAGCCGGACGGGACCAACAGATCCCCCATCCTTGCCACCACCATGATTTAGCAGGGCGACTTGATGTACAATTGCCCCTGATATCTACGGGGACAGATGATGCTTGCGTTGATAATTCTGCTGTCGCTTGTGGTGCCTGTTCTGGAAGTCGTTATATTTTCACTGATAATTCAGCATGTCAGTGTATGGGTGGTCGTTGTCCCGTCAGTCATTGCTTCGGCCGCCGGTGGCTGGATCCTGTTCAAGTCGCTGCCAAAATTCCTGGACAAAAGCATGAACGACGAACGATCGGCCACATTCCCGACGCTGAACTCTTACTTCCAGGCTACCAACATCGTTTCCGGCTTTCTGCTGGTAATACCCGGATTTGTGACGGACCTCGCCGGACTGCTTTTGCTGCTGCCAAGATTCCGCGGATTTTCCTTCATAATCCTGTCCAAACTGGCTTCAACTTCAAAGGAACGCATCGTCAGAGTTGACACCGGCGATGAAGACAGCAGACGGACGTAGCCAGACCGTTGACCGGCCTGGGCGCGCGCAATCGCAGGAATGAACGATGATGAAATCAATCACAGACGAACTGGCAGCAAGCGTAGGCAAACTGACGTTCGGGCCGCCTGTCACGCATGTTTACAACCCGCTTGAGTATGCCAGGGCACCATGGGACCGATACTGCGCCATGTATGGCCAGGCACCGAAAGAAGTGCTGCTGGTCGGCCTGAACCCGGGCCCTTTTGGAATGGCTCAAGTCGGCGTTCCGTTTGGTGAAATCAGTGCCGTGCGCGACTGGATGGGCATCACCGGAACGGTCGGCAGGCCCGCCAGCGAAAACAGCAAAAGGCCTGTTACGGGATTTGCCTGCACGCGCAGTGAAGTCAGCGGTCAGCGCCTGTGGGGCTGGGCGGCGGCCCGGTTTGGAACACCCGAAAACTTCTTTTCCAGATTCTTTGTTACCAACTACTGCCCGCTTGTTTTCATGGAAGAATCGGGGCGGAACCTGACGCCTGACAAACTGAGCGCCGCCGAACGCGCGGCCCTTTACGCCGCGTGCGACCTGGCCCTGCGGCAGACAGTTCAATACCTGCAACCACGTCACGTCCTGGGATTTGGCAAGGTCGCGGCGGCGCGAATTGAAATCGCACTTCACGATATGGACGTCAAAGTCGGTCACGTCCTGCATCCAAGCCCGGCCAGCCCTGCGGCGAACCGGGGATGGGCAAAACAGATGGACCAGGCTCTTGCTGATTACGGGATTATTTAAGAATTTCGAGGGCTTTTTCTGCGGCATCTATCATCGGCTGCGGTGACAGCGGCGCGCCGACAGCACCTTTCATCCAGTAGTCAGGACTGATGCGACCCTGCACGCACATGCGCTCCATTTCAGTCGCAAGGTTGCGGTCCTTGATGAAGTCTTCAATCTGAGCCTGAATCAGGAAACCGACAGCGTAGTCAGGCAGATACAGCCCGTAAGCAATCATGTGGCTGTAAATCGCCAGAATCGGCGAATCCTTCACGCCGAAAACCGGCGCAAAGTACTTGTTCCAAAGGTCTTTCGCCATCGCCACGACTGCTTCACGCAATTGCTGCGGCGTCGCATCCGGATTGGCGTAAAGCCAGTTCCACATCTGCATGTCAAGCAGGCCGACGCTGCCGATTTCGACGGTTGACCAGAACGCATCAAGCGACTTCAGCGCCCTGATATTCGGGTCGGGATTGCCTTCACCAAGCACATCCAGGTCACGTGACTGGAAAATGAAGGCAAACGCTTCGGTAAATGCAGTGTTCGGGACGCCGTCCAGCAATGTGTCATCAATCTTGTTCAGCGAATAAACCTGCTCGACGCAATGGCCAAGCTCGTGCAGGGCAATGTTGTAACCTTTGTAATCCATTCCCTTTTCAGGGACGCGGGTCCGCAGGTGGGCTGCATCGGTCCGCATACCTGCACCCATCGCATGCCCTGCCCCACGGGCCGGATCGACTTCAATGAACTTCTGCAGATAAGCCGCATTTTCAGGCGTAAACCCGAGTGAAGCCAGCATCGCGGGCATGTCAGCCTTGAACGATGCCACGTCGCTGTACTTCGCGGAAACCTTCCCGTTCAGGGCGTTTTCATCAAGACTTGCGCGGGCTTTGAAGCCGTCATACCAGATGTCGAAAGGCTGCAGGTCGCGGCCCAGGCGGCCCTTGATCAACCCGGCGACCTTCTTCATCGTTTCCGAACCTATTACCGCCGTCAACATGTCGCTGACGCGCTTTTCGGTAATCTCGCGGTCCAGTTTGAAGCGCCTGTCCATGTGGGTCGGGTACATCGGCGAGTACTTGTCGACCTGCCGCTCGGCGTGAAAAACGTCCAGAATCTTCTGATAGCGGTTGTCGGGCTCGCGGGCCGCATCAAGCGCCTTGCCTTCCTTGTCTGTGGCCACGTTCGTCCGGGGATTCCAGACGGCATTGCCATTGTCGATTACAGCCAGCGGAATTTCCTGATTCACAATCCTTTCCATGACTTTCAGGATTGTCATCTGGTCATCCAGATTACCGACAGGGTCGGAATACAGGCCCTTGATATGGTCGCGAAGTCCCCAGTGGGAAATCAGCTTCAGACCTTCCGGGAATGGGCGCGACCCGTCTTCATTGACGACGCCGTTCATGTGAATGTTGTATCTGGCAATGTAGTCTTCCGCTGCGGCATACGCCTTCGTCGTGTTGACCGCAATATTACCGGGGATGCGTCTGGCAAACGTCTGCGCCAGCCTGACACCGGCCCACTCGGCGCGGGTCAGATCCTTCGGTTCGCTGGTGTCCAGAAGCGGAAAATTCAGCAGCGCGGAAAAAGCGACCTTCGTCGCAAATGAATCCTCGGACAGATGGTCAAACGGATTCAGACTGGCGAACAGCAGATCGACCGGCAACGTCTCGAACGTCGCCAGATCGGTCGGTTCGCGAAGCTTTCTGGTCATCGCGACGGCATGGCCACTGATGGCCTCGAAACTGATTCTGAAACGGTCAAGCAGCAGCGCAAGTTTCGCCTGGTCTGAAATGAACTGGTCCTGACAGAACGCCGCAAAGTCGGCCGGACTGCCATCAGATTCCTGCCAGAACCTGGCGACCTGCCAGACACCGATTTCAATCCTCGGCTTCGAGACTTCGCCGTGGACCGCTACGAGCTTGTTGACAACCTGAACAACGACATCATCGTTAATATAAACTTCCATTTTCTTCTGCTCCCCGGGCTTCTGATCGACCGGCTTGACGACTTCCTGCCCGCACGCCGGATCGGCACCTTCAGCAGCAGTCCCGCCCTGACACGCCGCCTTATGACGACAGCATGCAGTCGGCACCAACACAACCAACGCCAGCAAAGTTACCAGAAACAGGCGCTTCATAATCAAACCTCATCATTGCTGTTGATAACGGACGCGGACATGAAACAGGATGCTACTCTTCACCGGCCCAGACGGCGGCCAACCGAATGACGGTCTCGACCGATGCGACCATCCATTCCAGCGACGCCCATTCCTGAAGCGAATGGAAATTCTGACCGCCGGCCCAGACGTTGGGGGTCGGCAACCCCATGAACGACAGACGCGCACCGTCAGTACCGCCACGAATTGCCTTACGAAGCGGCTCGATGCCCTGAAGCCTGACCGCCTTGTCCAGATTGGCCATGACTTCCGGCTTTTCCGCCAGCTTAAAGCCCATGTTTCTGTATTGTTCCTTTACTTCGACTGTGACCGTGGCCCCCGGGAAAGCCTTCTGCGTGGCAGCGGCAGCATCGTTCAGCACGGCAGCCCTTTCAGCCAGTTCTTCAACCGTAAAAGCGCGCAGAAGCACCTTCAGTTCCACTTTTGACACGTCACCGTGGAAATCATAAGGGTGCAGGTAAGATTCGCGACCGTCAGTCGTTTCAGGCAGATTCGACGCAGGCAGCAACCCGACAAAATGCGTTGCCACGCGAACAGCGTTAATCATCTTGTCTTTGGCATAGCCGGGATGAACGTCCTTGCCGGTGACCGTAACCTTGGCGACGTCCGCGCAGAACGTCTCGTCTTCGATTTCACCGATTTCAGAACCGTCCAGCGTGTATCCGACGTTTGCGGCAAACCGCTCGACATCAAAGTGCTCGGTGCCGCGCCCGACTTCTTCATCAGTCGTGAAGCCGATGCGGATGCGGCCATGTCTGTATCCTGGATTCTTCAGCAGCCAGGCGATAACTGTCATAATTTCAGCGATACCGGCCTTGTCGTCAGCGCCAAGAAGCGTCGTGCCGTCCGTCGTCAGAAGTGTATGTCCCAGAACCTTCAACAGATTCGGGTTTTCGGCGACGCGGATAACGACTTCAGAGTTCCCGGGAAGAACCAGGTCGCGCCCGTCATAGTTATCAATAATCTGCGGTTTCACGTCGCGGCCCGAGCAGCCGAACGCCGTATCGACATGCGCCAGAAGCCCGATGACCGGCACTTTGGCGTCAAGCGTGGCGTCTGTGGCCGGGACCGTCGCAAAAACGTATCCCCACTGGTCAATCACGACGTCAGAAAGGCCCAGTTCCTTCAATTCATCAACCAGCAGACGACACAAATCCTTCTGTTTTTCCGTTGACGGACTGGTCTCGGAATTTTCGTCCGACTGAGTATCAATCTTGACGTAGCGAAGGAACCTTTCCAGCAGCTCCTTTCTTTCCGTCGCGTTCAATGTGATTTTCATAATTTGCCACCGTTAGTTTAAGAGCACGAAAATGACACCCGATTGTCAGGCACGTCAGTCTAATATCAAATTGCCCGGACGAAAACGACAAAACCTTCAATGACATGAAGTTTTTAACTCGATCCGCATGTTTCATTGCTTTACAATGCCCGCGTCGGTGTTGATTTATGGCCTGTAAAGACCATGATGACGCAAAAACCTGATTAAGATTGCGGCTATGCAGAGGATGACAACAGAATGACGACGTTCAAAGCCCGGTTATCTTGGCTGATTCCATTTGCAGCAATGGCGCTTTTTGCGGCCGGCTGCGGTACGAACGAAGTGACCCCGAACGACACAACTGACGACGTGGCTGTAAATGACGTCGCCGGTGATGTTGCCGGTGATGTAGTCGCCCCCGATGTTGCAGACATTGTGTCGGCAGATATCGGCAACCTGCCGACTACCGGATATTCCGCCGGTATGGGCGTTGCTGATGTTACCGGCCCGGTTGGAATGATCATGGGCGGCTACGGAATCTGTATCAACGCCCCGGACGCCTGCCGCTATTCAGAGGGCGCCCATGACCCTCTGCTTTCAAGGGCCCTTGCCATCAGGGACAACGCGACCGGCGAATTCGTAATCTTCATTACAAACGATCTGGTCGGCGTGCTCAGATACGACATTGATCTGATTCAGGAAGCTGCCGTCGAAAGGTTCTATCACGAATTCGGCATCAAAGACTTCGACACGAAACGCATCATCATATCGGCGACTCATACCCACCATTCGACAGACACGATGGGCATGTGGGGCCCACTCGATGGCTCGGGACGCAATGAAGAATACGCCACGATGATGCGTGGAAAGATTCTTGACGCCGCAGTGGACGCATACAGGGACATGAAGGCCGTAAACATTTACTGGGCCGCCCCTGCTTCTGCCCCGAACTACGATGACGACGTCTACGCCGACGACATGTCAATGTACACACTCCGCTTTGAAGACAAACAGACCAGCACGACCAGATTCACCATGACCCGCTGGTCCGCGCACCCGACCAACTACCCGCAGGCGCTCAGTGGCTTTTCTGCCGGACATCCCGGCGTCTTCTGCAAGCAGATGGAAGGCATGACCGGCGCCCCGGCCATGTACTTTTCGGGCGTTCTGGGATCTGTCTATCCCTCGTCATACGAAGGATGCGACATGGCCGACGTGTTCCCGGACGGCTATCAGGACCCCGATCTTGCCATCTCCTTCGTTTCCGACGTGACCTGCATCGGCACAAGGGTGGCGGAAGCAGCCTATGCCGCCATAGCTGACGAAGTCCTGATTCCTGAAACAGGCATCAAATACCGCCATCACAAGCTGTCATTCCATCCTGAAACCACTATCCCGATCATGTTTGATTACACGATGTTCTCGTTCGTTCAGATGGGTCCCCTGCATTTTGAAGTTCCGCCGCCGGACCAGATCAACAATCCTGATTCCACAATGGATACGCAGTTCATGTGGGTGACCATCGGCGACGTTGACTTTGTAACGATGCCAGGCGAAGGCTTCCCCGCTTTCGGCAAGCAGATTGAAGCAGTGCTGGCCCCGGTTTCATCAAAGGTCGTTACGATGGGCCTGACCGGCGACTGGCTGGGATACATACTGACGGAACAGCAGTGGGCTGATGACGACGGCAAGACTCAGTACAACAAGGCCCTGTCAGGCGGAAAGTACCTTCCGAAAAGGTTC
>CAZFVA010000011.1:87129-92450 GCA_964522105.1 uncultured Anaeromyxobacteraceae bacterium
GACGACCAGTATGACATAATGAAATGCGTTGGTGGATTCTGGACCGTCTTCACCGGCTGTATGGCTGAACATACGATGCTTTGCGACGCTTCCGGCACCGAACCTGCCTGCGTCGAACCGTGGCAGTGGGAAGCGCCGACGTGGGGCAAATGCGCCGACAATCTGCTTGCGACACCCGAAAGTCTTGCTGAAAAGGCCGCCTATTATGACAACATCACGATGCGGCTGCATTTTCACCCGCAGCTTGGCTGGATAGCGCCGGTTACCCTTCCAAAACAGGAAGTTGAATGTCCGTTAGATCAGGTTGGCCCATGCTATGAACCGACGATTTCTGAAGCAGTCGCGACATGGGAAGATGTTGAATCGTGGCACACCGGCGAAAACGACGGTCTGTGGAACGGCCTGTATATGGCTTCCCAGGCGTTCCGTTACGGCGCCACTAAATCACCGGAAGCGCTTGAAAACCTTAGAAAACTTCTGATTGGTGAAAAATGGCGTCTGGAGATCACCGGCGTCAAGGGCCTGTTTACCCGCCAGTACATCCCGCCGATGGTCGAAGGCATCGGGTGCCCGACCGATAAGACCCAGTACATCCCTGACATTGAAAAAGACGACAACAAGTGGCTCAGCATCAAGGAAGACGGCTGCATCTATACGGTTGACCGTGACAGCCTTGAATGGGTCAAGTCAGACGTTTGCGGACTGGACGCCTACGCCGGATGGTGCCTGCTTGATAACGTGTCGCAGGATGAATACGCCGGCCACATGATGGCCCTGGGCGCCATCTGGAAGCTTGTCGATGACCCGGAAATCAAGGCACTGGCCGCCAGCATGCTGGGCGACGTCGGCGAACACCTGATGAATAACTGGCTGAATTTTGTTGACTGGGACGGACGTGCGACAGAACACGGCAAGATGCACACCTATTCATTTGCGGACTCACCGGGATTCCTGGCTTTCCATTCGATGGACTTCATACTGATGGCGGCAAAGGCGACCGGTCGCCAGGACCTGCGTGATTTCTATGACAAGTGCCTTGTTCAGAATGAAGGAAAGCAGTGCGAAGGCTGGCCGTACGAAGTTGAAGGCCCGTACCAGAACGAATTTAACACCATGATCATGTACGTCGGTGCCAAGGGCTGTAAGTCGAACTTCAACAATCATTCCATGATCTTCACGGCCATCCACAACTTCATCTGGTTTGAAAACGACCCGACCATCAGGGAAATGGCGCAGTTCGCCTTTGAAAACCACTTCATGGACGAAGACAATATCGAACGCGCTATCTGGAAGGAAAAGAACCCGTGGTTCAACTTCGGCTTCGCCGCAATGAAAAAACTGGGGGCGTACAGCCCGCATGCGGCACAGTGGGTTGAAGACGGCATCTGTTCATTGAAGGAATTCCTGCCCTCCAAGGCAGCCCGTTTCGGCAATGCGGCTGACACATACCCGCCATACTGCGAGTCCAGATTCGACGGCGACATGAAGGCTGAATTCCCGGTCCCGATAGCGGAACGTTGCACGGCCACATTTGAATGGTGGGGCGACCCCTACGACCGCGACAACTGTTCTGCAGCAGCCTGGAATGTTCAGGTCCCGACCGACTACCTGCTGCCTTACTGGATGGGACGCTACTACGGATTTATCAGCGAAGACATGTAGTTTCGACTGCGGACATAAACAATGACAATTCCGACTGACAATTCACCCGTAAGTGATCTTGCACCTGCAGGCCAGCTTGAAACGCAGGTTGGCGAGCGACTTTTCAAGGTCAAGGACAATTTCTACCGGATCTCGCTGCCGACCGGCTACAAAGTCGGTGACGCCAACGCCTGGTTGATTGATGGCGATTCGCCGATTCTGTTTGACACCGGGACCGGGAATCCAGAATCAATTCAGGCGCTTGAAACCGCGCTTGGCTGCATCGGGCGCAGCATAAAGGACATCAAAACTATCCTGCTGACCCACGCTCACATCGATCACTGCGGTGCGGCGGGGTCCATATTCAAGATTGCGGGGTGCCCGGTCCATGTACACCCGGCGGAGCTGGCGAGGGTCCGTGATTTCCACACTGCATCGCGCATCGAACTGAACAAACTGTACCCGATCATGCTGCTGATTGGTTTCAGCGAAGAGTCGTGCCAGAAAGGTTCGGCAATACTGGCCGCGCTTACGGCCGCCATAATTTCATGCCCGTCGGCGACCGAACTGCCTCTGGAAATTGAAAGCAGCATCGGCACAATCACCTGGCATCACGTTCCGGGGCACTCGGGGGCCGACGTGGTCTTCATGATAAAGGACGCCGGGTTGGCCATACTGGGCGACCATATACTTTCCGACGTCACGCCAAGCCCTGCCCTGTCTGCGGAGTACGGCCTTGACTATGTGCAGGCGTTCTTCCGTTACCGCGAAAGTTTGAAGTGGTCTGCGCAGCTTTCGGGTTACCTGGGCTGCCCCGGTCACGGCACCACGTTCAGCGACATGGGAAAACGCGTTCAGGAAATTTTTGAAGGCCAGACGGCCAGGTACGAAAAGGTCATCAAGATATTGAACAGACTGGGACCGGCCACCATTTTGCAGATTACGGGCGGATTGTTCGGCACAAAGCACTCGTGGGAAATTCTTATGCTGGCAGCCGAAACAGCCGGGTACGTCAACATGATGGAAGCGGCCGGACTGTGCAGGATTGAACATACTGCGGGGCGTCCGGATATGGTGATTCCGCTGCAAATTGAGCATGAATCCTGACCGCCAATACTGTAATATCCCCGCAGTGACGCGCAAAGGCTGACCAACATGAGCGAACAGAATACAGACGGGCGCGAGCCAGCTTCAAACATTCTGCTTTACCCTGAACAGGAATTGGCAGGCTTCGGCAGGTATCCCAGGACATCGGCCAGACTGGTACCGGTTTGGGAAGACGGCCAGGCGGCCGCAACTATCCGTGATCGCGGTAATTTTTCGATACTGGCCAGGGGAACCGGGCTTTCATACGGCGACGCTTCCCTGAACCGGGACAACGTCTGTCTTGGCATGTCCAGCATGGACTGCTTTCTGGGATTCGACGCGCAAGCCGGCGTCGTCCATGTTGAAGCAGGCGTTACCCTGAAGCAGATTCTGGCGTTTGCCATTCCACGCGGTTGGTTTCTGTCGGTCACGCCCGGCACGGCCCACCCGTCAATCGGCGGGTCTGTCGCGTGCGATGTCCACGGCAAAAGCAAATTCAGCATGCACACCTACGTCAGGCGCCTGCACATGATGCTGGCTGACGGGTCAAAAATAACGTGTTCCGCTGTTGAAAACAGCGACCTGTTCTACGCGACGGTCGGCGGAATGGGCCTTACCGGCGTAATTCTAAGCGTCGAACTTCAACTGATGCCGATCAAGTCCAGTTACCTTATGTATGACGGCGTCAAAGCCGACAACCTGGACGCGATTTTTGCGGAATTCGAATCAATTAACGGCGACGAGTGGCCGCTTACAGTGGCATGGATCGACTGCGTCGCTCAGGGCGGCAAACTTGGCCGCAGTATCATGATGAAAGGCCGTTTCGCGCAACCTTCGGACCTGCCGAAAGGTCGGGACGCGCTTGCCGTGATGCACAAGCCGAAGCTGGTAGTGCCGTTCAACTTCCCGTCATGGACATTGAACAAAGCCACCGTGTCTGCGTTCAACATGCTGTATCAGGCGAAGCACCCGCGCCACCTGCAGACAATCATGGACTACGAGAGCTTCTTTTATCCGCTTGACGCGGTCAAACACTGGAACCGCGTTTACGGAAGTCCGGGACTGCTGCAATACCAGTTTCTGATCCCGCCGGAATGCGGCTTTGAAGGCATCAAAGCGGTTCTGGAGTTGATTGCAAAAACGGGCAAGGCGTCGTTTCTGGCCGTCCTGAAAAAGTTCGGCCCAATGGAAAACAAAGGGCTGCTGTCGTTCCCGGCCCCGGGATACTTCCTGGCGCTGGACTTCCCGTTCGGCGACGGAAAACTGCTTGAAAACATGGAAGAATGGGACAAGAAAGTCCTGGAGTTCGGCGGGCGCCTGTATCTGACCAAGGACGCGCGCATGAAGCGTGAAACGTTCCAGGCGATGTACCCGCGAATCGAACAGTTCAAAGAAGTTAAGGCCAAGTACGACCCGAATTGCGTGTTCGTGTCGGACATGGCGCGCAGGCTTGGATTAGTCCCGTGAAGTCATCGGAGAACGTTATGAAAAATGTATTGATTCTGGGGGCTTCGTCGGGAATGGCCAGGGCACTCGGCAGATTGCTGTGCAGCGACGCCAGACTGATCCTTGCCGGTAACGACCCGGAAGTACTGGGCAAAATCGCGACCGACCTGGAACTTAGATCTAACGGCAACGCGCCCGTCGTGGCCGAATTCGACGCTCGCGACACCAGCGGACACGGCGCATTTGTCGCTAAAGTCGCCAATGATGTCGGGCCGATCAACGAAGCCTACGTTTTCTTCGGTGTCATGGTCGACGAGGCCGCGGCGCACCAGAAACCGGAACTGGCCATCGACATGATGTTGATCAACTACGTTGGCGCGGTTTCCGTCATGGAACACCTGGCCGCCCACATGGAAACGAACAAGTTCGGCCTGATCGCGGCCGTGTCGTCAGTCGCCGGGGATCGCGGACGCAGCAGCAACTACCTTTACGGTTCAACCAAAGCCGGGCTGTCGGCGTATCTGTCTGGACTTCGCGCCCGCATGCAGGCGTTCGGCGTTCACGTCATGACGGTCAAACCGGGATTCGTTGACACCCCGATGACCGCATCAATCAAGAAAGGCCCGCTGTTTTCGGCACCCGAAAAGATTGCCACAGGAATCATCAAATCCGCCGCAAAACGGCGTAACTCGGTGTATCTGCCGGGCTTCTGGACCTTAATCATGCTGATCATCATCCACATCCCCGAAGGCATATTCAAGAAGTTGAAGTTCTAAGCCCTCAACGTAGCGCCAGCATCCAGACTGGTGATGAGGGCATGAAGCGTCCAGCGCAGTTTCATTTCATTTTCGAACCTTCAAAGGCACGACTTTATCGAGCATTGCATCAAGATCGTCATCGTCGATCAGTTTTCCTGCTTCCGAGTCCGCCAAACCCATTCGTACCGACTCAACGAACCGCGCAGTTTCGGTCAGACGGTCAAAATCTTCCGTGGACACAAGCACACCAGCAGCCTTGCCATGTTGCGTTATGACGATGGGCCGACGGTCTTCGTGGAGTCGACGTAGAATACGAGCGGCCTGCACCTTCAGTTCACCTACGGACACTATGTCATTGGAAACTTGAATTTGACGCATGATTGGCACCTG
>CAZFVA010000012.1:0-31185 GCA_964522105.1 uncultured Anaeromyxobacteraceae bacterium
TTTCATTTCGGAAGCATGAACGCTGAATACGGCTTCCAGCCGATTCTGCTGGGGCTGCTCGTTTCATTTGTCGCCGGTATTTCGGCCATCAAGTGGATGGTTTCATACCTCAGTCGCCGCGACATGGCCGTCTTCGGCTGGTATCGGCTGATCATCGCCGCAATCGCCCTGATTCTGATGCAGACCGGCTTCGTAAGTTCGTAACGCGTTTTCTTTTTCAATTCGGCGCTGTTAATTCATTACATTAATCACCAGTAATCACCTTCTGGATTGGCTGAGTTGCCGACAATTTCATTGCGTTATCTGGATATTCAATGCAATCTAATAATCAAAATGGGGTTGGGTAAAGTGAGTGATCAACCAACCATATTGGCAGTCGACAACGAATCCGAACCGCTGGCATCAGTTGTACGGATTTTAACGCTGGCGCGCTACAGCGTTAAAGCGGCCGACAGCGGTGAAGCTGCTCTTGAATTCCTTGCGGCTGACATACCCGATATGATCCTGGCCGACATGCATATGCCGGGTATCAACGGGCTTGATTTGTGTCGTCAACTTAAAGCTGATGAAAGAACCAGGGCCATTCCGGTTATCCTGATGAGCCAATTGGCGGACGTCAAGGAAATGGTAGCCGGCCTGACTGAAGGCGCATCAGATTTCATCAACAAACCGTTCGTGGCTGATGAACTGCTGATGCGAGTCAGGACACATCTCGCTTTGCACCAGGCGGGCAAATCAATGGCCCAGCAGGCGGCCGAGTTCCGGACGCTTGCCGAGGCGATGCCACAGATTGTCTGGATAACCAGGGCCGACGGCTGGAACATCTATTTCAATCAGCAATGGGTTGATTACACCGGGCTTTCGCTTGAAGAAAGCTGTGGCCACGGCTGGAACATCCCATTTCACCCTGACGACCAGAAGCGCGCCTGGGATGCATGGCAAAACGCAACGCAGCATAACGCCACTTATTCTATTGAGTGTCGTCTGCGGCGCGCCGATGGGATATATCGCTGGTGGCTGGTACGGGGCGTGCCGCTTCTTGATTCAAAGGGCAATATACTTAAGTGGTTCGGAACATGCACTGACATTGATGACCTGAAACGGTCTGACGCATACGCGCGGCAGCAGCAGAAACTGGAAGCCATCGGTACCCTGGCAAGCGGGGTTGCGCATGAGATCAATAACCCTTTAAACGTCATAATGAATTACGGTGAGTTGCTCACTGAAAACTCGACAGATTCTGGAAAGATCACTGATTTTTCTACTAACATCATAAAAGAGAGCGAGCGGATCGCGGGCATTGTACGAAGCCTGTTGGATTTTGCCCGGCAGGAGGCGGATATCGCCAGCAGCCCTGCGTCTATTGGCGACATTGTCAGAAACACCCTTTCTTTATATGGTTCTGCACTTCGGAAGGATCAAATTGCCGTAGCCTGCACGATTCCGGAGCAACTTCCGACTGTCCTGTGCCGATCTCAGCAGCTTCAGCAGGTTCTTGTGAACTTATTAACTAATGCCCGCGATGCCCTGAATGATCGATTTCCTAAGGCAGATAAAGATAAAGCAATTCGGATTGTTGCGTCCACCTGTAGATTGGATGACCGGGATTGGCTAAGGTTGACGGTCGAAGACTATGGCGGTGGCATCCCATCGGACGTGGCGACGAGGATATTTGATCCATTCTTTACAACCAAAGGTCGAAGCAAAGGCACAGGACTGGGTCTTTCAATTAGCCAGAGCATCATGCACGAACACGGTGGGAGTCTTTCATTTGACAGTGAACCCGGCATTGGCACAAAATTCTACATGGATCTGCCCATCAACAGTGATGCTGACCACTACTAATTAGATTTCGGAAATGGTGACGAGTGAATAAGGTAATGGACCAGAAGGTCTTGATAAAGCTGGTTGATCGTCTGAACAGATACCCGATGGGACTGCCGGATTCACCCGAAATCCGGGAGTTTCTAAGCGAGTTTCTTGAACCTGACGAGGCCCTTCTGGCTTCAGTTTTCCCGATGAGAGAGGCTTCGGCAAAAGAACTGGCGAAGCGGGCCGGGTTTTCGCTGGAAAAGACTGCTCAACTGCTGGAAGGCATGGCAGAAAAGGGAACGGTACTCGACTTCAAGATTGCATCGGGAAGCGTTTTCTGGATGCTTACGCCTTCCATCATCGGCTTTATTGAGTTTTCCCTGATGAAGATGCACCGCGGCAAGGACATGAATCGCCTTGCGCAGATGCTGAAGGAGTACGAAGACAATCACCTGTGGGGCGAGGTCTTCGGTTCAAAGACACAGTTCACACGGGCACTTGTGGAAATGGATGTGCCTATATCTTCGAAGATTGTCACCTACGCACTTGCCGAAGAGACGATCAGGGCATCTGGTGGAGGCGCGCTTCAGACGTGCTTCTGTCGCCATCAGGCACATCTTCTGGGTGAACCGTGCAAGTTAGTCGGCTTCGAAGGTACGTGCATCGGACTTGGAAACGCTGCCAACTTCATGGTCAGACGCGGGTTCGGTCGGAAGGCCAGCGTCGAAGAACTGCTGGAAGTCCTTAAAGAGACTGGCAAAAAGGGACTGATTCACATCACCGACAATATCCGCGAGCGTCCGACATTCATCTGCAATTGCTGCGGTTGCTGCTGCGGTTTACTGGCCGGCATAAAAAGAAAGAACCTGGTACACGCCATTTCCCCCACGCCATATATTCTGAAGATTGCTGCCGACAAGTGTACGGCCTGCGGCGCATGCGCAAAGAAATGCCAGATTACTGCCATCCATATGCATGAAGACGCAGCGCACCTCGACGCTGTTAACTGTCTGGGTTGCGGATCGTGCGTCAAGTTCTGCAAAGTCGGGGCGCTCACCCTTGTGGAAAGGGACCGCGTACCCAAAATTCCTCGCGATCTGACCATGCGATATGTCAAAATGGCGTTCGAAAAAGGGCGACTGCATCACCAGTTGCCGATGCTGAAATCAAGGATACGTGGACACTTCTGACGATGAAACGCCGCACATTTATTAAAGCTGTGATATCCGGAGGTTTGCTGATGGCTGCGTCTGGTTCGGCCGCCTGTTCCCGCCCTGCGCGGGCCGCTAAAATGATAAATAGCAGAAATCCGCGAAAGGCGGCGGTCGTCTGGTACAGCCAGACCGGCCATACGGCGCGCATCGGCCGCATAATTGCACATGCGTGGCAGCAGGCCGGACTGACCGTGGATTCAGGCGATTACCGCGATATCGACGCTGCTTCCCTGGCCGGCTACGACCTGATTGCGATCGGCACACCGGTCTTCTACATGGACGTGCCCGAAAACCTGGGAAACTGGCTGAAAAAGGTCCGGGCGGCTGAAGGAACACCAGTCGCGGCGTTCGTCACTTTTGGCGGTCACGGCGACGGTCAGCACAACACGTCCTGCAGACTGCTGGAACAGATGTCTGACGCTGGTGCGACACCTGTCGGCATCGGAATGTTCGGGAACATGTCCACATTCGCCCCAACCTGGTCGTCAGGTAACTCAGCGCGAACGTTGAAATATAAACACCTCCCGAACGCAGACACTTACCGGCAGGCAAAAGCGTTTGCCGACAACGTTATAAAGGACGTCGCAGGCGGACAGACTATCGCGATTGACCGCAAGTTCGGGCTGGATTCCATTATGGCAGCCCTGCCCCAGGTCCCTTTGACCAAACTGGCAATCACCAATCATCACATTGACTTGAAGACCTGCATCGGATGCGGGGCGTGCGTAAAGAAATGCGCAGTTGCGGCCATCAACCTTAAAACTGGAATCATCAATTCGCCCAGGTGCATCGCCTGCATGGGGTGTGTCAATAATTGCCCGACCGGGGCCATGAAAATGAATTTTGGCGGAAAAGAGGTCTATGGATTCAACGAGTTCTTGAAGCGCAATCACATTGATATTATTGAACCGCTTCCACCCGCATGACGGCACCATGAAGAATTGAAGATTCGGGGGCCGAAAGGGCCAGCGCCCTGCCCCGCAAAACCAGGAAATCACGCAATTCAGATACTGTTGTCGGGCAGTCCCGCGTAACGACAGCGTCAAACAGTCGGACAAACAACCGAACGACGGCACGCTCGGCCACGTCTTCGCACCCGTCATTTGCCGTTGGCACGTAAAAAGCGAACGCCCCGGATGTATGAGCCGGACGTGAAATACCTGCAACTTCGTCCAACACAACCTTGAACCTCACCGGCCCGGCAATAACCTGAACAGATTCAGCGCCTTCCGACCCAACCGATTGATGTTTAAGTTGCTTTTCCAGATCTGCGATCTTGTCATCTTCAACGAAAAGCATCTCGGTGGCAAAACGTTCGGCCGGTCCGCCATCGGTATGATAGAAACTGCCATCGCGATACTGGATCAGACCGGCATCGACTGCCTCGGACAATTCAGTGTTGAAAGCCTGCTCAATTGACTCGCCAAAAACCTGCCGGAAGGCGTCGGAATTAACCCCCAGATTCCTGGCCAGTCCCCGTATAACGAACTGGCCCTGGGCTTCACGTCTGGTCAGTATGCGACCGGTGGCGCACTCCCCGACCGGGTTGAATGGCTTGTCCGGTTGATGAAGGTCGAACGTATAACGAAGGTTGGCAAAAACCTGTGAGCGGGTGGTCGGTCCGATCGCCAGCAAAGATGCCGGTTTTTCGAAAACATCATCGTAGTATGTGATTTCACCTGTGGCGTCTGCTTCAGCAGCCACCAGATCCGGCAGGCCCCGGCCCAATTTACGCTGGAATTTCAGGGACGTCTCGAACACTGACACTGAATACCCGGCATCATCAGCAATACCGGCCAGTTCGCTGGCAACGTCACCTAAAGACCGCGGAACTGCCCTGGAAAACACGGCAGCAGGCGTAGATGGCGACAGCGTGTACATGGTAATTTCGGCCGGTCCGTGGCCCATGACATACGCCAGACTATCCTTGACGGCCATCGCAGATTCACCCGGCAAACCTTGAAGCAAATCAACATTGATCCTGAATCTGAACTCGTTAAGTATTCGGAATGTATCATCAATATTCTGTAAGGTCTGATAACCACGATTAACGCCAGTTAACATGGCCGGACTGATTGTCTGCACTCCGAAGCTGGCGCGATTAAAACCGGCATCTGCAAAAACAAGTGCCTTTTCACGCGACACGGTCAGCGGATTACATTCAAAACTTCGTTCACCACCTGGTCGAATCTGGAAATTCGACCTGATCAGGCCAAGAACGTCCTGCAGCGCGGCCGGCTCCAGCACGGTCGGAGTCCCGCCACCTACATAAAGGCTCCACAGCGGCATACCATCCAGAATCTCGCCCCAGAAAGGCAGTTCCAGGCGCATACGCGTAACCCATGCGGCAACTCTGACCGGATCGGGCGGCGCCACGCTGTAATAAATACAATACTGGCAACGATGGCTGCAAAACGGGACGTGCATGTAAAAATGTAGTCGATCCGAGACCTTCCCGGCCGCTGCATCCACGACCCATCGCCGCCACGCACCAATCAGGTCATCCCAGCCAAGACGTTTTTCAGGCAGCGAAGGACGCACGTAGAAGTGCTGAAGCGCACTGCGTGAAACATCCCCGTCAATCTGCCCGGCCAGCGACAAATTCCTGTTGATACGCCCTGCCATCAAGACCCCAGACCAGTTATCAGAAGGGATTCTATCATCAGGACAGCCAAGTAATAGATGTAAATGCCTGCAGACTATTTGAGCAGATTCAAGGCGGCAGCTTTCTTTGCGCTTGTTATGTTGTGACGTTTCTCTGCCGAAAGCTGAGTCTTGCGAAGTCTGACCGATTTCGGCGTCACCTCGACCATTTCATCGTCCCTGATAAGCAGCAGGGCCTGCTCGAGCGTGACCCGCGAGATCGGCGAAAGGATGATGTTGTCGTCACGGCCGGCAGCCCGCATGTTACTGAGTTTCTTCGGTTTGCTGGGATTCACGTCGATGTCGTTATCACGCGAATGTTCCCCGACGATCATTCCTTCATAGAACGGATCGCCCGGTACCACAAACAGTCTGCCCCGGTCCTGCAGCCCCCACAAAGCATAGGCGACAGCTTCGCCCTTGCGGTCGGCGACGATTGACCCGGTGAAGCGACTTATGAAATCGCCACGGTACTCTTCGTAGCCAGTCAGGTACGAGCTCATGATGCCGGTCCCCTTCGTGTCGGTCAAAAACTCGTCGCGATACCCGATAAGGCAGCGAGAAGGGATGTTGAACTCGATACGGACCCGACCCGCGCCATGACTGGCGTAATTAATCATGCGGCCTTTGCGGATATTCAATTTCTGCGTAACCATCCCCAGAAAATCTTCCCCGCAATCGACATAAAGGTGCTCAATTGGTTCAAGCGTCTGGCCATCCCTTACGATGCAGATGACTTCGGGCCGGTTAACGCACATCTCGAAGCCTTCGCGGCGCATCGTTTCTATCAGGATTGCAAGCTGAAACTCGCCACGACCCTTAATGATAAAGCCGACCCCATCCGCCGGAATCTCCAGCCGAATTGACACGTTACGCAGCGTTTCCTTCAGCAGGCGCTCATGAATTCTGCTGCCCTGAACAAACGTACCTTCAGTGCCGGCAAGAGGCGACGTGTTCGCGTTTATCCGCATGAAAACGGTCGGCTCATCAACAATCAAGCGCGGCAGGGCCTTCGGCGCCTCGCGCGTGCAGATGGTATCACCAATCATCACGTTTTCGATGCCGGCAAGCACAACAATGTCACCGGGATTCGCGGTCGGAACGTCGTGGATGCTGACGCCGTCGTAACTCTGCAGGCGGGTTACCTTAAGCGTCTGACTGTTGCCTTCAGAATTAATACAAACCAGAGGATCGGCCCCAGTTACGTGGCCATGAACAATTTTGCCAATCGCAAGCCTGCCGACGTAGTCCGAATAATCGAGGTCCGAGACCATCATCTGGAAAGGTTCGTCCGGGTCATATTCCGGAGGCGGAATTTCAGCAATGATTGCCTCGAAAAGACACCGCAGGTCAACCCTTTCGTCGCCAAGTTCCTTCATGACCACGCCGTCACGCCCGACCGCGTAATAGCACGGGAAATCGTATTGTTCGTCACCGGCGTCAAGGTCAATGAAAAGGTCATAAATTTCGTTCAGGACTTCCTGCGGCCTGGCGTCCTTGCGGTCAATTTTATTAATAACAACAATGACTTTCAGCCCGGCTTCCAGCGTCTTTTTCAGAACAAAACGGGTCTGTGGCAACGGCCCTTCTGCGGCATCGACCAGCAGGATTGCGCCGTCCGCCATCGAAAGCGCACGCTCTACCTCGCCACCAAAATCGGCGTGTCCGGGCGTGTCAATGATGTTGATCTTGACCCCGTTGCAGAGGATCGAGCAATTCTTGGCCGCAATCGTTATCCCGCGCTCACGTTCCAGGTCCATGTTGTCCATGATCCTGGCTTCGACCTGCTGGCCCTCGCGGAATACTCCGCTCTGACGGAACATCGCGTCCACAAGGGTCGTCTTTCCGTGGTCAACATGGGCAATAATGGCTACGTTTCTGATACTTTCGTTACGTGCAGATTGATTCAAGGGATTCCTTTATTTGCCGGGGTTTGCTGGCGGTCCGGACCAAAATCGGCAAGAGTATATACCTATTAACGAATTAGGGGTGGATTGTCTTACTTGATATTCTGAACAAGCGTTTCCTGCGTGGTGCTAATCTTCTTCATTATATTACTGAGTGACTGATAAACCTTGCTGCGCCTGTCCATCGTCATCTGAAGCCTCAGGGACATCTCTTCCGTCATCGCCCCCATCCCATCCAGTCTGCCTTTCATGTCGTCCAGTAACTTACGTTCCGACCATGGTTCATCAGACAGGAAGATCCCGTAGGCATTAACGTTCGCGGCCATGATCGCCTGAATATCACCAAGCAACTCAAGTTCATCTTGCGGGATTTCGTGGGTTAGTGGATTGCTGAGACTGACAACTTCCGTGTGCAACTCTTCGATGTCGCTGGATAAATCGACGGCTGAAGCCTGAAGAACGGAAAGCAGCGGATCGATTGGTGTCCATGGCGGCGTAGCGACCAGAATTGGATACGTCAGTTCCAGCTTACATGGAACCCACATCAACCTTGACACGCCATCGGCCCTTCTGGCGCTGACAAGAATTCTGACTGCCCTGTAGGTGTCGGAATCAAGCAGCAAAGTGGCCGAGGTATATCCGGCAAAATCCTGTTGCGACAACTGCGTGTTGGCGGCCATGTCCCTGACTGTCAAGGCGACAGCAACGTCGACAGGACAGGTAACCACAACCTCGAGCGGCCCGCCGAACGTTTCCACCGATGCAGACCCCGGAATACTGCCGGTGACAATTACTTCTGCAAAATCGGTGTACCGTTCGATTTTCGTCGCCGTGTCAGGGTTGCTGATCGTATCACGGGTGGCTTCATCATAAGCGGCGCGCATAGCGTCATCAAGCGCTTCGCGGGCTGCCCGATAGGACTCCATCAGCTCACGCTGTCTGGCCTTCGCTTCATTCATGTTGGCCATTTCCTGAATCATGTCGCGAAGCATCTCTTCTTCCTGTTCCGCCGCCTCGAACATCACAATCTGGACCAGGGATGAAATGTCGCCTTCACCCGCCGCCATTGAGTCAACGAAACTGGCCGTGACCGCCGCCCGCCCCTCAATCTGGTCCAGCAACGTAAACGCGCGTTCGGTCTGAGAGGCGACAGGGATTTCTTTTCGCTGTTCAACGGCAGCACTCATGGCGCTGGCCGCAACGGCCTGCAATGCAACAATCTGGTCCAGATCAGCCGATGTGACTTGATATTGCGGAGTAGCGCCCTGACCACAACCAGTGCCGCTGACGACAAAGCCGGCCGCAACGGCAACAAACGCCGTGATTACAGATAATTTTTGCATTTGATTCCCCTGAAGAACGCTTTCACTTTCGAATTAAATCAAAGAACTGCAGGTACATGGCGGATCCATGCACTCGTCGATGCAGTCGTCGGCCGTGGCGCATTTGGCATCGTCAATCTGATCCCCGAACGAATCGAAGCAGAACATCTCGAACATGCAGGTTGACGAGCAACCGTCGCCGTCCACGCGTGCGCCGTCGTCGCATTCTTCCATGGTACCGTCCACTTCATCGTTACCGCAGAAAACGCAGTAATTCGCAACTGTCCGGTTACACAGGGAATTGGAGGTACAATCGGTGATGCCACTGGACATCCGGTTGGTACAGACACCGGGAATACTGATATCGCACCAGTTATCTCCGAAACTGCCACAGAACAACCCTTCAGGACATTCAAGGTCTGTATCGCATTTGAACACATTGTTGCCGTCACATGTCACCTGACTGGCGGTATCGAAACGCGCGTTATACATGCACTCGACTCCGGGATTGTCATTACGGATAACACAGAAGCCACTGACTACCACGCTGTCAGGCATGCAATCGTTATCGGTGTCGCACTGAACCCCGGTCCCCGAGCAGGTGCCATGATACGGCTGGACCGTGTCGGTCAGTATGTCGGTCACCACATCTGCGATTGTGTCGCCAGGCGTAACAACGTCAATCGGAACTACAGTGTCGGGCTGCACATCGTTAACAATAATGTCTGCGACCACGCATCCCTGGCACGGGCCCCATCTGGTGCCGTCGTCTGCGCAAATCTGAACGCCCGATCCGCCGCCGACGCAAAGACACGCCTGGGTGTCACCGGGCACACAACCCTGCGGCAGGTTGGTATCGCCCAGCGTATCGCCAGCAGGGGTCGAACCAGTTCCGCAACCGACAAGGATTAACAGCGAGACAAAAAGAACGCTGAATACACGCATTGCTTTCATAAATGCTTCCTCTGATTAAGTTAAAACACCGAGGGTTACCTTAGCACCGGAGCCTCTCGACATCCAAACTCCGGCAGGCTGAGTATCAGAAACTGCTGCAATCCAGATAGAACGCCGTGTTGGCGGTGCAGGAAATGGAATCAAGACCGGTGCCGCTGAACTGCATCGCATCGCAGACGGCCGTGCCGGTAAGGCTGTAGCTGCCAAGGTTGAGATCTCCGTAGCTGGCGGGCACATTCGCTATCCTGAAGTCCGAATTCACGGCGACCAGGGAATAGACGCGGGCCACATGGAATCCCGTTAAATTTGAAGGGGTTCCCGAGCATTCAGCCGTCATCGTGTCGGTAAAATCCATGAATTCGTCGGTGAGTGTTCCCGAAAACGCCGCCCCCTGTACTTTGCCAAGCGTAGAATATGTAACTGACCAGTCGCTGGCTCCCTTCCCGTCCCAGCTCGCAAGCACATTATTCAACTGGGCTGTACAAGTGGTCTGCTTTGGAGTTACGGCACACAACGATGAAAAACTGGTCAGGCTGTTGGTACAGTCGGCTTCGTTACCCTTCTTCACGATGGCGTTACACTGCGTTTTGCTGTCTTCCAGGGCAATACTGGCGCAACACGTCGCCAACTTCTGGCATTCCGGACCAATTTCACCCGGGGTGATGGTCAACGTCACGGTAATCATGCCTTTGGCCGGGCCCTGAGCCAGCAGGACTCGAATCTGTGGTGACGATCCTTCAATGTCTGTAAGTTGTTGCGGACTTCCATCGCGGCTCCAGACTGACTGCGCCTCGCTACCGACGCCACCCTTTTCACCGAACAGCCAGAACGTCGTCTTTGCCCCGGCTGTCGTCGCAGCCACAGTCACGGCACCCGGTGTAAAAGCCCAGTCTGCGGACAACTTGCTGATATCCATGTCCAGCAGATACCCGGCCCCGGGGAAATCGCCCCTCAGGTTCACCGAACAGACTGTTTCCAATTCCCCGGGGGCACAGTCGGTCGGGTCGATTTTAAAGAACTCGGTTCCGAACAACGACATATCCAGAACGTACGTTGCACCCTTTTCACCGCCATAAGGCTCGTTCGGCCATAGATAACCTTCGGCATCCCGAATGTAAGCGCGACGTGCCACATATGCGCCCAACATCTCTGTAAACGTCAAATCAAGGCCGACACCATTTGTTTCCAGTGCCAGTTGATATGCAGCCAGGATGTCGTCAGAAACGGCCGGGACCACGGTTGGAAGAACCGTCAGGGCCAGCGACTCCATCTGCTTGCGGATACTTACAATGCTGCCTGTCCGCAACAGGAAAACGTAATAATCCTGATTCCTGTAAGCCCTGCCCTGATCATTTTCATCGAAGTACCCGACTGGAGTGGACAACAGACATGGGGCCTGGGATGTACGCGGTTTCGCGGTTCCCTGATCAATCATATAGGCCGTTGCAACGGCCATGCCTTCGTCAAATCCCGAGTCACTCGGATAACACCAGCGGTGACGATTACTGACGTAGTTGAAACATTTTGACGGGATTTTGTAATTGAAAAAGATGGCGTGCATCATTTCATGGGCGACCGATGCCACGACGCTGCCCAGCTGATCGGTAAGAGGACTGTCAATTCGGCCGACGCCGACGAACACACGTCCGAAATGCTCGGCGGCATCCAATGAAGCTGGTTTATTGGTGCTTTCAAAGCTGCTGCCTTCGTCTTCTGTGGCAAGGTGAATATGCCAGCGCTCGCCAAAAACGCCCTTTTCCTTGTACAGGAAAGGTTCCTTGAATCCTGCTTCTGAATATATCCTGGCAGCTTTTCGGGCTGCCGCGGCGACCTTGCGGGCCTGCGCCAGCGTCACCTTGTTCTGGTCAAAATCGATGACCCATTCAACCGTTGACCAACCCGGTTCACCTTCGCGATTCACCAGAGGACTGTCATAGATGGCATCAGGCACATCCGAGCTGTTAAGTCGTTGAATCGCCGGATTGAAAACGACGGCAAAATCGAAGACAGGCGGCAGAGCCGGAAGAACTGCCCTGAACAGGCCGGTCCAGGGACTGTAGATTCCGTCAATCGCGAAGACGTAGCCGCCAGGCAGCGCCATCAGCAGTTGCAGACCGGGATGGACAGGATCGGTCGGCTGGCTGATCGGCACGTCAATCATGAATGGCATGTCGGGCGAAGCTGTCGCATCAAGTACACTCAAGGCAACGCTGTACCACCCGGACATATCGGTTCCGTCATAGCTGACATCAGGCGCACCACCGAGCGGTTTGACACCAAGTTCAAATTGGCTGGACGTGCTGCCGGGGGCCACATAAATTACGGTGTTATCCGCCAGACGTACGGCACCGCCCGCTGACGACAGCCAACCGCGCACATCAAAGCCGGTCAGGTCTTCTTCAGACAGGTTTGTTCCAGCAGGCCTGTTGGTCAGCGGCCCGTCGCCACTTTCTGTCGCGCCGGCACATCCAAATCCCGCGAACCCGAACGCAAGCAGAAAGGTCGCGGTCATGGATACTTTACGCATAACGGACTCCAATGATTTGGCACCAACCGGACTAGACGGGTAACCGGGTCGGCCCAAGGATTTCAGCATTATCCTGACCAAGCTCCGGAGCACTGTTTCGGACGGCAAATTCAAAACCGGAAAGCTTCATCGGACAGCCCCATTGCACCTGGTCGTCATTATGTACCAGAAGATCGCGGGCCTTGATCTGTTCATTCTGAATAGTTTCCCTGACAGAAAGCACCGGTGTACAGCAACTCTCGCCGTCAGAAAAGATTTCTTCCCACTCGTTCCGGGTTCTGGAAGCAAACAACTCGGTTAACTCTTCACTGGAACTGATGGATCTTCCAATCTTCTTCAGAAAATCCCTGCGAAACCTTTCCTCGAGCGCCCCGAGGGCCATATATTTCCCATCTTTGGTTCTATAGATTTGATAGAACGGGTATCCGCCTGACAGAACACCATTTCCCCGCAACTTATCCGCATCCTGCATTGTGCGGGAATCTGCAAGAGCCATAGTTGCAAGGGCCGCCGAACAGTCGAGCATGGAAATGTCGATGTAGCAACCTTTTCCACCTGATTTCACAGCCAGAAGTGCCGAAAGAATTGCTATCGACGCGCTCTGCGCACCACCGGCGATGTCGGCAATCTGAAAATTCGAAAGCGTCGGCGGGCCGTCAACCGCTCCGACCTGATCAAGAATCCCCGCATACCCAATATAGTTGATGTCGTGACCGGGATGGGTACTGTAGGGACCGCTCTGGCCATAGCCGGTAATTGAACAGTACACGATATCGGGATTCACACTCGCAAGCGATTCGTAATCAATGGAAAGCTTCTTTGTGACCCCTGGTCGAAAGCTTTCCATGACAACATCGTAAGACTTCACCAGTGCCAGGAACGAGTCCCGATCATCCGCGTCTTTAAGATTCAGGGTGATTGAATACTTATTCCTGTTCAGCGCCGAAAACAGGTCGGGAATAAGCTGTCTTAGATAGTCACCGCCGTCGGGATCCTCGACTTTAACAACAGTTGCCCCGAGATCAGCAAGAGTAAGCGAGCACAGCGGGCCCGGAAGAAGCCGGGTCAGATCCAGAACCTTTATCCCGGATAAAGGCTGACTCATGAATTAAATCCTCTGTTTTCGCGGGCCATCGTCTTCAAAATGGCCGGGGCGGCAAAGCGCTTACCGTACAGCTTTTCGAGTTCCCTGCAATCATTCATGAAATTGGCGACACCCCGGAAATCGACATAGCTCAGCGCGCCACCGGTGTACGGGGGGAATCCCCACGCCAGGATTGAACCGACGTCTGCGTCGCGAACGGTTGTAACGATTCCTTCTTCAAAACAGCGGATTGTTTCAAGCACCTGGATCGTAATCAGGCGCCGCTTCAGCAGTTCAACATCGGGCTGTTCCGCCTTCAGTGGGAACTGTCTGCCAAGTTCGTCGGACAGGCATTTAAGGCCCTGCGGCGGGTAATCATAAAAGCCTTTGCCTGCTTTCTTTCCCAGACGACCAAGTTGATTCACAAACAGATCACTTACGCTGAAAGTTGTTTGATTACCGGCCTTTTCAACGCCGAGGTCTTCAATTGTCTGGGTCATAATGTGGTGGATAAGGTCGATGCCTACTTCGTCAGCGACGGCCAGTGGCCCGACCGGCATGCCGACTGCCTTTCCGGCGTTTTCAATAAGGGCCGGGGCGATGCCTTCGGCCAGACACATGATGCCTTCCGAGACGTAGCTGATAAAGACGCGCGATGTGTAGAATCCACGACCGTCGTTAACCACAATCGGGGTAAACCCAATCTTTTTTGTGTAATCCATGGCCAGCGCAAGGGCGGCTTCACCTGTCTTCTGTCCCATGATGATTTCAATGATCGACATCTTGTCGACCGGGGAAAAGAAGTGCATACCGATGAAGTTTTCGGGGCGGACCGACTGTGTGGCAAGACCGGTAATCGGCAACGTCGAAGTGTTGGATGCAAAGACCGCATCCGGCGCCATAACCTTTTCAGATTCGGCAGTTACCTGTGCCTTAATGGCGCGATTTTCAATCACCGCCTCGATTACCAGTTCGCACCCTTCCATCTTGTCGGGATCATCCGTGGTCGTAATTCTGGCCAGGATTTCATTCTTCTTTTCTTCCGTCATCCGCCCCTGCGTGATCATCTTGTCGAGGATTTTGACGCTGTAGCCTTTGCCCTTTTCGGCGGCGGCCATCGTCACATCTTTCAGGACAACTTGAATTCCAGCGACTGCACTGACATATGCGATACCGGCACCCATCATGCCTGCGCCAAGAATGCCGACCTTCGTTATGTCACGCTTTGGAAGCTGCGGTCGGGCCAGTCCCTTTTTGCAGTCATTCATGGCGAAAAACAGTGTGCGGATCATCCCTTTTGCCACAGCCCCGACAGCCAGCTCTGCAAAATATTTCTGTTCTATTTCAAGGCCTTTATCAAACGGAACCTGCAAACCTTCGTACACGGCACGAAGAATCGCAAACGGCGCCGGGAAATTGCCCTGCGTCTTTTCTTTCAGCATCGCCACAGTCACCGGGAAGAACTGGTATCCGCGCGGCGCCTGAACTTCGCCCCCGGGCAGCTTGAACGACTTTTCGTCCCACGGTTTCGTAACTGTCGGATTGGCAAGAATCCATTCACGCGATCTTGAAATCAACTCTTCGCGGCTGCTTACGACTTCGTCAACAAGTCCCTGTGCCAACGCCTCGGGAACCTTCAGCGTTGTGCCCTGAAGAATCAGCGGTAAAGCCTTTTCAAACCCGACCATTCTGGGCAACCGCTGAGTGCCGCCCCAACCTGGAAGAAGGCCAAGCTTTGCTTCTGGAAGTCCAACCAGTGTACCTGGATTATTCAGGGCAATTCGATAGTTACAGGCAAGACAAAGTTCAAATCCGCCACCAAGCGCGGTCCCGTTCATTGCCGCGACAATCGGCTTGCCCCACTTTTCCATTCTGCGGAAGATCCCGTGCAGTTTCGCGGTCATGGCCAACGAATCGTCTTTGTCTTTCAGCATCAGGACAAGGCCGAGGTCGGCACCCACGATGAATTCCTTTCGCGCAGACGTGAAAATCAGCCCGCGCGCATCGGCGTCAGCAAACACACTTTCAAGGCTTTGAATCAATTCAGGAACGAACGCCGCGTTTATGACGTTCATTGGCGAATTTTCGACGTTGATTGTCAGGGTAGCTATGTTGTCGCTGTCCTTTGAATAGTCAATCATGTCATGCCCCCACTCGTTCAATGATGGTCGCAACACCCATTCCGCCGCCGACGCACAGGGTTACAAGTCCATAACGCTGCTTTCGCCGTTCCAGTTCGTCAATAATGGTTCCGACCAGCATCGCGCCGGTCGCGCCAAGCGGATGCCCAAGTGCGATAGCCCCGCCGTTCACATTGATGTTTTCACCGCCAAGGCCCATCTCTTTTTGAAACTTCATAACGACGGCGGCGAACGCCTCGTTGACTTCGTACAGGTCGATGTCTTTCACTGTAAGCCCTGCTTTTAACAGGGCTTTTTTGCTGGCAGGTGCAGGGGCCGTCAACATGATTGTCGGCTCGGCAGCCGTCATCGCCATCGACTTAATTTTCGCCCTGGGCTTAAGGCCCAACTTCTTCCCGATGTCAGCGTTCCCGATCAAAACTGCGGCCGCGCCGTCAACAATCCCGGATGAATTCCCGGCATGGTGTGAATGAATAATCCGCTCGACCATCGGATACTTCAGGATTGCGACTGCATCAAAACCGTATTTGCGGCCCATCTCTTCAAAGGCCGGCTTCAGCTTTGCCAGTGATTCAAGCGTCGTACCCGCGCGTGGATATTCGTCATGGTCCAGCAGAACCCGTCCGTCCATATCAGTTACCGGGATAAGCGATTTGCTGAAGTAACCGCGCTCAATCGCCGCTGCCGCCTTGTTCTGGGACTGAAGCGCAAATTCATCCAGTTCAGCCCGGGAAAATCCCTCCATGGTGGAAATCAGGTCGGCAGAGACACCTTGAAAGACAAAAGATGATTTGTCTGTAACATCAGGATCAATAAGCCACGGCCCGCCATCACTTCCCATCGGCACCCGCGACATCGATTCGACGCCGCCGGCGACGACCAGATCACAGTAACCACCCAGAACGTTTGAAGCTGCCTGATTTATCGCATCAAGCCCCGACGCGCAGAAGCGGTTGATTGAAACCCCGCAGACCTTTTCATCATATCCGGCGTAAAGTGCGGCACTGCGGGCGATGCACCCGCCCTGCTCGCCAACCGGCGTCACACAACCAAGAATGACGTCGTCAACGAACGAAGTGTCCAGTTGATTGCGTTCCCTGATTGCGACAAGGACTGTTTTAACTAGATCAATCGGGCGTACTTCATTAAGTCCGCCATCACTGCGGCCACGGCCCCTGGGCGTTCTGACAGCATCGTATATGAATACTTCGTTCATGATGAATTCACCCGTGAATCTGGTAAGCCCATTCTGGCACAATAATGCAGGATTACAAAGCGTTAAGAAGTGCCGGGACGAATCATTTTCCAAGTGATTTCGTGGGATTTAAGGCAGGTTCAAGCGGCCGGATTCAACGCGGGCTTCAGCCGCCGAATTCCGCTTTCACGATGGCGAAGCAGGCGTCGGCAACTTCAAGGGTGGCCCGGATGTCTGCTTCCTTGTGGGCTTCCATGATGAACCAGTTGTGATGCGGGTGCAGCAGTGCGCCACGTTTCGCGGCCTCGCCACTGAAGCGCTGCATGCGGCGGAAGTTGTTTTCGTTCGTAAACGTCATGTACGGAAGTGTCGGCGGTCCTGACAACGTGACCTGAAGACCACGGTCGGTCGCAAGCTGCTTCAGGCCTTTCTGCAGCATCGTTCCCATCTTCATCATGTGGTCGATGGCGTTGCGCTTGCCAAGTTCATCAAGGCAAGCCAGACCGGCCGCCAGTTCTGCAGCACTGGTGTAGTAAGTTCCTGTAAAGAATACACGTGACGCCGCGTTCTTGAACGCTTCGGCGCCGCACGCGACGGCAACCGGGTATCCATTAGCGATTGCTTTGCAGAAACACACCAGGTCGGGCGTGAAACCGAAGTAATCGTGCGAACCTTTCATGCTCAGGCGGAAACCGGCGCGAACGTCATCACACACCAGCACGATACCGTTTTCATTGCATATTTTCTGTATGTCCTGCATGAAACCGGGGGCCGGCATCACCTGGTCGGCAAAAGCCGGGTGGTGATAAGGCGTCACGATGACACAGGCCACATCGCCGTCGTACTTTTTCACCAGATCACGGACACTGTCAGCGTCATTCCAGGTAAATGAGTGGACGTGTTCGTAGTCGGTGTCGATCAGGCCGCCGATGCCGCTGCGGCACCAGGACTGACTTCCATGATAAGCACCGGTTGCCATGAGGATTTTGCGACGCTGAGTATGCTCGCGAGCGACCTGCACCGCGTAAGCTGTCACGTCTGAACCGTTGCGCCCGATGGCACACCAGTCCATACCGGAAACAAGTCCGACAATCTTTTCAGCCAGTTCGACCGACCTTTCGGTGGGATGGTTAAACGACGACCCGGATTCGCGCTGCTTTGCCGCTGCCGCATCGACTACAGGGTCATTATACCCAAGCACGATCGGTCCGTATCCGGCAAGAAAGTCAATGTATTCATTGCCATCAACGTCCCAGTAACGACAACCGCGCCCCTTGTCCGCGAAGTATGGAAACGACCCGGGAACTGCGAACGCCGGGTTCTTGTTACCGCTGATGCCTGACGGAATTACCTTAGTGGCCCGTTCAAACATCGCGATTGACTTGTCAAAGCGGTATAGATCCATTGTGACCCCCTACTGCAAATACAGTCCAACCCGATCGAACAGGTGGTTGAATTCGTCTGCCAGGTGCAGATTCCCGCTGGCCTTGATGGCGCCCGAGCCGTTACACGCAAACGTGTCAACGCTGCCCGCCATGAGGGCCAGGGCCAGATCCACATCCGCAATCTCGATAGTCGTCGACGGGTCCTTCATTTCGCCGGGCCCGACTTTAATCCCGTGATGCTGAATCTTGACCCACGCCTTAGGACCGCCACCAACCGCATACTGCATCGTGCCGTCGTGAAGCGCGGCAGTCACACGCTGCGCCCTGGGATCGTACACCGCAATCTCGGCAGTCGCGGCCAGACCGACCAGCAGGCTTAGCTCGACGTGCTTCGCGCGGAACTCGGCCGACTTCATGTCTTCATCTGAAGGCTTCAAATAGACGGTCAACCGATTGGATAACTTCTCGAATTGCTTCAGGTCCTTGAAGTGGTGCAGGCCCTTGAACGGAATCGGCGTGACCTTTTCACCGGCAAACATCCGATTCAGTGCGCTGCACGACGGAAACAGCAGACCGGCATTGGAACTGGCAGTGCGCGACGCAGTGACTTCGCCGTTTTTGAAAATCAGCACGCCATGCGGCCCGCCCAGAACCCGGAATTCCAGCGCCATGTTCATCTTCGCAGCTATCTGACGGGCTTCGTCATCAAGACGAACCAGATCAGCCAGACGCGGCAGGACTGAATGTATGTGTATGTTGGCCAGGACCAGATCCCGCACTGTCGGCGGGTGTCCGGGCAGGAATCGATCCAGAACCAGGTTCACAGCAGCCATGTGCACCTCCAGACAACAGAACCGATGACGCCTTACAACTGGCCGGTCGTCAATGCCTCGACGCGCTGCATCAGCATGCCGAGATCCTTGCCGCCTTCCATTGCACCTTCCATCTTTACGCGACCGGATGCGACCGCTTCAACTGTGCCGACGGTCTGTGTCAGAACGTCGAATGCACCGTCAATGTCGGGGAATATCATATGGACGTATGGACGGCGCCTTTCGTAAGTGCCGCGTCCGGCCTTTGACAGGCCGCCGCGAATTCGCAGGTACGCCGTCGGTCCGCCACCCTCGACCGTCCACTGGAAAACACGCTCGGGTGCCTTTTTAACAAAGCCGGACACGACCTCGTCGCCACCCTTGTTCATCTGGGACAGCGCATTTGAAGCCATGTACAGCAGCAGTTTAACCTTGAGGGCCTTTTCGTCCGGGTCCTTCGGGACAACGCTTGGCAGCAGCATCTTCAGCTTCAGCAGGAAAGGCAGCACACGCATCAGCGTTGGCAACCCCGCAAACACACTGAAAAAACCGTGCGGCCCCTGCATCGCCGGCACCGCGGTCCCGCCCGCAAAGAACGAATTCAAGTCTTTAAGCGTCTTAAACAGCATCGTGATGGAAGGCGAAGGGTGCAGCCCCTGAACGACGTCGATGCCGCCATCGGTCAATTCGACGTAAGCGGCCTGTTCACTGTCTTTCGCCGCGAACTGAAGCACACCGCCGGCCTTGCGCAATAGCCGTCTGTACGATGCGCGATCCTCGGCCACAATCTTGACCAGAGGCAGCGCAGACCGAAGGAATACCCGCGCGCGAACCTCTTCGACATGTTGTGCCATACGGCCCCCAAAAAACTGTCGCAGACAAGCTGACAGCCCTTACTTAATCATCTTCCCAGTTTTCATCCTGCTCGAACTCGGCCTTCACAACTTCGCTGATGGCTTCAAGAATCCCGTCGCCATCAAGCTTGTAGATGTGAAGCAGGTCCTCGGGGTAACCGACGATGCTGAATTCGTCCTGGTACCCGAGCCGCTTGAAAGCGCAGCCCTTGCCGCTTTTCGCAATAACCTCGGCGACCGCAGAACCGAGCCCGCCGATGACGCTGTGATCTTCGACCGTTATGATGCGCCTGGTGTCCAGGATGGCTTCCATAACGGCGGCTTCGTCAAGCGGCTTGATCGTGTGCATATCAAGGACGCGCACCGATACGCCCTGCGCCGCAGCCTGTTCGGCCGCCGCGACAGCGTGCATGACTGTCACGCCACAGGCGATGACCGTTATGTCGTTACCGGGGCGAAGTTCAATGGCCTTGCCGATGGTGAAGTCGAAGTCCATGTCCTTGTGCAGCGGGGGCTCGAAGCCGCGTCCGATGCGGATATAGACCGGGCCGTCCCACTCGATCGCCGCTTCAACTGCCTTGCCGGTTTCACGCGCGTCTGCCGGGGCGATGACGACCATGCCGGGCATTGTCCGCATGACGGCAATGTCTTCGGTGCAGTGGTGCGTGGTCCCGGCCTGTCCGAACGACGTGCCGGAATGCGTCCCGATAATCTTGACGTTACGCTTTGAATAGCAGATGTCGGTGCGGACAAATTCGGCCGCGCGCAGCGACGCGAAAACCGCGAAGGTTGACGTCACCGGAATCAGTCCGGCATCGGCCATACCCGACGCGATCGCCATCATGTTCGCTTCCGCAATTCCCAGGTTAAAGAACCGCCCCGGGATTTTTTCCTGGAACTTGCCGATCTTGGTCGACCGTGCCAGATCCGTGGTCAGGGCCACGATTTTCGGGTTGCTCTGTCCAAGTTTTGTCAGGACCTCGCCGTAGATTTCGGCTTGAGTCATCCTGTCAGCGTCTTCAATTGTCCATGTCAGGCCACCGTTTCCGGCCATAATGATCCCTCCTTACAGGAGCCGCGAATCAGTTTTTAGCAAGGCATTCCAGCGCTTTGGCTTTCATGCTGTCGTCCAGCCCGCCATAATGCCAGGCAGGATTTCCTTCCATGAAATCAACGCCTTTGCCCTTGACTGTTTTGGCAATTACGGCCACCGGCTTGTCTGTCGATGCCTTTGACTGGGCGATGGCGTCATCAATCTGATCGAAATCGTGGCCGTCGATATTGATTACCTTCCAGCCGAACGCCTCGAACTTCTTGTCAAGCGGGTCCAGCGCCATGACGTCTTCGGTGCAGCCGTCAATGCACAGCCCGTTGCGGTCAACAAAAAGCATCAAATTGTTCAATTTAAAATGGGGGGCCGCCATGGCGGCTTCCCATATTGAACCTTCGTGACACTCGCCGTCGCCGACAAGGCAGTAGACACGGTAGTCACGCCCGATCGTCTTTGCGCCCATCGCCATACCAACTGCAATTCCCAGGCCGTGGCCAAGCGAGCCTGTCGAAGCATCGACGCCCTTAACCTTCATGCGGTCCAGGTGCATGCCGAACGGCGACCCGGTCTTGTTGAAGTCAAGCAGCAGCTTGTTGTCGAAGTAGCCTTTGCCGCCCAGGATTACCGCATGACCGACGCCGCCGTGCCCCTTGGACAGGACGAAACGGTCGCGATCCTCCCAGTCGGGACGGGCCGGGTCCAGATTCATGTATTTGAAGTAGAGGGCTGTCAGAATGTCGTGCTGGCTGAAAGCACCGCCGATATGGGCACCTCCGCACGACCACGTCACTTCCACGATCTTTTCGCGCAGTTCCCGGGCTTTGTCCTGCAGTCGCCGCCGTTCAAGGGCCTCAAGCATGGCGTTTTGCCTCCAGTTCATTCGCCGCCGGATGCACCCCGGTCACCCCCCACGGAAGCGACAGACAGTGTTACCGGCTAAGTGTCAACGTGACCATCCTATCCGCGCTATTGCTGGCGTCAAGCCAAATTGTGCAAATGGCTGAATCTGGAAATCACTTAGTTGTTGAAGACATCGGCGGACACGCAGACGGAACGTTGTTCAGTCGAAACAGAGTACGCTGTTTACAGGCGGCCCAGTACCAACCGAGGTTGCCAGCAAACAGATACAACCACTTCGGCATGGGCGGATTCGCAAAGCGTGATATCACGTCATCAGGCACAGAACAGCCTTTGTCCAGTGCTTCGGCCGCCAGCGCAAGTTCAGCAGCCACACCGAACGCGGCTTGACCGGCCTTGTCCAGAGGCCGAGCGCCTATCGCTCCACCCATCCCCCTGGAAAGACCGCCGCCCCACTCAAACCCTGCCATTGCAGCGAACCGCTTCAACACGGCAATGGCGGTGTCATTGTGATTCGACTCGGGAAACCCGCAGTTGACAATCCCGACCAGCATTCTCGACTTTGGCGATAACCGGTCCCTTTTTGCATAAAGCTGTTCAAGCGCAGCAATGACGCCGGCCGGCAGATGATCGACATACAGCGGAACGGCTACCACAATCAAGTCAGCGGCATCAACGGCGCTGGTCAATGCGTCAACATCGGCCTCTGACGGCGGCAATGATGCTGCGAAATACTCTTCAATCGCCCAGCCATGCGATTTCAATCCTGCCGCAAGAGTCGTTCCCAGAACGTACGACGTGCTGTCCCGACGTTTCGGACTGCCCACAACGATCAGAGCATGTTTGCTGTCATTCATGACACCACCTCCGGCCGTCCGATACCCGCAGCATCCAGAACCCTCATTGCCGCATCATCTGCTGCAGCGTTATCTTCACATTCCAGGACAAAAGCCAGACCATGCGCTGCGCTGCGCATATTCAACGCGTTTCTGTCCACGACCTGTGTAAGGACTGCCTCGGTTTCTGCATCCGCCGCCGGCAAACCACCCAGAACACAGAGCCGCCGCCCGGCACTGCCACCGCGTAAAGTGTGATGAATTTCGCCTTTGAAGTATCCAAAGAACGGCAACAGAATTGGCAGACATCGATCCATTGCACTTTTCAAAAGGGAACCATATGCCCCAAAGGAAACCGGCGTAACCAGTATCAATGCGTCAGCATTAAGCATCGCCTGGCCGACCCGCGCGCCATCATCCCGGGTCGTACAAGTACCAGGCGTGACAAGCCAGCAGTTAAATCTTGCGCAACACGACCTGATCTTCATGTCGCGCAGCCTCAACCGTTCGACCTGTGCACCGGCGGCCAACAACCTGGCCTCTGCTGTGTCACATGCACGACACAGCCGAACGTCACCGTCCAGCGTGCCGTCCAGAATCAGTACATTCATGGTACCCCCTTTCCCATGCGGTAGATTTCCGCAATCAAGGTCCAAAGATTCAGAATTAAGGATATCAGGAACAATGGCCTGCCAGCCAGAATATCTCAAACTTCTGGTTCACTCAGCCTTATGCTATCTTGGCGTACCGGGATTATGAAAAGGTACTTATGACTGAAAATCATGGTCACGTAAGAAATATCAATCTGCAGGCCAATGAACACCCTCTGGTCGAAGACTGCGTGTTCACCTCGATTGAGGGATACGTTTCGCACCTGATGCACGTGAAATCGTACGAGTCAGCGGGTGACCTGTGCCGTGGAAAAGACGTGCTGGACTGGGGTTGTAACACCGGATACGGTATGGAGATTCTGGCGAAGACCGCCGCTTCTGTATCCGGTCTGGATGTCTCGGAACGGGCCGTCATTGCTGCGCGTCAAAGACTTGGGGCGACGGCGACAGATATTCACTATTACAAAGGCAAACGCTGCGGTTTTGCCGACCACTCATTCGACGTTGTGACCAGTTTTCAGGTGCTTGAACACGTCAGTGATTATGAAACCTACTTCAGCGAGATCCTTCGCGTCACCAGACCGGGCGGGCTTGTAATACTTGCGACGCCGAATGCCGCCCTGCGCCTGGCACCGGGCATGAAGCCGTGGAACGAATTTCACGTCCATGAATTTGCCCCGGCCGAGCTTGCCGAATTCCTGAAACCAAGATTTGCTTCTGTAACCGTTCGTGGACTGTTTGGAACCGACCAGCTTTACAAAATCGAGCGCGACCGCGTCGAAAGTGCGAAGCAGGCCGCGCTTACTGCGCCGCAATCAAAAGACGTTATCAGGTCGCTGAAAAACTATATAAAACAGCAGTTTCCGTTCGTCCTGCGCATCAAGGCTGCCATGCGCCCTGCCCGCCCACCGGCGCCACCGGCCGCCGCGCTGCATCCGTCTGAACTTGCCAGATTTTCCACTGATGATCTTTTCTACAAAGATGAAGACGTCAACGAAGCCTTGGATTTGATGGCTGTGTGCAGAAAGTCCTGACGAAAGAACCGGGCCGCCCTACTTCGCCCCTTCGCACGGCACGTCGCGATATCCGCACGACTTCCCGCTCCAGCAGTACGTGCACAGACGTTCCTTCGGCAGGCCGATGGCGGCAATCATGTCGTCCAGAAGCTGATAACGCAGAGTCGTGACGCCCACAAAGTCGGCGATCCAGTCCAGCATGCGCCGGTGTTCTTCGGAATTCTCGTCGAGGTACTTGTCAAGATTCTTGGAAATATCACCCTCAAGCGACCGGATTGCGCGACGGGCCACCAGTTCATCCAGGCCACGGGTCGAAAAACCGTACTTGCATGGGAACATCAACGGCGGGCACGCAGGCCGCATGTGGATTTCCTTCGCGCCGGCATCCCACAGCTTCTGCACTGTGAAATTCGCAAGCTGAGTCCCGCGGACGATGGAGTCCTCCATCACGACCAAGCGCTGCCCGTCCACTACTTCCGGCACCGCAATCAGCTTCATCTTCGCGACGTGGTCACGCATGGCCTGAGTCGATGGAATGTAGCTGCGGCCATAACCGGGCGTGTATTTTACAAGTGCGCGCCGGTACGGAATCCCGGCCTGCATCGCGTACCCGATCCCGTGGCCGGTACCTGAATCCGGAACGCCGGTGGCAAGGTCCGCCGTTATCGTGTCCCGTCTGGCCAGCGCCGCGCCGCAACGCTCACGGGCGCCTTCGATCCCGATGCCTTCGTACGAACCGGCCGGATACCCGGTGTAAACCCACAGGAACGTGCACATGCGCATCTCGGCGCGGGCCGGGCGCAGCACTTCATAACCGTCCACGTTGATTCGGACGATCTCGCCGGGCCCCAATTCCTTGACAGGCTTAAACCCCATGTTCATCAGTGCTATGGATTCGGAAGCGACCATGTAGTCGGAATCGCGCTCGCCGATAATCAGCGGAGTACGGCCCAGGCGGTCGCGGGCCGCCAGAATGCCGTCGTCAGTCAGCAGCAGGATCGAGGCCGCCCCATCGATGTGTTCAAACACCGACTCGATTCCTTCCACGAAGTTGCTGCCGGATTCAATAAGCCGCGCAAGCAGTTCGACACCGTTCACGCCGGTCTGGCTCGACTCGGTGAAGACCATTCCCTGCTGCAGCAGCCGTTCGGTCAGTTCGTCGCGATTTTCGATGAAACCGGTCATCGCAAGGGCATACAGCCCGAAGCGCGAGCGAATCAACAGCGGCTGGGCGTCGGAATCACTGATGACGCCAATCCCCATCGTCCCTTCCATGCCCGGCACGTCGCCGTGGAACCGGAACTTGAACGAGCCCTGGCTGATGTCATGTATCTTCTTTTCAAATCGGCGGCCCTTCATGGCCATACCGCCCAACTGACTGCCCAGGTGGGAGTGGTAGTCGGTGCCGAACAATAATGTTTCAGGACAATGATCTTTGGAAACTACGCCGCAAAGCCCGCTCATTTTGACCTTCCTGCTTGAATTGGTAGCTGATTCTGTCGTCAGACGACATAATCCTTACACTTCCGGGGACAGGTAGTCAACGAGATCCGAATGCCTGGAAATGACATTTTGAACAGGTACTTTACCTGCACAAAACATCATCGGGCGGGCACGTAAATCTGACGTGGATGTGGTCGTCGTGGCCGCGGGCCCAGCGGATAATACCGGTACGGGATTTGCGGGATTCGGGGTACTGGAAGATCAGGTCAAGGTCGGCCACCGGGAAGCCTTTCTCGTAGGCGTATTCATACAGGACTTTCTGCAGGTTCCAGTCCATAAAGATGAACTGGACGCGCTTGGTGTCCAGCAACGCCCTGATCAACTCCCACGTCTTTTCAACGTCAAGGCTGAACTTGTTGGCCTTGATGAAGTAATTGCCGCACTTCTGGTTGTTCACGAAGTAGCCCAGGTCCACATCGCGGCCGGTCTGATGGGACTTGTGAAAAACGAAACCAGTTTCAAATATAATCAAAAAGACTGATTGACTTAAGGTGACCAAATCAATAGCATCAATCTAACACGCGATACTGGGAGATTTCATAGATGGTGACAGTAAACAAGATCTCGTAATACGAACAAGCGCTGGTTACTGGTATTGGGCAAAATCTGATGGTTTGGTTTTTGGAACCGCCCTTCCTCTTGATATTGATGGAAGCAACTATTGGATGTATCCAACAGCAGATCGGTTCCGCTTCGGGGATCTTAACCATGATGAAAAGGATGATTTGGTAGCTATAGATGATAATGTTCTGTGGGTGTCAATGAACAATGGGGACAACACCCTTGACGGGCCAATCGATCCAATAATTGACGGAAGCCGTGATGCCTATTCTTCCGGCGATCTGATGAGCATCGGCGACTATGATGGCGATGGAATTGCAGATTTGTTTGTAAGAAGACCATCAACGTTGAGGTGGTATTCTAGCAAACATGTTTCAGGATGGACTCCATAAATGGTAGCCAAATTCCTCAGAACGCAATAATAGGAGAATAGAAATGGACAGAACAAGGTATCTGTTGATTGTCGCTTTGGCGGTTTGGCCGGGAGTTTATGGCTGCGATGACAACCTCACCGAAATCAGCAGCATGGTGCTGGTCTCTGCCGGCTCTTATTGGATGGGATGCAATGAGGCGGTGGATGACCATTGCGGTATAAATGAGAAACCCTATCACGAGGTTAGCCTGGACGCCTATTACATAGACAAGACCGAAGTCACCATGAAGGAGTTTCTGGCTTGCGTGGACGTCGGCGTATGCAGTCATCACCTGGACGACCAGACCTGCTACTACATAATTTTCGAAAATGGCGATCTGGCACAGGGTGGTATTTGGAACGCCTATCGTGGGGATAATCAGCCCATGGTATGCGTTGACTGGGCACAGGCGAAGCAATTCTGCGAATGGGCTGGCAAGCGGCTTCCGACCGAGGCCGAATGGGAGAAAGCCGCCCGAGGAACCGATGGTCGAAAGTATCCATGGGGAAACCAGGAGCCGGATTGCGACCGGGCCGTAATGTACGTTGGGGATGGATCGGAATGCGCGCCGCAGGTCACCGCTGATGTCTGTAGCAAATCACCTGTTGGTGACAGCCCTTATGGTTTGTGCGACATGGCGGGGAATGTCAGGGAATGGGTTGCAGACTGGTTCGCCGCCGAATATTTTAGTGCCAGCCCAACGGAAAATCCGAAAGGCCCAAACACAGGAACTTACAGGGTTTCACGTGGCGGAGGCTTCGATTTGGGAAATGATGTCAGGGTATCAGGTCGGCTGGGTGCCAAGCCGTCCGAGGCAATCATTTACCGCGGATTCCGTTGCGTCCGATCGGTAGAAACCGTACAGGCTCTCTGAAGCTATCTATTCGCCAGATTATTGTGAAATGAGGTCGCGCATTGATATTGGCTGGCTAGCTTAATACCATTGATTAAGTGTACCGTTTCAGGGGTATTGCTATGGGGATTACCCGATTATTGGTTCTAATCGCGTTACTAACAGTGTCGTGTGGTTACCAACCCACTGAAAATATACCGGAACCGCCTTTGGATATAGGTCCTTATGACTACAACCAGCCAGATATCCCGGCATGGGAACCTGACCAGTATGTTGTCGACTGCGGCACAAACGGCATGTGTTTTGTCCCGGCAGGTCCTTTCTGGATGGGATGCAACAGTGATTTCGACTATAACTGCGAAGACGACGAATCTCCATATCATGAAGTCACTTTATCTGCCTACTACATTGACAGGACCGAGGTGACCGAACTCGAGTACTCAAAATGTGTTAATGCCGGTGAATGCCATATCCCTGGTACAAGCGACAACCGCGGTAATTGGAATGATATAGGCCGGGTTAATAATCCGGTGAATTGTGTGAACCGAATCATGGCCGGAAAGTATTGTTCCTGGGTTGGAAAAAGGTTACCCACCGAGGCGGAGTGGGAAAAGGCCGCGCGCGGAACCGATGGTCGTAAATATCCATGGGGAAACACCTACCCCAACCTTGACCTCGCTGCCTTTCACCCCGGAACGGGCGACTGGGAATCCACTGGCACCAGCGATGTTTGTACTAAATCACCTGCTGGCGACAGCCCTTATGGTTTGTGCGACATGGCTGGGAATGTCAGGGAATGGGTAGCGGACTGGTATTTGGAAGACTATTACTCCATCAGCCCGTTGACTGATCCGTCAGGACCTTCCACCGGCGACACTGCCATTGTTAGGGGCGGGGACGGCGGTTCATCCTCGCTATTTGTTCGGGTATCAAGTCGCGGCAGAAGAGGCCTAGAAGTTGTGAATGCCGAAAATGGCTTTCGTTGCGTCTTAAGTGCTCAATAGTCCGGTGTCCCACCAATCTCACACTGCTGGTTACCTGCACAAAACATCATCGGGCGGGCACGTAAATCTGACGTGGATGTGGTCGTCGTGGCCGCGGGCCCAGCGGATAATACCGGTACGGGATTTGCGGGATTCGGGGTACTGGAAGATCAGGTCAAGGTCGGCCACCGGGAAGCCTTTCTCGTAGGCGTATTCATACAGGACTTTCTGCAGGTTCCAGTCCATAAAGATGAACTGGACGCGCTTGGTGTCCAGCAACGCCCTGATCAACTCCCACGTCTTTTCAACGTCAAGGCTGAACTTGTTGGCCTTGATGAAGTAATTGCCGCACTTCTGGTTGTTCACGAAGTAGCCCAGGTCCACATCGCGGCCGGTCTGATGGGACTTGTGTCTACCAAGCGGTCCGCCGAGCGTACCGGACCAGTCTCCGACGACCACGTTGTCGACGTCAGGGACGCGCCTGCGAAGTTCGCAAATCGAACGCAGCATCAGTTTCATGGCCCACGGTCGCCCGAAAGTCGTCGTTGAGCGCTTGATCGAATACCCCTGCTGGACCTTAAGATCGCCCCAGTCTTTCAGGAACGGCCTGTATTCCATCAAGTCCTTGGGGTCGCCGATACGGACCAGAATGCGGTGGCCGACGCGCAACGTCTTCTTCTTGCCACCCTTGCCTTTCACGTTCCATTTGTTCAATTTCTGCAGGTACTTGACCGACACGTGGTACTTCTTCGCAATCTTCCACATGTTGTCGTTGCGCTTGACCTTATGATAGAAATTGACAGCGCCTTTGCGCTCGGTCGGCATCATCGTAATCGGATTCAGGTAGCTTTCGCAGGCAGAACCGTCATCAGTAAAACCGAATCCAGCTGTTTCAGGAAGCGGTATCAAATCTTCAGGTTCATCATCGGCAACAGTGTTTTTGTCGTCAGGATCGGCCTTGTCATCATCTTCGCCAACGTCAGTGCCGTCCGGACCAACTTCGTCAGGATCCGGGTCATCATCAGATTCGCCCGCGACCACAGTCCCGTCACACGCTTTTGGCTCGTCCGGATTATCCGGGTCAATCGCCGCTTCGCCGTCATCAACAGCTTCGTCGTACTGATCACCCGAGTCATCTTCGGCTTCATCAGACGCACCCGCCGCCGCTTGAGCCGGTTTCTTATCAGCAAGAAGGGCTTCCGCCGCCACCTTTTCGGACGGCTTGTCGGCAAGCGCTGCATCGCCTGTTGCCACACGAGCGTCAAGCTCATTCAGCATTTCATCTGCGGCCTTGCCGAGGGACGCCTTTGCTGGCTTATCAGTCTTTGCAGCCGTCGCCTTAACTACTTTTTCTTCCTGCTTTTTCGGGCACTTGACGGCCGCCCGAATTGTCAGAACGGTACCCGGCTTCAGCTTTTTAACGGCCTTGCGATTAAGCTTCGTGATCTGGTCAGACGACACGCGATAGGTGCGGGACAAGTCCCACAGATTGTCCCCGGGAACCACTTTATGAGTCAGTGCCTTGCCGCAGACGGCCGCCTTTGCAGACTTGGCGGACTTACGGCCCGAAGCCTTCCGTCCTGCTGCATCGGTCTGGACCGGGACGGCCACCATCGCTATCAACGCCAGCAAACAAACTATCTTCAATACGTAAGCCCCCGATTTTCTTAACGACAAAGCGAACGCGGCCGGCCATTTCTGACCTGACTGATGACCATGTCAACCGCAACAGTGTTGAAATCCATCCATGGGACGATTATGTCTGCCTTGCGGCGGCTCTTTTCCACAAATTCAAGATGCATCGGCCGCACAGTTGTCAGGTACTGGTCAATCACCGAATCCAGACTTCGTCCGCGTTCGTTTATGTCACGCCGCAGCCGCCTGATGAATCGCAGGTCACTGTCGGTATCAACGTAAATCTTCAGGTCCATCTCGTCCCGGACTTCGTCCATTTCCAGAACAAGGATGCCTTCCACAATGATGGTGTCTTCAGGTTCAACCCTGATTGTTTCCACACGCCTGGTATGAGTCTTGAAGTCATAGAGAGGCATATCAACGCCACGCCCATGTCGCAACTCATTGATTTGAAAAGCCATCAATGGAAAATCAATCGAATCCGGGTGGTCAAAATTAACTTTGGCCCGCTCCTCGAAACTGATATGCGACAAGTCTTTGTAATAGTTGTCCTGAACGACCATGACGACGTTTTCCCGGCCAACCTCGTCGCAAATCATTTCAGCGACAGTCGACTTGCCGGAACCTGTACCACCGGCGATTCCGATTACAAAACCGTGGTTCAAGCTGGCCTCCAGATGAATCAGAACAGCAATTATTTCGGGGCTTTTCAGTCAAGCCCGAGGCGGTAAGCCATGTAGCGCTGCAGCGATTTCATGGCTGAATCAACGCTCTTGAAGCAGAGTACACCATTTTTACGCAGTTCGTCAGACAGCGGATCGTAAAGTTTCCCGCAATCCTGAGTCGTGATAATCGGCTTGTTGCTGTTACGCACAATCTGCGGCAGCAGCGCGGGCAGCGCGTCCGGGGCCATGATGTCATCAAAACCTCTCGGGTCAACACCGTGCGGCAGTGTCTTCATCTGCGTTGTAAGCGGAAGAATTCCGACGACACACGCGTCGATTTCGGGGCACGC
>CAZFVA010000012.1:31285-89970 GCA_964522105.1 uncultured Anaeromyxobacteraceae bacterium
GGCACCGGCATCGGACAGGACCTGATAGCACGACTGATAGTCACCTGAAATGGACGCCGTGTGACTTGATGTTGCGGTGACGCCTTCGGTTGTGCGGCCGGCCTTGTAAATGACGAAGTCTTTGCCAAGCTTTCTTGCCTTGCTGATCATCTTCGCAAGCCGCAGGCCGTCAAGCGGACTGAAGCCTTCAATGTACAGCCCGAAGACTTCTACCTTGCCTTCCCGCAGATTAGATTCGACATAGTCAACAAGCGCCAGATCCATCTGGTTGCCGGTTGATATTGCGTACCTGGGCGCGACGTAAGGCAGGTTAATCATTCTGGTAATCAGGAAACCGCCGGACTGACAGATAAGCGACACTTCGACATGGTCAAAGTCGTGGCTGGTGTCAGGCAGCGGCAGTTTGGTTTCGGGAATAAACAGCGTGTCGTAATGACCGGGGGCGGACCTGACGCCAAGGCAGTTCGGGCCGACAAACACCGGCACGAAGCGACCGGCAGCCCTCGCCTCTTTAATAAGGGCGCGGATTTCGCGGTCAGTTTCCTTTCCGTCCTGGGTTTCGCCCATCCCGCCTGAAATCAGCAGCATCGACGCGACGTTTCCGCCATCAATTGCCTGGCGGATAATCTGGGGAACCATTTTGGCGCCAACTGCAACGACGACCAGGTCAGCGCGCCACGGAAGGTCTGCTATTGATGCGACGGACGGGATTCCGTCAACAGGCACGCAGTCAGGCCTGACAGCCCTGACATTTTCGACCGGGAATTTATCACGACGAAGGTTACCCAGAATAACGCGGCCGACGTTGATCCCGTTCGGGGAAGCACCAACGATAGCGATCGTCTTCGGGTTCAACAGCACGTCAATCTTGTCCAGATCACATACCCTTTCGGCCACCAGTTGGGCGGAAAAGCGCATGAAGGCGTCAACGGCGACCAGACGACCGTTCGACACAAAGAACGGATTGATTTCAAAGTCCTGCACAAGCCAGCCAGAATCAGGCGTATTGGAAAATTCGGTGGCCAGCTTTCTGAAGAACTCAAAAGCCTTCAGCAATTCAACGTCTTCAATCTGTCTGTCGCCGCCACGGGTCTGCCCTGACAGCTTGCGATAAACAAATGATTTCTTGAACTTGGCAAGCATCTCTTCGCTGGTGTTCAAAAGCGGCGAAACCAGAACGACGCCTTCGCCCTTGTTGAATCTGACCGCTAGCTCTTCAGCTTCCAGTCCGCCGAAACCGAAGGCCAGGACCGGCCCGACATCAGGCGAAAATCTCATACCGGCAAAAAGCTGGCTTGAAAGGTCTGTTCCGACCGACACCTTTTCGGAAACCATCAGCGATCTGATTGTGGCGGCAAGCTGCGCGCCACCGCGTTCGGTCACTGTATCAATAATGCCCTGACATGCAGCAGCAATGGCGGCCTTGTTGTTTTCAACGATCCGCACGCCGCCCATCTCGGTCTTGTGAGTGATGGCCGGGGAAACAACCTTGACGACGACTTTCGCGCCCGGAATCGGGCTTACATCAGGAATCGCGGCGATCGATGCGGCATCAGGCTTCACATTATAGAACGCCGGGACGGGCACACCGCCTTCAGCAAGAAGGGAATACAATTCGGGTTCAAGAAGAGTGTCGCGACCTTCGGCAGCAGCGTTCTTACACAGATTAGCAGCAAATAACTTCATGGACATCAGCTTCTCCTTTCGATTCCACATGGATTTGAAAAACGCATGAAAACAACCAATCGGGCTGGAGATCAACTCAGCTCGGACATCAGCACGTCAAGACCAACCAGTCCTTCGCGGGGGACACTGCAAACAGCGACCGCACCGGGCCTGCCCAGAAGCGCGGCCATGGCCGACGCCTTTCCTGCATCAAGACTTTCAGGCGTCACACAGGATACGGCGCGGCACGCGACCGTTCCCGGAACACCGGCTTCAAGCAGAAGTCTGGTGAACTTACCGACGCGATAGCCGTTTTCCAGCACCTTCATGTTGGCTTCAACGACCTTTTCGCCTTTGGCTTCAAACAGCGTCCTGATGATCGGCTGATAATCGGCCAGCTCGAACGGCAGGTAAGCTGTGGCAGCACCGGCCATCGCCATGTTTTCGGCCTTCGGCATACCGGCTGCAGAAGCAATGGCACCGGCATCAACGGCGACCGGACGCGGCAGCGCATAAAGAGCATCAATCACAAGCTTTTCATCCGGGTAATCCGGAATATTGATTACCGGGGCGATGCTGCTGACGACGACGCCTGATTCACACAGCATGTTCAGATATCTATGAACTTCAAGGGGTTCCACGCTCAGGATCATGTCGGCCTGTCCTTCCGGAATCAGGTCGCTGATGATTTCGGCATCAGAAATGCGCATATGCGAATAGACCGCACCGCCGCGCTGAGCCATGCCGTGAACTTCAGCCTGCTTGAAACGCAGACCGCGGTTAATGCAGGCATTATCCAGAAGATACGCGATGGTCAGGATTCCCTGGCCGCCGACACCGGCAAGAATAATGTCGTATTTCATGAATTCACCGCCTTTTTCGGCACCTTGCGGACGGCCTGTACACAGGCGCGACGGGCAATAATCACCGACAGCCCTTTGTATTCAATTTCACCGCGCAGGGTCGCCAGATTTTCTTCGTACTTACTTTTGACCGGCACTATGACCTTGATATGTTCTTCAGGAACGCCAAGGCCCCTGATCACGTTGTACATGTCGTCTCCGGTCGCCATCGTCTGCTGGGTACCGGTCATCGCGACAGTCCCGTTGTCCAGGATCAGCACGTTCATATTGACGTTGCCACGAACCGCGCCAATCAGGCCGGTCATCCCTGAATGAATGAACGTCGAGTCGCCAATCGTACAGAGGACCGGGAACAGACCTGCATGTGCGGCACCGGCAGCCATCGTGATGCTGGCGCCCATGTCGACACAACTGTGGATGCCGTCAAACGGCTCGTAGGCACCAAGCGTGTAGCAGCCGATGTCGGAAAATGCGCGCTTGACCGAATATGGTTCCAGCGCATCTTTCATCAGCATGTACGAGTCGGCGTGCGAGCATCCGGGGCAGAGCTTCGGCGGGCGGCCGGGAATTGCACCAAGCGTGGACTTAACGCCTTCGGCCTTTGCAAATCCAAAAACCTTCGAAGCGATCGCGGGCGTCATTTCGCCGGTCCGCGGGACGGTACCGTCAAATCTGCCGTGAACAGGCTTTCCGATTCCCTTGACGCCAAGAATCAGCTCCTCGATTAGCGGCTGACCTTCTTCAACGATATAAACTTCATCAACAGAATCAATCAGTTTCGTCAAAAGGCCCATCGGCATCGGGTAACGGCGGATACTGAGCATCGCATAAGGAACCTTGCCGCCAAACGCCTCGCGCACATAGTTGCAGGCGACGCCATTGGCGATGATTCCGAACTTTTTGTCGCGGCCATCAAGCGCCAGCGTATTGAACGGTGAATCATCAGACTGCTTGTTCAGTTCATCCTGCTTGGCCGTAAGCTTCGCGTAACTTCTTCTGGCGTTGGCCGGAAGCAGCGTGAACTGCGCCGGATCGTCGGCCGGATTCAGCGCGTTCTGCTTGCGCGGTTCGCAAACCTGCACGTCAGCGCGACTGTGGGCCAGTCTTGTAACCAGACGCATCACGACCGGCAGGCCGGTGCTTTCCGACACGTCAAACGCTTCCCGAACCATGTCATAACATTCCTGTTGATTGGAAGGCTCGTAACACGGCACAAGCGCAAACTTCGCGTAAAACCTGGAATCCTGTTCGTTCTGCGACGAATGCATCCCCGGATCATCTGCGACCATAAGGACCAGACCGCCCCGCACACCTGTAACGCCAGAATTCACAAAGGCATCGGCCGCAACGTTCAAGCCGACATGCTTCATGCTGACGATCGCCCGTTTTCCGGCGAACGACATGCCAAGGGCTTCTTCGTATGCCACCTTTTCATTGGCAGACCATATCGCGTGAATGCCCCACTGTTCAGACAGCGGCTCGATGTACTCGAACATTTCGGTGGATGGCGTGCCCGGATATCCGTATGCGCCGCTGATACCGGCGTGGATCGCCCCAAGCGCAACAGCCTCGTCGCCCAACAATAATTCACGAACGGCCATTGGATTCACCCCTTATTGGCTGATTCAAAAAATTCGTTCCATTAATTAACCGGAAGTCCCGGCCTAGTTAACGCCCGAGAATGTACCGGAAATTGCCGTCTGCTCGCTGCCACGGACGTAGTTTCCCGTGTAAACACCGGCGCTTAATTCGTTGGCAGAACCGTTGCAGCTTGTCTCGATATAGGCACCTGCCCCGGAAAGTGAGAGGTGACTGTCTACAACCAGCGCAGCCTGAGCGGCATTCACGTCAGCCATGGCTGTATCAACAGCGGCCAGACAGGCAGTCCGCAGCCCTTCTTTATCAGTTATTCCTGAAACCTGGCCGAAGAACGTGTCAGCGATCGATGTGCAATCAAACCAGCGGCTGTAAGCGTCCTTCAGGTCGGCGGCAGCGCCGACAGTTATCAATTCGGCTGAATCATTAATGTACCCGCCGGTCAGGGTAACCGCCGCAACCTTGTTAACTGCATAAACAAGAAGTCTTCCGGGGTTCAGGCCGATCGTGTGTGTATCAATGGAAAAATTGTTACCGGTGCCAAGCGAGCCAGTGAAATTGCTTTTGGCAATGACCGGCGAATAACTGATGCCGCCGATACCAGTCATGCTCAGCTCAAACTTGCCGCAGGCGTAGTACTCGGGGTCCACCGGATCACAATCAAGCTTCCAGAAAAGAAGGAACGTCTTCCAGTCTTCGTTTCCGGTAAATGTGTCACCAGTCGGCGCGTAAATATTGATATTGGACGTCACGTTGGTCTGCAGAACCATGTTGCGAAGCATGACCGCCATTGAAGCGGCCTTGGCGACCCACGCAGGTGAACTGCTGGAAACGCGGTCCTTCATTTTGTTTACAAGCGCTGCCTTCACCGTATTGTCATATCCGGCCTCGGCGGCGATGGCGTTGGCGAAAACGGTTCCATCATCTTTGAACAGTTGTTCAATTCCGTTCAGGTAGCAACAGGCCTGCTCGCCAGTCGTCTTTGAACCTAGATTACTGTCACATCCGGTCAGTGACCCGGCAGTACAGGCGGGGAAGATACTGGTCAGTGTGAATTTCTGCTTGCCGGTAAACGAACCTTCAATGTTGACGTCAATGCCGGTAAGAGCAACCGTACCCGACCCACACACTTCCTGATCGTTTGCTGCGCCAACTGTCACGCCTTCAGCGCAGCCTTTGGCGAACGGACATTCCCGACTGCCAGTGACCAGAACCGTGTACGTGCCACCCGGCGTCAGACAAGGAATTCTGGCAGGTTCGTCAATTGAACCATGGTCAATCTCGGCAACGGTCAACGGTAACGTATCAGCGTCAATCACACTGGCGCAGGTCACTGTTGAATCAAACACTATTACGCGGTACGAAGCGGCATCGCCGGGAATTCCGTCAAAGGTGATGGTCACGTCTGAACAAGAACAATCCTTTTGAAGCACATGCACTTTCACAACGACGTCTTCGGCACCATAGGAAGAAATCGTGATGCTGTACATCAGGTCAATATCTTCACCGGCGCGCAGAGTAGTCGATGCCGAACCCGAACCATCGGAAATGGCTGAAAGCCTTAACAGATAGCCGTCGTATTCCAGAACTTCTTCAGCCCTGGTGATGTCTTCACAATATGAAATTTTGAAGTTAATGGCGGCGTTCGGGATGGCAACGTCAGATTCCAAATCAACAAGCTGAGCCCTGATAACCAGATCCTGCTGGGCAGCAAGTTCAAGGGGAATCGACGGATCAATCTGCAGTTTCAGTTTGCGTGTGATTTCAACCACTTCGCCGGGGATGTCGCCAGTCGCGTCGCCCGAAATGTCGCCGACAACATTGTCGCCGGCCGTATCAACAGGAGTATCGGTGTCGGGATTAACGGCGTTGTCGGTTGTAATCAACACGTCATCCACACCGTTGGTGTCCCGATCATTACCAGAAGAACCGCAACCGGAAACGAACGCTGCGCAAAGCGCCAGAACGATAAAACGACGCATAAAAGCCTCCGGATTTAGAGCCATTCAGTCCTTTTTGGCACCCTGCCCGTCACCGAAAACAGCCACAATGTGCTGAAATCTACGTGTCGCGGCGCGTTATTTTAGAGACAGAAGGCACTATTAACAAGGGTTTTCAACCAAATTAGTTACAGATGACTGATTGTGTCGGCCCGTGCTATATTCCTGCACGGCCCCGGCCAAATATCTACAAGGAGTATAAAATGCCCGAAATGAAAACTACTGTCCTTCTGGAAACCACGGTTGGTAACGTCGAAATTGAACTCTATATGGAAGAAGCGCCTGTCACCTGCCAGAATTTTCTGGAATATGTGCGTTCAAACTTCTTCACCGGAACGATTTTTCACCGGATTATCCCGGGATTCATGGCTCAGGGTGGTGGATTCGACGTGGCCAAACGTCAGAAGCCGACACGCGCCCCAATCATCAATGAATCAACCAATGGCCTGAAGAACGTCAAAACAAGCGTCGCTATGGCCAGAACATCTGACCCGAACAGCGCAACAGCTCAGTTTTTCATCAACCTGGCTGATAATGATTTCCTGGATAAAGACGAATGCGCTGATGGCGTTGGCTATGCCGTCTTCGGGCACGTGACGGGCGGCATGGAATGCATCATCGAAGCCGCGGGCATTCCGACAGTCAGAAATGAAATCAGTGAAGCGTGGCCGACCAAAATGGTCGCAATCAGAAAGGCGTCCATAATTCAGTAAAAGTCCGGGCATCTGCAACGGACAGAACCGTTAATCGGTGCTGATGAACAGGTACTTCGGAAAGTCGTTTCTGGCCACTTCAAGCAACTCCTCGAATTCAGCCGGATTATTAATGCGGTAGAAGTCCACACCAGTTGCACGGTATTCCGGGTCATCAAACCCGGCAAGCAACCTCGGGATGGCCGACAGACCGGCAGAAACGCCGACTTCAAACGTGACACCAGGGACTGAAATTCTGCTTGCCAGGGCTTCGCAGGCTTCGTAAATAGCCATCAGCGCCTCATCGCCTTCGCTGGAATAGATGGCAAGCACGCGCCCCTTTTCTGACCTTTCAAAATTACCGCCGAACTTGCCGTAAAACGAGTGTTGCGGGTGCGTATCGGTATTATTAAAAAGCTTTTCGTACTCCATCAGGAAACGCCAGAGGCCGAACAATTGTGCCGACGGTTCCATTGAACCGCTTCTGGCCACTATCAGGACTTTGTTGTGCTGGCGGATGACATCCCCCGGCAGATAGAAGCCGTTATCCTTTGCAATGGTCTGAAGCCTGTTAACGTCATAAAGAATGTCTTCAGGTTTGCACCTGGCACTACAGAACGTCACGTAAGACCAGCCTTTTTCAGTGACTCCGACTTCAGCCGGATGTTCAACGCCGTTCGCAATTGCTTCCCGCAGACGATCATGCGTCGGTGCCCAGTTGATGACTGTTTTTCTTCTCATTAACTCCCCTGCTTTTCAAATCACACAGATAAAACACTGATTAATCAGAACCTATTCCAATTGAAGATTACTACTTGCGGGGAAAGCTTCCAAATTGACAGATCAGGCATCAACGCAACAGTCCGAAACCATGGAACAACCGTCACGACTCCCACGTCATGAAAATCGGCGTATCTGTACCCGGCATACCGTCGTGAACAGGCAGAATTCTGGCAGCGTAGCCGTGCCGACCTGTATCGCTGCTGGGAAGTTGAGCCTCGAAAATGTGGGCACCGCCCTTCTGGCCGACGTACTCCGCACGCGAAACAACGCCTTCATGAATGCTGTCATCCGCGCCAAGCAGGCCTGAATACACTTCGACGCGCACGTCTTCCGGTCTGAGTGCACCGATTTCAGCTTCGACCATAACCTTGATACCGACACCCGATTCGATCTCGCCGAGGTCAGTTTCCACAACCTTCACGCGGACTGCCGGCCACAGGTCACGAACGCGATTCTTCCATGCGGCCAGATCCTTGAAGCCCTTGAAATCACCTTCAGCGCCGTGACAACCAGCAATATGTGCGGGCAGATAGGCGCGTTCAGCGTATTCAGACACCATCCTGGCGGTATTAAACATGGCGCCCAGCTTCGAAATGGACGCCTTCATCATCTCGATCCACAGCACAGGCAGGCCACTGCGGTCACGGTCATAGTAGAGGGGCACAACTTCCTTTTCCAGCAGGTCAAACAGGGCTTCACATTCAATTCTGTCCTGTTCGACGACATCGGAAGAAACATCGCCGCCGCCGATTTCCCAGCCGGTGTCAGGCGAATATCCTTCATCCCACCAGCCATCAAGTACCGAAAGGTTAAGGGCGCCATTGACGGCGGCCTTCATCCCGCTGGTGCCGGAAGCTTCAAGCGGGCGACGCGGGGTGTTCAGCCAGACGTCCACGCCCTGAACCATATATTTGGCCACATTGATGTCATAGTCTTCCAGGAATACGACACGCGAACGAATTCGGGGGTCACGTGTAAAGTGCACGACTTTCTTAATGATTTCCTTGGCGGGAAGATCCTGCGGGTGCGCTTTTCCTGCGAAGACTATCTGAACCGGCCGATCCTTCTGAGTCAGCAATTCGACCAGTCTTTCCGGCTGCTGAAACAAAAGGCCGGCCCTTTTATATGTCGCAAAACGTCTGGAAAAGCCGATCGTCAGAGCATCTGGATTCAATACATCATCGACCGCCGCGATCGTGGCAGAACCGGCCCCCTGCCTTTGAAACTGACGCCGCAGGTGCTTTCTGACGTAAAACATCAGGCGTTCTTTGCGGGAAACATGAATCCGCCACAGTTCACTTGATGGTATGGACTTAACCCGGTCCCATATATCGTGGTCCTCGGGATGGTCCTTATACCTTGGTCCAAGGTACATATCCAGAAGCGCGTCCATTTCCGGACTGACCCAGGTACGCGTATGAATACCGTTGGTTACATGAGTAATCGGAATCTCTTCTTCCTGAAGCGAAGGCCACATATCGCGCCACATCTTTCGCGACACGCTGCCGTGAAGCTTGCTGACTCCATTGGCAAAACCGGCCGTACGCAACGCGAAAACGGTCATGCCGAACGAGCCCTGCACACCACCGGATTTACCCATCGACTCGAACTGCGACCACTCCAGGCCAATCCCTGATGAATACCGTTCCACGTACTTACGCATCAGCGCGGAATCGAAAGTCTCGTTACCGGCCGGCACAGGCGTATGAGTCGTGAAGACGTTGGTCGAAATAACATATTCCATCGCGACTTCACGAGTAATCTTGAAGTCTTCCATGGCCTGCCTGATTCGTTCGACAGCCAGGAAAGCCGAGTGGCCTTCGTTCATATGGAATACGGTCGGGCGCAGGTTCAAAGCTCGAAGGGCCTTGACGCCGCCGATACCAAGCAGAACTTCCTGCCGGATGCGCATTTCGCGGTCGCCGCCGTAAAGTGTGCTTGTAACTTCGCGATTCCACGCAGAATTCTGCGGCAGATTAGTGTCAAGAAGGTAAAGCGGCGTCCGCCCGACCTGAACGCGCCAGATCGCGGCCACAACATCTTCGTCGGCCAGATTTACCGTTACCGTCAGTGGACTGCCATCGGCCCGCATTTCCTGAGTAACCGGCATGTTGTACCAGTCATTCTCGGGATATTCTTCCTGCTGCCAGCCATCAAGATTCAGTGCCTGTTTGAAATAGCCCTTCTGATAAAGCAGGCCGACGCCGACAAGCGGCAATCCAAGATCGGACGCCGATTTCAGGTGGTCACCGGACAGAACGCCAAGGCCGCCCGAGTAGATCGGCAGACCTTTATCGATACCGTATTCAGTTGAGAAGTAAGCCGTCAAGAACCCGTTATCACAGCCGGTTCCCGGACCAATACGGTCTGACGCCCACGCACGCGACGTCAGATATTTCTGCATCTCGTCACGCACCCGACGCACCGTCGCCACGTAACTTTCGTCATCGGCCGCCTGCTGCAATTCTGCAGCAGACATCATTCCAAGCATCCTGACCGGGTTGAAACCAGCCTTTTCCCACAGCTCGGGGTTCAACCGGGAAAACAGCATGACGCCGTCCCAGTTCCACGAATACCACAGGTTCGACGCGATCTCTTTCAACGGCGCAAGAGCTTCAGGTATCCTTGGTTTCACAAGATATTGTCTAACTTTCATTGATATTTCCGTCTGCAAATAACCACGGTTCAAAACTAAAACCGCGCAGCATTGTACCATTGCCTTGGGACCATCCGCCAGATCAACAGTTGCTTCGACACATACTTGACAACGGCCCGGTTCATTCCCATGCATGCTAACGTCTAGTTGCAAAAGGAAAACTCGATGAATGATCCAACTTACGGCATGACCAGACACCTTTCATCTACCGGGTTCGATGATGCGCTGGTACGGGTGAACGAAGCGCTGAAAAGCGAAGGCTTCGGAGTCCTCACAAGCATCGACGTAAAAGAGACTCTGAAGAAAAAGCTGGACGTGGATTTCAGGCGATACGTGATCCTCGGGACATGCAACCCATCTCTGGCGCATAAATCTCTTCAAGCCGAGCCGTTCATCGGCCTTTTGCTCCCTTGTAATGTTGTTGTGATGGAGCGGGACGATGGTGGCAGCACGGTCTCGATAGCGCATCCGCGAGAGATGTTCAAAGTGGTGGAAAACCCTGACATGGGCCAGATGGTCGGCGAGGTGGAGGCGAAACTCCGTCGTATCCTTGAACGCATCTGACCCCACAAGCCACAAGAGTTGCGACATTGCATTACGCGGCATTTTGGTCATAATCAGGACCGTCAGCGTTCCGGCCGGTACCGGGACGGCAAACTGCCTTTTTAAAATAAGGAATAGCAATCATGCCAATGGTTTCACTTCGTCAACTTCTGGATCACGCAGCAGAAAATCAGTACGGCGTTGGGGCATTCAACGTCAATAATATGGAACAGATTCAGGCAATTATGGAAGCCGCCCGCGCAACCGAATCGCCTGTGATCATTCAGGCCAGCCGTGGCGCCAGAAAGTACACCAACGACGCTTTTTTGAAGCACCTGATGATCGCCGCGACCGAAGTTTACCCGGAAGTGCCGGTCGTCCTGCATCAGGACCACGGCAACTCGGTTGAAACGTGCGTAAGCGCAATTGATAACGGCTTCACGTCTGTAATGATGGACGGATCGCTTGGCGCAGATGGCAAGACCCCCGCAACTTTTGAATACAATGTGGAAGTCACCCGCAAGGTCGTCGAGGCGGCCCACCCCCGTGGCGTCAGCGTTGAAGGCGAACTTGGCGTCCTGGGAAATCTGCTGACCGGCGAAGGTGAAAAGGAAGACGGCCACGGCGCAGAAGGCAAGCTTGACCACAGCCAGATGCTGACTGACCCGGACGAAGCTGCCGAATTTGTGCGCCTTACCGGCGTCGATGCCCTTGCAGTCGCGATCGGTACCAGCCACGGCGCATACAAGTTCACAGAACGCCCGACAGGCGAAGTTCTGGCCATGGCCCAGATTGAAAAGATCCACGCCAGACTGCCGAACACGCATCTGGTAATGCACGGCAGTTCGTCGGTTCCCCAGGAACTTCAAGACCTTATCAACAAGTACGGCGGTTCAATGAAGCAGACGTACGGCGTCCCGGTTGAAGAGATTCAGCGCGGCATCCGTCACGGCGTTCGCAAGATTAACGTCGATACAGACAACAGAATGGCCATGACCGCCGCTATCAGACAGGTTTTTGTGGAGACGCCTGAAAAGTTCGATCCGCGCGACTACATGGTCCCGGCCCGCGATGCCATGAAGAAACTGGTAATGCTGCGTATGACTCAGTTCGGTCAGGCCGGCCAGGCGCCGAAGATTCGCGCAAAAAGCCTTGCAGAAATGGTGAAGTACTACCTCTGATCCGCCTGAACAACCCCTGCAAATACAAGCACATCTATCATCGGAAGCCCGAATTTTTCAATAAACAGGCGATCGGCCCGGGTCGAATCTGCCCCCGGCAGGGCCGAACACAAAAGAGCCGCTTCCAACGCATTTTTACGACTGTCTTCGCGACACCACACGGCAGTTAAACACTGATTCCACGCGGTGACCAGCCAGTTTCCAATGTCTGCCCCGACAGCTTCCGGAATCGTGTTTTGCGGTGGAAGATTGACTGAATCTGGAACCAGTCCGATTTCCGGATCCGACACGTTATGCTCAAAATCGGTCAGCACATTTCGACCGTCAAACGTCCGCGAAAGCACACACCCGCCACCATCCTGAAATTCTGCGTTAATCTGCCAGATGGCGGCCTGTGTCCAGTTTGTCCCTGCAACCTGCTTTACTTGTTTCTCTACTCTGACACGATCAACCGGCCTGACCTTCGGGTCACATGTCCGCGTTGTCCGCCTGACTCTCTTTTCAACGCCCGATTCAACAACAGTTTCAATGGAAGAGGTCTCTTTCCAGTCGCAGTACTCCTCCATCTCGGAATACGGGATCTGAATTCCATATTCAAAAGGAGTTGTGCCTGGCTTGCTGGTCCTTGATACCACAATGTTTCCGGTCAGTTTTCCACTTAGCAATAAATCTGGACCAGGCTTTAAAAGGCCGCTGTTGATTAAGCTCGCCCTGATTGATTCAGCAAGCTTTGATACATCAGTAATCCCGGCGATCGTTGAACCGATCTGCAATCCATCAATCCCGGTCGGCCTGCCATCTGTGACCGCCACTGAATCAGCAGCAACCCCGAAACGTCGGCAGATTCCAGAGGTCACCTTTCCATAGCGGCGCAAATTCGCGGCTTCGCCGGTAAGACCGGCACAAAGGGCGGCCCCGGCCTGATTGATATGCGCGGCAAGGGCCTTTGCCTTGAACGCCCCGGTCGGCTCGAACCGCAACGTATCCGCGTATTTTTCAAACAGAACCGCCGCGGCAACTGGAAAACCGGCATCAATCCACGCCTGAACAGCGGCACCAAGTTTTTCCACAAAGAAAACGGTTTCATTGACCTGAGCCACCGCAAGCCTGCCGGAAGGCTCAATTCCATTCGCCACTTCGAACGCTACCAGTTTTTTTAAAGCCTCACCGGCAGCATTGAAATCACCGTTAAAATTTGCCTGGACAAGGACATCCAGCAGTGTTTCAAGCCCGGTCTGCCGCGGCACTGCTGCGCCAACGGCCTGCCCCGGCATTGAAGACGCGGCCACCAACAAAGAAGCCAGCGCGATAAGACCGGTTTTAACAAGCCTGAATTCAATCATTCCCAACTCTCGCCGATCAAAAAACTGTACATAAAGGTTGCTGCACCAGTTTGCGGGTATTTCTGCAGCTATCCTATACTCCCAATGTCCAGTTTACGACAGGAACACAATGGACTCAATGACCGGATATGGCTCGCGACAGACCAGCGGATTCAGGAGCCTGAGAATTGCCGCTGTTGTGTCCGTAACTGTCTTCTTTTCACTAATGATGGTTGCCATGATTCTGGCAACTGACTACTTCCTTAAAAATCAGGATCAATGGGAAACGCTCAGGTCAAGCTCCGCACAACTCTGGATAATCATATCTTTTATTGCCGTTGGTCTGACAATCGTCTGTCTGATGATTATCAAGCTGTTTGTTAAAATCTATAATCGTGTCCGTGATTCCGGCATTGCGTTCAAGGCTCTGGTGGAACAGACCAACGAGGCCATCGTGGTGGCGTCGTGCCCGAACCAGACAATCATTTTTGCCAACAAGGCTTTTTCAGACCTTTCAGAGTACCCGATTGACGAACTGACAGGCGCTGGCCTGGCGACAGTCGATTTCCTGCCCCGTAAACAGGTCGAAGCGGCAATCGCTGCCGTGTGTGCTGACGGGAAGACGTACTCGAGCGAGTTTTCGACCAGATCAAAATCCGGTCGCCAGGTCATGCTCCTGCTGGACGCAAGCCCGATTATTGTTAGAAATCGAACCCTTGTAAGCCTGATTCTGCATGACATTTCGCAACGACGACAGGCGGAAGAAGCGCTGCAGCACAGCATCCTGCACGATCCGCTGACAGGACTCCCGAACAGACAGCTTTTCAGCGATCGCCTGAAAATGGCACTGGCACAGGCCCGGCGCACCGGGGGCTGTGTAGGCGTAATTTATCTGGACCTGGATAACTTCAAAGATATCTGCGAAACGTTCGGTCACAAGGCCGGCGATTTACTGTTGAATCAGGTTGCCGAACGCGTTCAGGGCCTGCTGCGCGAAGGCGACACGGTAGCCAGACAGGGCGGCGACGAATTCATGATACTGCTGTCATGGGTTTCGAATCCGGCCGGTGCTGCCCAGGTTGCGGAAAGACTGGTCGCTTCTTTCAAAGACCCTTTTGTTGTCAACAACGAAGACGTCCACACCTCAGCCAGTATTGGTATTTCGATGTACCCTGCTGATGGACAGAACGGCGATGAACTGCTCAAACGCGCTGATATTGCCATGTATCAGGCCAAGAGCGACGGTCGTAACAGTTTCGCTCTGTTTGATAAGGTCGCGAACACCACGGTCATGAACAACTTCCACACGAAGCGCAAGATGTCGCAGGCCCTTAAAAACAACGAATTCATCCTTCACTATCAACCCCAGATCGAGATCAATACAGGACTCGTGAACGGCGTTGAAGCTTTGATACGCTGGAAAGACCCGGAGCGTGGACTGGTTCCACCGAATGAATTTATTCCGATTGCAGAACAGACCGGATTCATTTCGGTGCTTAGTGACTGGGTCGTTGAAACGGCGTGTCAGCAGGGAAAACGCTGGGCTGAAGCCGGCCTTCCCCGCTTCCGGATTGCGGTCAATCTGTCAGCAAGGCAATTCCATAACACCATATTTGTTGACTCGATTTCCGCATCAGCACGAAACGCCGGACTTGAGCCTGGAATTCTGGAGCTTGAAATCACAGAAACGACGGCAATGAAAAGCGAAACTAACACCAAGAAGATACTGGAACTGTTCAGGAATCAGGGGATTTCCATTACTCTGGACGACTTCGGAACAGGCTATTCTTCGCTTAGTTACCTTCGGTTCCTGCCGTTTGACACAATCAAGATTGACCGTTCATTCATAAGCGAATTACCCAAGTCACCTTCGGACCAGGCAATCGTGGCAGGCATTATCAACCTGGCCCACAGACTGAACATAAAGGTTGTTGCGGAAGGCGTCGAAACGGCCGAGCAGTTCCTGATCCTGAAGGGCCATGAGTGCGATTCGGTTCAAGGGTTCGGACTTTGCAGGCCACAGGCAGAACACGACATATCAAACTTCCTGAAGACCGTGAAAGATCCGATAGACAGACTGCTTCGCCCCTGAAATTCTGATTAAGATCTAAATGTTACATCTACAGACGCGGCGTAATTGAAGCGGTATCAGCGTTAATGTACTCAATCGCTGCGGTCGGGCAGAATGCCACGCACTGCGGATTACCATCACACAGGTCACATTTGGCGACGGTGAAGTCGCGCTGGTCGCGAACCATATTTCCAAACGGACAGGCGGCAACGCACAGGTGGCAGTTGACGCACTTGATGCGGTCAACCACAAGAGCCCCTGTCTTTGTGTTCCATCCAATTGCGCCAACGGGACAGGCTGCCGCACAGGCGGCGTGATCACACTGCAGGCAGACAACAGGGACACCGGCCTCGGGGCCACGCCTGTATATACGAATTCTGGAAACCGCAGGGCTGCCGCCGGTGCCGTGAGCAAATGCACACGCAAGCTCGCACTTGCCGCAGGCCACGCATCTTTCAGGAACTACACGAAATATCTTCTTCATCACACAACCTCATCAGGCCCGGGATCAACAGCCCATAAGTGTTTTTGTCAGTTCGACCTGACGCTTACGCTTGCACTCGTCACATAGTTCAAAGTACTTGCCGGACACACCGTTTTTGCCGCTGTAAAAGGCGGCCTGATGAGTCGTTATGGTTGAATGTCCGCAGGCGCTGCATTTCAACTGCTTGAACGTGTGATTCCATATCTTGCGGTAGCCAGAGCCTGCTTCGGAAGGAATATAGGATGTCGGGCAGACATTGGCGCACGCCAGACAGCCGACACAACCGGCCGGCGGCCTGTCCAGACGCGGTGGAACTTTGTACCCGGCTTCAGGATTAGACGATGAAATTGCCTTCACGCCGACCTTGTCGCACGTCTGGGCGCACAGTCCGCACAACGTACATTCAGCCTGCGCGGTCCCTGCAGCATCGACGGCGCCACCTGCAACCTGCGCCGCATTTTCCGGCATACCGACGATTGCCTTCATCTTGCAACCTTCGAAGCACAAAGCGCACGCGATACACTTCTGCGCGTCAATGACGTGTTTTTCCTTCGGAACGCCGGTAACTGCGCCTGACTTGCAGACCTTGAAACACTTATGGCAGCCGATGCATTTTTCAACATCAATTCTGTAAAAATCAAACTGAATGGAATCAGACATCACGACCTCCGGTTCTTTCAATCCACCTTCTGGGTTTCACCGACAGCGAATCCCCTTCTGAAACATTCAATATTTACGTCGATAAGCGCCGGTTTTGATTGAAACGTGACGCGAATCATCTTCTCGACTTCTTCAACCGGCAGGAACCCGGTGGCGCCCAGCAAGGTGCCCAGGATTACCATGTTGGTGCCCCTGGTGTTTCCAAGCTCGTTGCAGATGTCGTTTGCCGCAACGTTCACCAGTTTCACATCTGTGCGGCGAACAGCACGCGGAATCAGCGACGTGTTCACAACCAGAACGCCGCCGGGTGCGACAACTTTTTCAAACTTATCCAGCGATGGCAGATTCAATGCAACAACTGCCCACGGATTCTGAATAACCGGCGAGCCGACAGGCTCGTCCGACACAACAACCGTGCAGTTGGCCGTGCCGCCACGCATCTCGGCCCCGTATGACGGCAGCCACGATACTTCACGCCCGGAATTCATTCCTGCATACGCGATAATCTTTCCAATAAGCAAAACGCCCTGACCGCCGAATCCGGCAATGATCATGTCGTGCTGCATAGTCAGTCCTCCAGACCGGCACTGATGCCAATCAACCGATACACTTTGTCAGGGGCGCCGGAGCCCGGTCTTCATTACCTTCAGGTGTTTTGAAGACGCCCAGCGGGTAGTACGGCATCATTGTCTTTTCAAGCCACTCAATCGACTCGGCCGGCGGTATGCCCCAGTTTGTCGGACAGGTGGACAGAATCTCGACCATCGAAAAACAGGTACCTTCAACCTGATGCTTGAAAGCCGTCCTGATCAGTTCCTTGGTCTGAACTGCCTGCAACGGCCTTGAAACTGCCCCACGCGCAATGAACGCGGGCGTTTTCAACGCGGAAAGCAGCTCAGAGACGCGGATCGGCGAACCGGTCAGGTCAATCTCACGGCCCCTTGGCGAAGTGGTCGTAACCTGCCCCGGCATGGTGGTCGGCGCCATCTGGCCGCCTGTCATGCCGTAAATCGCGTTGTTCACGAAGATAACTGTGACCTTTTCGCCACGGTTCGCGCAATGAATGATTTCTGCCATGCCGATCGAAGCCAGATCGCCATCGCCCTGATATGTAAAGACTATCAGGTCGGGGCGCGCACGCTTGACGCCAGTTGCGACCGCCGGCGCCCTGCCGTGCGAAGCTTCCTGGAAATCGGTGGAAAAGTAGTTGTAGGCAAGAACGGCACAGCCGACCGGCGCTATGCCGACCGTTCTGTCCGTAACGCCCAGTTCATCAAGAACTTCAGCAATAAGTCTGTGGATAATCCCGTGAGTACACCCGGGACAGTAGTGCGTGGTATTTGGCGTTAACCCATCGGGATAACTGAAAACGGTGGTATCCTTCATCTGGATGCCTCCTTCGTCGAAAGCAGCTTTCGCACCTTGTCGGCGACCTCGTCAGGTGACGTCAGATGGCCACCGGTTCTGCCGTGGAACGAAACCGGCACAGAACACTCAACCGCAAGTTTCACATCTTCGACCATCTGGCCGGATGACAACTCGACCACAAGTACCCTGCCCGCTTTCCTGGCGGCCTTCATGATGGCTTCTGACGGGAACGGGAACAGCGTTATGGGGCGCACCATCGAAACGTTGATGCCTTCTTTCTTCAGTTGATTCATTGCAGAAAGACAGACGCGGGCAACAGTGCCGTACGCAACAATCAGAAGATCACTCGGCTCGTCGGTGAAATATTCCTCAGATCTGGTGTCGTTTGCGGCCATCTCTTCATATTTGCGGACCAGTTCTTTGTTGTTGCTCTCGAGCTGGGTCGGATCAAGGTACAGCGAGTTAATAATGGCCCGCGGTCTTTTGCCATCCCTTTTCCAACCGGTGGAAGCCCAGTCTTTTGCGGGAAGCGGCTTCTTCGAAACATGGTTTTCATTGAATTCAACCGGTTCCATCATCTGACCGATAAGTCCATCACCAATCAACAGCACTGGATTCCGATAATAGTCGGCCAGGTCAAAAGCGTCCTGCATCAGGTCCGCTGCTTCCTGAACCGATGCCGGCGCAAGCACCAGCGTCTTGTAATCACCATGACCGCCGCCCTTTACCGACTGAAAGTAGTCGGCCTGACTGGGAAGAATACCGCCCAGACCAGGACCTGCACGCATGATATTCACAATAACAACAGGCAGTTGAGAACCAGCCATGTACGAAATTGCTTCCTGCATCAGCGAGATACCGGGCGATGAAGATGATGTGAACACCCTCTCACCGGCACCGGCAGCGCCATAAAGCATGTTGGAAGCAGCAACTTCGCTTTCCGCCTGAACAAATACGCCACCAACCTGCGGGAGGCGCCGCGACATGTACTCGGGAATCTCGTTCTGAGGCGTAATTGGATAGCCGAAGAAAAGCTTACAACCAGCCTTAATCGCAGCTTCACCGATCGCCTCGCACCCTTTCATCAATTTTCTGGCCATAGGTAACCTCGACCTTCAATAAACCCAATAAATCCGATCAGTAGCGAAAATAGTGATACATGGTCCCGTTGACGCTCAAAGACATGGCGACATCCGGGCACGTGATGCAACACAGACGACACCCGATGCATTTCATTGGTTCCACAACCGTGGAATAGAAATAGCCCTTCGAGTTAATCTCGGTGCTCATTCCCAGGATGCCCTGCGGGCATGCCTTCACGCACAGTTCACAACCTTTACAGCGTTCCTTGTCAATATCAATCCGAGGCATGTCAACCTCCTTTTTCCGGTGCAAAAAGCGGCCCGGTTTTTCTAACCTTGTAAGCACCATTAACGTGGGACGCCGCACTGCGGACATCGCCACTGCCATCTTCGTGCAAAGAAGAGTCCCCGGGGCTGAACGAAGGCCTGATGACCCTGTCCACGGGGAATATCTCAACACCGAACTCATCCTCACCGAACTCACTCAATAATTCAACAGGAACACAGACAGCGACGACTTTCGTGCCGAGTCTGGCTGCGACCTGAACCGCCAGCGCAAATCCCTCCCGAACGACGGCGGGTGTTGAAAGGTCCATCACATGAGTGTTGGAAACAACGCCGTTTATCTGCAGACGAGCCCTGGCCTGAATCTCGTTTGCCATCGCGACGGCGGACTCAACATCCGGCGTAAGCGGCCGCCTGAAATTCAATACCAGGAAAAAGTCAGCCTCGTCGCCATCAAGCACGTCCGACAACGAACCAAGGACCCTGGCACCTGTGTCATCACCGCCGGCATCAATGATTACGCGTCTCGAGACATCTTTGCACAGGCTTCTGACCCGTGGAACGATTATTGGCAAATCTGCGTAATAGTTATCACCGGAAGGCGCGACAAGATCGACCCCGGCCTTTTCAAGCAGCGAACGGGCGGATCTGGACCTGAAGTAAGGCTTTATGACATCAAGATCAACAAGCGAGACAGGCTGCCCGGCAGCCGCAAGCCTGAATGCACAATTAACGGCAATCTCGGTCTTGCCGCTGCCGAAATGTCCGACCAGTATCGAAACCCGCCTGTGAAACATCAAAAAGAGTCCGGCCAATCGTTCCGCCAAGGTTATTGCCTGTCTATCAGGCATGTCAAGGGCCGATATCTGGCAAAATTAATGATTTGATTGCTAACTGCCGATACGCAAACTAGAATCCGAACGGTTGAAAACACGTGTTGGTATTGAACAGACATTTCAGAGCTCATAGCATCTGCCGTGAACCGCCCGCTTGCTTGCGAACGGGTTTCGCCGCCCTGGCGATATGCCTTGCGGTTACGGCATGTGACATGGACATCACCACTCCTGGCGTGAGTAAAGCGCCTACTCCCGCTGTCACAGGGACGAGAACGACCAATTGCGTTGCTGGAAACTTTACCCCTGAAGTCATCAGAATCGGGGTGGACGCTCTGACCAGTCGAGGCGGTAATGACACTGTATCCGTTAACCGCTGGCAACCGATCGGAGACTACCTGACCCGCAAAGTGGGACGCATCGTGCAGATCGTGCCGGTGGATGATTACTCGTTGCTGACACAAGGTCTAATAGCAGGCACCCTTCACGGCGCAATAATGCCCCCGATGGAGTTCATAAGCGCCAGAAAGGAAATTCCCTGCTTGAAAGCTGCAGCTACCTCGGTGTATGGCACATCAACGACCTACTCGACCAACATTATCACCCGCAGGGACTCAAACATTCTGAAGGCGGGTGATCTGCGCGGACACCGGATCGCCTTCGTTTCGCGAAACTCGGCATCTGGCTTCCTCTATGCCGTTAAATTCCTTGCGGATCAGGGCATTAAGTACAACAGCGACTACGAAGCTGTTTTTGCCGGGAATCATCTTGAAGTGATACGGATGGTCCAGCAGGGACTGGTTGACGCCGGCGCCACTTATGCCCAGGCAATCGGTGTGGCCGAGGCGGACGGTCAGGACGTTTCAAACATCGGACTGCTTGCCGTTACCGGTCAGATTCCCGTTGAACCCCTCGTTCTGCTGCCGACACTCGATGCCGTCCTGGGCAGGCAGATTACCAACGCGCTTATTGAATTAAACACAAATACGCCTGAAGGACGTACAGCGCTTGCAGAACAGAACGTTTTCACCGGATGGGTCGCTACCAATGATTCGTTCTATGATTCGATCGAGCAGCTTGCTAAACACGTCGATTCGCTTATAAGCCCGGGGGAATTGAAGTGAGTTTCAGACTCAAAATAACAATAGCGATGGTCGCTCTGATTCTGTTTTCGACCATCGCCTCGGGCTTTCTGCTTTCCAGAAGCTTTTTCAATACGTTGCTGGACGAAACCGAACTTCGCGCCATTACACTGATTGAAGGGATTGCCCAGGCTGTTCAGGACGACATCGCCCATAACCGGCTTGACCGGATCGACCGATCGATGGTCAATCTGCGACAGGGTAACGAAGGCAACGCCGACGTTATCTTTGTGGCAATTCTGGATTCTAATAACTTCATAATAACGCGCGAAATTTCAAAGGGTTACGAGTCACTATTGACCCACGAATTCATAGGTGGGGCCGGCGCCTCGGAAAAAAGACTCAGGGAAATGGTGACAGTTAACGACAGCCCGGTAGTGCTTGTCAGCATTCCGATAGTTACAAAGGTGCTGGATAACCCGGGGATTCGCTGGGGAACGATTATAGGCGGGCTCGACATTCAGCGCATTCAGGACTCAATTTTCCCGATTATCGAATCGTCGGCAATCATCGTCCTCGGCGTTCTTATCATCTCGACTATCCTTATATTGTTGATAATGACCTACAACCTGCTTCTTCCAATCAAGAAGCTGACTGAAACTGCAACGTTGTTTGCAGGCGGCGACCTCTCTGCGCGAGTTCCGTTTGAATCGATGGACGAAGTCGGACGCCTTGGCGTCACGTTCAATTCAATGGCCGGGGACATCGAAAAGCACACGCGCAGCCTGGAAGAATCGGTAAGAAACAGGACCTTGCAGCTTGAAGAGGCCAACGCCAAGTTAAGCGAACTTGCGATGGTCGATGAACTGACCGGACTTGGGAACCGCCGCACGCTTACCAGCACTCTGAAGATGGAATTCAAGCGCAGCCGCCGTGACGGCGCCAGCATTTCGCTGATGATGATCGACGTCGACCATTTCAAAAATTACAACGACACTCACGGACACCCGGAAGGCGACGAAGTCCTTAGAAAGATTGGCGCAATTCTTCGAAACAGACTGCGCGGCACAGATATTCCATGCCGGTATGGCGGGGAAGAGTTCGCAGCAATCCTGATCGCTACCGACTTTGAAAACGCCGGGGCAGTTGCCGAGGGCATCAGGAAGCGTATCGAAGAGGAAGATTTCAACGGTGAAGAGAGTCAACCGCTGGGATCACTGACCGTTTCAATTGGCGTGGCAACGTTCCCGAACGACGCAGACGGACCTGATTCCCTTATCAAGGCCGCAGACGTCGCCCTGTATCGCGCCAAGGAAGCCGGACGAAATCTGGTTCTGACATACAAGCCGGAAATGGCCCGCCCCGGTTCGAATGGATACTCAGGTTTAATTAAAGAGATCGGCCAGTAAGAAGTTTGTAGGCTTCAACGTATTTCGCGGAAGTAACTGCCACGACATCAGCCGGAAGATCAGGAATTGGCGGCTCTTTATCCCATCCAATCTGCAGCAGGTAATCACGGACATACTGCTTGTCGAACGACGGCTGGGCGCGCCCCGGCACATACAGGTCCGCAGGCCAGAAACGACTTGAGTCCGGGGTCAGGACTTCGTCGCAGACGATCAGTTCGTCATCGCCGACCAGCCCGAATTCAAACTTGGTGTCGGCAATGATAATCCCGCGCCCGGCGGCATATTCGGCGGCCGTCGTGTACAGCAACAGAGCGGCGTCACTGATTCTGGTCGCCAGTTCGTTGCCGATCAGCGCAGCAGCCTGTTCGAAACTGATGTTTTCGTCGTGACCTTCATCGGCCTTGGTTGAAGGTGTAAAAATCGCGGTCGGCAGTTTCTGGGATTCAACCATGCCTGCTGGAAGCGGAATACCGCAGACTGCGCCGGTGCGCTTGTAGTCATTCCATCCCGAGCCCGAAAGATAGCCCCGGACGATACATTCGACTGGAATCATCCTGGCCTTTTTTGCAAGCGTGAACCTGCCTTCCAGGATATCCGCATATTTCTGCAGGTCAGCCGGCAGATCGGCAACGTCGGTCGAGATAAGATGGTTACCGATTTTGTCGGCCATAAGTTCAAACCAGAAGGCCGACATCAGGTTCAAAACTCTGCCCTTGTCAGGAATCGGCTGCGGCAACACATGGTCAAAAGCGGAAAGACGATCGGTAACGACCATCAAAAGCCGATCGCCCATGTCGTAGATGTCCCTGACTTTTCCCTTGGAAATCAGCGGGTACTCACTAAAAGCTGTCTGTAAAACTGTGCCGCTCATCGCCCAAACTCCTTAAAAAATCCACCATGCGACTGCGAATCCGGACATATATCCTGACGATCCTTCAAGTCGGCATCTTACCGGCAGTAGTGCGTTAAATAAAGAGTTTCGAATTATCACTGCGTTGATCTGCCCTTTCCTCTTGCAACAGGTACCCATTACCGTTTAGGATTGCACGGATTGCGTTGCTGACGGCAGCAAAGAGGAATTCAGATGACCAGGAAGTCCGCTCTTCTGTTTGTAATTTTGGTACTTGCCAGTTCGTCGGCGTTTTCCCGCGAAAAAGACATCCACCTGGGTGTTTACGGCGATTTTGTAATGTACGGCAATGTCAGGGGCAGTGAACCGACCGAAAGGCTTATGGTTCCGTCTGGTGGTGCCGGTATCGTCTGCGAATACGCGCTGCTTGATTACATCACGCTGGGCGGATCGTTCGACTACAACGCCGCCTACACGAAAGGCTCGGCGGAAAGTCCGTGGAAAACTGCTTACACGCCGTATTTCGGATTTTCAGCCACGATGAAGACCGGATATCCGTTCCTGAAGAAGAAGAACCTGGATGTATATGTCCGCTGGACGGCCGGTTACGGTCTGTTCAACTTCCATTCAGGCGACATCGATCACGGCTGGGTCGGCAAGGTTCTGCCGGGCGTCCAGTACACAAGTGCCAGTGGTTTCACAGTCTTCACCGAGATGGGCTGGGCCGGCGCCGGATACATTGATAATACGGACACCCACCGTTTCTTTAACGGTCTGGCGTTCAACCTCGGTATCGGGTGGGTTTTCAAATAATTGATCAACGTTCGTAATTTCAGCATCATCGCTCACATCGACCACGGCAAATCGACTCTTGCGGACAGGCTTATCCAATACGCCGGACTGGTCGCCGACCGGGATTTCCGGGACCAGATACTGGACAGCATGGACATCGAGCGTGAACGCGGGATTACGATTAAAAGTCAGACTGCCCGGCTTCCGTTCGTGGCAAAAGACGGTAACCAGTACTTCCTGAACCTGATTGACACCCCCGGACACGTCGACTTTTCGTACGAAGTTTCGCGGGCGCTGACGTCATGCGAAGGCGTGCTGCTGCTGGTCGATGCGGCCCAGGGCGTTCAGGCGCAGACCGTCGCCAACCTGTTTCTGGCGATGGAACATAACCTTGAAATCATCCCTGTAATCAACAAGATAGACCTGCCGTCGGCCGACATTGAAATGTGCCTTGAACAGATTGACAAGGAGCTGGGCCTTCACCCGGAAGACACTCTGTTCATTTCCGCGAAGTCGGGCAAAGGCATCCCGGAACTTCTTGAGGCGATTGTTGAAAGAATTCCGCCGCATAAAGGTAACAAGAACGACCCGCTTCAGGCACTGATATTTGACGCCAGCTATGACCCGTTCCGTGGGGCCGTCGCAAGCGTCCGCGTGTTTTCGGGAACGGTACAGGCCGGCCAGGTCGCCAGGATGATGTCCACAGGCGCCGTCCACAAGATTGAAGAAGTCGGCATCTACAACGTCAACAAGACCCCGTGCAAGCAGCTTGAGGCCGGCGACGTCGGTTACATTGTGGCCGGGGTAAAGACGGTAGCCGACACCAAAATCGGCGACACAATCACGCTTGATGAAAACCCGGCCCTGGAAGCTCTTGAAGGCTTCAAAGAATCTAAGCCAGTGGTGTTTTCATCGCTGTACCCGGTTTCCACTGACGACTTCCAGGACCTTCAGGATTCGCTTGAAAAATACATGCTTAATGACGCTTCCCTGACCTATACAAGGGATTCGTCGTCGGCACTTGGTCAGGGGTTCCGCTGCGGATTCCTTGGCCTGTTACACCTTGAAATTGTTCAGGAAAGACTTGAGCGCGAATACAACCAGTCGCTTATTCTGACTGCGCCAAGCGTCGAGTATCACTTCTTCCTGGAAAACGGGTCGATGGTCGTCGTTGATAACCCGGCCTATTACCCGGACCCGGTCGTCATCAGACGCGCCGAAGAACCTTACATCCGGGCATCGATCTTCCTGCCGGACCGCTATTTTGGCGCCGTTATGAAGCTGTGCCTTGAAAAGCGCGCTGAAAATAATGAAATGAGCTACCCCGCCCCGGGCCGCGTCGAACTGCGGTTTGACATGCCCCTGGCCGAAGTCATTTTTGATTTCTATGACAGACTGAAGTCGGTTACGCAGGGGTACGGCTCGTTTGACTATGAAATGCTGGAATACCGCCCGTCTGACCTGGTGAAGCTGGACATTCTGGTCAACAGCGAAAGGGTCGACGCGCTTGCCATGGTCGTCCATCGCGATAAGGCCCGTGGACGTGCGCTGCTGGCCTGTGAACGCCTTGTTGAAGCGATTCCGCGCCAGATGTTCAAGGTACCGATTCAGGGCGCCATCGGCGGCAAGATCGTGGCCCGCGAGACTATCCAGCCGTTTAGAAAGGACGTTACAGCCAAGTGCTATGGCGGCGACATCTCGCGCAAGCGCAAGCTGCTGGAAAAGCAGAAGGAAGGCAAGCGCAAGATGAAGATCGTCGGCAACGTCGAGATTCCCCAGAAGGCTTTCATCGCGGTCCTGAAAACGAAGGAAGACTGATGCCGCCCACCAATTTCGGACTTTACGTTCACATCCCCTTCTGCAGAACAAAATGTCCCTACTGTGCTTTTGACTCGGCAGCGGACCAGGATCTTCTGATAGATGACTACATCGATGCCGTCTGCGACGAAATTGCGGCGCGGCCGCCGCAGTTCAAGGCGTTTGACACCGTTTACTTCGGTGGCGGCACGCCCGGCATGCTGTCGGAAGAACAGCTTGGCAGACTGACAGACTTCATAAGGTCGGAACTGTTCATCCATCCTGACGCCGAGATGACGATTGAAGTGAATCCCGGTGACGTGAACATGGACAAGGCGCGGTTTCTGGTCAAGACGGCCGGATTCAACCGCATCAGCATCGGCGTTCAGAGCTTCGAGCAGAACGAGCTGGAATTCCTTGGTCGGCGACACGACGCCGAAGACGCGATTAACGCTGTTGAAGACTGCAGATCGACGGGCGCGAAGATTTCACTGGACCTGATTCAGGGCCTGCCCGGTCAGGACTTGAAGGCCCGCACGAAATCGCTTGAAAAGGCCGTGTCACTTGGCGCCCACCACATTTCTGTTTATGAACTGGCGATTGATGAAGGCAGCGTCTTCTACACGCAGAAACAGGCCGGACGGTTTCCCGCAATTCAGCCTGACGCAGTTGCCGACGGTTATCTTCACGCGTCCAAGTACCTGCGCAGACACGGTTATGTACACTACGAAGTCAGCAACTATTCGCTTGGCCCGGACAACATGTCAAAGCACAACTCCAGATACTGGAAGTCGCTGCCGTGGCTTGGCGTCGGTGCTTCTGCCCATTCATTTGACGGCGATGCGTCCGGCCCTTCACGCTGGTGGAACGTCAAAGGCGCGCCCGACTATATCCAGCAGATGAAAGACACCGGGTCGGCAATCGCCGGTCGTGAACTGCTGACAAATGAACAAAGGCGTCTGGAACGCATCGCCCTTGGCTTCCGCTTCATGGGCGGCGTCGCGATGGACGACCTGCTTGACCCGAACCGCGACGACTACCTGAAAAAGCTGAAGCACGAAGGCCTTGTTTTAATTCGCGAAAACCGTGTTCACGCCACCATCGAAGGCTTTCTGATCGCCGACGGCCTCGCCAGGGTCCTGTCGGGGTCAGCGCGATAAACACCCGGAATCCCTCAGCCCCGTGGGCCTTTCATAGTTTTAGCTTACCAATTATAATGCGGGCCTGATTTTGCGTTGTTTGGGGTGACCATGTTGACGACAGGCAGAAAGGTTCCGTTTGCCATTATTGCGGCGGTAGTGCTGATTGTAGCTTCAGTCGGGTGTTCGACTGATTCAAACGTTCCGACAGACGTAGTCGGCGACGTGCAAAACGACATTTCGACAGACGCCATCGACGATGTCGTCACGGTCGACAGCGTCAACGACACCCGCGATACGCTGGTGAATCAGGATGTTACCCTTGACGTTACAGCTGACGTGCCGGTTGACGTACCACCGGCCTGCCAGCAGGCCACCTACCCTGCTGTTGACGACGGCAAAACCAAGTTCGCGCTGACAATGTTTCACTGGAACATTCAGTACGTAGCGGGCGGCCTTATCGGCGAATACAAAGGCGAAACGATTTCAATATGCGGCACCATGTTCGGCGACGATTCGTACTGCGAAGGCTGGACCGACGACGCACTTAACGACTGGATTATCCGCATTTCGTTCATGCCCGTACTTGATATGTACCTGGCCCACCCGGACTGGCGCGTGACGTTTGAAATCCCGGGCCTGATGATTCAGGCGATCACCGAGCGCCATCCCGACGTGCTTGCGAAGCTGCAGTGCGCGGCCAACAGCGGCCAGGTCGAAATCGTAAGTTTCCACTGGTCCGACCAGCTCTTCCTTGCCTTCCCGTCACGCGACCTTCAGTGGTCCCTGGAACTGAACCGCGAAGTCTTTGAAGAAGCGGCCATTCCAGTGTCCAAAATCGTGTTCAATCAGGAAGGTCAGTCCGGCCTTGGCAAGCACCGCTTCATGGCCGACAACGGCTTCGAAGTCGATGTAATGTCCAGTAATCTTTACAAATATGTGCAGCAGGCCGATTCGGCTTCCGGCGTCTGGCCCGTTTACGAAAGCACCGGCCCCGGTACTGATAAACCAGTGCTGGTCGTCGTCGGTGGCGGAGTCGATCCTGCCGCCGGCATTGAAGTTGCCTGGCCGTTCTTTGATGACGGCGAAGTCCTTGCAACCCCCGGGAATCCCTACTTTGCTCCGGTTACCCCCGTGCATGACGCAGGTGTACTTGCGGACTACGAAGAAGAACTCCAGGCTCTGGCCGACGGCGGATACCTGATCACGACGATCACCGACTACATTGCCCGTCTGGACAACCTTGGCATCACCCCGCAGCCCCTGCTCCCAATCGGGGACTCGACGTGGCAGCCGACAAGCACCGACGGCATCTCCCGCTGGCTTGGCCGCATGGGCACCATCGGGTACTCGCTGCACGAGCAGGACAACTACATCAGAACTGATAACTACAAGGCATCAACGTGCCTTGGAGCTGCCGCCCAACTTGCTGAATTTGCGACCGGCGAAGGCACCGATGTTACTGCTGAATTTGAGCTTATCGACGCCGGGTATCTTGACCTGATCCGCGCCGAAGTTTCCGACGCCACCGGCATCAATCCGTGGCTTGGCGAGTGGGTCTATGGCGAAACGTACAACGCTTCAGCCAAAGCAAAATGCAATCAGGCGGCAGGTCAGATAGTCACAAAGATGGGCAAGGAGTTCGTCACGGTCGATCTTGACAACGAAACGGTTACTGTGGGTGCGAATGAGTATCCGGTGTTCGATTTCCTGGAAATCAGCGATGAGGATCGCCCAATTAACGTTACTGCGACGGGAAGTTCCCGCAATGTAGAGATTAACTGGCGCCTGGATGAAGACATTTACAAGATTACTGTCGCCATCGGGCCCAGCGACGATCCGACCGGCGAAGTCCGCGAAAAACGCACGGTCACCCTTGAATTCCCCAGATTTGACGAGGTTCTGCGGTATTCTCCCGGACTTGTGGAAGATGCCGTTGTCAGCCAGCCGTTCGCCGAGTTCAGTTTCCAGACCGAGCAGGTTTATCTGCCGCTGGCCAACGGTCTGATCGGCCTTGGCGATGACTGGTGGCTGATCAAGAGGTGCAGCAAGGTTCATCTGGCTGCGCGCGTCTCGGTCGTTCCTGAATCGGCGGTCGTTCAATTCATTGATGAAACTATTCCCCCTGAAGGCAACGTAACGTGGGAATTCTTCCTGCTGCAGGGATCAGTCGACGATGCCCTGGGCTTCGCCAGGATTATGAACACCAATCCGACAGTCGTGTTCGCTCAAAATGGTCAGGGCTAAATGCGTATGTTCGGCCTGAAACTAAACCTGGACCTCCCGACCAGGATTCGGAATTCATCAATTCTGGTAAGCCTTACCGGCATTGTATTGCTGTGCACGATACTGGGGATTGAAGGCACAGCAGCCTGGGAATCCGAAACAATTGTTACGGCCTTTCACGTCGTTAACGGACTGTTCGTTTTAGCGACTTTGTATGCCCACTACCTTCGACTGGACCAGGCCATTTTCAAGACCAGGTATCTGAAATCCATTATTCCGGACGGACTTCTTCTGGTCCTGATGGGCATCGCCATAGCCAACGCGCCCGCCCTTGCGCTGGCCAGCGTTCTGAACATTATTTACCACCTTGGCCGCGAGTTCAAAAGGACAGGCGCCGGACAGATGTTCGCGAACTCGCTGATGCACAATCCCGCCATGGCGACCGCGCTGTCATTCATAGGTACTATTTCAGGCGGCACTCTGCTTCTGATGCTGCCACGCTCATCGATGGACTCAACACCCGTGTCCTTCGTTGACGCCCTTTTCACAGCTACATCGGCCAACTGCGTTACAGGCCTGGCAGTAATCAACACATCGCTTGACGCTTTTTCCAACCCCAGGCTGCTGTCATTTTCGCCGTTTGGCCAGGCAGTCATACTTTTCCTGATTCAGATCGGCGGGCTGGGCATCATGACCTTCACGTCTGCGTCCCTTGCGCTGATGTCCGGTCGCCTGCTGCCGAAGGAACGCGCCATTCTTTCTGACATAATCACGCGTGACGACACTTCCACAAGCATCCCTTCATTGTTCCGTTCAATCTTTTTCATGACATTCGCGTTCGAGATTGTCGGCACCATCATCCTGTCTATCAGGTTCCTGCCACTGTTTCCGGGTGACGTTCCAACCGCAGTCTGGTACGGCTTCTTTCATGCAGTTTCGGCTTTCTGCAACGCCGGATTTTCGCTTTTTTCGACCAACCTGGCAGCATTCCAGACCGATCCTGTTGTCAATTTAACCGTGATGACCCTGATTGTTTTTGGCGGTATCGGCTTCCCGGTTATTGCAGTCCTGTTTTCAAAAAGCACGTGGGCACGCGGTTTGATAACCGGCATCAAGCAGATGCCGGTGCACAGCAGGCTTGTCATCAGAATGACATTGATTCTGATAGTTGGCGGGGCACTGCTACTGTTTATTGCGGACTATAACGGTGCGCAGGCCAACCTGTCGACGGGACAGCGAATCTGGTCCAGTTTCTTCCAGTCGGTTTCGTCCAGAACGGCCGGCTTTAACACGATTGACATCGGCCTTACCAGCAAGCCTGCCGTCATGGTTTATGTCTTGCTGATGTTCATCGGAGCTTCCCCCGGTGGTACCGGTGGCGGTATTAAAACGACCACATTCGCGCTGCTTGTCCTTTCAGTTCAGGCCGCGCTTCGCCGTCGCGACGAAATTCATGTTTTTAATCGGCAAGTCAGCGCTGACAAGCTTCAAAAAGTCGTGGTTCTAAGCTTTATTGCCCTGGCAACCTGCTTCATCGGAACTGTTCTGCTTGAAATGCTTCAACCGAACGTCACAACGGAACAGGCTCTTTTTGAAACGGTCAGTGCTTTCGGCACCGTCGGCCTGTCCATGAACCTGTCGCCAACCCTTAACGATCCGGCAAAATTGCTGGTGACGTTGATAATGTATATTGGAAGAATTGGACCTCTGACCATTACACTTGCGCTGGCAAAGAAGGCATCCGTCAAGGTGTCTTACCCGGAAGGCAGGATTCTGGTCGGTTAGCATCAGGAGTCAGGTATGTCATTACGATCATGTGCAGTTATTGGAATGGGCCTTTTCGGAAGAAGCCTTGCGTATGAACTTAATGAACTTGGGGTTCAGGTTCTGGCGGTGGACAAGAATCCCGAACTTGTCGAAATGGTCAAAGACCGTGTTACAACTGCCTTGTGTACTGACCTTACTAACGAAAATTCACTGATGGAATCAGGGGTTCTGTCAACAGACAAGATCATCGTGGCCATCGGCGAAAACATGGAGTCGTCAATCCTTGTGACGGCCATGCTGCATACGCACGGGGCCAGGGGCATATTTGCCAGGGCCCACTCTGATATCCATTCGCAGGTGCTTAAGACAGTTGGCGCAGTGATGACCATCGATCCTGAAGAAGAGATGGGTATCAGATTCGCCCAGGAAATCTACGCTCCCGACGTAATGACAAGAATTACGCTGTCAACCGGCCAGCAGGTCGTCGAAGTGAACGCGCCTAAACCGCTATGGGGAAAGACCGTTCTGGCACTTGATTTCAGAAGAAAATTCCAGTTAAACATCCTTGCCATCAAGCGGGCTCCCGGCAGCGAACCGGCTCCAGCCCCTGCCCAGGACCCCGGAGCCGGATTGCCAAACCCCGGTGACATCATCGGAGAAGGCGACATTCTTGTCGTTATTGGTAACCCGGACAGAGTTTCGACGTTTCTTGAACTGACGTGATATTTACTTAACTGATTTGTGAGGTTGCAGATGAAACGGAAGCAGTTTGTAAACGGCGTGTACTGGATGGGTGCTGTTGACTGGGACCGCAGGCTTTTTGATGCTTTGATTCCAACACCAGATGGGACAAGCTACAACTCGTGGCTGGTCACAGGCAGCAAGGCAACTGTACTTTTTGACACCGTTGACCCGCACAAGTGTGAATTTCTTCTGGACCAACTTTCAGACGTCAGTCGCATCGATTACATAGTCACCCATCACGCGGAACAGGACCATTCAGGGGCGCTTCCGGTAGTGATGGCAAAGTATCCGGAAGCCATTGTTCTTTGCACACCCAGGTGCCAGAAGATGCTGCTGAAGCTGATGCCGATTGCTGCCGACCGCATCCGCGCTGTTGAAGACGGCGAGACACTGGACATCGGCGGTCGCACACTGAAATTCATCCATATGCCGTGGGTTCACTGGCCTGAAACGATGGTCACCTGGATGCAGGAAGACGGAATTCTGTTTTCATGCGACCTGTTCGGTTCCCACCTTGCCACTTCAAAGCTGACCGAGCCCTGGGACCTGGTCATGGAACCGGCTAAGCGGTACTACGCCGAAATCATGATGCCTTTCCGGGCTAAGATTGCCGGGTACCTCGATCAACTGCAACAGCTCGACATTAAAATGATATGTCCTTCCCATGGGCCAATGCATGACCACCCGGCTGACGTCATGAACGCCTATCGCGAATGGGTGTCCGGCAAGCCGCGCAACACCGTCGTCATTGCATACGTGTCGATGCATGGCAGCACACAGGCGATGGTTGACGCGCTTGTGTCAAACCTTACAGAACTGGATATTCAGGTGCGGCCGTTCAACCTTGTGGAAACCGATCTCGGCAAGCTGGCCGAAGCGATTGTCGATGCAGCAACTATTATTGTGGCCTCGCCAACCGTGCTTGCCGGCGCTCATCCGCTTGCGATATCAGCCACATGTGTAGTCGGTCTTCTGAAGCCCAAAACGGCCTTCATCGGCATCATGGGGTCATATTCCTGGGGCGGTAAGATGGTCGAACAACTGCTGTCCCTGATACCGCATCTGAAGGCCGAGCCTTTCGAACCGCTGCTGGTCGAAGGGTATCCCGATGCCGACGCATTCGAAAGAATCCGCGCCCTTGCTGCCCTGATTCAAGAACGCCACAAGAACGCCGGAATCATCTAAGCACCAAAATTAACTGTTTGTTATTACTAATTTATATCGTGGCGGATACGTGTAAAGGCGGCAGCGTACAGGCAGATTTTCTAGTCGTCGGTGGCCAGTTTGATAAGCATCATGCCGCCGGGATAACCGTAGGAAACGTATCTGTCCCAGCCATAAACATAGACGCCAACCATCTCGGTGGATGACAGAGTGTGCGAGCCGGGATTCATGTGCTTGACGGCAGTCATATAGTTTGTGCCCGCAATATTGGTGAACTCGGAAGCCGCCATCACCGTGTTATCCACGGTCACGGTCGCGCCCTTGGTGGCAGTTATTGAAATGTAGCTGTCCTTGTACTTGGTGGGGACCAGGAACACGTAGTAGTCGCGAAGCTGTTCAATCGGCACGGCCGTAATCAGACTGGGATCGCCCACGTTGGCGTCTTCCGGACTGCAATCCGCATTCGTTTCGCATGACTCGGAACTGTACACGCATGAGCACATACCGGGATCATTCTCGCAGAAGTCAGTCATTGCCGCATTCGCACACTGGTCATGATACGAACCAGGGGCATCTTCGCCTTCAAGAATGATGGCGGCAAAGAACGGATTATCTGAACTGAGAACGACCGACTTATCGATTTCGAATTCCGCAAATTCGCCGGCGTTAAGAACTGGAATTCCAGGTCCCGGCGGCACAATCCTGATACGGGTGTTGTCAACAGAAGCCATGACACGGATAAGATCCTTGGACAGGCCGCGCGCCTTTGTCTTCGGGACAACATATTCCTTACCCCAGGCTTCGATCGGCTGGATTTGCTCCTCTATATGGTCGCACGCCATGACAACCGGGCAATCCGGGCTGGTTGAACATGAAACTGTCGGGTCAAAGTTGCACTTACCGCCCTTACAGGTTGAAACCGGTGCAGTCGAACATACGTGGCCTGAAAAAACCGCGATCCGCTTGTCAGACTCCAGAAGCGTGCCGGTCAGATCAAGTCTGGGCAGCGGCAACGCCTTTACATTTGCGACCTGCCCTTTCTGAAGCTTCCAGGTTCCCATCACATCTTTAGCAACACCGGTCAGACCAGTACCGGCGGCAATGTCAGCCGTCGGCGTCACCTTAATGGTGGTTTCACCTTCATCAACGGCGACTATTGCAAAATTACTGGTCAGATTCTGGCCCGAAGCATTCGCGCCACCGTTCGGCATCGACATGATCCGGTAGTTCCTGCCAAGAATGTTGGTCGGAAGCAGCAACGATGCGTCATTGGAAAAGACGTCAACGTTTTCAAGCGGATTAAACTGATACGCAACGATCGGGAGATTGGATTCAACCCGGTACGTATTATTGGTTACCGATGATTCATTCAGATTCAACGGGTCCAGACTGATAATGGTCGCCAGTCCGGCCGGGGCCGTAACCTGCTTAACTTTCGTAGCGCCGTGATAGACAGTGACCAGGGCATCGTACGCTTCGTAAGTGTTTGAAACTACAACAGCAAACGGGGCATCTTCACCGTAATACGGCGGTTCTGAGTCAATGAACTGTTCCATATCAATGGCCCAGTATTCGCAGCCCTTGTTGGTGTAAAACTTCGAAGTAAAATCACACAGGTTGATGCACTGACCGTTGTGGCAGATATCGCCGGCCTTCAACTCCCAGCAATCTTTGTCCGGCAGAAAGCCGGATCCATCCATCGCGCACTTGGAAATTTTGGCCGCGCCATCGCAGATTGTCAGGCCGGGAATACAGGTCAGACACGAACCGTTGGCACACATCAAGTCCCCGGTACAATTCGTTTCTTCCCAACCCGAACCGTCTTCCTTACACATACGGGCCACGCCGGGTGACGGACAGTCGCCAACATTCGGCGCGCAACCAAGGCAGGCGCCCTCGTAGCAGACCTTGTCCTTGCCGCATTCGGTTTCTTCAAGGACAGTGCCGTCGGCGTTGCAAACTTTAGCCTTGTTCTTGACGCACGTCTTTTCATCAGGCTGACACATGGCAGAACCACATACGTAGCCATCAAGACAGAAGCCGCGGCCCTTGCAATCGGCCTGAATCAGGCATTCGACGCAAATACCCTGCGAAGTCAGACACTTGGGCTTGTCGGGTCCGCAATCGCCATCACCACGACATTCAGCATCGCCAAGGTCATAGCCGACTTCGGGTTCTATTCTGTCGCCGTACTGAATATCAAAATGGACGGTGGTGTCCTGTCCGATAACATCACGACTGCCATTGCTTGAACATCCGTAACCGACCGCCAGCACACACGCGCAGCAAAACACCGCCACCGCAATGTGCCTGATTTTCATGAGACCGGACATGAATACCCCCCGGATATTGTCATGGCGTAATAGTACAGTAATCTTTGAATTGATAACACTACTGTTGTTTTGAACTCACAACACTTTTGTAATCAACTTACAACAATAGTGTGCTCACCGGGCGGGACCTTGATGATTATCTGGCTGCCATCAATACCCCAGCCTTCAGACTGGCCATAAATGGAACCAATTAACTCAACCATCTCAAGCACTTCACCGTCAAGCATTACAGTCGTAACCGTGAAGTCCACACCGACCAACGTGAAAACAGCTCCAAACTCGAACTCGCTGCCGTCAACCCACGTCAGGTTAATCTGATCTTCATCAGTCAATTCCTGGGAAATCTCGGTCCCGTCAAACAGCTTGAATGTGGACTCGGGACCGGGGAAGATCACCGGATACAGGATACCCGGGGTCGTCGCATAGCTGTCAACATCTGAATATTCTTCAGAAACCGGAGCAATCGCATCGATAGTCGGGCGAAGCAATGGAACAATACCGGACCTGCCAAGGTAAAGCGGCAGTTTTTCAAGCGGCGCGGCCACCGACACAGTAACTCCACCTGCAATGATTTCGCCGGAAAACCAGTCAATCCAGTCGCCTTCCGGGAATATAACGCCACGTTCGACAAGACCGGCGCGCATGACCGGGGCAACCAGCAGGTACTGACCGAACATGTACTGATCATCCGGGTGGACGCCCATTTCGGGGTACATCAGACCGATCGGGCGCTGAATCGCGTGGCCGGTCACGGCAACCTGCTTTGCATATGTCCATTCGTACGGCCACAGGCGCAGGTGAAGCCTTGCAAACTGCCGATACAATTCAAGAACCTGGTCATCAAAGTCGATGCCACTTTCGGGGTCCCATGGAATGCTGTTCGAGTCATTTCCAACCTGCATAACGCTTGACAGGGCTGTCTGCTGCATCCAGCGCACATAGACTTCCTTGTTTGGCGGCGAGTTTCGGTACCCACCGGTATCAGAACCGTAGAACGGATAACCGGAGGCACCCATGCCCAGTCCGTAAATCATCGACGCGGGAAGACCACCGACAGCCCTGTATTCGTCCCCCTCATCGTTAATCATCACTTCCCGGTTGTAAGCAAAATTGGCATCGAGGTCGCCGGGCCATATCACGCTGACGTACTTCTGACCGCCCCATACACCGCGACGGCAGATAAGGAATCCACCATCTTCAGGAAGGGTTTCCGCGTAAACCCTGTGATAGTAAAGCTGATATTTGGCATGCATCGTGCGTTCAGTGCTGCCGTCAAAGAAGGTCGTGTTGGCAAGGTCCAGGCCGAATCCGCCAATCACGACGTCCTCGCCATAATCCAGCTTGAATCCTTCGATACCCATATCCGTGTACTGAGTGATCAGATTCTGGAACCACGCATATGCGTCTGGATTAGTGAAATCAACCGGCTTGCCCCACTTGTTCAAGGGAAGCGCCCCCTGAACAAAGTAGTTGTTATCCTTACCGAACTGCTGCAAGGTTTCAGTTGTATCGGAACTTTCCTTGTCCCCGTCCACACCGTCGGAAATGTACGGCGTGCTCCAGAGCATCATCCTCATACCCATGTCATGGGCCTTGTCTATCATTGCCTGTGCGTCAGTGTACTTGTCAGGGTGAAAATCAAAGGCATTTACGCCACTGGCGTACGGGCGGTCAATCCAGTATGCCGTTGTCGCCAGATCAAGGTCACGCAGCGTATCAAGGTCCAGTTCGACTTCGGTCTGACCGCTGACTTCATCTTTCCAGAATACCGGACCGAGGCCCCACCGCGCGGGCAGCAAGGCATCGCCTGTAGTCTTGTAATAACGGCTGGTTAAGTCCATTGGATGACCGGCTGCGTAAAGATGGAAAATAAATCCTTCAGAAGAACCGTCACCGGTACCGAAGATAATATTTACTTTGGTCGGTTCCCAGGCGGCGCAATCAAACGCACCGGGATACCAGCTTTCAACGAAAAGTCCCCAGCCAAGTGTGCTGATAAGAAAGGGAATTGCGACATGGGCGTCGTTGTATCCACTTTCTATGTCCAAATCCATTTCAAGCTGCATCGCCCTGACCTTCCCACGATGGGCAATCTGGTCAAGAAAAGCGCCAAGGCCGTAGAAATTCTCGGTCTCGGTCACAGTCGGGGAAATCCGGTAATAGGCGACCGTGTCAACGCCGTCGGCAGGCTTCATGAACAGGCGATAACTGCCTTCGCCGGACAGGCTGACGGTCATTGTGGCGGCAAACGCAGCCGCCCCTTCACCAACGGTCAAGGCAAGTTCGACGTTCTCGGCATCGGCCGACACAATCTTCATGTCGGTGATGCCGTTCCAGACAAGGCCGGACGGCGGCGTATATGAAGTGTCGCGGGTAAGCATTGCATATGGATCATAGGTAAGCGTCGGGTCAAGCGCTTTGACGGTACCGATCTGGAATTCGGATGCGGCGAACACGCGCTTGATCTGGCCATCAACTGACAACGTAAACGTCTTGTCCAGGCGACTGACGGTCAGGACGAAGCCATCCGCACCCAGGGCGGCCGATTCCGGCCCCGGATCAAGAATATCAACAGCATCGACGCCTGCGACGTCAGACACGTCGGCCCGCACATCATCACCGGCAACATCAACGACGTCGCCTTCAATCATATCGGCGACATCACCGACGACATCGGAAGTCACATCGTCAACGGGGGTTCCCGAATCGCCGCAACCGGACATCAGGCCGGTTACGATCAATGCCAGCGGAACCAGTCCACAAAACAACCTTCTAACTTCTACCATCTGGAAATTCCTCCGAAGCAATTCAGCACTGCCGACAGGGCCTTACAGTCAGAAAATCTGTCAGTAACCGACACATTCACCCGACAGGTCAAAACTTTACCATCAGATATTCTAAAATGCGCCTGAAATTAGATGCTGACTTCACACTACCGGCAAAAATCAACGCGTGATACCTTTCCTGCGGTGATTTTTTTGCCGACCCGAAGCAGGTAAAGTTCATGCACCTGGATAGTATCAGCGGCATAGGAGAGATTTTTTCGCTGGCTTCGGCCGTCCTGTGGGCGCTGTCACTGGTCCTGTTCAGACGTGCCGGCGACGTAATGGCCCCTGCCACCCTTAATTTCTATAAAGGCGTGGTCGCGGTCGTGTTCATAGTACCGACAATGCTGATTCTGGGCGTCAAGTTCTTTCCCGATAACGTGACCATTTACGACTGGGGCTTGATGCTGCTGAGCGGTCTTGTCGGAATGGGCATAGCCGACACAATTCTGTTCACTTCGCTGAACCGCCTTGGCCCGGGGCGTTACGCCATTATCAGTTGCATGTTCGGCCCGATGGTAATCCTGATTTCCACAATCTGGCTTCACGAGCCGATTTCCATAACTGTCCTGATTGCCGCCGCCATGATCATCACGGCCATCATCATTTCGGCCTGGCGACCGCGGGGATCTGAAAATTCGGTCAAGCTGCTGACTCCTTATCTCATGGGCGCCCTCGGCGTTATGCTTATTGCGGTGTCAATCGTAGCGGCCAAGCCGGTACTGAACAGAACTGACGGGGTCTGGGGCGCTTTTGCGCGTCTGTGCGGCGGTATGCTGTTCCTGACAATCCAGAACCTGCTTCCATGGAACATCAAAAAGACTATAGCAGCCTTGTCGCCCGGCCCCCACCACATCAAAGCGTTGCCACCGTCGTTCATCGGGGCCTACGCCTGCACAGTCCTGTGGACTCTGGGCATGAAATACACGTGGGCTTCCAATGCGGCCGTAATGAACCAGCTTACCAACATCATGATCTTCCCGTTCGCCGCGCTGATCCTGAAGGAAAAGGTACAGCCGCGCCAGATTCTGGCCGTGTCGATCGGTGTCGCCGCCGGAATCCTTATCGCGTCCGGGATCTGATTTACTATCTAAAGGTGTTGATCAATAATTGCCCTGTTGTTTTCAAGCACCGTTCTGCCTGAAACAGCAATTTTGACACTTCAGGGGGCTGAATTATGAAACTGACATTTGTGAATGGATCACTGCTCGCCGCCGGACTTCTGGGGATTGCACTGATTACCGGATGCAAGGATAAACCTGCTGAAGCAGTGGCCCCGGCAACGAAAGTGTTGGCCCCGGTTATCACAAACGTGCCACAGAAGGTCCAGTTGAAAGCCGCACCTGGTCGTAATGTGGTCATCACCGATCTGAAAATTCAGGACGCAAACACGCCGAAACCGGGCACCGTGCAACTAAACGTCCCCGTGCAGATGCTCAAGGCTAAACCTGCTGACAAAAACGTTGCCCCGGAACCTGCCAGCAATAAATAACGTTACGCGCCGACGCTTGATTTTTAGCAACACACTGAAGTAACAGGTGAATCATGGTTTCAGCTTCATATGACATAATCGTTATCGGCGGTGGCCCCGGTGGCTACGTTGCCGCCATCCGTGCTGCGCAGCTCGGCTTCAACACGGCCTGCGTCGAAAAGGAAGACCTGCTGGGCGGGACGTGCCTGCGAGTCGGGTGCATCCCAAGCAAGGCCCTGCTTGAATCATCAGAAAGGTACAGCGAGACAGTTCGCGACCTTGGCGAACACGGCATCAACGTCCAGGGTGTTACGCTTGATCTTCCCACAATGATGAAAAGGAAGGACCGCATAGTCAAAAACCTGACAGGCGGGGTTGCCCAGCTTTTTAAGAAGAACGGCGTCACACGGTACGTCGGTTCGGCAGCACTGGTGGCTTCCGATTCGCCGACGGCAGAAGAGTCTTTTCTTGATCTGCCGGCATGTACACCCGATGTCATCATTACGGGACCTGACGGCACAGTCACAACGATTGCAGCAAAACGCGTCATTATCGCCACAGGCAGTTCGGCGGCGTCGCTGCGTGGGATCGAGCTTCATTCAGACAGAATCGGCACCAGCACCCAGGCCCTTTCATATCCGGAAGTCCCTGAATCGCTTATTGTTATTGGAGCAGGATTTATCGGCCTTGAGCTTGGCTCGGTCTGGAATCGGCTGGGCTCGAAGGTTACCGTTCTTGAGTATATGCCGCGCATCCTTCCCGGAATCGATGCAGATATTGCCGACAAGGCTTACAAAGTGTACCGGCGTCAGGGGCTGAAATTCCGCCTGGAAACCAAGGTCGAATCGGCCACTTTCAACGGTACGAAGTGCGAGGTGATGGTCGCAGGCGAAACCGAACCACTGACGGCCGACCGCGTGCTTGTTTCAGCGGGCAGGATACCCGAAACGACCGGCCTTGGACTTCAGGAAATCGGCGTCGCGACCGACGGGCGCGGGTTCATAATCGTCAACGAAGACTACGAAACGTCAGTTGATGGCGTCTATGCGGTCGGCGATGTGATCGGCGGGCTGATGCTGGCCCACAAAGCTTCGGAAGAGGCCGTAACATGCGTCGAAAGGATTGCCGGGCACGACGTGTCAATGAATTATGGGGTCATCCCGGGCATCTGCTACACCGACCCCGAAGTCGCCTCGGTCGGCAGCACCGAAGAAGAGCTGACGGCGGCCGGAATCGCCTACAAAAAGGGGTCCTACCCGTTCAGGGCTAACGGACGCGCGATGTCGATTGCAAAGACCGACGGCGAAGTAAAGATTCTGGCGGCAGACGACGACGACCGAATTCTGGGCGTCCACATACTTGGCGCACACGCGGGTGAGTTGATCGCCGAAGCCGCGACGGCCATGGTCGCTGATATGACGGTCACAAAACTGGCCGACTCGTGTCATGCCCATCCAACGCTTTCCGAGATCATAAAGGAAGCCGCCCTTGCTGCATGTGGCAAGCCGCTTCACCAGTAACGCACCGACAGAACACCACGATTTTTAACTGAATTTACAGACTGGAAGGCACCATCAGGCGAATACCGGACGGAATTACCGTGGCCTTGAGCGGCCCCATACCGGGCATCTCGCCATCAAGATCGATCAATGCCCTGCCCCGCGTCTCGATCTCGACAACCTTGCCGCGACCCAGAATGCAGTGCTTGTCTTTTACGTGCTGACCGGAATAGATTTTTGAGCCGAGCATCATGAAACCGAGTTTGCTGAGATCGGTCAGAATGACTACGCGCAACATTCCGTCATCAAGTTCGGCGTCCGGCGCCATCATCATGCCGCCCCCGAAAAACCGCCCGTTCGCCATCGCGACCAGGTTAGTCAGACCTTCATAAATCGTCTGACCGTCAACTTTCACTGTCATATCAACATTGTCGTAGGCCATCATCCCGCGAAAAGAACTGATCAGGAACGAAATTTTGCCACCAAGGGCCTTGCTGGTGTTGTTCACAAACTCGTCACAAATCCCGGAAACGCCAATACTTGCGATGTTTATGAAGGCTCGTGACGCAGGCTTGCCGTCAAGCGTCAGGAACTCGAGATTGCCGTAATCAACACGCCTTTCGCGGAAGTCGGCCAGGTACTTCAACGTATCTGCTGGTTCTTTCGGGAAACCTGACGTCTTTCTGAAGTCGCCGCCGGTGCCGCTTGGAATCATGCCAAGCAGAACTGCGTCAGGCCGACCGGACTGATGCAGACCGACGACAGTTTCATTAAGGGTCCCGTCACCGCCACAACAGACAACAGCATCAAACCCATCCTCGACTGCCTGCCTGGCAATCTCGGTGGCGTGACACGGCGCTTTCGTCAGGCGAACGGTCATATCTGGAAATATCTTTTCAAGCCCGGGTTCAAGCTCGGCAAACCGTTTTCTGGTAGCCCCGGCGGCACTGTGAGGATTCACAATAAAACAGACTTTCATGACAACCCCCGAAAACAATCAAAAGCCAATCGGCAACAAGCCCTGAGACGGGACTTTACAAACTACCCGCAACAAAAGAGATCAGGTCCTTGACGCTCAGTTTGTCCACCTTGCCATTCATGTTCACTGCACATTCACAGCCGGACGTAACCAGCACGTTGACACCGGCTTCAACGGCCATCTTGGCGATGTTTCTACCGGCTTCCGACGACCCGACCGGATTCGAGATGTTCCACGCGCCCGCTGCGCCACAACACATCGAATCTTTGTGATTACGCCGAAGTTCAATGGCGGGACGACCGGTGATGTGGGCAATGATCCTGCGCGGAAGCTCGTATTGTTCAAGGTGGCGACCGCTTATGCACGAATCATGATAACCGACATGATCGGCAGCAGCCTTTCGTGGCTTGCGCGCAAGAATAAGTGGCGCAAGCAGGTCAACAGCCGGCACGATTTCGGCGGACATCATTACGTCATGAAGCGTGTAAAGGCTGGTCAGCGTGAAATAGTCCTTAGGGGACACGACGACTATCTTCTTGTATCGCCGCAGCACTTTCGCGACCTTACCGGCATGCGCCTTAAATTCCTTTATGAATCCGGCAGCATACAAGTCATAACCTGAATCAATGGCTGCCGATGGCACCGCCGCGACCGTGTCAACACCAAGCACGCTGAAACACTTGAACAGGTCGGTTATGACGGCCGGGTTGCTGCGAAGAACCGCAGCGCCCGGAAAAACGGCAGCACCGGCATCAGGAACGACATAATCTGCCGGGACAAAATCCAGGTAAATCCGTTCGAGGTCTGCACCAGCGTCCACATAATGATCAGCCGTGCTGACTGTCACGCCGCTTTCCACAAAACTGGCGCGAAGACTGAACAGGGCCGTCTCGACATCAATCTCGTGAAGGCACGGTTCATGACAGGACATGCAACCTGTACATTGATAAATGGTGTTAAGGGATTCAGGGTTCATTTCCAGAAAATTTCTGGACACGAGCCAGCCAACCATCATTCTGGACTGTGGCGTCCATGTGTTTCTGCCAGTCGCGGCCACCACGGGACAGCGATCCATGCACAGGGACGGGCAGAACGCGCACAGATCAAAAATTCCTTTTGATTTATCAGACATTATTGCGGTCCTCCCAGTTCAGAATACCGGCCGGGTCAAGTTTGCCAGCCAGGGCCATTCCCAACTCCTTAAGGACCGGCGAACAACGCCGTTGACATTCCAGCCTGTATGCAGCCGGAACTTCCTGCCCCGGGTCGCGCAACAGCACACGCAGCGTAGCTCCTGACGTCGAAAAATGTGTCATATGCAGTTCCGGGACATCAGGACCGCGTCGAAGAGCCGGCTTACAGATTTCTGTAAGCAAAGTCATCAACGGCCCGAATTCCATGAACATTTCATTGCACTCAAACAGTTCGGACGGGGCCTGAAGTCTGGAATCCGGATGAACAGGTTCCTGAACAAGACCAAGCGGTCCCATGACATCCCGAACTATTTCAAGTTCCATCGCGACCGTTTCGCGGTCACCACCAAGCTGCAGAGCCAGTCTTGATGCCTTTCGGCTGCCTATTTCACCGGGGGACCTGTTTACGACCAGCGCCCACTCCGGCTTGACGCCGCGCAACAGAAGCGTCCTGACTGCGGAAACGGCGGCGACTGTATCCTCGGCACCAAAAGCCACAGCTTCCCTGACCACCGGATTCGGAAAGATTCTAAGTGTTGCTGAAACTATCACCCCGTTGACGCCGCCGGCGCCAATAAAACAGTGCCGCAGATCCGGCCCGGCCGCCCTTCGTGGCGTTGACCGCACCGAAAATGGAGTCCCGTCGGCAACAAAGCCGTCAATTCCCAGACAATTCTGACGAACGGTCCTGTATTTCGGGCTTCCTGCGGCCGGGGACACGCCCGCAAGATATTCACCGACATTGACAGCCATCAGGCGCCGTGGAACGAACCCGAGTGTGAAGCCTTTTTCCTGCAGATAATTTTCCAGAAGGACCATCGGCAGACCGGCCTGAACAGTGACTGTATGGGAAATGATGTCGATTCCAAGAATCTGATCAATCCTGGCCAGATTCAAGCGAACAGGCATTCCACGTGCCGCCATTCCGCCCGAAGCTCCAGGCCTGGAAACAGGAACACAGGCGGAGGGATTGTCGGCAGGTGACTGACGCACAAATTTTCTTCCACATGCCGCCGCCTCGCGCAGCGCGAGCCTGACATCTTCCATTGATTCAGGAACTATCTGACCGTCTTCCAGGGCACATTCTGAAACTGCGTCACAATCATCAGACCGAAACGCCGCCCGTGGCGCAGGGAGAGCCTCGAAAAGCTTCCCCGGATTCATAAGCCTGTCAGGATCCATAACATCTTTAAGCGACTCGAAGATCCGGCGCCCGCCCTTCCATTCACGGTCAAGGTAGGCCGCTTTCATCAGACCAACGCCATGGTGATGACTGACCGTCGCACCGGCCTTCATTGCCTTATCCAGGGCGTTATTGACCGCCCAGTCGTACAATTCCAACGAAGATTTTGTGTCTGATGCGTATCCGGCCAGCGAGAAATAGCACGCACATCCTTCATTATAGGCGTGGGAAAAGTGCGCCATGATCGCGACGCGATTCATCAAGGTCGAATGAACCGCGTGGTATATGGCCGCGACATCTTTCCACAAACCGGCAACTTCAATCGTTTCTGCGAAGGCGCCCTGGCTGAATACTTTCGACAGCTTCCATGACACCGCGTAACGCTTTTTGTACCAGGTTTCACCAGGTTCAGACCCGAGCGGGGTGCCGCCTGCGCGCTGCGCAAGTTCATTTGCGCGTACCAGGCTTCGCCGCGTCTCGGCCTCGCTGCCTTCAAAACCCATCACCAGCATCGACGGCAGCGGCAGCCGCGTCAGAACTCCGAAAACAAGCGCCGGATGTCCAAGAATCCGCCCGAGCAGAGGACCGGTCACGGCGTGGCCGAAATCCTTGACATCAGGCAGGCCAAGTCGTTTCAGGACCAGGGAAACTACCTTATTGTCGGCATCATCACCGGTGGCGGTGCCGGCCTTCTTTTTACCCGACAAACTGTTAAGCAACGTATCAAGAGGATCATAAAGGCGCATCATCGTCGGGTCGATCCCGGCCTGCATGACAAGCCTCATGGCTTCGATCCCGGATTCCATTTTGCTGAATTTGAATGCCGAAAACCTTCTGGTCGCAGGGGCCGGGGCAAGCTGAACCTTGACCCTGACGATGATTCCAAGGGTGCCTTCCGATCCGATCAGCAACTGCGCGAAGTCCGGGGCCCCGCGATGGGCAGCGTTGGCGTCGATTGTAACCAGACGGCCGTCAGGCAGAACAACGTCCATGGAAACTATCATGTCCTCGATCTTACCGAACTTCGACGAGTACTGACCGGCCGACCGGCAGGCTGCCCAGCCGCCAGCCGTCGAACACATTATTGACGATGGAAAATGGCCAAGCGTGTAGCCACGTTCATTAAGGGATTCCTCCACGTGCATGCCGTTCATTCCGGCTTCAATAACCGCGGTCATTGACACAGGATCAATTGAAACCAGTTTGTTCAGGCGCTTGACGTCAATCACGACGCCACCCTTCAGTGGAATTGCACCCCCGATGACGCCAGAACCGGCAGCGACTGGCAGAAAGGGAACCTTTTTTGCACGGCAAAGCTTTACGATCTCAACAAGCTGTTCAACAGATTCGGGCCACACAACAGCATCTGGTTTATGCTCGCCCAGCTTCCCGGCAGCCCGCTGAATCGTCATGCGTGGCCACATATCCTGGCCATAAATCAGAAGGTCACACGGCTCGGTTGAAATACCGTTCTGCCCTGTTACCCCGCGAAGACTTCGGATAAAGGTTTCATCTGACATGAAATAAAACTCCCGACACAATTCTGCAGTAAGAATATGACAAGATGCGTCATTGAACCAGAGCAACATCAAGGTCGGGTTTAATACTGACGGCGCTTCCCGGCACAATCCCGTGTTGACGCGCTAAAACCGCGTTAATTTCAATGACATATCGGACCGGCACATCCACCCCGCGCGAGTCCAGTGTCAGCGGACTGGTATTTTCAACTACACCCCTGACAATCAAGTCCCTGTCCACAAACAGCATATCCAGCGGGATGTAGGTGTCCTTCATATAAAAGGATCTGACATCGTCATCGGGGAATACAAACAACATCCCGCGATCCGCCGCCATGTGACGCCGGAACATCAAGCCCTTCATGCGCTGTTCAATGCCGTAGGCAACTTCAACCTTAAATGAGGCTTTCCGGCCATCCGGGTTATGAAAGACCAGATCTACCTCTGGAAGTCCAACTGAAGGGCTGCCGGTGTTCGGCGTGGTGCCGACAGCGGACGTCAAGTTGCCGACAGACACGGATTGATTAGAAGACACAGCGTCGGGGCCGGATGACGCGCACCCGGCGAAAAGGACAAGGAAAGCTAAAGGAACATATCCAAATCTAATTCTCATTAAATTCTCATGGCTGCAATTGCCTGATCAACTGTAACTAGATGATGTTTTTTGTGCAATCAAGACAATAATTCAGGCGGAATCAGGGAAATTTCGGTGAGCCAAAACGGTCCCACGGGAAATGGAGTCTCGATTAGAGACACTGTATCAATTTGATACACAATCCTGAACTCCGCCAGCACCGTACACTTTCACCCCGCATAGTGACACCACCGGATACGTGACGATCCAATGCTGTTTCATTATGAGACAGCGATGAAATATTTCACAGGGGGACAAATCCAGCTAAATCAAGCACTTCATATATTGGCATGATGCTTGCAATACAAATCAGTGTGCTTTGAAAGGTTTACTCCCCAAACCTTCTTTTCAAACCTAATACCCCCTTTTGTTCCCGACCGGCCTTCGGGCCGGCCGGGAATCTCTTCTTTGAAATTCTCGGATTCAGCAAAAACTGAATCCGTTATTGGGAACGCCGGGGCCCTGGAACCCCTCACTTTGATTTGGCATCGGGTCATTTTGATTGCCTGTGGATGTGACAAACCCGAAAAAACCAGGCCCCGAGCTTTTCCCGTTTTCTTTTTTTCAATTCTTTCAGCCTTCAATTTTCACCTTTACAATTCTTTTACCAGTCAAACAGTTTCATTTTGATCCACTTTTGATTACGATACCGGCGTTTAAATAAACCCGGGGTTCATGCTGCATGCAGCCCAAGCGCAAAATTTTAATCGTCGACGACTACCTCAGCCTGGTCGAGTTTCTTACTTCAACACTTACCCAGCAGAACTATGAAGTGCTGACCGCGTCAACCGGCGCTGGCTGCATGGAAATCCTGCGCGCAGGTTTCGTCGGAACCGTTCTGCTGGACGTCAGACTGCCGGACTCCAGCGGACTGGACCTTCTGGAAAAGATCAAAGCCGAAAACCCGTTCATACCGGTAATTATGATTACGGCCCATGCCAGCCTTGAAATAGCGATTGAAGCGACCAGACGCGGCGGCTTCGATTTCATTCCAAAAGGCAATTCAATGACCGAGCGCCTTGAAGTTTCGCTGAAGAACGCATTCGAACACCTTGAGCTTAAGTTGAAGGTCCAGGCTTACGAGGCCGGGGTTGATTCAGGCACGTTGAGCTTTGACAATTTTTTGACCGTAAGTCCCCGAATGCTGGACATTCTTCATACGCTGAAGTCCGTTGTTAACAGCGACGTTTCGGTTTTAATTGAAGGTGAAAGCGGAACCGGTAAGGAATTGATTGCACGCGCAATTCACAGCAACGGTTCAAGACGGACGAAGCCGTTTATTGCAGTCAACTGCGCCGGTATCCCGGAAACACTGCTTGAAACCGAGATGTTCGGCCACGAAAAAGGGGCATTCACGGGTGCCTCGGCAAGACGTACCGGCCGATTCGAAGCTGCCGACGGTGGCATCCTGTTTCTGGACGAAGTCGGCGAACTTCCGATGTCGCTGCAGGCCAAACTGCTGCGCGTTCTTCAGGAAAGGACATTCGAGCGCGTCGGCGGAAACACTCCAATTCCAGTAAATGTAAGAATAATTTCAGCAACTAACCGCGACCTTCAGGAAGAAGTCAAGGCCGGCAGGTTCCGTGAAGACCTTTTCTACAGATTGTCGGTATTCCCGGTTCGACTGCTGCCACTGCGTCAACGAAGCGAAGATATTCCGATGCTTGCCGAACATTTCCTGATGAAATACAACAAGGAAGAAGGCAAGGAAATCAAAGGGTTCACCCGGTCTGCCGAAGACACTTTGAAAAGCCTTCGCTTTCCAGGAAATGCGCGCGAGCTTGAAAACCTTGTGCGTCACGCAGTGATCGTCGCAAAGAGTGACGAAATCACGTCTGACGACATCGTTGCGACGCTTGGAAGTCACGGGATTTCTTACGAGCCCCAGTCAACCCAGGCGATTGTCGCCACAGGATATGACAACAATGTCTATTCGCTGGAAGACAGGTTGCACGGTGTTTTCCCAACCCTTGACTCGCTGATTTCGATGTCCGACCTTCAAATTGCCTATATGAACCGCGCAATTGAGGCGGCAGATGGTAATATCACCAGGGCGGCGAAGGCTCTGGGACTCGGGCGGGCAACGATGTACCGCCATAAGACCACGAACGACGGAACCGGCGAGGGAAATTGAACGGGGCGGATACACACGGGAATGAACACGGAGTAACCGACAGATGAAAAGAATTGCGATTGTTACGATTATTGCGACATTTGCAGCGTTCGTGGCGGGATGCGGAACAACCGTGGAAACCCCGGATGTCGGCCTTGATGTGGTCGCAGACATTCAGATGGATGTCGTTGCAGACGCGACAGACGATACCGGCAGCGATGTCAGGCTTGATGTGGTTGACCTGGATGGCATTCAGGACACCGGCGACACGCTTGTGCCAGATGCGACAACCGATGCAGAAGTCGCCGAAAATCTTGACGAGCCTCCGTATGCCCGTTTCATCAATCCGTTCATTGGAAGCGACAGCCTGATTGCCAACATCGGAAATACGTTCCCGGGACCCGGCCTGCCCTTCGGTATGGTCAGACTGAGCCCGGACACCGGCGATCAGTACGGCGCGACAACTTTTCAGCACTGTGCCGGCTACAGGTATTCCGACCCGCTGATCTACGGATTCAGCCACAACCATCTGCACGGAACCGGGGCGCCCGACTACGGCAACATTCTGGTAATGCCTGTCAATGAAGTGGGAACTGGCAGAAATAAAAGCTCCGACTTCGCATCAACATATTCAAAAGCAACAGAAAAAGCTGAGGCAGGCTATTACACAGTTACACTGGACGAACCTGCCGTAAAAGTTGAACTGACGGCCACAACCAGATGCGGAATGCACCGCTACACATGGCCGGAAGGTACTCAGAAAGGCATTCTTGCTATTGATTACGGCGCTTCGATTCCCGAAAGCAGTTCGCGGGGCGGTAACGTCACCATGGCTGAAGACGGGATTATTGAAGGGGTCGACTTCCATCAGGGTGATTTTGCAGGAAGATTCGGCGGTTTCAACGTTTACTTCGCGATTAAATTCAACAGCGACACATCAGCGGTCGGTACATGGCATGATGGTGAGCTGACAACAGACACTTCGACGCTGTCCATTCCCGATGGAGAACTGACAAACTGGGGCGGCTGGTTTGAATTTGATCTGACTGAAAGCCCGGTCATCGAGATGCAGGTCTGTCTGTCATATTCATCAAATGAAGGCGCCCGCGCCAACATGACGGCCGAGCTGCCGACATGGGACTTTGAAGCCACCAGAGCCGCAGCGTTCCAGGCATGGGAAGACTTTGTCGGGACATTCGCCACTATCGGCGGTGATCGCACGCGAAAGATCAATTTCTACACTGCGGTATATCATTCGGCCCAGATGCCTCAGATCTGGAACGACGTCACCGGCACTTATCAGGGCTTTGACAAGGCCGTTCACACCGCTGATGGCTGGAACTACTACACTGACCTTTCGCTGTGGGACACGTTCAGAACGCAGCAGCCCTTGATTGCGCTGGTCTGGCCCGAAGTCCACCGTGACATCAACCGTTCACTGCTTGAAATGGCCAGACAGAAGGGAAACTTCCCGAAGTGGGCACTTGCTGCGGGCGATACCGGCAGCATGATCGGACAGCATGCGCTGACAGTTATTGCGGACTCATATCTAAAAGGAATCACGGACTTCGATGTTGAAGAGGCTTACGGAATCCTTAAGGAATGCGCCAACGGCACAATTGATCCGGGCGTACCGGGAAAGCGCGACAGTATTGCCGAATACCTTGAATACGGTTACATCCCTGCCGATGGCGACAGCCATTCGGTCAGCGTAACGCTTGAATACGCCTTCAATGATTACTGTCTGGCGGAACTGGCCGGGGCACTTGGCCATACCGAAGACGAAGCCATCTTCCGGGGCAGGTCGGACAATTATGCCAACCTGTGGGACCCGGAACTGAAGTTCTTCCGCGAAAAGAACGCTGACGCCACATGGACGGCTGATGCCGAAGATTACGATCCGCTGGCAATGACATTCGGCGGCAAAAATCAGGGGTATACCGAAGGTTCAGGATGGCAGTACAGGTGGTTCGCCCCGCATGACCCTGCCGGATTAATTGAACTTTTTGGCGGCGACGCGACTTTCGTCGAACAGCTTTCAATGTTCTTCCAGGGCGCAATGGACAACTTCGACTTCATGCTTCCGCAGGGCTGGTACTTCCAGGGAAACGAGCCTGACATCCACGCGGCATACATGTTCATTAACGGCGGGCGTCCCGACCTGACACAAAAATGGGCGCGGTGGGTTCTGGACACATCCTACCTGAACGAGCCCGGCGGCCTTATCGGCAACGACGATGCCGGTACGCTGGCTGCATGGTATGTGTTCACGGCCACCGGTCTGTACCCGAGCCCGTGCCTGCCGGGGTACTTCATTACGTCGCCTGCATTTGACCAGACGACCATTAAACTGCCCGGCGGAAATCTGGTGATCAACGCCCCCGGGGCATCAGACGGTCTGCTGTACATAACTTCTGCAAAATTGAATGGCGTTGTGCTTGAAAAAATGTGGATCGACCACGCGTCCATCGTCAACGGCGGCACAATCGACCTGACCCTGGCCGCTGAACCTGTATCTGACTGAAAATCCCCTGAAATCAGTACAAAATCTGGAAAAATGTATCATTCGTGCCATTGTTCTGTCAGTAATAATGGAGTAGGATACTTGCCGCCTCGGATCTTGATCGGGGTCTATATTCTTCGTTGAAAATTTTGGCGACATTTAAGGGGAGGAAACAATGTTCAGTCTTAACAAGGTTGTTGGTAAGCGGAAGGGCGAAATTGCTTTTCTGGCACTGGCAGCAGCGTTCTTTGGAATTGCAGGGTTCTTTCCTTTCGGAACTGCCGCCGAAGTAATTGGCTCGTCATCTGCAGCACATAGTTTTCAGTGGTTTGCCCCCTTCGTGGACCCGTCGTTTTTGATATGGGAACGCATAGGTCTGGTTGTCGTGCTTGTCATTGCAGTGGCCGGACTTCTGTACGCTCTGCTGCTTTCAAGACAGATTAAACGCGCCGGTGACGGCACCCCGAAAATGCAGGCCGTTGCAGCCGCCGTCCGCGAAGGCTCGAACGCCTATCTGCGGGCCCAGTTCCGCAAGATCGGGCCGCTGATAATCATCATCACCGTACTTCTATTTTTCACATCCGACTGGCGGAACAACCCTGAATTCGGCTTCGGCCGTTCAATCGCCTTTCTGGTAGGTTCCCTGTTTTCATGGGCGGTCGGCTTCATCGGAATGCAACTGGCCACACGCGGCAATCTGAAGGTCGCGGCGGCAGCCATGGATTCTTACGGCGAAGCGATGCAGATCGGTTACAGAACCGGTACGGTCACAGGCATGCTGACTGACGGTCTCGGCCTTCTTGGCGGAACGATCATCTTCCTTATTTATGGACAGAACGCATATGAAGCGCTGCTCGGCTTCGGCTTCGGCGGCACCCTTCTGGCACTGTTCATGCGCGTCGGCGGCGGTATCTACACGAAGGCCGCAGACGTTGGAGCTGACCTGGTCGGCAAAATTGAAAAAGACATCCCCGAAGACGACCCGCGTAACGCAGCCACAATCGCTGACAACGTCGGTGACAACGTAGGCGACTGCGCCGGTATGGCCTCGGACATTTTCGAATCGTACGAAGTCACAATCGTTGCGGCAATGATTCTTGGTATCGCGTCATTCGGACACAAGGGCGTTATCTTCCCGCTGCTGGTCCGCGGTATCGGCGTTCTTGGTTCCATCATTTCCACGTACACCGTCAAGGCAGGAAAGGACGACACGTCCGACACGGCCCTGAAGTCCGTTCACCGTGGTTTCTGGATTGGTTCAATAATTTCTATTGTTGGATTCTTCGTTCTTGGATTCTTCTATCTGCGCTTCGCCGGTCCTATCGGCAACTCGGTTGATGCGGCCACCCTGGCAATGTACCCGATGCTTGATCCGGCCAACCTCGGCTGGTGGGCCAACTTCGGCGTCACGGGCCTGGACCTTCGCCCGGCGTGGACATGCATGATCGGTATCTTCCTGGCCATCGGCCTGAACAAGCTTACTTCGTACTACACGCACACATCGCACGCCCCTGTTAAGTCACTTACCCGGGCCTGCCAGACCGGTCATGCCACCAACATCATCGAAGGCCTGGCGCTCGGTTATGAATCAACGGTTATGGCCGTCCTGGTCATTGCAGTCGCAATCGTTCTGTCGGTCATGGTTTACACAGGCACACCGCCTGTGTTCGTGGCCTACGGCGTGGCAATGGCCGGTATCGGTATGCTTACGCTGACCGGTAACACCATTTCCATGGACGTGTTCGGACCTGTAGCAGACAACGCCAACGGCATCGGTGAAATGGGTTACGACAAAGCCGAAATGGGCGAAGAAAAGTACAAGCGCGCCCGCCAGATCCTTGCCGACCTTGACGCTGTCGGAAACACCACAAAGGCCGAAACGAAGGGCATCGCGATCGGTTCCGCCGTCATCGCGGCCGTTTCCCTGTTCTCATCATTCATCGCAATCATCGCCAAGGGCAGCGAAACCGGCCTGGCAACACTGACAGCCGCAGAATACCGCGCGGTCGGCGCCCACCTGACAGTTTCGGAACCCTATGTTTTGATTGGCCTTCTTATCGGCGGCGCAGTTCCGTTCCTGTTCAGCTCGATGCTGATTCGCGCCGTTGGACGTGCCGCCCACCTGATCGTCAAGGAATGTCGCGCTCAGTTCAAGGACGCTGAAATCTGGGCCGGCACCAAGAAGCCCGATTACGGCCGCGTCGTTGATATCTGCACAAACACAGCGCAGCGCGAGCTTATCGGCCCTGCCCTGTTGGCCATTCTTACTCCCCTGATGGTCGGCTTCCTGCTTGGACCGTACGCCCTGGGCGGCTTCCTGGCAGGCCTGATCCTGGTCGGCCAGTTGCTTGCTGTTTTCATGGCTAACGCTGGCGGCGCCTGGGATAACTGTAAGAAGTCGATTGAAGACGGTCTGTACGGCGGCAAGGGCTCAGAAGCTCACAAAGCTTCAATCACCGGCGACACAGTCGGCGACCCCCTGAAGGACACTGCAGGCCCGGCCCTGAATCCGCTTATCAAGGTCATGAACATGGTCAGCCTTCTTGGCCTGGTCACCGTCATGAGCTACACGCTGAACCCGACCGACGGAAAACCGGGGAACTACCTTGGTCTGGTATTCGCCATCGTCTGCGCGGCCATCATCAGTTGGTCGGTCTGGCAGTCGAAACGTGAATCGAAGGAAACCCGCGAACTGGACGAAGAGCTCAGCAAAGCAGCGGCAGCCGAAGGCAAGTAGACCGGTCCCGGCGACAGCCGCCCCACCAATGTCCCATCCACAAAATTCACTGAATCAAATGTTTAATAGCGATTAGAAACAATCAGGAAATCAGTTTATTGCGGGCTTTCAGTTTGTTGCGGACTTACCGAACCTGGCTTCAATAGCCTTGATAAGCGGGTCCATCTCTTCAAAGCGGGAAACCACGACCCCATTTTTATCAATGACAAAGGACTGAGGAAGCTTCGCGTCAGTGCCGTTGGTCACGCCGTACTGCTTGGCGACCAGTGAATACTTGTCAAACGCAACAGGAAAGGATACCGACAGGGGCCCGAAGAAATCCTTTATCTTTTCAAGAGCTTCGGTACGGTCGCCAGACGCTGGAATGGCCACCACGACTACCCGCAGGCCATCTTTATGGTACATTTTCTGAAGGTCTGACAGACGCGGCATCGCGCGTTTGCATGGGGCACAGGACATCGAGAAGAAATCAACGACCAGCATCTTTGCATTCGGGTCCTGGATAACCTGCTGCAGCGTGACCAGATGATCATCCAGGTCGTACAGCTTGAAAGACGTTTCGGTCTTCGCCGTCAGGGCGACAGGGTATGCCAGAACGGCCAGCACCATAAACAGTTGAGCCGTAAGAAACAGTCGATTCATGTTTTGATATTCCGCAATGTCGGTGGGATGTTACTACTGGATTAGCTGAGGCACCAACTTTTCAATCGCCATGCTGAGGCCGTCTTCGCTGCAGTCAAATTTGGCCATTCCACCGCCGGTCGCGGCTTCCTTTTCAAGGTCAACAAGTTCACTGCTGAGCGTGCAGAAACTGGCCAGTCTGGTGATGCTTGTGCGCAGAATCGTGTCGGCCGCCAGCGCCTGGCCGAGCGGAATCTGACATGACTGGTTATAGCAGTCTTTGTACGATTCCTTTTTGTTATCTACGATTACCGTCATCAGGGCCTCGGCCTGACGGCTTTTGTCAATAACTATGAAAGCCTTCGTTGCATTAAGCGTTGCGCGCAGATAGTCGGTCCCGCGGGCCGCAACTTCCTTACCAAGCTTACCGGCCTGATCTTCAATTTCCATAACGGCCAACTTCGGACGGTTAGTCGGCTTTGCGGGGGCCTGATACGCCGGTTGCTGATAGGCTGGCTGCTGATAAACAGGCTGCTGATAGGTCTGCTGCTGAAAGGCCTGCTGCTGAAACGCCTGCTGCTGCTGATTCTGCGGCGAATCGCCCCAGATGTACGGGAAAGCTTCGGTCGGTCGCGGTGGATTAAATGAACCCCTGCCGCCATACTCGGTCATCTGAGCCATAACAACTGTGTCAAGTTCAACGTAGCCGTTTTTTACATATGGAAGAGCCGCGCTGCGCTCCTCGGTCGCCTTTTTCTGCGCCACATATGCGCTGTTACCACAACCGGCCAGTATGAAAAGAATCAGCAATACCCACGGCCCGGAAACCCGATCCAGCCTGCTTAAGTTTGGATTTACCATTTCCGCCCCCCTTCAGACTGCCCCGTGGCGGCTTTCGCCGCATTAACCAGATTTGCATCCTGACCGGCAACGTTTCCGCTCATCACGTCATCGGCGATCCGACGCAACGCACCTGTCAACGCCTTTGAAAACGCGCACGGCGCGGGATCTTTAGGTTGGTACATATTCGCCCAGCATTTGCCAGTATCTGTCGCGACGTATTCCTTTGGTCCTATCTGAAGCCGCAGAGTCACCGATTCGGTGTCCCAGGCCGTTGGAATACCGAACAGAAAGAAGGAGCCGCCGGTGTAAAGTGCTATCAACTCGTTGGAAATAATGGCTGCGCTGCCACGACTGTTCAATGACTTCCCTTCGATGATAACCCTGGCCGGAGCTCCGTCGCCTTCCGAAGCAACTGACTTCTGGTTCCAGATGGCATTCACTGTTCTTACAACATCCTGCTTCGGCGCTTCCGCCGACGAAATGTGCTTCAGCACCATCAACGATGCAGCTTCATCGATCTTGATCCTGGGCAGACCGTCCACCTTGATTGCCGGTTGCGACAGCATATGCTGCGCCACATCGACATGGGCACAGCCACTGCCAACCAGAAGAATGAAAAGCACCAGGGACAAACCGAAAAGCTTCTTCATCAGATCTCCCCGCATTAGTCAGTTAACCGGCATATTTCACCAGATGCCAGTTAGTTTACACGAATGAAATGTGATGTTAACTAGATTTTTTGGTGCGTAATTAAGGGAAACCCTATGCGGAACTCCGGGTTAGCTACCCGGCCTTCGGCGCGGACGCAAAGTACTTGACCCCGGGGATATCCTTGAAGTGATCGTCCTGGGTCCACAGGACAGAGGCAGTTGAACGGGCAGTCGCAAGGATGATGGCATCGATTGAATACTCAGGTGTCAAATCACCGGGCGCAGTCTTCATGGTGTTCGGCAGGATCGCAGGCGCAGACGCGATTGTGGCCGTGGATGCACATCACATCACAGGCGTGGGCTTTCAGTGGAGTGCGACGTTTGAAGATAACCTTCAGGGACAGCGCGGTTGCGGCCAGCCCGAACAGCACGGCGGTGGCGACGACGGTGATGACAATCACGGACATGTTTACCCCGGGGCGCGGACGTCAGCCAAAATCATCGAAGCGGATGTTTTCGGGTTCGACACCCAGCGAATCCAGCATCTTACGACACGACGAAAGCATCAGCGGCGGCCCGCAAAGATAGTATTCAATCTCTTCAGGCGCTGGATGATTCTTCAGGTAGTTTTCCAATAGAACCTGATGAATAAACCCTTTCAGGCCGGTCCAGTTATCTTCCGGCTGCGGCTCGGACAGCGCCAGGTGCCACGTGAAGTTCGGATTTTCAGCCTGGATGCGATCAAATTCTTCAACGTAGAATGCCTCGCGAAGACTGCGGGCCCCGTACCAGAAAGTGACCTTGCGCCCTGTATGAATGCGTTTGAACTGGTCAAAGATGTGCGACCGCATCGGCGCCATCCCTGCGCCGCCCCCGATGAAGCACATTTCGGCCTGCGTATCCGTGGCGAAAAACTCGCCGTAAGGCCCTGAAATCACGACATCATCGCCGGGCTTCAGACCAAAAATGTACGACGACATCATGCCTGGGGGCGCCTTCGGTTTGTCCGGCGGCGGTGTCGCGATACGGACGTTCAGCATGATGATGCCTTTTTCATCCGGATAGCTGGCCATCGAGTACGCCCGGACGACCTGTTCATCAACTCTGGAGACGTAACGCCAGATATTCAATCTGTCCCAGTCGCCGCGATATTCCGCCGCTATATCAAAGTCAGCGTACTTCAAGGTGTGTGGACCACATTCAATCTGGATGTAACCACCCGCACGAAAAGGAACTTCTTCACCCGCAGGCAGTTCCAGAATCAATTCCTTAATGAATGTCGCGACGTTAAGGTTTGACCTGACCTTGCACGTCCACTGCCTGACGGAAAAGACTTCCGGCGGCAGTTCGATCTTTAAATCGCTTTTAACTTTCACCTGACAGCCAAGCCTGATGCCTTCTTTTGCTTCCTTCTTTGATACAAATGACACCTCGGTGGGCAGCAGCGACCCGCCGCCTTCCACAACCTTGCACTTACATGTACCGCAGGTACCCTTTCCCCCGCACGCCGACGGCAGGAAAATCTTGTTGGAAATCAAGGTGTTCAGCAACGTCCCGCCAGCGTCGGTCGTCAGAGTGTTTTCGGCGTCGTCATTTATGAAGATCCTGACCTTGCTGGTGTTGACCAGTCGGCTTCGTACCAGTATCAAAACCAGTACAAGAAGCACGATGATCAGAATGAACACCGCGACGCCAAGTAAAACGGTCTGAAGCATGTTACTTCCCTGCGTGGCCGGCTATTACCGCGCGACCACGCGCCAGGCCCGGAAACAGCAAACCTACAATTGAATCCCGGAAAACGACATGAACCCGATGGCCATCAAGCCAGCCACAATAAACGTTATCCCAAGGCCCTTCAGGCCGGCCGGAACATTGCTGTAACGCATCTTTTCGCGGATGGCAGCCAGCGCGACAATCGCCATCGCCCATCCAAATCCCGAGCCGAATCCGAAGACCGCGCTTTCGCCGACGTTCATGTTGCGCTCGACTAAAAACAGCGACGCGCCCAGAATGGCGCAATTAACCGCTATCAAAGGCAAAAACACGCCAAGCACGTTGTAAAGCTTCGGTGAAAAGCGCTCGATCACCATTTCAGTAATCTGCGTAAGCGCCGCAATCGTCCCGATGAAGGTAAGAAACGCCAGGAACGTAAGGTCAACGTCGGCAAACGCAGGATTCAGCCACGCCAGCGCGCCATCCTTCAACAAATAGATGTAAATAGCTGCGTTCAGCGGCGTCGAAACGGCCATGACAAGAATGACTGCGACGCCCAGGCCCAGCGCGGTTTCAACCTTTTTCGAAATTGCCAGAAATGAACACATGCCCAGGAAGAAGGCCAGAGCCATGTTTTCAATGAATACCGACTTTATGAAAATGCTCAGGTGATGTTCCATCGTTTACCCTTACCCTGCCCTTATTCAGTTTCCTGAAGCTCCGGTTTCCATGTCCGATGGGCCCAGACTATGAATCCAATTATGAAAAAGGCCGCAGGCGACAGCATCATCAGGCCGTTCGGCTCGTACCAGCCGCC
>CAZFVA010000013.1:0-56032 GCA_964522105.1 uncultured Anaeromyxobacteraceae bacterium
ACGACGTGTGTGATTATCTTTGCAGACACCTCGTGGCCTACCTCTTGAAAAGGGAGCCATCAAGGTCGATGACCATGCCGCGCGAATTTACCAGCTCAAGCGTCTTTGCGTCCGGTGAAGGCAGGAACGCGTTTCCGCCGTCTTTTAATGAAAATCGTTTGATTGCGTGCATCGCGGCGTTGTTGAAGCTTTCTTCCGGCGACTTGTCCAGTATTTCAAAAGCCAGTATCTGTCCGGCTGCGTTGATCTTTGAAACTTTGATGCGAACCTTCGCCTTCTTCAGTTGTGCGTCGTTTAAGAATGGCGGGACGGTGAACTGCATCTTGATCGCTTCACCGACCTGAGCCGCGTAAAGGCTGCCTTCTTTGGCCTCGGTCCCTGATCCGTAAACAGAACCTGCCGAATTTCCTACGATTTTATCCAGCGCCGTCGGTCTGGCCCTCGGGTCGTCATCTTCCGGGGCCTTGCCCAGAATCGCACCCAGGTCCATCTTCTTGCGTCTGCGGTCTACTTCGGCGTCCTTCGGCTTGACCGCCTTGTTTTCAATCTCTTTGTTTTTGTCGTTTTCTTTGTCTATGTTGACGGCTTCTTCAGTCTGGGCCGCCTGTTCATATTTCAGGAATCGTGGCAGTTGCCCGGGTGTCGGCTGGGCCAGTCCGAGCCTGGGGATTATGGATGCTTCGATAACGCCTGAATCCATTGAATTAATTGAGTCTGGTCCACGGCGCAGCGAGATGAACGGGAATTCAGGACATCTGATGCCGTCGCACATTTTTGCGGCGCCAGCCTGCCTGCCCGTTTCGGTGTCCACGGCCCCGCCGGCAGTTATTAACATGACAGCAAGGGCTATGTGGATCGCGACCGTCAGGCCCATTCCGACCAGGACCGGTCGGCGGTCTGATAGTCCCAGCCGTGCTGTCAGTGCGTCACCAAAAGCCATCTTCGTTGTCCGCTAGTTGCCCGCTTCCGGTTCAGACTCGGATACCAGGCCGAACTTGCCTACGCCACCAGCCCGCACCCTCGCCATGACTTTCAGTGTCAGTCCGTAGGGCAGGCTTTTGTCCGCCCTCAGGTAAATTTCCTTGTCGGTCTGAAGCTTTGCGTTTGTTCCGAGCTTGTCGACCAGAACGTCCAGGCACGGTCCGAACGCCGTGTCATCTTCGGCACCCCACGCCCTTCTGCGGTCACCGCTGACGGTGCCTTTGATGCCGGGCGCGGTCGCCAGACAGTCAAGGATCATGGATTCGCCGACGTAAAATTTCACGTCCGGCGTGATCGAAAGGACCAGTTTGCGTTCTTCAGCAATATTGACCGGTTCCGCGTTCGTCTGGGGCAGATTTATCGGCACCTTCTGGTTCAGACTGGCCGCTTCCGTAGTCTTTTCAATCCGCTGCTTTTCCTGCTGCACCTGCATCGTTTCGATCGACGAAGAAATCATAAAGATGATCAGAAGAACAAGCATGACGTCAACCAGTGGCGTCACATTGATCTCTGCCATCATGCCGCGATTGTTACCGCCGCCGCCGCCCATGCCCATGGAAGCCTCCTAGCGGTCCCTGAAAAAATGCCGTTTCAGGATGTTCAGGAAGTCGATCGAGAAGTTTTCCATCTCGACCGATAGAACCCGGATCTTCGAATTGAAGAAGTTGAACGCCATGACCGCCGGGATGGCCGCAAGCAGGCCGATGGCCGTCGCGACAAGCGCCTGGGCGATGTGTGGCGTAACTGTTTCAAGTACAGGCCGGTCCGGTGATATGAACGCAAACGCATTCATGATGCCCCAGACGGTCCCGAACAGGCCGATGAAAGGCGCCGCAGACCCGACAGTCGCCAGGAACGGCGTCAGTTTTTCAAGTCTGGTCGTTTCTTCCTGCACCGATCGGCGCAGCGTACGTTCGACGTTTTCAAAGCCGTAGTCCGATCCCGGGGCGATTGGCCCGGTCGTTCCGCCGCCTTCCTTATGGCGCTTCATTTCGGTGTAAGCTGCCACGAAGATTCGGGAAATCGGCGAGTCGGCCAGGTGGCGCGCGGCCTCGCGGACCTCGTCAAGGTTCTGGGAATGCCAGAACGCCTTGATGAATTCATCGGTCTGCTTTCTGATCTTTCTGAAAGACCACGCCTTCACGCCGATGATGAACCAGCACACTAAAGACATTCCAATAAGCAGTAATAGCACCATGAGGACCATGCCCCGTGACGCAAAAACCTGCTGGAACACGTTGATTCCAAAAGAATCTCCACCCTCGATCGGCATTTGTCCCTCCGAATCCGGCAAAACCCGCGGCGATGATAGCACCGTTTGATGCTGACTGACGACCGCGCGTCCGAGGTCCCGAGCGAGGGTGTATATCTTTCTGTCCGGGCTGGTCAGTCGCCCGTCCGGTTGACTTGAACAAACGGTACTGTCACTATTTGCCGTCTTTGCTGCGTGATGCAGCGTTGTGATTTTAAAGGACGCACCGATGTCAGTTACCAGCACTGTTTATGAAGCAATCGACGCCATACGCCTTGGTCGGATGGTCATCGTCGTTGATGATGAAAACCGTGAAAACGAAGGTGACCTGATATTTGCAGCCGACATGGTTACACCGGATGCAGTTAACCGGATGACCAAGATCGCAAGCGGTCTGGTCTGTGTGGCGATGGCCCACGAAATGGTTGATCGCATCGGCATCCCGATGATGTCCCACCGTAATACGGCCCATTTTGGTTCGGCGTACACCGTTTCAGTCGATTCCCGTATTGGATCCACCACAGGCATTTCCGCGTTTGACCGCGCCCGCACTGTCGAGGATCTGTGTGGTGACCAGACCAGCATGGCCGACTTTGTAGTTCCCGGTCATGTGTTTCCGCTGCGTGCCGTCCCGGGTGGCGTCCTGAACCGGGCCGGTCAGACGGAAGCTGCCGTAGATATCACAAGAATGGCCGGTCGCAAGCCTGCCGCCGTCATCTGTCAGGTGCTTCGCGACGACGGCTCGGCCGCTGACCTTGCAGATCTGCTTGCCATTGGAAAGGAAAACGGGATTCCCGTTGTGACTGTGGCCGACATCATCGCCCACAGGTTGCAGAAGGATCTGCTGGTGCGTGCCGTCGGTTCGGCCATGGTTGAAACGAGGTGGGGCCAGTTCAAGGCCGTTGTATATGAAGATACGATTGCCGGGGCTGCCCATGTGGCAATGCTGCGCGGCGAACCCGGCCCCGGTCCGACGCTGGTGCGCGTACATTCTGAATGTCTGACCGGCGATGTGTTTCATTCGCTGCGATGCGACTGCGGGCAGCAGCTCGACTATGCCCTTCGAAAGGTTGCGGCAGAAGGCGGCGTCGTCCTGTACCTTCGCCAGGAAGGCCGTGGCATTGGAATAGCTAATAAAGTCAAGGCGTATGCCCTTCAGGATCAAGGTTTTGACACAGTGGATGCCAACACGCGCCTCGGCTTTGCCCCTGATCTTCGTGATTACGGGACCGGTGCCCAGATATTGACCCATCTCGGGCTTCGCAAGCTGCGCCTGCTGACAAACAACCCGCGCAAGATTGTCGGCCTGTCAGGCTTCGGCCTTGAAATTGTTGAACGTGTACCGATAGATATCTCCCCCAGAGCCAGCAAAGACAGGGTCTATCTGGAAACTAAAAAAGCCAGAATGGGCCATCTTCTGGAAGAAGTGTAACTTCGCCTGATTCCACTTGTTGCAGTAGGGACTTACTTGAAGTAGAATTCGCGCGCCTTTTTCTTTAGATTCCAGGAGCCGTCGAATGCTTGGAGAGTTTAGAAAACATTCAAAATCCGTAATCATCTACGTGTTGTTTGCCATCATCATCGTAGTGTTTGTCTTCACCTTTAACATGAGTTCCCGCCAGGCTGACAAAACGCCCGGCAGTGGTGAAGGTAAGGCCAATGCAGCTCTGGTGCAGGTCGACAAGACCGCAATTGACGTCATGGCCCTGGAAATGGGGCTGCGGCTGACGATTGATCCGCCGGAACCGGGCCGCACGCCAAGCATGGAAACGATTCGTGCGCAGTACATGTATATGTCAACGCGCTTCACGGATTTCCGTGGCGACCCCAGATTTGCTGCGTTCCTTCCAGACCCGCGCAAGGTTTCGCCGGTCAAGTCCCGTAAGGTCATGGATGACCTGATCGAGACGTGGCTCGTTTCCGAGGAAGCGGCAAAGAACGGTCTGGTGGCAGGTCCGGATGAAATCAGGGATCGTATTCTTGAACGCTTTACCGATCCGTCTTCCGGCGAATTCAAGCGCAAGACATACGAAAACTGGGTCAGATACAGACTTAGATCGTCGATCGGCCGGTTCGAAGAATTTGTCGGCCGCGAGATTTCCCGTGAAAAGATGATCGGTCTGGTCACCGCCGGCGTCGCTGTTTCAGAAAGGGAAGCCCGCTATGTGGCGACTCAGCGCAAGTCGATGCGCAGCTATGATTTTGTGGAAATTTCACAGCCCCTGCTGGCTGCAGCGATCGTCAGCGATCAGGCTGAAATGACCGCATGGCTTGCCGCAAATGAAGACAAAGCAAAGAAGTATTTTGAAGATAACAAGGCCGAATTTGCTGTCGAAGCCGGTCTGGATTTCCATGTCCTGAAGTATTCCGACGAGGCGCGTGCGAATGCGGCCGTCGAGACGCTTAAGGGCAAAACCGGTACAGAACTGCGCGATGCGATGGCGGCCCTGGCTGCTACCGAATCGGAAGACGAAGTTACGAACAAGATTGGCGGTCGTTCAATGACGGCCCTGACACCTGAAGCGATTGCCGGCCTGTACGACAAGGGCGTCGCCGATGCCCTGAACGCGATGGGTCAATACGAACTGTCCCCGGTTATCAAGGGCGCCCGTGGCAATTTCATCGTGATGCTTGATGGTCGTCGTCCCGAAGCCGCTGCTGACTATGATCGTTCACGTGAAGTTATTGCCCGCCGCATGCTTGGTCAGGATAAAGTCGGGGCTGAGCTTGCCGCGCTTGAAAATCGTGCGATCGAGGCCCTCAAGGTCACTCAGGGTCGCCCGATGGACGAAGTCGCCGCCGAACTTAATGCCGTTTACGCTCCACACATGCCTGTTCGCGTCGGTGAAACCGGCGAGATTAAGGGCCTGCCCCAGGATCTGAACCAGATGCTCAGCTATGATCCCGAAAGCATTCCCGGCATCGGCGCAGGTGCAGCGATTGTCGCAGAACTGGCCGCATTGACTCCGGAATCTCCGATTGTGGCAAAGGCCGTCAAGCCGGAAAACGGCGCAAGTTCTTTCGTAGTCAGGCTTAAGGGATTCAGTCAGAACGAACAGCCGACAGCCGAAGAGATTGCGACCGCTTCAGTGGAACTGGGCATGATCAGGCGCGTGGCTGTGTGGCGTGAGTGGTATCAGGATCTGCTTGCCCGTGCAGGAACATCCGGCCGTTTTGTCGAGAAGGAACTGCTTGGCAAGATGATCAATGATGAAATCCGGTCCCGTGAAGAAGCCGCGGCTAAATCAAAAGAAGCTGCCGAGAAAAAGTAGTCAACCCCATCCCATGGATACCGGAGGAAACTGATGCCGCGTATTCTTCTAAATGATCTGATAGCCCCCGGTGTTTTTAAGATGATTGTGCAGGCGCCCGACGTTGCGAAATACCGCAAAGCGGGCCAGTTTGTAATCGTCAGACCGGCCGGTGGCAAAGAACGCATTCCGCTGACGATCGCCGATGCCGACCGTAATGCTGGGACAATAACCCTTATTTATCAAGTTGTTGGCACGACAACCGCTGCAATGGCCCTGCTTGCTGCAGGTGGTGAAATCGCTGACGTTGCCGGGCCGCTCGGCAAGCCGACTCATATTGAAAAGTTCGGGACAGTCGTTTGCGTCGGCGGCGGGATTGGTGTTGCGCCGTCCCATCCGATCGCGGCCGCGATGAAAGCAGCCGGAAATCATGTGATTTCCATTCTTGGCGCCAGAACGCGCGAGCTCATTATCATGGAAGACGAGATGCGGGCAGCTTCGGACGAAGTTATCTGCGTCACTGATGATGGCTCGTACGGTAAGAAAGGGTTCGTTACGGACGCGTTGAAGGAACTGCTTGATTCTGCTGATACACCGGTGGACCTGGTCGTCGCGATTGGACCACCGATCATGATGAAGATGGTTTCGTTGCTGACGAAGGGCTACGGCGTAAAAACTTATGTCAGCTTGAATACCGTCATGGTAGACGGGACCGGCATGTGCGGCAGTTGTCGCGTAACCGTTCACGGTGAAACCAAATTTGTCTGTGTTGACGGGCCTGAATTCGACGGACACGGCGTCGATTTTGACGGGATGGTCCGGCGCCAGCGGATGTATCTTTCACAGGAAAAGGCGTCGTACGACGCATTCAAAGTGGATCACGTCTGTAAACTTGATGAGCGCCTGCGGGAGTTGAAACGTGGCTGATAAACTTACGCCAAGGGAAAGACTTGCGATTCCAACTGTTCCGATGAGGGAACAGGACCCTGCCGTCAGGCGGCACAATATTACTGAAGTTCCGCTCGGTTATACCCCGGAAGAAGCGATGCGCGAGGCCAGCCGCTGCCTGCTCTGCAAGAACAAGCCGTGTGTCGGTGGCTGCCCGGTTGCTGTAAATATTCCCGGCTTTATTGAACTGGTAACAGAAGGGCGTTTTCACGATGCGGCCGTATGCATCAAGGAAACTAACTGTCTGCCTGCTGTCTGTGGACGCGTATGCCCGCAGGAAGAGCAGTGTCAGCTCGTCTGTACCGTTGCGAAGTCGCTGAAGGACCCGGAAAAGAGCGTTCAGATAGGCAAGCTTGAGCGTTTCGTGGCCGACTGGGATCGCGAAAATCCACCTGTCAACGAAGCCGAATCATTGGGACCCAACGCAGCTCCCACCGGCAAGAAAGTTGCCATCATCGGCGCAGGTCCCGGCGGGCTTACGGCTGCGGGCGACCTTATCGGGATGGGGCATGAAGTTACAGTTTTCGAGGCGCTTCACAGGGCCGGCGGCGTTCTTGTATATGGAATTCCCGAATTCAGACTGCCGAAAGAAATAGTTGATTTTGAAGTCAGGGCGCTTGAAGCCAGGGGCGTCAAGATGGTTCTGAATATCGCAATCGGAAAATCCAAGTCGATTCAAGACCTTTTCGATGAAGGCTTTGATGCCGTTTTTGTCGCGTCAGGTGCCGGCCTTCCCTGGTTCAAGAACATTCCCGGCGAGGATTTCCCCGGCGTTTACTCGGCGAACGAGTACCTGACCCGGGCCAATCTGATGGACGCCTATAATTTTGGAAGCGGTTCAGATACCCCGATCATGCGTGGCAAGCGCGTCATCACCTTCGGTGGCGGAAATGTTGCGATGGACGCGGCAAGGACTGCGCTGCGGCTTGGCGCTGAAGAATCTATTATCGTTTACCGTCGCAGTGAACAGGAAATGCCCGCAAGAGTTGAAGAAATTCACCACGCGAAGCAGGAAGGCGTTCATCTGGCTCTGCTTCAGGACGCGATCGAGATTCTGGCTGATAAAGATGGCTGGGTGTCAGGCGTTAAGTGCCTGAAGATGGAGCTTGGCGCGCCTGACAAGAGTGGTCGCCCGCGTCCTGTTCCTGTTGAAGGCAGTGATTTTGTCATCGATGCCGACGTCGTTGTCTGTGCAATCGGCAATGGTGCGAACCCCATAATTACACAGGCAACGCCTGAAATTTCCGCAAATAAGTGGGGCAATATTGTCGCTGATCCGGTGACAGGCCGGACATCAATGAAAGCCGTCTGGGCCGGCGGTGACATAGTTCGTGGCGGGGCGACTGTAATCCTCGCGATGGGCGATGGTCGTCAGGCCGCCAAATCTATTGACGAGTACCTGCGCACGGGAATCTGGGAATTGCCTTCACAGTGAAGTCCAGTAAGGAGTCCATTTCGTGGAATTCTTTTACGGCGTGGTTCTGCTGATGCTTGGAATGGCCTCCATCGCCTGGGTTATCAGGGATGGGCGCAAGGCGGCTGACTGGCTGGTCCGTTCTGGCGTCACCATTCAAATTCTTGTAATTGCTTTGATTTTTGCTGACTGGGGACATTCATGGGTTGAAACCAGCGGCATTTCAATTGTACTTGACCGGTTCGTCTGGCTTGCCTTGCCGCATATGTTTGCCGTCCTTTCGCTTGTCGGCCTGCTGGTTTACGGGCGTGATTTTCGTGGCTGGGCAGGTTTGGTTGCTGCGCTTCAGGCCGGATTGTTGATAGTTGTTTTACTTGCGGCCGAGCAGAAGATTGATTTGAGTTTTCTGGCCCCCGTTCCGCTCGTTTCCATGTTCGCGTCTTCGCTGGCGGCTTTTATTTTTGTGGCGTCCAGCCTTGCAATTCTTCCCGGCCGTGATTCCTTCTGGTACCGCTTTGTCTTCAAACCGCGTGAAAATCTGGTTGCGGAAGTTAAGGCGCTCGAGGCTTTCGGCTTTGAGATTGAACCACCTACCACCGTTTTTGAATGTGGTTCTGCGAAGGGCTGGATGGAAGGTTCAAGGATTGAGGTCCGGACTGTCCCGAAGACTGTTCCCCCCAGATACGGTCTTCAGATCAGGGTGTCGATTTCCAGAACGTGGCATGGCCAGCGTTTGCCGAAATTCGCCGGTATCGAAAAATGGGAACTTGGTTCCGGTTGGATTGAGTATCAGGGCTTTACCGATGCCGCGTTTGATATGGCCCCCGGTTCTCTTGTGCGGTTTATCAAGGATCTTGCAGGGGTTTCCTGATATTTCGGGGCCCTGCGTCGAAGGTTGTCCATATGCGTCGTGGTAGTGATGAGTCAAGCCGGGCGGGGCACGTCAATCTGATCGTCGAGGATCTGACGGGGCGCGTGTTTGCCAGGGCCCGTGGTTTCAATACCCTTGAAGACGGGCTTGTCGAGGTTCTGGTTCCAAGGTTTGACGGCGCGATACTTGGTCGCTTTCTGATGCCCAGGTTGAAGAAGCCGTTCTTCTGCATCAGGCTTGATAAGTTTGGATCATTCGTCTGGCAGCGGATCGATGGGGTTACGACAGTCGGGAAGATATATGAACTTTTTGATGCACAGAACCCGGGCGAAGAGATGAGCCGCGAGAGGGTGGCGCTGTTTGTCCGTGCGCTTGCCATGCAGAAGCATTTGATGGAAGTTGATGCCCCGGTCGCGCTTGTAGAATGTAGTCCGCTGGCGGATAATTTGACGCCGGAATGACTCTGGAGGATTTGTATGGATATCAAGGTGATTCAGAAGGCCATAGGCGCCGCCGGATTTGATGGTTGGTTGTTTTGTGATTTTCATAACCGGGATGGCATAGCCTATCGGATCCTCGGTCTTGATTTTGAAAGATTTACGTCCCGTCGCTGGTTCTATCTGGTGCCGGCGCGCGGTGAGCCGATACGTCTTGTCAGTAAGGTCGAGCCTTCCCGGCTTGACGCGCTTCCGGGTGAAAAGCGGCTGTATCTTTCCTGGAGAGATCTGGCCGAGGAACTTGAAACGTTGCTTCGTGGCAAGCGCGTCGCGATGCAGTATTCGCCGGAAGATGCGATCCCTTACGTCAGCATGGTTGACGCCGGGATGGTCGATATGGTCAGGACTGCCGGCGCCACAGTGGGCTCGTCAGCCGACCTGGTTCAGATTTTTGAGGCCGTTATCGGTGAAGCCGGGTACCAGAGTCACAAGGAAGCCGGCCGCAGGATTCACGCGATCAAGGACGAGGCTTTTGCGCTTGTCGGTGATTCGGTGCGTAACGGTCGCGCAATGACGGAATATGACATTCAGCAGTTCATTCTGGGGCGTTTTGCCGCAGAAGGGCTTGATTGCATGGGCGAACTTCCGATTGTTGGCGTCAACGGTCATCCGTCGGATCCGCATTTCGGCCCGACCCCCGAAAACACTGCTGTTATCAAGGAAGGCGATACGATTCTGATAGATCTGTGGGCCAAGCTGGCTCAGCCCGGGTCCATTTTCTACGACATCACCTGGTGTGGTTTTGTCGGGTCAAATCCCCCGGCGGAATATGTGAAGATTTTCAATTGTGTGCGCGATGCCCGCAAGGCGGCGGTCGAGTTTGTCCGTGAGCGCTTCTGCCGGCGCCAGCAGTGTTTCGGTTACGAGGTTGATGATGCATGCCGTTCGGTCGTTCAGGCGGCAGGATACGGCGAGCTTTTCATTCATCGCACCGGTCATTCAATCGGCGTTCAGGTTCACGGCAATGGCGTCAACATCGACAATCTGGAAACAAGGGATCTTCGCAGGCTCGTTCCCGGCATATGCTTCTCGGTTGAACCCGGCATCTATATGGCTGGAAAAATGGCCGTCCGGACCGAAATTGATGTCTTCATCAAACACGATGGCGAAGTTGAAGTGACCGGCCCCGAGCAGGAAGACTTGATTCTTATTCAGGTTTGATGTTACGCCTTGTTCCTGCCGAACCTGATCTTCCATGGAATTCCAAGACTTTCCCAGAATATGTCGCCGCCCAGTTTTGATTCGCCTTTGGTGCGGTCAGGGAAAATGATAGGGATTTCCTTAACTTTAAAGCCTTTCTTGAATGACCTGAACGTCATTTCCATCTGAAAGGCATAACCGGCCGCAGCAATTGAGTCGAGGTCGATCGATTCAAGGACTTTACGCCGCCAGCATTTGAAGCCGCCGGTAAGGTCCGAAAACGGGATTCCGAGGATTGTCCGGGCATAAAAGTTGCCGCCGCGCGACAGAAACTGCCGGTACAGGGCCCAGTCCGTTGTCCCGCCACCTTTTATATATCTGGAACCCAGCACCAGGTCGTACTGTTCGATCTGCGCCAGCATGTCTTTCAAGTACGCAGGCTTGTGGGAAAAGTCACAGTCCATCTGAATGATGATGTCGTAACCGTCCGCAAGGCACTTTTTGAATCCGGCGATATATGCCTTGCCCAGCCCTTCCTTGCCTTTTCTGGAAAACAGCTTGATGCGGGCGTCGCGGGCCGCCATGGCGCTGACGATTTCGCCTGTTCCATCGGGGGATGAGTCATCAACTACCATCACATCCGCCTGCGGCACGGCATCCAGTATTTCTGGAATAATCAGTTTAACGTTTTCAGCTTCGTTGTAAGTTGGTACGACAATTACGATCTTCTGACCTGTCAGTCCGGCCATTTTGCAAACCCCGGTAACGGAAAAAGGATGGGCTGACTTTACCATGATTGGCCACTGGCAGACCATAAACACGAATTATCCGGCTCATTTCTTGACAGTTGGGCGCTGCATCAATACCTTGATGCTGGTTTTGTACATGGGCGGTCAGTTTGATGGGCCAGAAAAATAGAAATTCGCAAATATTGATAGTGTTTTCGATTCTGCTGATTCTGCCTGCGGCGGCGGCCGCGCGGACCGACAGTCCGTCCGCCAGATCGCTGGCCCTGGGTGATGCTGTGCGTGCGATTGGCATGGGCGCTGACAGCCTTTATTTCAATCCCGGCACGCTGGCTCAGATAAATCAGTATTCGGTCAATTTCGGCTATGGGTATGCGCACTGGTCTCAGTGGCATCAGGCATCGGCATCTTTTGTTGATTCCCAGACCAACAAGTGGATTTCAGGCGGAATCGGTTATAACTTCGGATACGCGACCAACGCCGATAAGGCGCAGACCCATGATATCAGAATTGCGTTAGGGTCCAAGTACGCTAACGACAAGATATTCTTTGGTTTCGGGCTGACCATGAGGGCTATGAACGTCAGCGCCGATTCCGAGGATTCCCATTGGTATCTGGATATGGATTTTGGTGCGGCGCTCGGCATCATGAAGGTGTTTTACATCGGAGTGGTAGGTCAGAATCTGATACAAAATGCCGCAAAAAGCGGCAACGTGGCCACGGTGTCTCCAGGGACCGGACGCACAACGTGGAACCTGTCGCCAAGAAAGCTTGGTGTCGGTATCGGCGTTTCGTATTCCATATTCAACATAGGCCTTGATTGTGATGTCGATTTTTCATCGATCGAGGGTAAGGCGACGCCCAGTCTGATGGCCGGCTTCGAAGTTATTGCTAAACAGGTCGTGGCGATTCGTGCCGGTGTCAACTGGGACAGAGTCGGTCATTTTGATGTTGATTCAAGGGATATGGTTCCTGAAATGCGCCTTTCGCTTGGAGTCGGGTACGTTTCGAAGGCCGTTGGTGTCGATGTTTCATACGCTCATGATGTCTGGGACAAGTCAGGGTTCTATCTTCAAACAACTATTCGCGTCTTCTTGCCGTAGCCCTGCAATTACAATAAACTGTCCAATGGATTGATCTGCGGGTATTATCAGGTTGATTCGGGGGGATTTTCGGGTTGTTGCGGTTGTATTCGGAGGCATAAATGTCCAGAAAACTTAATGTATTCCTTGGGTTGTTGGTTGTTGCGTTTGTGGCCGCAGGATGTGGCAGTAATCCGCCTCCATTTGAGGACACCAACCCGGGCGACGAAGGTGTAGACACCAACGTGCCTGATGAAGGTCAGCCGGATGTTCAGCCTGATATAATAATTGACACCAATGTGCCGGACGACACTGTCCAGACTCAGGATGACGGCACGGTCACTGATATTATTGACGAAGGCATTGTCGACGTCATTGATGTCGTTGGTGTTGATGTTCCTCCGACGCCATTCTGTCCCTGCGACCCCCTGGTGAATGAACCGGTCTGCGGCGTTGATGATGTGACTTATACAAGTCCGCAGTGCGCCGCATGTGAGCTTTGCCAGGATGCTCCCGATTGTCTGGATTGCGGTGGTGAAATCGCCTGTGTCTCGCAGCCCACTTCAAATTTCATCAAGCGCATGACGGCCTGTGATGTCTGCCCGTGTAATAAATCTGATGAGTGCGATGCGCTTGTTTATCCTTCATGTGGCAAGGTTTGTGGCCTTATTGACAACGTCCAGACTGAATTCAGTGATCTCTGTGCCCTGAAAGCTGCCGTCGGCTGCATTGAAGGATACGATGATTTCATCGCTGATTTCGGCGTGTGTGTTGAGTCGGTGTGTGGTCCCTGTGAAGGTCAGGCCGCTTCGCCGGTCTGCGGCACAGATGGCAAGACATACAAAAATAAGTGCGTACTTGGTAATTGTCCTTCAGAGGTCGGCGTTACGAAGGCATGCAACGGCGAGTGTCCGTGCGTCAGTGAGTGTTCCGAGTGTCTGGCTGTCCCGGATGCACAGGTGTGTGGCGCCAACGGCGTAACCTACCGCAATTCCTGCGTTGCCGTGACTTGTAACAGCACAACGGTCGCATACACCGGCCCGTGTTGCCCCGACTGCGCCAGTCTGCCGGTTGAAGAAGTCTGCACGACTGACGGCAGGGTTTTTGACAATGCCTGTTTCGCGGAATGTAACCTGGCCAACCCCTGCAGCACGACTGTTAACGAAGTCTGCGGAAGTGACGGTCAGACGTATAAAAACGTCTGTGAATCTTCCTGCCGGACCAATGGCGATGATCCTCTGCACGACGGCCCCTGCGTCGGTGTCTGTGAACAGTGTCCGCGTACTTTGAATCCGGTGTGCGCCACTGCCCCCGGTGGGCTTGCCCAGACCTATGCCAGTCAGTGTTTCGCTGATTGCTTCGGTGCCACAAGTGCCAACGCAGGCCTTTGTGTCAGCGGATGCCAGACGCTCTGCGGCACGATCGTGAGCCCGATAGACGCGCTCAATCCGGTTTGCGGCGTTGACGGCATCACATATCCTAATTCCTGCTTCCCCCAGAAGTGCATGGGAATTACCTTTGTTGCCGGCGCCTGCGTCCTGTAGTTATTGCTCCCACCCCGGTTATTAATTCCATCCCTTGACTTGAATCGTCTGTCGTGACAAGTTCAGCACTCGTCTTTCCAGGTGGACGCAATGCGTCCCGGAGAGGGAAGCGGGTGAAAATCCCGCGCGGTCCCGCCACTGTAACGGGGAAGGAAATCCAGGGTTTTTCCATTATGCCACTGGCCACCGGCCGGGAAGGCGGAAAGACCTCCGGCAGAAAAGCTGCCGTACCCCGGAGCCAGGAGACCTGCCCGGAAAGCCAGGCTGAAGCCCTTCGCGGACAGGGGTCATGTCGTCGTATAAATTCATCATTCCTGTCTTGTTTGTGCTGACGGTGTCGTTTGTCCCCGTTCTGTATGCGCAGGAAGCTCCGCAGTCAATCGTAGTTCCCGAGATAGAAGTAAGTGGAAATCCTCTGCTGTCAGATGTGCCGGTTCGTGAAAGCAGTTCGACTGCATCGATTGATGATTCTGCAGATATGGAAGCCCCGGGCGGTCCGGCAGTCGGGATGTCGCGGGAATCTGCGGTCGTAGTCAGGCAGGCCGGTGGTGCCGGTCAGGCAGCGTCGGTCAGCATAAGGGGCTCGGATCCTCGTTCAACGCTGGTGTCCCTTGACGGTGTCCCGCTGAATTCGCCTTTCATGGGCGGCGCAGATATCGGAGCTCTTGGTATTCTGACGCTTGATTCTGTGGACACAGTTCGTGGCGGGCAGTCGTCTATCCGTGGTACCGATGCTTCGGGCGGGACTGTTGACGCCAGAACGCCATCACCACTTGAAGGTAACAATACTCGCGCAAGTTTCATGGCCGGATCTTTCGGTACATACCGGTTGAAGGCAGCCCACTCGCATTTGTTTGATAAGCGGGCTGTTCCAGTCGGTCTGTATGTTTCCGGTGGTTTTCTGCATTCCGGTGGCCAGTATTCCTTTACAGATTCAAATGGTGTGTCCAGGATTCGGGAACATAACGCCGCCACAGCCTTTGAAGGGTTGATCAAGGTCGAGGCCGAGCCTGCCGCAGGCCACACGATAAAGGCCATGGCAGAAGTTTTTCGTGATGATCGCGAGGTCGCCGGTCTTGAGCAGTTTCCTTCAACGACAGCTTTTCAGAAAGATACGCGCTCGCTGGCCAGGCTTGCATGGGAAGGGCCTGCGCTGTTCGGCATACGCGGTACGACGACAGCATCCGCTTATTTCCGCCTGATGAAGTTTGATTATTCGGATGACCTTCCGCCGATGGGCCCGGCACAGCGCACCAGCCTGACTTCAACTGGTGGCGGTGCAAAGTTCATGATGCTTGCCGCCCCGTGGAAGCTGGTAGCGTTCAGGTTCGGTCTGGATGGCAGTTATGAGTATGGTCAGGTTAATCGCGTCGGCCAGCAATCGTACACGCCGGATCGCGGTCTGGTCGCCGGTACTGTGGGGCTGGTAGTTGGATCCCCGTCTGATCCGTGGCAGATCAGTTCAGATGTAAGGCTTGAATATGACAGTGGTTTCGGCTTCAGGGCCGTGCCGGGCCTCGGTGTCTGGTACGAACCCCACAGCCTTGTCCGCCTTACCGCGAATGTCGGCCGGTCTTTCCGTCTGCCGACGCTCGAGGAGTTGTACTTTGACACCGGCTTTGTTCAAGGCAGTCCTGATCTGGACCCGGAAGACTCGTTGACGTGGGACGCCGGGATTGAGGTCGGGCGTGGTCGGCCGTGGTCGCTTAAAGTGTCGTATTTTGAAAACTATGTCTTTAATATGATTATGTTTGCGCCTGTCTCGGCGTTTCTGATCAGGGCCGACAATTCGGGTTCTGCAGTGATGCGGGGTGTCGAAACGCAGGCTGGCGTCAAATGGAAGTGGCTTGAACTGAAGGCCGCGTACACTTTTCTATTTTCAAAGTTTACCGACACTGGAAATGAACTTCCCGCACGTCCGGCTCACGTCTTTTCGGGGACCGTCGGTTTTGTTGCGGGGCCGTTCAAGCTGTCTGTTATGCCTTCGTGGCAGTCACAGTTCTACCTGGATACGTTCGAGTCGCTGTACGAGGAGGCGCGGTTCAGGCTTGATGCCCGTCTGGAAATCAAGCCGCGTCCATGGATTGCGATTGTTTTTGATTTCAACAATTTGACGAACAAAACTGATGCGGTTGACTATCTGCAGCAGCCCCTGCCGGGGTTTGCCGCGTTCGGGTCGGTCAGGCTTGACCTGTAGGATGATGTTTTGATGGAAAGGTCCGTGAAATGGTCGGTTGTCAGGCTGGTCGCCCTGCTGACACTGGTGCCGGTTGTGGATTCCTGTGCTTTGGAACAGAGTCCGGGTACCGATGCAGACGTCTTTGCCGGTGACGCCAACTTCCTTGCACCTGAAGGTATAATTATAAGTAATGACAGGGTTTTTGTGGCGAACGCAAGTTTTGCATACTCAGGTTCCGAGCTGTTGTATGGCGCTGGTTTCGTGACTGTTCTGGACGCGACGACCGGTCAGGTTGTGAATCGGATACCTCTACCTTTCTTGAATCCTCAGGAACTGGGTGTCGCCGGCAACCGACTGTGGGTGCTGTGTTCCGGTCAGACGCACTGGGATTCGACCAGGGAAATGGTCGTTTCGAAGTCGTCCGGCGGGCTGGTTGCCATTGACCTGGACACAGCGGACGTGGCGACCGGCCCTTCGCTGGCAGTGCCGATTGACAGTGATGAAGGGGCGTTGGTCGGTTATCCGTCAGGAATGTATCTGGCAGGTAATACGGCGTGGCTTGCAAGCGGAACGACGGCCGCCATCTTCAAGGTTGATCTGCTGAATGGCGAGGTTACCAGAGGCCCGCACAACCCCGTCATGGTCGGCGACATCGACACGCAGAATACAACGGTAATCGGCGAGGGCCCTGACGGCCTGATCATGGTCGGTCTTTTCAACAGCGATACGGTGTTCCTGCTTGATCCGGAAACTGGTGAAAAATTGTCGTCGCCCTGGGCGGAAACACAGGTCGGCAGCGCCGGTCAGATAGACGGAATTCTGGATATTGTTTACAGCGCTGATCGGGGAAAGGCCTGGCTGCTTTTCGGTCTGGCCAACAAGGTTGTCAGTTTTGATGGTGACCCGGGGCCGGGGGCAGGCGTCGAACAGGTTATCTCGGGTGTCGCTACCCCTAACAGAATAAAATTGTTCGATAATGAACTGTTTGTTGTGAACTCAACGGGCAACAGTATTTCTTCTGTTGATCTTGAATCAGGCGCAATCAGCAAGGTAAGGGCGGCGTTGCCGCCAAACTGCAATCCCTGGGATATCGATGTCGCGGTCGGCACTTACGCTGGTGTTGCCGGGTCATTCGCCTGGGTTACCTGCCTGAAATTGAATTCGGTTGTCGTCGTTGATCTCGGGACCGGCGAATCCACGGAGATTAGATGAGACGATTTGCTGCCTTTTTCAGTGTCGGGTTGTTCAGCCAGCGGCGGTTGTCATTTACCGGCCTGTTTATGGTGTTATTTCTGCTGTTGACGGTTTCGTGTGGAAGTCGACCTGAAAAGTCGGCCCCGACATCAGGCCTTCGCGTCGTGTCCCTGATGCCCAATGTGACCGCAATCCTGTTTGAACTTGATGCGGGAGACATGCTTGTCGGGGCCACAAGATATTGTGAAAAGCCTGAAAAAGCCAAAATGATTCCGAGGGTTGGTGGGATTCTTGATGTGTCTGTTGAAGCCCTGGCCGCCGTCAAACCGGACCTTGTCATCGGATCGCCTGTTATTCTGAGGGGGCGACTTACTGACATTCTGGGTGAAGCCGGTGTTCGCTTTCTGCCGCTTGAATTTGAAGATATTGAAGACGTGCGCGCCGGTATTTTGAAGATTGGCGACGCGGTTGGAAGGCATGAAAAGGCAGTCAGCAAGGTCGCTGACATGGACCGGGCCTTGCTTGCCCTTGCCGGTTCGGTTCCGTCCGTAAGGGCCTTGTTTGTGGTCGGTTCAAAACCGCTTGTAGTCGCCTCTGTTTCTTCATTTCAGGGTCAATTGATGCAGGCCATGGGTTTGAAGAATGTGGTTGATTCGGAAAAAGTCAGGTTTCCCACCTGGTCGTTCGAGCAGGTGATTAAAGCCGCCCCTGATGTGATAATCGACGGTATAGTCAGGGGCGAACCTTCAGCGGCCCTTCTGGCCGGGGCCGGTATAAAAGCCCCGATAGTTTCGATTCCGGACGATTCAATTCTGCTTCCCGGGCCGGGGGCAATTGAGGGGGCTGCCCGTCTTGCGGCGGAAATCAGGAAGGCGCTCGCGGTGCCTGCACGGGGGATCCCGGATTGAATCATAAACACACAGCCACAACGCAAGTATTGATTCTGTCTGGTTTATTCATCCTTCTGGTGTTGTCGGTCCTGCTGTCTATTGTCCTGGGGGCCACCCACATTGATTTCCTGGGTGCGCTGGCCGGTGATTCTGCGATTGATCGGGCTATTCTGCTGCGGGAACGGTTGCCCAGAACGATAATTGGCGCTTCGGTTGGAGCCTCACTTGCAGCGGCCGGTCTTGCGTTTCAGGCAATTCTGAAAAATCCGCTGGCCGATCCCTATGTGATTGGTGTGGCCGGGGGTTCCGCGATCGGTGGAACGCTGGCCATGATTCTGCCTGTCGCCGCAGTTCTAGGTCAGGCCGGAGTGTCCCTTTTTGCCTTTGTTTTCGGGCTGCTGGCCATTGCCGGAACATATTACCTGTCGCGTGATTCGCGTGGAAAGGTCAGCGTATGGGAAGTGCTTCTGGTCGGAGTCATTTTCAACACTTTTGCGTCTGCCGTCATAATGTTCATGAAGTCTGTCGTCAGGGCGGAAAAAGCTCAGGAAATGTTGATGTGGCTTATGGGCACGTTGTCATCTGACGTCAGAAGTCCCGGGGCGGTGACGCTGTCGGTGGCTATTACTGTTGTCGGAAGCGTCGTTCTGTATCTTCAGGCCCCTGCTCTGAATGCCCTTTCGGTAAGTGAAGAGGACGCCGCATCTGTCGGTGTTGACACGGCAAAGACGACCAGGCTGGTGCTTGGCGCAGGTTCTCTGCTTGTAGCTTCGGCTGTATCGGTCGCCGGCATGATTGGCTTTGTCGGCCTGATAGTGCCTCATGGGGTCAGAGCTCTGGTCGGATCAGACCATCGGGTGACGATACCTGCCTCGCTGTTGATGGGCGCTTCATTTCTGGTGCTGGCTGATGTCGCCACCAGACTGCTTTTCCCTGTGTTCGAAACCGAGGCTCCGGTCGGAGTATTGACCGCGCTGATTGGTGGCCCGGTCTTCGTCTGGCTTCTGCGCAGGGGTAACAGATGAAAGACAAGGCACTACCCCTGGTCCTTGATTCAGTTTCGTTCCGCTGGCCCGGATCCGGGGTTTTTGCAGCACGGGAAGTGTCCGGTGTTTTCCAGCCCGGCGAATTCGTTGGAATAATTGGTCCTAATGGTGCGGGAAAGTCCACAATTCTAAGGCTGGCCGCCGGTCTTGCCAGACCGGATTCTGGAAATGTCGCGGTATTCGGTGAAGACCCTTCAGCGATTCCCCGTCGCCAGGCCGCCCGTCTTGTCGCATTTCTTCCAGCTTCCCTGCATGTCGGTTTTCCGCTTTCTGTCGCCGAACTGGTGTCCCTTGGGCGCACCTGTCATCTTCATGGCGTTTTTGAGTCCAGGGCCGATCGCGAGGCCGTAATCGAGGCGATGCGCTTTGCCGACGTGCTGCAGTTTGCTTCACGCCAATATGTTGAACTTTCGGCCGGCGAGCAACGCCGGGTGCTTATCGCAAGGGCAGTTGCGCAGGAATCGCGCCTGCTTCTGCTTGACGAGCCGACCGCCAACCTTGACGCATCACACGCTGTCAGAATGCTTGAGGGCTTGTCAAAAAGGGCTGCTGAACGCGGGATTTGTGTTTTGGCCGCCGTCCATGATCTTAACGTCGCTCTTCTTTTCTGCGACCGGCTGATGCTTGTTACAGATGGCCATGTCGAGGCCTGCGGCAGGCCTGAAGATGTCATGCTCTATCCTACTTTGCGTAAAGTCTTCGGCGGCGATTTTTACGTTGGTAGAAACGAGGTTAACAAGAAACTTTTTGTAGTTCCGATGAAGGCGTCTGAAACAGGCGAAACTTAGCTTATTTACACTTTGCAGATACTTCGTGGGCGATTTTGGTTACCCAGGCGGTGTCCTTTGCTGCCTCGATCCACATCGCAGTAAAATCTGCGGGCTTTTCAAAGCCGTAGCTCTTGTAAATATCAAGCAACTTTTCCATCTCGCCCTTTTTCTGAGCGCAATAGACTTCCTCGTAGCATTTCGAAAGCTTGTCCTTGTCGAGGTTGGCGTTGCCGACTCCGCCGCCGCCTTCTTCATCGGGATCTTCGTCAGCAGGCTCTTCGGCTGCAGCCGGATTTGCAGCTTTGGCAGGGGCTCCGGCTTCAGCAGGTGCCGTTCCTGCCTGGGCAGGTTCCTGTTTGGCCGGTTCTGCCGCCTGTTCGCCGGCCACGGGCGCCTTTTCGACTGCTGGAGCCGCATTTTCAGCGGCGGCCACGGCCTTTTCAGCGGGTGGTTGGGCCTTGCATGCAAAAAGAATGGAGGCGACAGTAACTACAGCGATCATGATCAAAAGCTTTTTCAATTTATTTCTCCGTTGAACCCGGCGTTCGGGTAGACCGTGCCTATTATAACCCCAAACTGGAAAGACAGCCGAATTCGTGAATCACTGAAAAACAGCGTATGGATAACCGACCGTAATAAAACAGAGCAAATCAACGAATCCTTTGCCAAAAAGGTCGACCTTGGCACAAAAGATGCTCTTACAGGTCACTGGCGGGCTTCTGTCCGTTGGAAACAGATCACGGGCCATTAAGCTAACCTGCGGTTTTTGCAGGATTGTGGCCCTGCTCTTGTGTGTGCGCGTCATTGCAGGTGTGCAATGTTTGCGTGTTGGGTGTCATGACCAGTCAAGGAGGCGCTATGAAGCTCCACCCTGTTAATTTCGCAGTTCTGGCATTTCTTTTATCTGGAATGCTTTTGTCGGCCGGTTGCGGAGATAATTCCGAGCCGGTTAACCATGGAACTGACACGACCGTCGCTGATCCCGGAAACGGTAATCAGGATACGGCCGTTGTCGCCGATGTTGTCGCAGAAGTCGCTGCGGAAACTACGGTTGTTGCTGCCGGCGAGAACGCGGATCGCAGTCTGGTGAAGCGCGAAGGCCGCACCTGTACGCCTGTTGTCGATCATCTCGTGATCAACGAATTGATGATTGATACCACGGTTGTCTCTGATGCCAACGGCGAGTGGATCGAGTTGTACAACCCGACCGCCACCGCAGTTAACATCCAGGGATGGTACATTGCGGAAGACGGGCCCGGCATCCATCAGATTACGGCGTCGCTCGTTGTTCCTTCAAACGGGTATGTCGTTCTTTGCCGAAATATTGACCCGCAGGTCAATGGTGGCGTTACCTGCCAGTATCAGTTGACCAACTTTGGTCTGCTGAATGGCGGCGACTCTGTAATCCTGCTGGACGCTTCTCTGGTTGAAGTTGACAAGGTTGTGTACGGCGGTTCCGCACCTGCCCCAACCGGCGCCTCCCTCGGTCTGAAGCACCCCTATCTTGATAATGCAACTATTGTCATGCCCGCAGTTCCGAATGATCCGGCTATATGGGCCCCGCTTAACTGGGCGCTGTCAACGACAGCTTTCGGAGCAGGCGAGTTCGGTACCCCCGGTGCGAAGAATGATGGTTATGTTGAACAGGAACAGACTGCCTGCTACGACGGCAACGTCTGTACTTACGATGCCTGCACCGCAGGGACTTGTACTAATCCCCGCAAGCCCAACTGCTGTCTTTCGAACGGCGACTGCGTTGACCAGGATGTCTGTACCCAGGATCTGTGCGACCTGAACACTCTGAAGTGTACCTTTAATCCGATCGAGGATTGCTGCATCACCACAGCGCAGTGCCTTGATGAAAATCCCTGTAATGCCGACTATTGTATCCAGAACCGTTGCCGCCATTCCGCGTACAACATCGTTCCTGGTTGCTGCTATGCGCCTTTGACAACCAATCCGGCCACGGGCCTGCCATGGACCAGTGAAGTTCAAAGGACGGCTTACGCGAATTCCCAGTGCGATGACAAGAAGTTCTGTACACCAGATTTCTGCGATATGGGCGTAAACGAGTGTCGCATCGGCACCGCCATTGAAGACTGCTGCAATCTGAACAATGACTGCGATGATGGAAATCCATGTACTTATGACGCCTGCTGGAACCATCAGTGTACTAATGAAGTAAACGTTTATGATTGCTGCCAGGAAGGCCATGACGATCAGTGTGATGACAATGATCCGTGTACAACGGATACCTGCTATGGCAGCAGCTGCCGTCACTACTGGAATGCCGATCAGTGCTGCTATGACAACGCATGGTGCGTGGCTAATGCCGATGACGGAAATCCCTGTACGGCGGAACGCTGCCTCCTGGACCCGGTCAGCCAGCGCTTCACCTGTCAGCATCCTTACGAAGTCAACTGCACCCTGGGCCTCCCCTACGTTGAACCTTTCGATAATGTGGATACGTTCAAAAAGCTTGGTTGGACGCTGACCGATTATCAGAGTCAGTCAACCAGTCACTGGCAGCTTGAATCAACGACCGGCGAACTTGGTCCTGATACTCATGTTGCGTTCACCTGGGATCCGCTTCCGACGATTGTTGTAAAGAGCGTTGCGGCCACACCTCTTCTGGACGGAACGACTGCTGCCAAGGACAGGTACAATTCCAAATACCTGAAGACGACACTTCAGTGGAGGATGTCCTACAAGCATTCCGCCCCTGGTCAGAGTGTCAAACTGCGCGTCATGGCCTCGGATAATAATGATTTCCTGTCCGGCACTCTGCTGGCTGAATTCGTTACTGACAAAGATATTGAATACGCCCTTTATACGGCTGAACTTCCCGATACAGTGAAGTTCTCCCCGACTCTGAAGATTGGTTTCCTTATTGATACCGCCCCCGGTTCTACTTACATGATCGATACCTGGGAAATTGATGACGTGAAGGTTGCGGCCGGAAAGACCAACTCATTCCTGAGTGCAAAGATCTACCGTTGTCCGCAGGATGGAAGGCCATGTAACACCGTAACCGGTACCAAGGTTGCGGAATCGCCGCTTCCCGGCAAAATGCCTGACGTTCTGGCCGGTTCCTGTGACTGGATGCGTATTTATATGTGTTATCGCGACCTTGACGGGTCGAATACCACGTGGCAGACGTACGGCTTCCCGGCTTCATACCTTGATTCGGCACCGCTTGATCGGCCACCGTTCATGGCTGGGGCCCCCGATGTCGGTCAGTCAAATTCCTGCGATACCCTGCCGACGATGGTTCAACTGGTTTGTGGCGTCCCGGCCGTTTCAGTCGATGGTTACTACTACTGCGGTATCGATATCAAACCGGAATGTAACGAAGATTACGCCGGTCAGTACCGTTCAGGACTTGTCTCGCGGGACGAATACGATAAGACCGGAGTCAAGAAGCTGCACAGCCCGTTTGAATCCCTGACAAAGTTCAACATGACCGTTCTGATGGAAGACGGCTATATCGTCTGGTCACCGAACGGAACAACTGATCCGTCTGCTGTGGCCATTAAGAAGGCGATCAAGGATTCCGGCAGAAGGGCTCAGATCATTAATGACCTTGCGATGATCCCGGATCTGACCAATTACGATGGCGTGTTTGTGGTACTTGGTGTCCATGGCCGCTATACGTCGCTTTCCCCGATCGCTGCTGCCAGACTCAGGCTTTTCCTTGATGGCGGCGGAAAGGTTTACCTTGAAGGCGGTGACTTCTTCTACACACTGGCGGGCGCTCAGGCCAGCACAGTTATTCACCCGTATTTTAAGATTGATGCGACCTCCGACGGCACGATGCGCCTTGCCGGTCCGGTTGTTGGAAAGAACTTCCTGGAAGGGGCTCAGTTTGATGTCAGTCAGTCCGCCCAGGTGAACTCGTGGATCGACAAGCTTGTTCATAAACCTGAAGCCGGTGGCCGCGAGATCCTGCGTGATTCCGGCCTGGTCGATCCGTTTGCCGTTGCGATCGCCTACGATCCAGCCGGTAACGGTGGCACCTACCGCTCAATCGGTTCATCAGTTCCGTTCTCTGCTCTGGTTGAAAACGGATCGATGACTTCCACTCAATTGATGACGATGTACCTCAATTTCCTTGAGAACGGCTACCCGCCTTGTGCGACGGCTGCGAACTGCGAAGATTTTGAGGTTTGCACGACAGATTCCTGCGATTCAACCGTGTGTTCCAATTCAGCGATTCAGGGTTGCGTGCCTTGTAAGGACGACAAGTATCGGCCGGATGGCTCTCTTTCCTGCACAGTGAATCAGGCTTGTGATCAGGACCTCGGCTATTGCGTCAATGTCCCCGGATTCCGCTGGGATGCCGATTGTTCGAAGGTGTTTGGTTCATCCCCTGTCAGCGCAGCTTGTTCGGTCAATGTGCCGGTTAACGGCGTCGTTGATTCCTCTAACTTCAAGGTAGCTCTGTCGCACGCCTACCGTGGCGACGTAAAGCTGACGGTAACGAGCCCCGGCGGTACGACAGTGACTCTGCGCGAAGATAACATCTCGGATTCCAAGCGTAATATCTACGAAACGTACGATATTGGCGTGGATTCCGCCGATCCGTTGTCCGCGTTTGTCGGTCAGGCCTCGGTCGGAACCTGGACAGTGGTTGCCGAAGATACCGATCCCACGATGTCGAACGGTGTGTTCGAATACTGGCGTCTGTTCGCCGAGCTTTCAGACCTGGCATGTACAACGGCTGCAGATTGCCCGCAGACGCTTTGTCAGACGGCCATTTGTAATGGCGCGAGTGTTTGTGAATACTCGCCCGTTGGCTGTGATGACGGAAAGAATTGCACGATCGATTCGTGTAATCCGACGTCCGGTGAGTGCGAACATCTGGTCATTCAGGCTTGCGGCGGCGCCTGTGAAACTCATGACGACTGCTTCAGAAACGAAGTCTGTCTGATTTCTCCTGCCGAAAATCGCGTCTGTGATCCTGCTGTTGACTTCGATCCGGCCACCGGCGACTCACTGTGCACCTGTCGCCCCATCGAAGGTACGCCGTATGAATACAACTGGCAGACCGGCCTTCCGGCTTCAATTCCTGACAATAACATCATGGGTCTTACCAAGACTCTGAACGTTACGGCGTCTGGATATGTCAAGAAATTCAAGGTGAAGATCCGCACCGAGCACGAGGCTGCCGGTGACCTTCGCGCTGAACTCTGCCACGAAGATGTCTGCGTCAGACTTCGCGATGCCAAGGGCGGAACGGCCCCGGGCTTCACGGATGTTTACGACTGGGATCCGGTTGCCGGACCTGGTGAAATTACAGATTTCAAGGGCCTTTCCGTTGGTGGAGCATGGACCTTGAAGGTCATTGATAACGTTGCCGGATTTACCGGAACGCTTAACTATTTTGCTATCTATGTTGTCAGTGTCGGCTGTTTCAATAACGCCGAGTGTAATGACAACAATCTTTGTACTCTTGATGCCTGTAACAATGCGTCCGAGGGTGGCACTTGTATTCACTCGCTGAAGCGCTGCCAGCCGACCGACAATCCCTGTATAGCCAATGAATGTCAGGCTTCAACAGGTGAGTGCGCCGAAGAACAGGCTACCGATGGAGCTCCGTGTGATGACGGCGCGTTCTGTACCGAAGAAGACTTCTGCCAGACAGGTGTCTGCACTGGCGGAACGCCGGTTAACTGCTCGTATCTCAGCGGTAACTGTACTGTCGGTGTCTGCTCAGAGGACCTCGATCAGTGCATCAGTCGTGTTGCCGATGATGAAGCCCCGTGTGATGACGGCGAGTCCTGTAATGCCGGCGACATGTGTCAGTCGGGTACCTGTATGCCGGGTTCGATCCTGACGTGCGGATGTCCGAGCGGCAGGGATGCGGACTGTTTCGATGATGGTAACAAGTGCAACGGAACGGCCTGGGTCTGTAACGCTTCGAAGATGTGTGAACTCTCCGATGATCCTGTGATCTGCACAGATCCCATGATCCCGTGTAAGTCCAATGTCTGCGATGCGTTCGACGGTGTATGCAAGATTAGAAGTTCGTTGAACTATCTGCCCTGCGAAGACGGCCTGTTCTGCTCGGTTCAGGATTACTGCCTGTCCGGCGAATGTGCCTCGGGTGCGGCCAGAAGCTGCGCGGACCTCGATGAAGACTGTGTCCTCGGATACTGCGACGAGACAGCCAATGACTGTCTGCCCATGGATAAGGATGATGGAACGGCCTGCGAACTTGATGGTCGTGGATGTTCCACTGATAAGTGCGTCAGCGGAACGTGTACGTTTGATGCCATGATCGACTGTTCGACCACGGGCGACGACTGCAACGAAGGCGTCTGCTCGAACGTTGGATGGGGCGATTACATCTGCATCAAGGGTCCGTTCGATGACGGCACCGTATGTACTGACGAGCCAAACCCGTGTACCTCTGATCTTTGTCAGGCCGGTGTGTGCGAACACACGAAGCTGACGAACTGCAGCGGCCCATGCGGCGGAAGCCATCCGTTTGATGCCGGTGATGACGTCTGCGGCGTGGAAGATTCATGCGCCGGTGGTATCGCTGGATACGGGCTCGGTGGCTGTACCCCGACGTGTCCTGGCGGCACGTGTTACAAGGCTGCCAGCGGCAGGCTTGACTGGCCGATCAATGAACGTGTTGCCGGCGGTGGTTGCACCAACAGCTCAATGCCGGTCAGCACAGGATTTGCTTTCGTTAACAGCGCAGACCTGAAGTTGGACATCAGTCACGAGTATCTTGCGGACCTGACCATTGACCTGATTGACCCGCAGGGCAACAGGCATCGCGTGTGGAACAATATCGGTGGTTCAAATCAGGACTTCGCCAATACGTTTGACGTGTCCTTCCCGATTCCGTACCCCGGTAATGATCTGTCCGGTCAGCCGATGTGTGCCCTTCGTGGCGAAGTTCTGGATGGTATCTGGACGCTCCAGATCTGCGACTCGGGTAGTGGAAATTCGGGAACCCTGCATGATTGGAACCTGTACCTCAAGGGTTCCGATGATCCAGCCCTGAATGCTGGTCACAGATGTGAAGATGCCATCGACAAGGGTAATCAGGATCTGAACCCCGCAATTACGGTTGACGGTACGCTTGAGTGTGCCTTGAACTCGATCGTTGATTCCGGTTGCGGCGGTATTGATGGCCCGGACAGAATGTACAAGTTTGAACTTACGACGGCCAAACGCGTCACGATCAAGCTGTTGCCGGTTCCTGGTCACAGCTTGATTCTGTTCCTTAAGGACGTCGCTGGTAACACCTGTGCCGCCGGTTCAAGAAAGTGCGCTATGACGACCGATGTTGACTCGGCCATCATTGACGATCAGTTGGTCCCGGGGACGTATTATGTGGGCGTCGACACTAACGACGGCCCGTACGGATATACCCCGTTCAGGTTTGAACTGCGCGTCAAGACATTGCTTGAAAACGGTGATGGTTGCGTGGATGCTGTTCTTGGCGAACAGGACCTTGACTGTTCCAGCAAGCATTGTCAGAACGGCTTCTGCTGTACCGGCGGCGATTGCTGTCCCGGTAATGCGTTTGAAGTTCCTGAGGATGGCATTGATCCTTACCTGGTTCAGGCCACCGAGGACTGGATTTCTGCCGATACGATTTGTCCGGCGCAGTACAAGGATCTGCCGTTGTGTAATGATCCTGATGTGACAGATCCTCTTGCTCCGATCAACTTCTGTCAGGGCAAGCGCTGGGATGCCAACTGCGTTGATCATACGTGCGTCATTGTTGAAGTTCCGGATGACACAGCGTGTGATGACACGGTCGAGTCTGACCGCTGCGGCTACTACCATTCCGAGAACTGCGGAGATCATGGTTCAGTGCCTCCGGCCGTTCAGGTGAAACCTGACTGTCTGACGTTCTGTACGTCAAACACTGACTGTGATGCGAACGCTCACTGCGATCCAGTTGTCGCTACACAGACAGATCCGGCGCCGGAACTGCAGGCCATGTTCTGCCAGGCAGATCTGCCAAATGGTGCTGCGTCCAACGAAGACAGTGACTGCATTTCCGGCCACAGCCAGAACGGCTTCTGCTGCAGCGAAGGTGATTGCTGTCCGTCCCAGGACGCCTTCGGCGCGGCAACGTGTCCGTCAATCCACACGACGCCGGCTTCCTGTGACACGGTGAAGGACGCCATCACCGGCGATCTGGTCTGCGAAGGTCACAGGTACGATCCTGTTTGTGTTGACAACAAGTGCGGCAAAGAACTGGTCCGTGATGACTGCAGATGCGGTAACGCGATTGCAGACAACTGCGCATCGTATCCGACGGCGTTCTGTCCTGTCGCCCCGACCAATACCTGCCCCGGCGCCGGCTGGAGCCTGCCCTGGGAGTCGGGCGGTGTCGAGTGCGCCACGACGTGTCTGACCAATGGAAGCCTTGATGACAGTAAGTGCGATGATGATGGTCGTTGCGAATGGGACGAAAATAACCCGACCAACGGCATCTGTATTCCGCTCGTTGTCAATGGTGGCCCGTGTGCCGAAGATTCAGACTGCTTCAACCAGCAGTGGCTGCCCGGTGGTATCGGACATTGTCAGAACGGCTTCTGCTGCGATTTCGGTGATTGCTGCAACAGACCGACAGATTGCCCGACGCCCGATCCGCGTGGTGACTACTGGGCTCCGTCCACATGCGATAACTGGACCACTTGTCAGGGTACGATGAAGAACGCGACATGCCTCCTTGCGCAGTGCGGCTCTGAATATGTGCCTGAAGACAAGAGCTGTATCTACGATCTTGGTTCACCGTCCGATGAGTGCGGATACTACAAGTCAATCTACTGTAACGGTAATTCCGATCAGATTGATCCGCCGTGTCCGACGACCTGCCTTGAAGCGGGTACCGGTGCTGAACTTGATGCCGCGTGTGACCCGAATGCCCACTGTGACCCGCTGGCGCCGACGTACTCGAACGCTGTCTGTACGGCAGACCTTGCCAATGATCAGGCGTGCGACGAAGACACCGACTGCCAGTCCGAGTTCTGTCAGATGGGATACTGCTGTGACATCGGCGGCTGTTGTGCCGGTTGCCGTGTAACCAAGGCTACTCCGTCCTTCGGTAATGCCGGTTACGAAGGCCCGGTTTCATCTGACCACGGCTTCATCCAGTTCGCCCCGGGCGTCCCGACCGCAACTCGTCCGGCAGTTGGCGGCAGACTTAGAGGAATGGGACTTGGTACCTTCGAAGGTATCTCGGTCGTCACGACCTGCTGGAACCTGGTCAAGGATCAGAACGAGACTGATACTGACTGCGGCGGTCGCGTCTGTAAGGACTGTGTCGCTGGTAAGCACTGCATCTACGGTACTGACTGTGTGTCCGGCGTCTGTAATGCCGGTACCTGCAACTGATGACACAAAAGCCCCGGGGCCTTCCCCGGGGCTGCTGTGATTCAGCCTTCCACTGCTTATCAACCCAAATCCGACATTTAAGGACTCTGCTGGCTTGACATAAACTGTCTCGGGCCTGTAAAATCCGTATGCATTTGATGGCGCCATGGCCAAGTGGTAAGGCAGAGGTCTGCAAAATCTCCATCCTCGGTTCAAATCCGAGTGGCGCCTCCATCAAACAGATATTTGTGAGTGTTTTCTATTGCGGACGTATGTGTCTTTGACACGTTCGAACTGCGGCAATATAGTCAGTTAGAATTTTTTGAATCCACAGGAGGTTACCATGTGTGATTGTTGTGATAGCAGAAGGGGTCGTTCAGGGCACAATGGCAGGCCGATGGCTGATGGCTGCGATGACTGGCCGGGAAAGTCCAGGGGCGACGAAGGAATGGAAGGCTACGGCAGCCCCGAGTTCGGGTTCAAAAGGCATTTTATCAGCCGCGCCGAGATGCTTGAATCGCTTAACAGCTACCTTGAGGAGCTGGAAAACGAGGCTGAAGGCGTCCGCGAAGCGATTGACGAGCTTCTTGATGAAATGATGGAATGTGGTGATATCGAGGAAGATTCCGAAGACGATGATGACGATTGCTGCTGCGAGAAGGAAAGCGAGTAGCGGTCAGCCGGCTTCAGTTCAGTTTTTCCATCTGGTTTACTGTCGGTAAACAGCCGCCTTCAGCATTGTTTGTGATCTACTGTTTAAGCTATAATTCCGCCTTGTTTCCAGAGGTAACTTCAAATGCAGTCAAATCGAATCGTGGTTCTCGGCGGCGTCTGTATGGTGGCCATGGCGGTGGCCGGATATGGCTGCGGCAACGATACAGGGCCGGTGCTGAACCTGGATGCCGTTGATGTTGCCGGCGACCAGGTTACTGTTGATGATGACGGTAATCCTGTTGATATAGCGGTCAGTGATCGGGGACAGGATTCAGGCGTTGATACGACCAATCCCCCGGACGAATCTTCCGGGAGTGATACCGGTGTTGACGATACCGCTGTTGACGCACCGCAATGTACAGATTCGGCTCAATGTCCGTTTGGTAAGATCTGTCTTGACCGACAGTGTGTGTCCGGGTGCAATGGCGACCGGGACTGCGCGAGCGGGCTTCACTGTAATCCAGAATCGCTGCCGCACGGATTTTGCGCTGAATGTTTAATTGATAACCATTGTGACGTCGGCGCGAACGAAAAGTGCAGTGGCGGGGTTTGTGTGGCGACGTGCCGCAGCAGCGATGACTGCGCCGAAATTCCCCTGACTCCGTATTGTGAAACGACTTCCGGGCTATGTGTTTCGTGCCTTTCTGACAGCGTCTGTCCCAGGGGCAAGCTGTGCATTGATTTCCAGTGTAAGCCCGGTTGCCGGTCCGATCGGGATTGTCCCGAGGATCTGCGGTGTGACCCGAAAGTTGCCCCGGATGGCGACTGCTTCACGTGTGTGCAGGACGCAGATTGTGGCCTTAAGGTCTGTCAGGATCACCAGTGCGTGATCGATTGCTCGGTTGTCACTTGTCCTATCAATAAGCCGGTGTGCGATCCGGAAACAGGTATTTGCCTGCAGTGCCTGAAAAAGTCTGATTGTTCCACTGGAAATCTGTGCCTTGGAAATAATTGCGTACCGGGCTGCGAGATTGATGACGACTGTGCCAGGGGGCTGTATTGCGCCCAGGGGTCATGTGTAGAGTGCACTAAGGACGACCATTGTTCAGATGGTATGAAATGTCGTGCAAACACATGTACGTCCGGGGAATGTTACAAGGACAGCGACTGTTCGAATGGCAGCTATTGCCATCCTCTGCTGAATTCCTGCGAGACCCTGCCATCGGAATACTGTGCTTCCAACAATGACTGCGCATCGGTTATACCCGGATTACTGGATAATTATTGTGACCCGCTGACACGCGAATGTATTCCGTCATGTCTGGCGGCGGCGTTCTGCCTTGATCTGTTTGGAAGCGGGCGTAACGTTTGTGTGGAAGGCGGTTGCTACGGTTGTGGTACGAACTCTGATTGTGCCGGGGTGCGCTGTGACCCGGTTGACCGCTGGTGTCGGGCCTGCAGCAGTGACGTTTCCTGCGCTGTCCCCGGTTGGCATTGTGCTGACGATGGCGCGTGTTACGAGTGTTTGCACGACGGTCAGTGTACATATCCTTCCGTGTGCGATGAAGAGGGCGGTAACAGGTGCGTGGAATGTCTGACCAGTGATGATTGTGTGGCACCTTCCAAGCCGATCTGTGGCAAGTCCAAGACCTGTATTGCGGCATGTTCGGATCAGTGTTCAGGTACTCAGAAGATCTGTAATCCTGACGACACCACGGAACCGATTTCTATTCTGTCATGTGGTGACTGGGATGATGATCCGTGCAAGGAATATGGCAATTCGTCAGGTTGTGGAACCGGGGCGTCGTGCCGTACTCAGGTCAGCGGTCAGGGCCTTTGTGTCTGTCAGAATGAGTGTACGTCAGGTCAGAAATTCTGTGAGCAGAACGTCACTGACACAACATTGACCTGTGCCCAGAATGCCTCAAGCGGATGCTGGTATCTTTCCACCGGTTACTGTGGAACCGGCGAGGTCTGCAGCAGTGGTACCTGTGTATGTTCAAATGAATGTACGATCGGGCAGAAGATGTGCAATTCGACGACCGTGTCCTGGAAGTGCGAAGAAGACTACTACACTCAATGCCCGGCCTGGTTCACTTATACCTGCAACAGCGGGTACACATGTAAGAATGGGATCTGCCAGTAGGTAGGTCCCCCACTATTTCCTGACCAGTTCGCGCGCCTTTTCCCACAGTTTTCTGTCTTCGTCGGTCTTTGGCTCCAGGATAATCCCGTGTGGACAGGCGTTCGTGTTTTCATCGACATGTACAAAAGTTATGAAGCCATCAACAATTGCTTCGTAATCATTTCTGCGGATTGCAGCTTCTATGTACGTGATTATGCTGGTTTTTCCGGCATATACTGATGTGCTCCAGAATCTGATGATGTCACCCAGCCTGACCGGTTTTGTAAAAAGAAGGCCATGAATTTTCAGACAGACCAGGTTTGTCGGTCTGATAAGGTAAGTTGCCGCCACGAAACCGGATTCGACAAACCATTCGGCCGTTCTTCCCGCAAAAAGGGTTCCGTGATGGTTGATGTCTTCTGATTTCACCAGTCGGTGCGTGACGAAACGCGGGAATTCTGCATCAGCAATCTTATTCACGTTGTTATCTCCAGTTCAGCATCCATAAGTTCCCGGGCAGCATATCCGAAAGTCCGTTCCTGCTCCAGTGTCACATGAATTTAAGGCGTTATCTGTGAGGCCTGATTTAAAAGAAGTACAATGGCCCTGTTTTGATTTGCCTGGCGGGTGTTTTGAATATGTCTGATACGCAGCCGCATATGGATTCGCTTGATGACGATCCCAACCTGACGGCGGAACTGTTTCCGCCCTCAAGGACCGAGTCAATTCGCAATAATCTTCGGCTGTTGACGGCTTCAGGTGTCATTCTGGCATGTCTGGCGACAGGCTATACACTGTACGCGCTTTCCTCGATCCTGGTGCCTCTGGTTCTGGCTTTCGTTCTTACTTACCTGGTGTCCCCGGTCGTTACATTTTTCAGCAAGAAGCTGCATATGGGGCATATTTTCGGCGTCGTTCTGGCGATGCTGGTTGCTGCCGGTTTTGTGTTTCTGGTCGGGTACATGATTGCATATTCGGTTTCAGAGGCCATCGATGGATGGCCGGCCTATCAGCTTAGATTTACAGATCTGGTCGATGCGATTCTGAAGTGGCTCAAGGTGCATGGCTGGATTGATGCAAAATTGCTCAAGCAGGGTTATCTGGCGTTGTTGCCGGTGTCCAGCGGTGAAATTGCCATCAGTGCAGTGGGACGCCTTGTCACCTGGATGAGCAGTCTTTTCATGGTCATCGTTTTTGTTTTTTTCATGCTCATTGGTCAGCCATTGCGGCAGGGCAGGAGCAGCGAACTGCTTGATGAGATAGATGACAGGGTTAAAAAGTACCTTCTGGTCAAAACAGCAATGGCGGTGATAACCGGCCTGCTGGTTGGATTGACCTTGAGTCTGATTGGCGTCGATCTGGCCATATTGTTTGGAGTTATAGCTTTCCTGTTGAGCTTCATTCCGACTTTTGGAGGGATTATTGCCACAGTATTGCCGTTTATGCTGGCGATGGTGCAGTTTGACGGCTGGGTGGCGCCTCTTCTGGTTCTTGCGATTCCCGGTTCTATTCAATTGATCATAGGAACATTTATTGAACCGCAGATACTGGGTGACAGGCTTCATGTTCACCCGGTTGTGATTCTATTTTCCCTGGTGTTGTGGGGTTTGATCTGGGGACTTCCCGGTATGCTGATGGCGGCACCCCTTACCGCAATAATTAAGATTATTTTCAGTCATATCGAGACCACAAAACCTGTGGCAAGGATTATTGAAGGTCATTTCCCATAGTTCGTGGCTTGTAACCAATCTGGAGGTTTTATGTTTTCAACGATTCGAGAGCTTTTTGCCTATGTTCGCAAGGAAGATGTCAGGACGGTTGATTTGAAATTTTCGTCACTTCTTGGCAAAGCGCATCATGTGACTATCCCTGCCAGAAGAATGACTGAGTCATTATGGGAAAACGGGGTTGGTTTTGATGGTTCGAACATGCCCGGTTTCAAGACGGTTGAGTCCGGGGACATGGTTGTAGTTCCTGATATTACGACGGCATTCATCGACCCTTTCTTTGATGAAAAAACGTTGTCCATGATTTGCGGCGTGTATGAGGCTGGTACTCTGGAGCCTTTCCCGCGTGATCCGAGGGGAATTCTTCGTAAAGCCTGTGAATACATGACTTCGACCGGGATTGCCGATGACGCCAAATTCGGTCCCGAATATGAGTTCTATCTTGCTGATGATGTGAAGGTAACGACAGGTTGCGCCGAAGTGTCGTCGCGTATTATCTGTCGCGAAGGACAGCTTTCAGCGGCTGAAGGACATCGTGAACCGGTCACAATTTCCCCGGGGCGCGGCTATCACTCATGCCCGCCGCAGGACGCTTTTTTCAATATCAGAAATCAGATGGTCGTCATGCTTGAAGAGGCTGGTGTGGCCGTCAAATATCATCATCACGAGGTTGGTTCTGTCGGCCAGCAGGAGATTGAGGTCGATATGGCCAGTCCGATGCGGTCGGCTGATGTCGCCTTTCTGGTAAAGTATTTTGTAAAGATGATAGCCAGAAAGCACAGCATGGTCGCGACCTTCATGCCAAAGCCGTTCTACGGCGAGGCCGGCAGCGGAATGCATTTCCATCAGCACCTGTTTAAAGGCGGCGAGCCTGTCTTTTTCGATGAAAAAGGTTATGCAGGCCTGTCGAAGGCCGCGTTGTCATATGTTGCGGGGCTTCTGTTCCACGCGCCCGCGTTGCTGGCGATCACCAATCCCTCAACCAATTCATATTGCAGGCTTGTTCCAGGCTTTGAGGCCCCGGTGAACGCGTTCTTCTCGCTTGGTAACCGCAGCGCTGCAATTCGTATTCCGAAGTACGCAACCAGGCCCGACAAGAAGCGCATCGAATTCAGGACCCCGGACGGCACGTGTAATCCGTATCTGGCAGAGGCTGCAATGCTGATGGCCGGTCTTGATGGCATAATTAAAGGCATGGACCCGACAGCCCTCGGTTTCGGGCCTTACGACACCAACGTGTTCGCCATGTCGCCGGAAGAACGCTGTTCCAAGATTAAGCCGCTTCCAGGAAGTCTTGCAGAATCGTTGCAGGGCCTTGAAAAAGACCATGATTTCCTGACGGCTGGTGGTGTATTCTCTGAGTCGTTGATTTCAGACTGGATTTCCATCCGGACCAGGGCTGATGTAGATGCTTTGAGGGAACGCCCGCATCCGTGGGAGATTCAATCCTATCTCGATTGCTGATCGCTGGCGGCAAACTGACTATTCATGCAGGGAGAATTCGTAATGCAGTCTTCGGAATTCACGTTCAAGGACACGGATAATGTTGAAGTTCACGTACATCGCTGGCTTCCTGATGGCGATGTCCGGGCAGTTATTCAGGTATCCCACGGGATGCAGGAGCCTGCGTACAGGTACGCTTCGTTTGCCGCTGACATGACTGCGGCTGGATACGCTGTCTATGCCAACGATCATCGCGGTCACGGTAAGACATTGATCGATGGCTTGAAAGGCAAGCTTGGTGCCGGTGGCTGGCAGTCGGTCCTGACGGCCATGACGCAGTTGACGGCGCTGATTCGCGAACAGAATCCGGGAAAGCAGGTCTTTCTGCTTGGACATTCATGGGGATCGTTCCTTTCGCAGGCTTATATGCAGTCATTTGGCGCCAGGATCGACGGTTGTATCCTGTCGGGATCAAATGGCAGCAATCCACTGGTGGCTGTTGGTTATTTGATTGCGAAAGCAGTTGTCGGCATCAAGGGCGCGGACACAACTGCCGCATTGCTGGATAACCTGACGTTTGCCGGATACAACAAGGGTTTTGCTGACTCTGACACAGGCCTGGACTGGTTGTCGCGGGACAAAAAGGTCGTGCAGGAATATTTCGATGATCCGGAATGTGGCGCCCCGTTTCCGAACGGCTTTTTCCTGCAGTTGTTGTCATTGCTGAAGACGGTCTGGAATACGGCAAATGAAAAGAAGATTCCGTCCGGGCTGCCTGTTTATATTTTTGCCGGTGATGCCGACCCCGTCGGCCTTAAAGGCAAAGGCGTCAAGGCATTGTACGAGCGCTATCGGAAGAATGGTCTGACCGACGTTTCAATGCGGTTGTATCCCGGTGGCCGTCACGAGATGCTTAATGAAACCAACCGCGACGAAGTTGTTGCAGAACTGCTGAAGTGGCTCGATTTCCACGTTTGTCGCGACGGATCAAACTGAGCACCGTTGCCGCCGCAATATTGATGAAAAGTCACTTATGAAAATCGGCTTTATTCAGACATTACCTTTTCGCATGGACGTCGCCGGGAATCTTGATGCCCTGGAATTTGCGCTTGATTCCGGTGGGTTACATGCAGATTTGTGGGTTCTGCCCGAGTTGTTTACAACGGGTTATCTGTTTTGCGACAGGGCCGAACTGCTGTCTGTGGCACAGGCAGCCGACGGCCGGACAGCCGATCGCCTGCACAAAGTCGCTGTCAGGCATTCCAGTTCGTTCGTTGCCGGTTTTGCTGAAAGTGCCGGTGGCCATGTTTTCAATTCTGCGATGGCTGTAGACGGCGATGGCCTGAAGGCCGTTTACCGAAAAACCCATCTCTTTGACAATGAAAAAAAGTGGTTCGAGCCGGGCGATTCCGGTTTCGTTGTCACGCGCCTGGCCGGTGTTCAGGTCGGTATCATGATTTGTTACGACTGGCGGTTTCCGGAGTCAGCCCGGACACTTGCGCTTGCTGGCGCGCAAATCATCGCACATCCTTCCAACCTGGTCCTGAAGACGTGCCAGGACGCGATGGTGACCAGGGCACTTGAAAACGGGGTCTTCACGGTGACTGCCAATCGGGTCGGCATGGAATCTGTTGGCGGGGTATCTGCGGCCTTCACAGGCAGGTCCAGGATAGTGGCGCCGGACGGTTCCATCCTGGCCGAAGGGGCTGTCGATGCTGCCGACATGAAGGTCGTTGAAATAGATCCTGAAGTGGCCCTGGACAAGACGGTAACCGGAAGAAATAATTTGTTTTCTGACCGCAGGCCTGACATGTATCGACTTGGTTGACCACGGGCTGATTTTGAAAAGATTAAAGGTCGGTACTGTTTAGAATCGACCATCCCAGTGTGTCCAGTCCAATCGTACCTTCGGAATCTGAAGTCACCGCAACGACGACAATTCCGGCGTCCGTGCCGGTGCCGTTAAGACCAATCCCTTTGAAATCAATTGAAGAAGTCTGGCGGCCTGCCGGGGAATCCTGATGATGAACCGTGCTGTGCGCCCAGGCTTTGTTTTTTCGCCACATGTACCTTAACTGGCCTGCTGAAATCGTCTGGTCCGGGCCGGAAACTGTGACGGCCAGGTCTGAAAACATGATGTGTGGCCGGCCGCTTGAATCGATTACCATTTCTGGCCATGCACCTGTCATTCTGTTGCCTGCGCCACCTGTGTAACCGTCGTTTTCAACTACAACCGATTCGGTCTTGAACAGGTTGTTTGTGTCCCTGTATGTGTATTTCAGGCTGGAAGACAGCAGGAATCCGTCGTCTGACGTGACTGTCTGGTTCCACGCGACTCCTTCACGGTTATAGCTGCCGATGGTGAAGGATACGCCAAATTCAGAAGGGGTAACATCTGGAATCTGTTGCTTTTCCCATGCCGAGCCGGTGTAGTGAGCGACCCAGACTTCAAGTTCGTTTGATACGTTTTTCCTGGTGTAACCTACATAAAGCAGGCCTTCGTCGGATATTGCCACTCCGGCCACGTCCTGCATCGCAGTGTCGGCAGGTGGATGGCTGGCTTTGTCAAAACCTGTGCCGTTGTACGTGGCGTTTATCCACTGCATTGTGCCGCCGGCCGGTCGTCCCCTGAAGACCAGATGTATCTTGTTGTCACGGCCGATCATGGCTCCGAAATTTTCGATCTGGCTGTATTCCGCGCCAAGGTCAACCGGAGTCCACTCGATAAGTCCACCACCGACCGTTGTCATCTGAAACCCGGTGGATGTCTGATTGATGACAATCGGTATGCAGTCTTCATAAACAAGGGACGGATGCATCAGCGCGGGCTCGTCCGTGTCCGATTCCTGGTACAGCGTTACCCTTGAAGGCGGCGTATCAATATCAGGGGGATTTGCAAGGTCGATTTCAGAAAAAATCAGCGATGTCGAGAACTTCTGATTTTGATCCAGTATCTTGTCCACGAAGACCACGCCCATTTTTCCACATTCATTGACCGCAACAGCCTGATGATCGTCTTTTGTCAGCGTCGTAAATTGATTGCGGCCGGTCGCGTCCGTTGAAGCGTAATCAAGCCTGAACATACCCCTGGTCACAATGGCAGGCACGTCCGGCATCCCGCTGTCATCTGGCGTGTCGCTGACGTCAGTCGCGTCAATGATTTCCTGGTCGATGTCGCCGGTCATATCCCCCGGGGTGTCGGTGGATACATCAATAATATCAAATTCTTGCGAATCAATTTCCGAGTCCGCAGTCATTGAATCAGAGATAGTGTCTGTAGCAGGTGGTTCGCTTGATTTGCAACCAGGTGATGACAGCGCGATCAACGTTATTGCAAACGGCAGAAATACCGGCACAAAAAGGCGTTTTTTCATCAAAAAATACCCCGCAACAGGAGCTGAAGTTGAAATAAAGTTACGCATCCACGGTATCATTACACCGCTATTGGCGCAAGCTGGCCGGAATTTTGCAGTACAAGAGCTTGTTATTTGTTGAATCTCCTGTGGGGAAATTGGTTTGGTTAACGGGTCAACCGACGGAATATCAGAAGTTCTGACATCCATACTTCGTGGTGCCGCCAAGTTGCTTGGCTGTACTTCCGCAAACCTTGTGCTTCTGGATGAAAAAAGTGACAGCATCCGCGTCGTCGTGGCGACAATGGCTGCGATTCGTTATCAGATCGGCGAGGTCGAGGACCTTGTCGGCGCCGTCCAGAATGTGACGTTTCCATTGAGCCTCCTTACACATTCGTCGCTCGTCTATCGTGCATGGAAAGAGCGCACCGCAATGGAAACGGCTTCGCTGGCCGAGATTATCGGGCCTGAGGTCATGCCGATGGACGGCGTCGAGGCCGCGATGGAGATGCTTGGCGACCACAGATTCTTTCTGGTTCCTGTAATGTCAGGAAGCCTGGCTTTCGGCGTCTTGATTTTTGAAAAACCCGGCCTTCACCCGTTCAGTCCTCAGCAGCGTGAGCTTCTGATCCGGTATGCGCAGCGGGTCGGTGAAATCATTGATATGCATTTGCGGGTTTCCATGTCCCCAGAAGGAAGCGGGATTGAAGGGCCCGGCGACACCACTGAAATAATCAGGTTTCTTTTTGATGTGGACGGGGTAATTCGAGGTCTAAGTACCGGAATATTGATGCAGCCCGACGGAAGTTTCTGTTTTCAGTATCGCGAAGGGGTGCCTGTCCTTGTCTTCCCGCCCCCTTTTATGCTGGAAGTTCAGGATCATGCGGTCGAATTTCTGAAATCTGACGACCCGGGACTTTCGCCTGTTCGTTTCCGACCTGCGACTGATATAAACCTGAAGGATTCAGGTTTCGACCTTCGCGTCGAAGTGTCCTTTTCAAGGCTTACAACCCCTGAAGGTGACCTGGCTTTTGTTTCGCTTCACGAGATCAGGGCGCGCCATGAACTTGCAACCCATCAGCTCGTCAGGATGGCTCTTGGCGAGGCGGCTCCGGTCGTTCTGGTGGGCCCCGACTACTGCATTACGTCTGAAAATGATGCCGCCGACCGTCTTTTTGGTTATGAAGACGGCCAGATGGCCGGGCTTGCGATCAGCGCGATTTTCAGGGATGTAGAGGATATCGGGGATCTGCTGAACAGCCAGATTATGGACCTGACCAGTGGGTATCATGAAGAATGCGCCCTTCTAAAGCGCATGGATGGCGAGTGTTTTCCGGGTTATGTCGAAGCCCTGCTGCTGGTCGATGCAGATGAAAACCTGATCGGTTATCTGGTCCGGATTCGCGAACAGTGGGCTCCGCTTGAAAAGAGCGGCGGCGAAGAACATCTGGTCAGGCGGGAGCGTCTGGCAACAATGGGTGAGCTCGGGGCACAGGTCGCGCACGAGATCCGCAATCCCATTCTGGCCATTGGCGCTACTCTGGAATCTTTGTCGGCAGATGTAACTGATCCATCTGACCGTGAAACTTTTGAAAGTCTGCGCTGTGAAATCAATCGTCTGGATATGCTGTTGCGCGACTATCTGTCGATGGCGTCCAGGCATAATGCATCGATTCAGCCTGTTGATATCCGCGAGGCTGTTGAAGACATAAGGCGCCTTCTATGTGGTGCTGCCAGATGGGGAAACCGTCGGCTGGTGTCCACAGTTCCTGTGAAATCGCTGGTCATGGCAGATCCCGATTCGATCAGGCACATCCTTTTCAATCTGATTCTAAATGCGATGGAAGCAACGTCTGCGGACGGTTTGATTACTGTGTCTGTTGATTGTGGCGAACGTGACATGGCTGTTTATGTTGATGATGACGGTCCCGGTATTACCGAAAATCCCCGTGAAGTGTTCGAGCCGTTTTTTACGACCAAGAAAAATGGCACCGGGCTGGGGCTTACGGTCTGCAGGCGGATTGCGCAGATACTTGGCGGGGCTGTGTCGTTGCGAAATCGTGAAGAAGGCGGCTGTCGGGCTTCGGTTGTGCTGCCGGTGCCGACCGTGCCGCACAGTCCGGTTCAAGGGAGCCTGTTATAATGATTGAAGCCGATAACGCTTTGGAAATATTCAGGGTTCTTGTTGTAGATGACGAAGTTCTGTACGCCAGGGCGATCGGCCGGGCGCTTGGCAGGAAAGGAATTCAGTGCGATCTGGTCCACTGTGCGCACGATGCGCTGGCCCGGGCGGCAACAGGACAGTATCAGGTTATTCTTCTGGACCATATGTTGCCTGATGGCGACGGGATCAGCCTTATTCCAACGATTCTGAGCAGGCTGAAGTCTGCTTCAATAATAGTAATGACGGCGTTCGAGGCGATTCCAAATGCGATTGCGGCAATCCGTAACGGTGCTGAAGATTATCAAGTTAAGCAGACCAGTATTGTCCCGCTTGTTGACGCTGTTCTGGAGATTCGTCACCGTCGGGAAGCTTATGCAGGCAGTTCCGGCGTCAGGACCGGCCTGACCGGTCGTTCGCCGGTAATGTGTAAAGTTGCCGAACAGATTGAGCGGGTAGCCAGCGGCAGAACTACTGTTTTGCTGACAGGGGAAACCGGCTCGGGCAAAGAGGTGGCGGCCCGCGAGATACACCGCCTGTCGGGAAGGCAGGACAAGCCTTTCGTTGCCGTGGACTGTACTTCGCTGCCTTCCCAGTTGATTGAGAGTCTGCTTTTTGGTCATGAAAAAGGCGCATTTACCGGCGCCGACCAGATGCGAAAGGGGGCTTTTCAGGAGGCCGGGGAAGGTACGATATTTCTGGATGAGATCGGGGATATGCCCCTCGAACTGCAGGTCAGGTTGCTTCGCGTCATCGAGTCCAGGACGTTCAAGCGCCTTGGTTCGGTCAAGGAACACCCGGTTGAAGCGAGGGTTATTGCCGCTACCAACCGGGATCTGGCCTTAGAGGTAGATGCCGGGCGGTTCAGGTTTGATCTTTTCCAGCGCCTTGCCGTTTTTCCGATTTATCTGCCCCCGCTTCGTGACAGGGGCGACGACGTCCTGCTGCTGGCCGGGCAATTTCTTGAAGAGATATGCAGGACGATGAATGTTTCGGCCAGAACGTTCTCGCGTGAGGTCGAGTTGCGTCTTATGGACTATGATTTTCCCGGTAACGTTCGCGAGTTGAAAAATATCATCGAGCGCGCGGTCATACTGACAGATGGCGACATAATCGAACCGATGCACCTGCCCGAACGTATGTTGAATCCATACCGTGATCTTCTGCCTTCAATTGAACCTGCCCTGATTACCTCGTTTTCAGCTTCAGAGGGGCAGGACAGTTCAGGCGTTGTTCCGCTGGGTTTTGCCCCGGGCCTTGATACGCTTGAAGGCCTGGAAGAAAAGCTTATCAGGCTGGTGCTGGAAAGGGCTGGTGGAAACAAATCTGAAGCGGCCAGACTTCTTGGAATCAGCCGGTTCAGTCTGTTGCGGCGCCTTGAAAAGCTTGGTCGGGAACAGTAATCTGAGTTGTTGGCTGCCAAAGTCGGGGAAGTAATTATGAAGGTGTTTCTGCGGGCGCTGGCCGTCAGTTCAGGGCTGGTCATGCTTATCGTTGTTGCCTTTCTGGCATGGGCTTCACTTGCATGGACAGATGATGAACTTCGTCAGGCCGAGGTCATTTCGATTGATTCTGCGCCTGCTTCGCCAAAGGTCTTTGAAAAGGGCATGCCTTTAAAGGTTATGGACTGGAATATCGGTTTCGGGGGCGGTCTTACCGGTAACCCCACGGATCGTCACCCTGCTTCCGAGGTAAGCGCGAACCTGTCAAAGATTGCGGCTGAAATTCGTCGGGAATCCCCCGACATCGTGTTTATTCAGGAAGTTGACAAGCCTTCATCAAGGACCGGAAGGATCGATCAGGTGGAATACTTGTTGAAAAACACAGGTATGTCGCACGTCTGTTTTGTCGCGACATGGAAAAGTAATTATGTCCCGTCTCCCATTTTCCCGTTGTCCGGTCATATCGGCCCGGTACATTCAGGGCAGTTGATCCTGAGCAAGTTCCCGATCAAGGAATGTCGGCGTGTCCCGTTGCCGCAACCGCCTGAAAATAGCTGGTGGTACAACAGGTTTTATCTGCGTCGAGCACTCCAGCACGCGATAATCAAGGTTGATGGAATTGGTGAGATGGATGTTGTAAATGTTCATCTCGAGGCGTTTTCAACGCCCAATCGTCAGCATCAGGCAGAACTGGCTGCAGAATATGTCGGCGGACCTGGCGGTGACCGCCCTTTGATAATGGCCGGGGATTTCAACTCGCTGCCCCCGTTTTCCGTGAAAACACGTGGTTTCATTGATGAAGACATTGATTTCACGAACGATTCGACCATCGAAACCATCCGGGCGATTCCGGGACTGCGCGAAGTCGTGATTGATGATGTCCGCGATGTGACTGAAAGCAGTTTTCACACGTTCCCGGCTGTTGAGCCAACCCGCCGACTTGATTATATTTTTTACCGGAATATGACTGGTTCAGTCTATGCGGAGGTGCCGCGAAAGGCCCGGTCTTCCGACCATCTGCCTGTCGTGGCTGAAATAAGGCTCTAGTCCTGCTGTTTGTACCAGAGCCGGTGTGCCAGCGTAATCACGACTACAGTAACCATCAATGAAAGGGCCAGCGCGCTGCCAATGCGAATAATCGGCATGACTCCGAACAGATACAGGGAAGCGGCCCCGGCAGACAGCGCGCACGCAAAGAACATCGGGTAACGGCTTGTGCTTCCAGATTCATCGTTCAAGTAGTCTGACAGGAATAGCCACGCCAGCGGGGCGATCAGGTAGATTGACGCCGAGTTCGGATCTGCATTAATACCAAATACGCCGGACAGTGCGAATGTTGCCAGGGTGGCGGCCGCCCCCGCAGGAAGCACAAACAGGCGCGACGGGTTTCGCAGGCCGGTAAACATGACATAAATGGCGGCAACCATGAACAGAAGCAGCGCCGCCATCTTCAGCCCTGTCATCAGGCGATCTTCTGAAACCTTTGTGAATGCCGGGTAACCGCTGATTGTAACTTCAAGCTGTTCAGAGCCGTCCGGTTCACCGGCCAGCAGGCTTGAAAGGATGCCACGGGCGCGCATCTTGAAGGTCTGAGGCGCATCAACTCCGGCGACAAGCATGTCGGTCAAGGTATTCGAGCCGTCTTCAATCTTGACGTTAAGCGCCCTGACAAGCATTGACTCTGCAAGCTTTGTGGCCATGTCGTCTGGATATTCCAGGGCTGTCCATGATGGCTGAGTCTTGATAATGGAAGCGATTTCCGCCGCATTCCTGCCAAGTCCGACCGCGACCGCAGTCCATTCTTCAGGTGTCGGATTCCAGGGCGATTCTTCAGAGTCGATCCAGTCCTTCACAGACTTTATGACGGCCTCGTTATTGACCTGTCCCGCTCTGGCAGACCCGGCACTGACGACCTGATCAATGCGACCTTCGGGCAGGCGTACGTTGTATCTGTTTGAAATCGCTTTCAAGCGCAGCCTGGCTGCCTGCGGGCCGATTTCTGCTGAAGACGCGACGGCATCTTCAACGACTTTAATCAGTTCTGCGTTCTTGTTTTTTGAATTGGCCGGCACTCTGATTGCCAGCATGGCTTCGTCGCGGTCGTGTGTTATCAGTGATTTGACTTCTTCGATGCCCGCGATGAAGAACATGATGTCGCGTACCTGTCCATCTGTCGGTGGAATCCAGTACGTGCCTGTCATGCCGGACGCAAGGTAGGCCAGCACTTGAGTTATTGACCGCACATCTGCGAATTGCCCGGACCCTTCGATAATGTCCGTGAACCGCATAAGCCGGTTCAGCGGCGCCGCTTTGCTGAAGTCGCCCTTGACGCTTACCTGCAGAATCTCGTTTCCGCCAAGCTTTCTGTCAAAGAAATCAACGCCTTTGCCGACGTCTTCTTTCGGTGAAAACATGTCTTCAAGTGATACAGCAAATTTGAAGTTGCTGATTGAAAATAGCGACAGGCCAATAACGCCGACCGCACACAGCATCGCGAATGCACGGACTGCGCCGCGTGCGTTCTGTCTTGACGGGACCGGGGTGGTAAGCTCCGGCGCAGGTTTCAGAAGCGTCATAATCGGGATGATGAACAGCACGGATGATACTGCCAGAACTACGAATCCGATCGCCACGGCAAGGCTGAAGCCGTTCAAGAACGGAATTGAAACGTTTACGTAGTTAAGCCAGGCCGTAACGACGGCGAATCCAATGGCGGCCACAAGGAACATTGCGATCGATTTAATTGGAAAAAAGGTCTGCAGTCCGCGAGTCCGGCCCTCGGCAACTCTGGCAAATACCAGGGCGCCTAAGGTCAGAAGCAGAAGAGACCCGTTCAGCACCGGCATGGTAACGGGAATCCCGAGGATTTTGAGGGTCCCCAGCCACCACGCCAGCGGCAGAGCGGCGCACAGCAGTGTCAGCAGGAATGCGGCCGGTCGGCGCAGACCGATGAACAGAACTACGAACAGGGCTATTGCGAACACCGGGACGACCCAGCGCAGCGCATCAATGATTCTTTTCGACACCTGGTAGATGGCGAAGGCCGAGCCGAAGTAGTAAGAAGACAAAGGTCCGCGTTCTTCCTCGACGATGCTGATAATTCTGGCCGCCAGATCTGCCGAATCTGCCCCGTCAGCAAGTTTGACCATGACGACGTAGGCCTTCATGTCGTGTGATATGAAGGCACCGGGAACCTGCGTATTGCCCTGAATCTTGCTTGCCAGCGCGTCCAGCCCTTCCTGGGTCGTCGGGACTGCAGGAACCAGATTGTCGACGTTTAAGGTGCCTTCTTCGTCAATCTCGGTGGCGTCAATGTTGATTACGCTTTTTGCTGACAGGACCCCGTCCTTTTTCATTTCCTCGATGCGTTTCGTGATTGTGGCGACCCGGGTCAGGCCTTCGGATGTCAATGGTAGTGACGGTTCTTCAAGGCCGATCATAAGATTGTTCAGGGCCCCGAATCTTGAATTCAGATCCTGCCAGAACGTGACTTCCTTGATGTCCTGCGGAAGAAACGCGGTCGGGCTGTCGTCAACCTTCAAGGCCGGAAACTGGCTGAGCGTGATGCCGGTAATAACGGTCGCGACTATAAGCATCGCAATGCGTTTATTAACCAGAAAGTCGTGAACTTTTTCCCATGTATCACGGCACATTGCTGGAATTTGTCCGGTCATTTTTTGACTCCAGGCGGTCACCACAGAGGGTGGCTTCCGAATTGGTGGATGCTACGGGGCCGTTCTGAACAGTGCCTTGTGGTCGGCTACCAGGGTTGCGCAGTCGAATGCATCGTCGACGCGCCTGAACTGGTATCCGGTGCCTTCCGTACCCGGCGCAACGGCGGCTCCGTTGTTGAGCAGTGGCTGATTTGCCCCTAGAACCTTTTCTTCAACCTCGAACGTCATGGCCCCGGTTATCCAGCGGCCGTCTTCCGACATGGTGCCTTCGTCCAAACTGAACTTAACGCGTTTGGCCATGTAGCGCTCGCCGGTGGTCGGGGCATCCCACAGAACAAGAGAAACGGCAATTGTGACGCCGGGATTTGTGTCGCTGTCGATGTCCGGGTAGTTGTCCAGATTTACGTCGGTCGGAAATGGATCATCGGCCCCGATGGTCCCGGCCAGGGCCCAGGTCCAAACAATTTCCTGAACGCTGACGGTATCGCCATTGGTTGCGACAATTACAGGGACCTCCGCAATCGCGTCCCGCAAAGCCGGCTTCGTGGTTGTCGTTGTATTGAAATCAGCCGTTGGTTCAACATCGATCAGTTCGTCGCAGAACGTAAGCGAAAGGCCGTCTGTCGTCTTTTCGGCAATGAACAGGTCGGTTGTTGCCATCGGGCGCTCGCCAACCATCGGGACCGTCATGATGCCATTGGAAACCAGTCTTGCCGCCCATTTTCCATCAAGGCCCACGTAGGACACGTCGGGCCAGATTGTGTCATCAACGATGACGCCATCATTTTCGACCGGCAAATCGGTCACGACGTCAGTCTGAACGTTGTCTTCAATAATGTCCGTCACGATGACTTCACCGGATACGTCCGGCACATCGGGCGGATACAATTTGTCCATTCTGTCCAGTCCGTCAACGCCCCAGCCGCAGCCAATCTGGCTGAAGGCCGCGACAAGCGACATGACTGCGACAAGTCCGGGCAGGAGACCAATATCAGTCTTCACTGTTTTCATAATCATTCTCCTACCAGTTCACTTTTGCTTTAAAGAACACGACGTTGCGCCCTGATGCGAGCTGCCCGAAGCGTGACTTGTCCGCGTATTCCGGGATTATCATGCTGACGGCTTTAGCGGCGTCGATTTTCGTCAGGTCACTTACGTCCAGTTCCCTGGCCATTGTGGGCTGGGTAGGTCCGAAAAAGCCCATGTACCCGAGGCTCAGTTCAACTGCCGGGACGACTGTCCAGGTGACAGTTGGAAACAGCATGAAAGACAGGTCGTCGCAGTTCAGCGCTGATGTCAGCCTGATCAGCAACTCGTTGTCAAAGAACATCAGATCAAGGTTCGGGACAAAGTAGTTGTGCAGGCCGTACATGTCGTTGAATTCATCATAGAATCCGCGGACATACTGGACATTGATGTAAATCCAGTCCTTGTATGACCAGTCGGCGCCGATTGTAGCCTTGATGAACGGAGTCGTCGGCACGTTGACGTTTGAAGAACTGAGCAGCAACTTGCCGTCCAGGTACGTCCTGAATCCGAAGTTGACCTGTTCCGGGAAAATCAGCGCGGCCTCAGCAAAGAAGCCGGGAACCCACTTGTTTGATGACGAATACGAAAAGTCGGCGCCAAGGACGTGCATTCTGGGATAGTACGTTTCTGCCAGCACGTTGACGTTCAGTTTTTTCTTATCGTAGGCTTCGTAGTCGGTTACCGACGCCGTAGGTTCCGGGGCCTTGCCCGGGCTGACGATATCGACCAGACCCCAGTAAGCTACCGGGAACTGGAACCTGCCGTAGAAGTACGACAGTGAAAAAGTTACCGGGTCGATGTTGAACTGGAATTTCAGTGCAGCCTGTGTGTTGGCGATGTCAAAATTCGGTGTCCATACGCCGACTTCCGGCTCGTTGATGCGCGCGTAATTGTTAAGAAGTGCGATGAATTGCTCGCGGGTGATCTTGCCTGATCCGACAAGCGCCAGGGCGTCGCCCATAAGGCCGTCGGGCAGAGCAGCCAGCAATGCATCGGTGTCGATGTCGCCAAGCCCGCCACCATTCATCATGGCGTTTGTGTCCATCGGCATGGCCGGGAAGCCGGTTACATTGCCGTTGGCATCGCGGGGAAGTGCGAACGCGTTCTTGGCGGATCGTGGAAGCTGGGCCGGTTTGAAAATAGGTTCCCAGACTGCCGTAATAGTCAGCCAGTCGGTCGGGTAGATGTTGATTTCGATCATTTCGTTCGGGACTTTAGCAAAGAAATCGAGCGGGTCCGAAAAGTCCCTGGCGTTCAGGTTGTCGGTCGGGTTGAACATGTCGGCTGTGCCCCATGTCTCGATGACACGGCCGATCTTGAAGTCCATCTTGCTCCACGGAACTCCCTTGACCATCAGGTATGCTTCGTTCAGTTGAAAATCCCACGGGTCAATCGGGCCGCGTTTCGCCAGGTCTACCAGGTTGATTCCGTCATACAGGCCGTACAGGCGAAATCGGATATCTGTGACTATGGCGACTTTGCTGTTCGGGTCGATGCGAAGCTTGAAATTCAGGTCGTTCCGGTTTGTGTCAAAGCGGTAACCATCGCCGGGGACCGGGCCACGGTTGTTTTCCACGATGAAACTGACGTCACTCTGCAGGTACCCTGAAAACGACAGAATATCGGTCCAGTTGGCGGATGCCGGAACAGATATCAGCACCGCAAGCAGGGCCGGCAGAACACAGGCAATCATTTTTTTCATTTCAGCGGCCCCACTCAAGTTCGCGCTTCGAGAACATGTCGTCCTTGTAGCCCTGGTTAATTTTGAATTCGCGGACTTCAAGTTTTGTTTTGTGTTTGCTGCGGCCATCACTGATGACGACGAACTGATTGCGGAAGCATCCGCCCCAGTCCTTCATTCCGGTGTTTGTAAACGTCTTGATAAGCTCATTTTTGTCGTTGTAATAGGCGAATTCGGCAAGCTGATAATTCTTTTTATCGATCTTGATTTTTGTTGTCGGGAACGGCGCATTTTCCAGCGCTGTGGCCGTAATGTACCAGTATTGTTCGTCTTCTTTGTCCAGAACTGGCTTGTAAGCCTTGACCCAGCTCGTGAAAGCCATGTCGTCGCTCGTCATGTCCGAACCCGCAAAGGACTGGCCCATCTTATGTGCGGCAATGCGCCGTGTCTTTTTCTGCGATGGCAGGTATGCATAAACTTCGGACGGGCTTTTCACCAGGGTCGCCATGCCCTTGACTTCGCCTGAAAGGAACTTCAGAAGGCGCTGGCTGCCTTTCTGGTAGATGTCGTAGTCATACGTTTTTTCGGATCCGTTTACGTCAACGACGATCATGTGAATTGACATGAACGAGTCCTGATAGCCGTTCGTCACGTCGTCCATCTTTTTGAATACGCTGTCTACGTCTTCTGCAAAAGAAGAGGCAGGAATCAAAACTGAAAATAATGTTGCTGCCAGAATTCTTGAGTACTTCATTATTAACCTCCATTTTCCTGAAACAAATCAGGTGACGCGTTTATTAGCCAGAATCGGGCCAATTCTAACCTGCCGACGAATGTTTTTGAAAACTCGTGTCGTTTCAAACTGTTTCATTTGCGTTCTTTTTTGTCCGGGCCGCCTTGCTGGCTGGTTTGCCGGATGATCTGTGCGTATGCGCACACGTTGCCAGGCCGGGTGCCGGAAGTGTGCGTCATCGCACGAACCGCGCACCGTGGGCATTGATCAGATTTATTTTAGAATTACTCAAACATATTGAATAATAAGGACAGTGTTTAATACAATCAGCTAAGGCGGCATAGTGAAGAAAACGTCATGAAGGAGCGAAGAAAGGTTCATCGGCGGCCACTCGACTTCGAAGTCACATGCTACATAGACGGGGCTCGCCTGGAAGCCCACGCGCTTGATATCAGTGTCGGTGGCGTTTTCGTAGGCACAGATATGGCCCGTCCCGTTCCGATTGGTGCTCTGGCGGGGCTCGTCTTTGTTTCTGAAAGTGCCGGCGTCAGCACGACATTCCTTTTCGGCAGGGTAGTTCGCAAGCAGGATGTTCCTGTGCGCGGCTTTGCTGTTGAGTGGGAAAAGGCTGTTTCTGCCGGTGCGCCTGATGAATTAAAGGTTTTTCTGGATCAGCTTCTTGGTCTTGCCAACCCTGTGATCGAGCTTGAGTCAGTCAGCGGTTCAGGCGCCGGGTCGGGTCTGACAAGAAGTGTATATAGATTTCCTGTGCGGGAAGGTGCGCGTTCCGATTCCTCGGGGACTGTTACCTCACGCGCTTTTGAAGATGAATCGTTTGTTGATATACCGTTTCTATATGATTCTGATGATGCCGTTACTGCTCAGGATAATGACGAAAGCGACGCAGGCATCGAAATTGACCAGCCTGTTGTACCCCCGATGGCAGTTTCAGCGCCTCACGCATCTTCAGATTCAGATAAGGTCTTTGATGACCTTCAGTTCTGTTTTGAAAATCTTGATGTAAGTGATGAAGAAATTTCGCTGGTTACGATTACAACCGGTGTGCCAGTCGGGCATTCCGCCGAGTCTGAAACGGTTGTGGATGCCCATATTACGGCTACAGGGCACGGTCGGGCCGGACAGGTTTCGTCGGTTGTGGAAAAGTCTGATACCGTCATGCCATGTTCAGTCAATGGTGTTCTTGTAATGCGCGGGGTACACCTTCCGGTCGCCATTACTCAGATTGGCCTGACTGCGGCAATGGTAGCTTCCCCGTTCGTGCCTGTTGACGACACTGAAAAGCTCGAGCTTTCTTTCTTTATTGGAACGAAGCGCGGCGAGACTCTTCTGAAATGTCACGGAAGGATGACTTCGGTTGTTACAGGTAAAGAACCTGGATTCAGAATGGTCTTTTCAAGGCTTGATGAAGGGGCTTCGCCTGGAATTCTGCGCAGGTATTTGAAGTGGCTTCATTTCAATAATGTGGCCGGGTCCTGAAGATTGTCAGTTTGAGTTTTTTGTTGTCTGATCTGGTGACTTTGCAAGTTGGTGAAACTGCAGCCATTTCAGATACCGTGAATATATCCCGGGCGATTCACCTTCATCTACAAAACCAAATGCTACCGGCAGGTTCTGCAAATCATTCGGATCTATCAGCTTGATTTCGCCCCGCGCCAGGATTGGCGCAAATCCTTCTCTGGTCGGTATCTCGAAATGCAGTTCGACGCGTGACCACCACTGGTCGTGTTCAACAACAGTGCGGACCATTGCCGAGGTAATTCCCAGTTTGGTAATCAACACCGGGAATTTTCTTTGGCCCTCCATAAGGAAGCCCTTGATATAGCAATCAAAACTGGTGTCTTCGCGTTTGATGAATCCGGTAAGGGCCCCTTCAGACGCCGATTTGTTCAGGTTTCTGTTTACAGCGGAAAAGCGCATATCCGGTGACGCTGTTGTTGCCGGTGCCGACGGATTGTCTTCAAATTTATAGACGCTCCTGGGTCCGCGGTTGGTTGATTCGGATACTATTTTTGGATTCCGGATTTCGAAAAGGACCAGCAGGAATTTTGCCAGAGCATCCGGGGATCCTGCGCAGACAGCTTTTTCCCAGCACAGCCCCAGGCCTTCGTCAGGGGTTTCCTGGTGGCGGGCCACTTTGCCGAAAATGAACGTCGTACTGGAGTGTGAGCCACCCGGGAACACAAGACCGACAAGGGCCCCGTTGTTGATGGCTTTCGAATTCGGCGTCTTGACAAACATGCCGCCAAGGCTGATGTCTTTAGCCAGGGCGTCAAAACGCTGCCCGTCAATGTAGCAGATGACTTCCCCTTGAAGTGGTTTTCGCTGATGAACTCGCTTTTCCTGCATGCTGGCCCCCCCTGGTGCCCCGATCGATTGCAGTTATTATCAACTGCTAATGGCGTACTTTACTGTAAGTCCTTGAGATACTAATAATTCGCGCATAAAGAATGTTGGGGGACGGTTGGAAGCGGGATTAGTCTTTTTTCTTTGCCTGATTTGCAACCGCTTGAATTTTATTGGTAATTGCGTCCTGATCGCCCAGGTAGCGGGAACAGATCGGTTTCAGGTTTTCATCAAGCTCATAGTACAGGGGAATGCCGGTCGGAATGTTAAGATTTATGACATCTTCATCCGACAGGTTGTCCAGATATTTCACCAATGCCCGCAGGCTGTTACCGTGCGCTGCGATGATGACCCGCTTGCCTGACTTGATCATCGGGCCGATAGTCTGCTCAAAGTACGGGACAAATCTGTCAACTGTTGCTTTCAGGCTTTCAGTCAGTGGCAGTTCTTCCGACGTCAGGTCAGCATACCGGCGGTCATGGCCTGGATATCTGGGGTCGGCGGTGTCAAGCGCCGGTGGCGGCACGTCATAACTTCTGCGCCACAGTTTGACCTGCTCTTCGCCGTGTAATTCGGCAGTTTCGGCTTTGTTCAAGCCCTGAAGGGCGCCGTAGTGACGCTCGTTCAGTCTCCAGTTGCGGACAACCGGTATCCACATCTGGTCAAGCTGTTCAAGGGTGATCCACAGCGTTTTGATTGCCCTTTTCAGGACAGACGTGTACGCGATGTCAAATTCAAACCCTTCCTGTTTCAGTGTCTTTCCTGCCGCCAGCGCTTCAAGCAGGCCGGTTTCGGACAGATCAACATCTGTCCAGCCTGTAAAGCGGTTTTCAAGGTTCCACTGGCTTTCGCCGTGTCTGAGCAGAATCACTTTGTACATGGCTTCTCCTTTCCCCGGTCCTTCCGGGCTGCCGTTATGGTCGGTATATTACTTCAGATTTTTCTGATTCTGGTCACGTTTTCTTCAGGTTCAATAATGAATCCGTCGCCGGATGACGTAAATACGCGTCCTGCGGTCATCCCGGTTACACGTGAAATTGCGGCAGTGTTGTTTCCCCTGGCCAGCAGGTCGTCATCGTTCGGGTAGAATGATTCAGCCTGTTCGTTGATGTGCGACAGCGCCTTCTGTTCCAGAGAGTTGATGCTTTCATCCCGGGATGTCTCAAATGTCGTGTTGAGTTCGCGCCTGGCAGATTTCAGCAAGGTTGGATTTATGAATAATCCCGGCTGGATATCATAGCTGGCGGGTCCGAAGTACTTGATCAGTTTCTGTTCGTCAAGGCCGCCGGACCTGGCCGGTTCGGATTCAATATGGACGCTGCCGTCTGCGTGGAACCTGCCCATTTTCATCGATGCAGAAATGGTTTCCGATGTGACTTCGACGCGTGTAAATTCCGGCCTTGGCAGCTCGTTTTCTGCAACACACGCGTCTACGTGGGTTTCGACTTTGCGGTATTTTGCCCTGACCGAGTCAGCCGAGTGGATTGCGACACCGATTATTTCGCTGTCGGCAAAATCTTCACCAAGAGGGATGCAGACGTCGCGGTCTGCTGCAATCCGGACGGTCGTTCTGCCGCGCCCGTCCAGAAGAGTTCTAATTCCCATCGGAATGAACGAAGCGCCTTCCGGTGCGCCTTCGTCACGTATCTTTACCAGAAGACCGTCACGGATATTGATATCAACCGGGGTAATAAATCCCAGTTCAGGTCCGTCGTAGCCCCGGACTACTCTGAATATGGGGACATCAAGGCCTGTGTGGGTCTGGTTGCCGATCGACAGGATCTCGGAAGCATCGGTGACGCCCCGAAACCAGGCATCGGTACGTGGTCGCGAATACAGGACCGAGATTTCCCTGTTGAACTTGTCGGCTTCGTCGGCGGTCAGTCCTGATTCAGGCTTGTTGAGCGCGGCTCGAAGCCAGTGCGTGACGCAGCCAACCCAGGCCGGTGTCTTCAGGCGCCCTTCAATTTTTAACGAATGGACGCCCATTTGAACCAGTTCCGGAATATGGGACGTAAGGTCCATATCTTTCATGCTGAAGGCGAAACCGATCGAATTTCCTTCATCGCTGAAATAGGGAAGGCGGCAGGACTGACAGCACGAACCGTAGTTTCCCGATCGGCCAGAAACCGCGTGTCCCATCATGCACAGGCCGGATATGCCGAAACACATGGCTCCGAAAACGAAGACTTCGACTTCAAGTTCAGGCAGGGCCGTTCTGATTGCCTCGATATCCCGGCGCGAACATTCGCGTGCAAGAATTACCCGGCGGCAGCCGAGGTCAGCCATGTGACGCGCCGTTTCAACTGAATGAACACCGGCCTGTGTGCTGGCGTGGACAGGCAGGTCCGGGGTTATTGCCCTGGCTGTCTTCATCAGGACCGGGTCACGCGCGATTATTGCGTCAGCCCCGGCTTCCCGGCACAGCGCCAGAATCCTTGCGGTTTCCTTTGCGTTAACGGTTGTGACCGGGATATTCATCGTTACATAGACTTTAGATTCGAAGGAATGGACAAACTCCACAATCCCCGGAAGCTGTTTTTCAGTAAGGTTTTCTGCCCTTGCACGTGCGTTCAGGCTTCCAACGCCTAGATAGACGGCATCGGCGCCGTGCTCCATCGCCGTTTCAATTGATTGAATTGTTCCGCCCGGCGCAAGCACTTCCGGCAGTCTGTTCTGGTTGATATCTGGATGTCTCAATTGTAGTGTCCGCAAAAGGTCCGGCGCCTATTGTACATGAAGCGGCCTTTTACCTGTTGAAACGGTGTAGTATTTCAGTGTGTGCCACTTTGTTTATTGCCCCATTCCGGTGGTTGAAATGGCTCGAATGTACCTGACATTGTTGCTGATTCCCGTCGCAATATTGTTTGTCGGTTGCAAGGGGACTTCAGGGTCTGCTGATGCAGGTCCCGGTGGGGTGGGCAGTAGTGCCAGCGTTGGTAATCCGGCAGCTGGCGCTTCAGGAAGTGGCCGACATGATGGCACTGGCCGTGGACAGGCCGATGTGTCGCGCCTTCGAGTGCCTGAAGGCATGGCTGCTGTACCCGGCGGGCCGTTTTTCAGGGGATGCGGCGATGGTGCAAACGGTGTCGTTGACGACAAATGCGCGCCTTCTGAAAAACCGGCTGGGCAGGTATCGGTCAGCACTTTCTTTATTGATGTCAACGAAGTGACAGTCGGGCGCTATATGCGGTGCGTCAGCAAGGGGGCGTGTCCGGAGCCCCCGGCAATCGGGGAATGTAACTTTGGTGAATCAGACAGGCTGCAGTACGCCATCAACTGCGTAACCTGGGAAGATGCGGACCGTTTCTGCAGATTTGAAGGCAAAAGGCTGCCGACCGAGGCCGAATGGGAAAAGGCCGCACGCGGTACTGACGGGCGCAGGTATCCGTGGGGTGATGATGAACCTGACAAAGACGGCGTGTTCCGGGCAAACTGGGGCGACGGCCTGGCAAAGATCCTGTGGATGCGGGATCAGTGGGAATATGACGGGCCTGTTGGCTATTTTGCCAAATGGCCAAGTCCTTATGGTTGCAATGACATGGCCGGGAATGTCGGCGAGTGGGTGTCTGACTGGTGGGCTGATTCGCATGCCGGTTCCCGCACGCTTAATCCGAAAGGCTCTGAAGAAGGCGAGCAGCGTGTGACGAAAGGCGGTTCTTTCAGGGAATTTCATCAGCGTATCAGGACGTCAGCCAGGGATTATCATCCGCCGGAGTTCTGGGATGGGCATATCGGGTTCAGGTGCGCTGCCGATGTCGGGTCTTCAGCGGGGGCGGGCTTGTGACGCTTGAATCCAGGGAAAAGATCGCCGAGCTTTTGAAAAGAAAGCTTGATGAACTGAAGGAGCGCGACGGCGATCTGGCCGGTAAGCGGCGGCAGGCTTTGCCGCGCAAAGTTGCTCCTGAAACGTCCGGTCAGAATCCGCAACGGAAGATTGTGTCCCATTCAGCCACGACGATGCCTGTCGGCAAGAATATCCCGATGTTTGGCGAAGCCTTTGATCCGGCCGCCAGCCTGTCAGGGCCGTCCGGCCGCCTGTCGCAGGTTGCCGCACAGGCTCCAGGTTACGGTATTCGAAATTCCGGTCCAGGCGGTCGTTCCCCCGGGCCTTTCGTAACTGACGATGCCGATCCATATGCTCAACTTGATCTGTGGCGTACAAAGTACAGGGGCGCCGGAGTCAGGGAGATTCTAGCTGACGTGCTTGGTCATGTTGAGTCTTCCGGTCGGGAAGATCTGCTGGAATCTGTTCGCACTACGAATGTGATGGTACCGGCGTTGTCGCGCCAGGTTGCGGCTGAAAAAGTCAGGCGGTCGTTGTGGCTTCTGCCAGGCGTCCGCGACCGTATGACGGCGACGTTGTGTTGTGAAGGTGCTGAGGTTATTGATGATCTGGTTGATCACCCGCGTTTTGGACGGATGGCCGAAAAGATTATCCGGTGGGTTGATAAGGGCGATACCAATCGTCTGCTGCGGTTGATTTCCGAGCG
>CAZFVA010000013.1:56132-68815 GCA_964522105.1 uncultured Anaeromyxobacteraceae bacterium
ACGCTGGCTTCCGAGGTGCTTGGCCTGAGCCGTGAAGATGACGTGCCCGGCGCCCTGGTGCCGTGGTTTTATGACATGTATCTGAAGAATCCTGAATTGAATGCCGGGCTTCTGGCGGCCATCGCAATCCACAATTCGTACGACATGGAGCAGACAGTCCGTCTTTATGCTGAACATCTGAGCCGCTTTGCGACGTCGGATCATGCGGCACCGGTGCTTGAAGGCGGGGCTGAAGATGGACGGTAATGAAAACATTGCTGCCGCCCTTGATTCGATGCAGAAGGCCACCTGGTACAGCGGCCAGATTACACGGATTCAGGAATACCCTGTTCGCGACCCGGTCTTTGCGGATATACCGGAAACGCTTGCGCCGGAGGTGCGCGATTACCTGGAACATATAGGCATTTCAAAGCTTTATGCGCATCAGGCCGATGCGTGTCGGCAGGCTGTTTCCGGCAGAAACGTCATTCTTTCGACATCTACTGCGTCCGGCAAGACGCTTGCGTTCCTGCTGCCGGTACTTCATGAACTGGCAACAAACGAAGACGCGTGCGCACTTTTTCTGTATCCGCTCAAGGCGCTGACCAACGATCAACTTTTGACGTTCAATGTCGCTGAACAGGCTTCCGGGTTGCAGATCGACGCGGCCGTTTACGATGGCGACACCCCGCGTCTGAAGCGTCCGAAGATCAGGCAGATGTCGCGGGTAGTGCTGTCAAACCCGTTTGAGATCCATGAAACGCTGCCTTATCACCATATGTGGCGGCGGTTTTTCGCAAATTTGAAGTACATCGTCATCGACGAAGCCCACCGTTATACAGGCGTGTTCGGCTCGAATGTGGCGCAGGTTCTGCGCCGTCTAACCCGGGTTGCACGCGCTTACGGGGCCGATCCGCAGTTCATTCTTGCGTCTGCTTCGATTGCGAATCCGGGTGAACACGCGTCTGCGCTGACCGGCGCTGATTTTTTGGTAATCGATCAGGACGGTTCGCCGGCTGGCGAAAAGACGCTCGTGTTTTTCAATGGCGGGGCGCCCGGGCCCGACTCTGACTACAGCGCATCTGCCAACACAATGACGCGCGACATCGTCGGGCACCTGCTGCGCCGCGGGATCAAAACGCTGTGCTTTACACGTTCCAGAAAAACGGCCGAGCTGGTGGCCGGGCTTGCCGGCAAGTCAAGTGGCGGGCTGCCGGTGGCGCCATACCGCGCAGGCTATCTGCCTGAAGAAAGGCGTCACCTTGAGCGGGATTTCAAAGCCGGTGTTATCAGGGGAATTGTAAGTACCAACGCACTGGAACTCGGGATTGATATAGGTGATCTTGATGCCGTGGTGATGTCGGGATATCCCGGCAGTATCAGCGGGTTCTGGCAGCAGGTCGGGCGTGCCGGTCGTCGAGGTGCGCCAAGTCTTTCGGTATTTGTGGCGTTTGAAGACATCCTTGACCAGTACGTGATTGCCCACCCTGAAGTTCTGCTTATGCGTGGCTGGGAACGCGCCACGATAGACTTGAAAAACGAGCATATCCTTGCCGGGCACATGCTTTGCGCCGCATCAGAGCTGCCTGTCCGCATCAGCCCTGATACGGAGCCTGAAGCCGGTATCGCCGCCGGTCTTGCGAAGGGCGGCCTGCTTCACGAAACCGAACATGGTTACATATATGGCGGGACTGTCCGGCCTCAGGAAGCTGTGAAACTGGACAAGATTGGCGACAGAACGGTCGCGCTTTTTGATCTGGCCAGCGGGGAACTTCTTGAAACTATTGATTTCAGCAGGGCGATGCGCGACGCGTTCAAAGGGGCGGTCTATCTGCATCAGACCAAAACATGGGTTGTCGAAGAGCTTGATTTGGACGGGTTACGGGCGCGCCTTTCACGGCGGGACGTTGATTATTACACCGTGTCGCATTCTGACCGTCAGGCCGAGATCATGCAGCAGTTCCGGTCCGGTGAACTGGGTCGTTCAGAAAACAGCCGTTATTCTGATGTTTTCACCGTTGGTCTCGGGTCGCTCAAGATTTCTACCCACATTTCCAGTTTCCTGATGAAGCGCTTTAATCGCGTTATTGGTGGCGGCCCACTGGATATGCCGGTCCAGACGCTTGAAACGACAGGTTTCTGGATCGATTTCAGCCCACAGGCGCCGCCAGGTGTCACTGATTTGCTTGGTGCGATTCATGCGCTGGAACACACGCTGGTCGGGATTGCGCCATTGGCCCTGTCCTGCGATCCCGATGATCTGGCCGGTTTTTCAATAACGATGGCGCCACATTCCGGCGCCCCCGCGCTGTTTGTTTACGACGGTTATCAAGGTGGAATCGGCCTTTGCGAAAGGGCTTTCGGTGACCTGAAACAGCTTATGCGTACGGCCGCTTCGATACTTTCCGGATGTGCCTGCGAATCTGGCTGCCCCGCCTGCTGCCTGTCCGCGCGCTGCGGCAACAACAACCTGCCGATGGACAAAAACGGCGGCGCGATTCTGGCAGCGATGCTCGCTTCGTGAGATGAAGGGGGCCTGTCCCCCGCCTGTTCCGGATTGACTTGTGAAGTCACTTTTTTGTTGACGTTACGGATTGCGTGGTCTATTCGGGCAACGTTGTCTGATGGATTCAGCGATGGAGGCTCATCTTGCTTACCGTAGTAACTGGTGCGACAGGACATGTTGGCGGCAATCTGGTCAGGGCCCTGCTGGCGGAAGGCCGCAAAGTCAGATGCCTGGTCTGGGAAGGCGATAAAGACACGGCCGCTATTGACGGCCTTGACGTTGAAAGGGTTCCCGGTGACGTTCGTGACCAGCTCAGCCTGCAGAAAGCTTTTGAAGGCGCTGATGTTGTGTATCATCTGGCGTCCCGCATATCGATTGTTGGTCCTGAAGGCGGCCTGGTGCGTGACATCAACGTCAACGGCGCCAGAAATGTCGCTGAAGCATGCCTTGCCTGTAATGTACGCAGGCTGGTTCACTTCAGTTCGGTTCACGCCAGAAATATCAACAGGCTTGGCGAACCGGTCGACGAAACCCGCGAGCGTTCTGGTGGAAAAGGCTGTCCGGCCTATGACAAGTCGAAGGGTGACGGTGAACTGGAAGTGCTCGCCGTTGTTGAACGTGGTCTTGATGCTGTAATCGTTTGTCCGTCCGGGATTATCGGCCGACTGGATTTCAAGAAGTCCAGAATGGGTTGCGTCTTTTTGTCGCTTGCAAACGGCACGATGCCGGCCGGTGTTGTCGGCGGGTTTGACTGGGTTGACGTTCGTGACGTGGTCATCGGTGCCATGCTTGCTGAAAAGCTCGGACGCAAAGGCGAGCTCTATCTGTTGACCGGAAACTACGTCCCGATGCGCGAAGTAATGAATCAATTCAGCGCGATTGCCGGTCGCAAGCCCCCCCGCATGGATACCCCGATGTGGCTTGCCCGCGCAGTTGCCCCGGCGGCGCTTGTGATTGCCAATGTGACCGGAATGCCGGCGCTGTTCACCCCGGAATCGCTGTGCGCTCTTCGCGCAAACGACCAGTTGCTGCACAGCAAGGCCGAAAAGGAACTTGGATATAAGCCGCGCCCGTTTGCGGAAACGCTTGAAGACACCTATAAGTGGTTCAAGGAAGCCGGTTTTCTGAAAAAGAGGTAGTAATATGGACTGCGCCGCGTTTCTGAAATTTGAGCCGTATTTTCATTTTTATCTGATGATGGTCTTCGTGGCGCTTGCCGCCATCGTGTTTCCGCTTCTGATGTTTGTGACCGCCCCTTACGGAAGGCACACCCGCAAAGGCTGGGGACCTGTAATGAACGACACCCTGGGCTGGGTGCTGATGGAACTCCCGGCCCCGGTGCTGTTCGCCGTGCTGTTTTTCATCGGTGACCGCACGACCAGCCTGGTGAACATCGTTTTTCTGTGTATCTGGGAACTTCACTACATCAACCGGACGTTTATTTTCCCTTTCCGTCTGAAGGGTAACCGCAAAGATATGTCGGTCATCATCATGCTGTTCGGGCTGCTGTTCAACACGCTGAACGCCTACATCGTCAGCCGTTATCTGAACACGCTCGGCCCGGCCTATGATGTGGCCTGGCTGTACGATCCCAGATTTGCGATCGGCGTCGTGATTTTTCTGGTCGGTTTTTATATCAACACCCAGTCCGACTCGATTCTGCGCAATCTTCTGAAGCCGGGCGAGACCGCGTACAAAATCCCCTACGGCGGCATGTTCAAGTACGTTTCGTGCCCCAATTACATGGGCGAACTGCTTGAGTGGACCGGTTTCGCGATTGCAACGTGGTGCATGCCATCGGCAGTCTTTGTTCTGTGGACCGCAGCCAATCTGGTTCCGCGAGCCTTTTCAAGCCATAAGTGGTACCTCGAAAATTTCAAAGACTATCCGAAGGATCGCAAGGCCTTGATTCCGTTTATCCGCTGATTGTCGGCTTCTTGAAGTTTGTTGATTTCGTGTCGGCAGGCAGGTTACGCATCAGCACACAGGCCAGGCGTCAGCACGTACGTCACGCTGCGGCAGAATCTTCGTCACCATAAGCAGCAGCCGATGGCTTACATGAAGTCGGGGCGTTGCGCACGGCGGCTTCCAGAGCGGCCCGCAGTGTTTCATCGCCCCGCAGGCGCTTGTCGGCCTGGTCGCGGCCCTGTCCAAGTTGTTCGCCGTTGAATGACAGCCATGATCCCGATTTTTCAAGAATTCCGGCTGCGTCTGCTGCCTCGATCAGGTCCAGCGTCTTGTTGATGCCTTCCCCGAACACGATGTCGAATTCGGCTTCCAGGAACGGCGGCGCCATCTTGTTCTTGGCGACCTTGACCTTGACCCTGTTGGCGGTAACGACGTTGCCGTCTTTCTGCGAACTTTTCTTACGCACGTCCAGCCTGATCGACGAGTAGAACTTCAAGGCGTTGCCGCCGGTCGTCGTTTCCGGATTGCCGAACATTACGCCGATCTTCAGTCGCAACTGGTTGATGAAGATGATCGTGCAGTCCTGTTTGTAGCAAAGGCCGACCAGCTTTCGCAGGGCCTGTGACATCAGTCGCGCCTGCAGTCCGACATGGCTGTCGCCCATTTCGCCTTCGATTTCGGCCTTCGGTACCAGGGCGGCGACCGAGTCGACGACAATTAGATCTACGGATCCGCTTCGCACAAGTGTTTCCGCGATATCCAGAGCCTGTTCACCGTAGTCAGGCTGGCTGACCAGCAGGTCTTCGACCTTGACGCCCAGATTTCTGGCATACGTGATGTCGAAGGCGTGCTCGGCGTCGATGAAAGCCGCAACCGCGCCGGTCTTCTGTGCCTGCGCGATGACTTCCAGGGTCAGCGTTGTCTTGCCTGACGACTCCGGCCCGTAGATTTCGACGATTCTGCCTTTCGGGATGCCCCCGATCCCGAGCGCCCTGTCCAGCGAAATGCTGCCGCTTGAAAACGCCGGTACACGTTCCACCGGGCCGTCCCCGTAGCGCATCACCGCGCCTTTTCCGAATTGCCGGTCCATTGTCGCGATCAGTTTGTCCAGTTCGTTCATCAGTTCCTCGTGCTTCCTGCTCATATAACCTCCTGTCAGGAATTTGAATCAAGCCGATTCCCGCAGATTGCCCTGTCAAGCAACCTGTATTGAACGGCCTCGGTCACATGTTCGGTGCGGATGTCCGGGCTGCCGTCCAGATCCGCAATTGTTCGGGACACTTTCAGAATTCTGTCCAACGCGCGGGCAGACAGGCCCAGGCGGTCCATCGACTGTTCCAGGATGTGGGCGGCCTCGTCCGGCACGCGACAGAACCGGCGCACCTGCCGGGAGTCCATTCGTCCGTTGTATCTATTTGGCGATTTGGCAAAACGTTTTGACTGGATGGCGACCGCTTCCTGCACCCTCTGCCTTACAACTGCGGATGATTCTGCCGGAGGTGTCGTTCCTGCCAGTTCACGGAAAGGTACCGGCGAAACTTCGACCTGTATGTCGATGCGGTCCAGCAGTGGTCCTGACACTTTCGCCCTGTAACGCGCCACTTCCTGTGATGTGCAGGAACACTCATGCCGGATGTCACCGAGATAACCGCAAGGGCATGGATTCATTGCACTAATCATCAAAAAGTCAGCCGGAAAATTGACAGCGTATCTGACGCGTGAAATTGAAACCTGGCGCTCTTCAAGGGGTTGACGCAGGACTTCCAGCACTTCACGCCGCCATTCGGGCAGCTCGTCTAAAAACAGTGCGCCGTTATGCGCCAGCGACACTTCGCCAGGTCTTGGATTGCCGCCACCCCCGACGATTGCAGCCGGTGAGCCGGTGTGGTGCGGTGTGCGAAACGGCCTTTCGGATACCAGTCCGCCACGGTTTCGCAACAGCCCCGCAACGCTGAAAACGCGGCTTGTCTCAAGGCTTTCTTCATACGTAAAGGGCGGCAGTATCGACACGATTCGGCGCGCCAGCATAGTCTTTCCGCACCCCGGGGGGCCGACCATCAGCAGGTTGTGGCGTCCTGCGGCTGCGATCTCGAGGGCGCGCTTGACCTGTGACTGGCCGCGCACATCAGCCAGATCAATCTGCGCAAGGTCACCCGTCTTGTCCCCGGGCGTTTCCGGCGGTGTGATTTGATGCGGTTCAATTCGTAAGTCACCGTTCAGGTAGGCGATCAGGTCTGCCAGTGACGATGCCGGGATGCATGTAACACCCTGGACGACAGCAGCTTCGTCGGCGTTTTCAACCGGTACGATGACTTCCGTGATCCCGGCCTTGAAAGCTGCTGAAACCATGGGTAAAACGCCAGGGATTGGTCTGACCTGACCGTCAAGCGACAGCTCGCCGACAAACAGTCGAGTGTCCAGAGCCGCCGCCGGGATTTCGTCCATGCACGCAAGTACGCCAAGCGCGATCGGCAGGTCGTACAGTGACCCTGTCTTGCGCAGGTCGGCCGGGGCCAGATTGACCGTTATCCACTTGCTGGTAATCCGGTGACCAAGGTTGCGCAGCGACGAAGTTACGCGCACCCGGCTTTCGCGCACTGACGCTTCAGGCAAACCCACAATGTCGAAATGTCCGATGCCACGGTAGATGTCCACCTCGACATCGACCATCAATCCGTCGATGCCGTTAAGTACCGCTGAAATCACCCGCACGCTCATGCCAACCTCTGCGTTCCGCATCCAGGCGGCCTGTTATTTCAAGTCGTGTGCCGACTTCAGGATGTCTTGATTTACAGGGACTTCAGGCTTTTTTGCCGTTGTTGAGTCTGGACAAATGGTGGGGAATTGAACTGGATATTCAGACAGGTCCAGTCGTGCTTCTACAGATACTTTTTCATGTGGTAGCGATTTGCCAGTTCGATGCGCTTTTCTGCAGGAATCGACTGCATGTATTTCTTCCAGCCGGGGCACCAACCGGCGTGCCAGCGCCACAGACGGCCCAGGAACGATTCAGGGCTGTTGTCGTACTTAGCCCGGAAGCCACAGGTTTCGCAGGGAATCTTTTTGTCCATATTACCCTCCATAAAGCGGCCTGATTGTGGTCAGGCCTTGCGATCGTGTTGAAAAAATTAGACTTCCAAATGTCCGGCCGGTCAAGGCTGTTTCAGCCCCCGGCCCGGGCAATAAGGTCGTTAACTGTATAGTAGTTGCATTGTCATGGTAAATTTTGATATTGCGCGGGACTTTACCCGGCCCTGAGGAGATCGATGGCGGTCAGTGTCAAAAAGATATTCAGATCACTTGGTGTGGGTCTGTACGTCTTTGTCACCAGGACAGCCATAGCTCTGGCCGTAGTTTTTACGGCCCTGTTTTTCATATTGAACTCAAGTCATTTCCCGGATCGGCTGGCCGGTCTGCTTGTCGGTGTTATCCCCGGCAGCTTTGAGTTCGGTCGCATTCAGACCAGTCCAATTCCGTGGATGATTGATGTCACAGACGTCAAAATCAAGACGCCGACAGGCAAGTCAATCATCACGGCCGGAAGTGTCAGGGTCCGCGTTGATCTGCTGCCTCTGCTGAAATTTGTAATGAATACCGGTTCCCGCGAACTGAAACTGCACGTCAATTCAGTTAAAATAAACAATTTCAAGGTGTTGTTGCAATTTGACAAGGCGAATCATCTTGAACTGGTTGACGCGTTTGCTTCGCAAATTCCAAGACCTGTGAACCCGAACCCGTTCAATTTTATTTTGCAGGTAGACAAAGTCACGGCGTCAGACGGGCAGGCGGTCCTTGAGTTTCCTGACTGGGACCTGACCGTTAAGGGGATAGACCTGAAGGCTTCCGTGGATCTGCATACAAGGGACATCCATGTGCTGGTCAAGTCAGAATTTGTTAACTATCTGTCCGGTATCGGTCATATTCATTTTGCCCCCGGGATAGACCAGATTCCGCGTGATATCAAGCTGCGCCAGGGTTTCATAGATGGCGCTGTGTATAACTGGGATGAAATCAGCTTTGAAAGATTCCGTTCCGGTTTTGATTTCGGGGCCCTCGATGCACAGAAGGGCTACCTTTCGTGGGTAAAAAATCTGAAATACAGCCTTTCGGCGGCGCTGCAGCTTCCCGATGGCAGTCATGTGGTGAAAACGGCTACCGGTGACCAGGTTTCCGGTCCGATGGATATTCGCCTTAAAGGCAGCGGGGATAAGAGTAATCTTGAATTCAGCCTGGAAGTTGACTCGCCACGGCTTCGTGCCGTCGGCCTTGAACTGGGTCATGTGACGGCCGCAGTAACCGGCGGGCGAGACCAGTCAGGTCAGTATCGTTTCGGGAACATCAGCGCCATGTCACGATGGAATGACACGGCGATTGATCTGGTTGATGGTGTCTTCTATCCAGGGTCTGCTGCCGGTCCTGTTGGATGGAAGGCTGGTGCCGGGTTGTCATTTACCGCCCTGGATACGGCACGCGTTCTTGAAGTGATGAAAATTAAACTGCAATCGGATGCGGTTCCGGTTCCAGGGTCGATTGGCGGGGATTTCAAACTTACAGTCTCATCGGAAAGTCCGCCACTCCCGGGCCCTTATGTGTTGCCGCCTGAACTGAAATTTGGCCTGGCAGGTAAGGTTTCGGGCGAGCTCGAAAAAAGGGGAGTGCTGGATGCCAGAACTTTCAGTCTTGACGTGGATGCAGCCATTTCAGGCGTTGATCTGCATAAACCGCTGATTGATGTTTCTGCACTTCACATCGTTTCAGGTACCGACCGATTGTCCCTGGCCGGGTTGGTCGATTTTGGCCGTGACCGACTGATTGCGGAAGGAAGTCTGATCAAGTCAGTAAGTTCCCTTGTAAGGCCGTTCGGCCTGAAAATGGACGGTATTGTCAGTCTGGCCAGGATCTCTTTTGACGGCCTTCTGTCGTCACCTACAGGGGTTGCCAGCGCGACGGTGACCGATTTTGCAGTGGACAAGTGGCAGGTCAGCACGGCAACAGCCGAAGTTGGGCTGTTGAAAGGCAACCTGATGATTTCGCAACTTAATGCGTTGTCGTCTTTTGCCAGATTGCAGGTCGAATCCGGAAAGATTCCCTTATTGGCGTCCCCGGGATCGTCGGCGCCGGATCGAATCGTCGAACTTACTGATATTTCAGTGACAAAAGTGGATCTAGCCCGCATTCCGCAACTTGTCGGGGCTGGCGTTTATGGTTCCGGTCAGGTGAGGGCCCGCAGTCTTTCCTTTGACATGACAAAGCCGCTGAAAACTGTTTCGTCAAGGCTGGCCGCAGATCTGGACAATCTTGTGTTTGCCGGTCGCGAACTTCAGCACGTGTCCGTTCAGGCATTTCTGGATGGTGGCTTAATAAAAACGTTTACAGCGGATTCCGAGGTTAAGGGCGGAGGTTCTTTAACAGTTTCAGGGATGTTGGACTTTGCCAACGATGTTATTGACGTGACTGGTAACGTTACTGATGTACCCCTGAAAACGTTGATGGGGGGCGGTTCGGAAAGTGACGTGTCCGGCCTTGTGTCTGCCGGTGTTGCTGTCAGTGGAAGTCTTGTGGATCCGGCTATCTCCGGGGATGCCGGTCTGCGCGATTTTGTCTGGCAGGAATATCGTGTGGCCCCTGTTACGGTCACAGGTACGCGGAAAAAGGGTGGGGATCTTTTCCTGTCGGGCGAGGAGGTTTTCCGCGGAGTCAAGTTCGGGCCACAGGCCAGGGTCATCTGGAAAAACGGGAAATTTTCGGGCCTGTACCTTGATTTTGATATTGTCGGTCTGACGCCTCAGGACGTGATTCCAGATATTTCACCAAGGAAATTTACCGGTTCGCTTACAGCCGATCTGCATATTGAAGTTCCATTTTCCAAAGGCGGTTATCTGCGCGCTCAGCTCGATTCCGCGCCGGATGCGTTGTGGCTGGAATTTTTCAACAGACAGGTAAGGCTGGAAAACAAAGGGGCGCTTGCTGTTCGTTTTGAACCGGGGGGCCGACTGCTTGTGGCAGGTCTGCGTCTGGATGACGGGGAGTCGTCGTTGCTTGTATGCGGCGAACACAGCCCGTCAGGACTGAATGTGATGTTGCGTGGGTCGGTAGGGGCGCTGTGGTTGCGGGGATTAAAGAACGTCATTTCTTCTGCCAGGGGAAGCGTTAATCTGAGCGCCGTCAAGGGTCGTCCCGCGCCTGCGCTGCCGATTGGATGTACCGCTGCGATGCTTCAGGAAGGCGGTCCGCTTGTAGTTCGCGGAACTATAAAGAACCCGTTGATCGACGGGATGGTCAGCACCGGCGATATCGATTTTGACATCAGAAAATGGAGTGATTCCATAAGGATACAGAGTGGGGGACAGATCCTTTTTAAGACGGTCGATGAAGGCGGCAAAAAAGGTTATACCAAAATCAGCATCCCCGAGGACCACTGGATAACAGGTTCGGTCGGCGATGGTGCGTTTAACGTTTCCGGTTCGGCCGTGTTTGATAATGGTCGTTTTTCGGCGGGCGATATCAAACTGAAAGGGTCACAAATCAGATATGTTTCGGCCGGTCAGTACTACATTGTTGCCGAGCCGAGGCTTGACGTTACGTTTGATCATCTTGGAAAGCCGGTTGACGGGTCTGACGCCAATCTGATGATTGCCGGGCAGGTAAACATCTCGGAGGGCTCGTATCACCGTAATTTCAACATTGTCCGCAAAGCCTTTTCAGGTGTCACCGGTGGCCGTGTGGCCGAGCGCAGTTCGCAGGCGTCACTGGCCGGCATTCCGTGGCTTGCCGATGCAAAGCTGGATGTGGGAATCAGGGCGTCTGCCTTTGGAGTCAGAACCCGTCTGGTCGTAGGTCGTACCGATCTTGATCTGGCACTGAACCTGCGTTTGCGGGGCACTCTTGGATACCCCGAGTTGTGGGACAGAGTCGAGGTCCTGCCGGGCGGAACTTTTACCTATGACGTTGTGCGGCGTGAATTTGAAATAGTCAGGGGAATCGTTGACTTTGACGGGGAAGTGCTGCAACCGATCATGGATATTCAGGCCCGAACAAGAATCGAGTACAAGGGCGCATCGGGCAACGCCGCTTCTGCGTCAAGATTTGCCGGAGATGAAGGCCGGGATTCGTTTTATGGTGACATGATCCAGGTCAATCTTGCGGTTACGGGCAGATATCCCGACATTGATATTCAGGTTTCATCGCCGACGAAGGGGATCAGTCAGGGTGATTTGCAGGTCCTTCTGTTGACCGGAATCGCGCCCGGCGATTCTGTGGGGGGCAGCGCCGGTTCCTTTGTAAACGTCGATTTGCTTACCGGTGGCGTCACAGATTCGCTGGTCAAAGTTCTTCTTGCGAATCTGGTTGATTCTGTAAGTTTCGGTGTGACCGCGGGCGGTAATGTGAACGTTGATGTATCTGCCCATATGGGTCGCAGAATGAAGTTCCAGACGCAGGTCATGCAGGGTTCTGGTGCCAGCCAGTACAGCGCAGGCTTCAAGTTGAGGTTGACTGAAGGTCTTTCGCTTGAAGGTCGGTTGCGCGCGGTTGAGTATTCAGTGGATCAGAGCGATGTCGGTCGAAATTACGACACAAAACTGAGGTATCGCATACCGCTTGAATAAACTGGTTCACATAAGCCACCTGTCGGCCGTTCTGGCAGTGATGATTCTGTCAGGGGCCACTCTGTCTTTTTCGTCCCGGTCCGCAGCATCCGAACAGCGTGGCGCGGCCGTGGATTATAGTCTGTGTGCCGCAGGTCCCGTGCTGTCAGCCAGGCTTGAAGGCTGTGATCAGGATGAGTGCCGTGAACCGAATTTTGTCGCCCAGGTTATCAGCCTTGGTGATTTTCAGGTCGGTGGTTATCTGAACTCTGAATCGATCCCTGTTTCGCTTGATCGAATCAGACGGCTCGGATTCTTTGCGCAGGTTCAAATTGAATGTATTCCTGACGGCGCGGGGGTCGAGCTTGTAGTCAAGGTTAAGCCTACAACAAGGGTCGAGAAAGTTAAGTTCAAAGGAAACAAGCACTTCTGGGATTCGGATCTTGCGGAAAAGTTATCTATACGGCCTGGTGATCCGTTTGATTTGCAGGATCGATTCGCGTGGGATCAGCTTGAAAGTACGGCAGGTACGATTCGACGTGAATATCAAAAAGAAGGCTTTGTCGGGACCGAGGTAAATGCCGACGTTATTCGCTCCGGTCCGTATAAGACAGTTATTGAAGTTCAGGTCACCGAGGGTAAGCGCATCAGGCTGAAAGGGGTAAAGATTGATATGCATCCGGCAGTTGCAGTGCCGGGGCATG
>CAZFVA010000013.1:68915-83782 GCA_964522105.1 uncultured Anaeromyxobacteraceae bacterium
AGGCTGAAAGGGGTAAAGATTGATATGCATCCGGCAGTTGCAGTGCCGGGGCATGCCCGTAAGTCGGCCGCAGGTCCGGAAAGTTGTCCTGTAATCAGGCAGGCGGACCTGGTGTCATGGTCAGGTGTCAAGCGTGGAACTCCTTTGACCGAAAAGACTATTTCAGAGCTCGCTCGTTCCCTGACTGCCAGGCTTCGCCAGATCGGCTTTGCCGGTGTTAAGGTAACACCTGAATTTAATTATAAAAATAACATCATGAACGTTGATGTTACGTGGGATTCCTGCTGGCTGCTTCGTTTTTATACACGCGACGAGGCTGCGGTGGCCAGAACCGGGTTTAATCCTGTGCAGGACCAGTCGCTGCTTGAAAGTTTGACGTTCAAGGAGTCCGGCATTTTTGACATTTCCGAGGCTTCCCTGGGTCGCGAGGAGATTCACACGTGGTATGAAAACCGTGGATATCTGATGGCTGATGTTGTGCTTGATTACCGTTCAAAATCCTCTCCGCCTTCAACGTCAAAGGCATGTCAGCGTACTGCAGCGGTTGATGATGCTGAATTCGGAACCGGCGTGGCCGGGACCATCTCTTATTTCATAACTACCGGTAAGAAGGCCGAAATTCGTGGCATCAGGATTTCCGGGAACAGGTCAATAAAGGACTCTGAAATTATTGGTGTAATGGATACCAAACCTTATGACTTCTTTGGATCAACCGGTGCCGTTCTGCCGGACCAGGTGCTGGTGGACCTTGAAAAAGTCAGGGTGCGTTATCGGGAGCGCGGGTTCCCGGATATGCGCATTCTGGGGACCGTCGAAGGGGATGTGAGGGTTCGATCAAGGCGTGTTGACGGGGACCGGCAGGTGCTTACTTATGCCGACAATACCAGGGCGTTTGATGTAGTAATTCAAGATGATACAGAAGGCGTCTATCTGGACATAAAGATTGATGAAGGGCAGCAGACCAAGATTGGTACTGTCACTGCCGAGGGAAGTTCATTCCTTCGGACACAAACAGTTAAAAGGATATTGGGTTTGTCGGAAGGTGGCGATTTTTCACCTGAAATATTGAACAAGGCGCTTCGGAAACTTGGCCGTAGATATGCCAGGGAAGGTTTTTTGAAGTCGTCCGTGACCGTCTCGTGCGTCGGGCGCAACCCGGATCTGCGTAAAAGCCAGTGCAACCCGGCCGATGTGCGTTCAGGCATTGTTGACCTGTTTCTGGAAGTCGAAGAAGGCCCCAGAATGATGGTCAAGGAATTGTTTATTGAGGGTGCCGTAAAGACGAAAAAATCTGTCATTTTGAAGAATTTTCCGAAGCCCGGTGACCCGTACGACGTGGAAAAAGTTAGCGATGCTACAAGATATCTTAACGATCTCGGTATATTTGAGTCTGTCAGGGTTGATGCCCTTGGTGTGGCCGAAAAGCCGCCGCGCGACAGCGTTGGTATCGTGATAAGAGTTCGTGAAGCCAAATCAAAGTTCCTGGATTTTGCGCTGGGGATTGAAAAGCTGGATTCGGCCAGATCTGCCGACATGCCGGCAGCGGTTTCTTCTGTTCTGACCAATTCGCTGTCCATAAATGATATTTCAAATACAGGGTTCGGGCGGGCGCTCGGGCTTGATCTTCCTGACATATTGATGACCTTCGAGGCGCGTTATTCTGATATGAACTTCCTGGGACGTGCCAAAAGGCTGTATCTGCCTGTTAAGTATGGTCTTTCTTTCACTGCCTGGGATCGTTACGCGTCATTCACCCCGACATATCTGGACCCTAATTTCTTCGTCCGCGGCCTTTCATTCAGGGTGACCCCGTACGCTGAATATGATCGCGCGACCAAGGCTCTTGACCGTATTCAGTTCGGGACAGAGATTGCGTTTTCAAAGGAACTGGTGCGCCACCTGTTCGGGTCATTGTCCTTTGATACCGGGGTGGTAAGAACGCGCGATCCGGCTCAGACGACCGCATACGGCGCCTGGCGGTATGAAAACAAGTTGATCCCGTCCATCACTTATGACGGGTTGGACCATCCGATCAATCCGACGAAAGGATTCTTTGCGCAGGCCAGTTTTGCTTACATCAATGATGTTTCTGAAGGTAACTATCTTAAATATGAGTTTTCAGGGAAGGCGTTTTTCAGCGTTAAAAAGCTTGTAACATTCGGTTTTTCAGCAAGAGTCGGTGGTTCGCAATCGTTCAGTGCGTCGGGCGATTTGCCACAGGAAGAGCGCTATACCCTGGGCGGTAACCGCGGCATGAGAGGCTTTTCAACCGATGGAGTGGCGCAGTACAACCCGGACAAGACGCTGAAGGTGCTTAAAACCGAGGCACCCATGCTGGATGAGGCTGGCCAGCCTGTACTTGATGACAGCGGTCAACCTGCCGTGAAGATAAGCTACTTCAAGCCGTATGGCGGGGATGTGTTGATAGCCGGGTCGTTTGAAATGAGATTTCCCATCATCAGGAAGTTAGAGCTGTTCGGGGCCGTTTTTTATGACTTTGGAGCGCTGGCCGAGACATTTACAGATTTTTCAGGGGGCAGTTTCAGGCATTCGGTTGGCGTCGGGATTCGCTACATGCTTGCCGGTACCGTGCCGTTGCGGCTTGATTACGGCGTTATCCTGGACAGACGATGCAAGTTCGTCGACGAGGCGACAGGGCAGTGCTCGAAGCGCGAAGAAGTCGGCAATATCCACTTCGGAATTCTATATACATTCTAATGGGTTAAGCTGTAGATTAACGCGTCGGTTTGCGGGCCGGGGTTGCCGGACGCAGGTTCGACGTTTCCCGGGAGCGGCCGGTCAGTTTCGACGTCTTCGGCGTCTTTGTGTAAGTTCTTGGCGTGCTTTCTGAATATTCCGGTGTGCACGTGTCAGTCTTTTTGTTGACTGCACAACTGCAGTTCGCCTTTCTGCTTACAACCGAGCGACCGGCTGTCGCCCTGGCCAGCTTTCCATGTTTCTTTTCGCGGGGCGGCTTTTTCGATACAGCCCACCCGGCTTCCTTTTTCTGCTCGTCAGTCGAAAGTCGTCTTTTCTTTTCTTTCGGGTTCCTGAGCGGCGTCGTCCGACCGGTCTGAAGCGCCAGAATCTCTTCGGTCGTAAGTGTCCGCACCGCACCGATATTCAGGTCATCAAGCTGGATCGGTCCGAATTTGACGCGTTTTAACTTAAGGACATTAAAGCCCAGCGTGTCGAACATGCGTCGAACTTCGCGGTATCGGCCTTCTGCCAGCGTGACTGAAAGCCACTCGTTTGTTCTTGCAAGTCTAAGTCTGGAAACGCGCAGCGCCCTGGCCGAACCGTCTTCAAGCTGGACACCGCTGACAAGCTTTCCCAGAACCCAGTCTTTAACTTCGCCCTGAATTTTTACTTCATAGACGCGTTCAAGCCCGTTTGACGGGTGGGTCAACTGCCGGGTCAGATCCCCGTCGTTTGTGAACAGCAGCAGCCCTTCGCTGTTGAAGTCCAGACGTCCGACAGAATGTACCCGCGATGGAAGCTCGGGAAGCAGGTCGTAAACTGTTCTGCGGCCTTTGGCGTCGGCGGCGGTGCACAGGACTTCTTTCGGTTTATTCATGGCCAGATAGAGCTTCGGCGGCATCTTGCGGACACCGGTCTCGTCAACCATGACGCGGTCGACTTCCGGGTCAATCGACTGACCAAGGACGGCGTCGTTGCCGTTGACTGTGACGCGGCCCTGAAGAATAAGTTCTTCTGCCTGTCTTCTGGAAGCAATGCCTGCATCGGCAATAAATTTTTGTAACCTGATCATATAGGGGACCTTGCGGGGGGATTGCCATAGTACCAGCACGGAAGGTATCATGCTGGCTGTTATTATTCAAGGACCTCGCTCTGGCGGGGTCCGGCTTGCAAGGCTTTCCATTGAAAGGTGCCGGTTTGAAATTCAAATACGAACATGATTTTCCGTGTGACAAAAAAGCTCTTCTTGAAGTCGTTTTTGAAAACAAAATTACTGAAAGATTGAAGCCGGACATGAAGACGATCGTGGACGCCGAAACGCTCGACTGGCAGCGTAATGGCGACATAATCACGCGCCGTGTCCGTTATCTTCCTGTCCCGATGATAGACAGTGTTGGTTCAAAGAAGGTTGAGCCGCGCTGGATGGAATGGATCGAGGAATCACAGGCCGACCTGCTTTCCGGGCGCGTGACTTTCAAGAACGTGCCGACAACACATGGCGTGGCTGAATTGCTGGAAAATTCAGGCGTTATGGAGTTTGTTTCCCTGGGATCCGGCAAGTCGCGGCGGGTGCTGACCGGTGAATTGAAGGTTAAGGTCTTTCTTCTGGGGAAGATTGCCGAGATTATAATTGCTGACAAGGCCAGACTGATTCTTGATGATGAGGCTGCGGCGTTGAAGCGGTATCTTGAGTCGGGCAGGCAAAGCTGATGATACTCGGGAAGGTAATCGGGACGGTGTGGGGCGCGAAGCAGTCTGACGGGCTGGTGTCCAGAAAGATTGTGGAGGTGCGTCGCGTCAGCCTGAAAGGGATGCACCCGGGTGATTGCATCACAGATGATGTTGAAGGTCAGATGTTGTCTGCGTCGACGCTGCTGGCCGTTGATCCTCTTGGTGCCGACGTCGGACAGCTTGTGGTTGTCGCGATTGGCAGCAGGGTACGTGACCTGGCCGTCGGGCCTGCCGTTACGACAAAAAATGCGGTGATTGCGATCGTTGACCAGGCCGCCATTGAAAGTTAACAGGACACGTAAATGATTCTGGGCCGTGTAGTTGGTCAGTTGTGGGCCACAAAAAAAAGCACAAGGCTGGAAGGCTGCAAGTTGCTGATAGTTCAGCCGCTTGCGTGGCACCTGCCTGATCATGACAGTGACCACATTGTTGCTGTGGATCCTGTCGGTGCCGAGATCGGTCAGGACGTTATTGTGTGCATGGGGCTGCCGGCGCGATGGGCGATGGGCGACACAAGGTACCCGGTTGAAGCATCGATAGCCGCCATTGTTGACGGCGTCGAGCTTTTTGGTGATTTGGCGCCTGCCCCCGCTTTCCAGTTCGCCAGCGGGCGGGAACCCCTGAATCTGCAGAAGAGGCCATCTAAATGATTCGCGGTCGCGTCATAGGCGAGGTGTGGGCCACCAGAAAGACTCCGCGTCTTGGTAACAGGAAGCTGATCCTGGTGTCCGAACTTGTGGCTGCAGGCGACGGTCAGTATGTCCCGACAGGAAGGGTTGTTGTCGCGATGGACGACCTTGATGCAGGCGCAGGTGATGATGTTGTTGTAGCCTTTGGCAGTGGCGCCAGAAACGCACTGGAACCTTTAAGTCGCGATGTTCTGACTGACGCCTGCGTCGTCCAGGTGATAGACGGCAGTTCTTCTTAATTATCCCTGCAATATCATCGCATGAAATCGACCTTACAGGCCGTGCCCGTTGTCGCCGTTTTCTTGACGCTTAACCTTCCATCCGGGACAATATAACGGGATTTTACGGGGTTTTTACGATCATGCTGAACTTACATAGTTTCAATAAATATAGATTCGGGGTTTCCCTGACCGGAATCGCGTTCTTTACGCTGCTGCTTGGCGTCGGGTGCGGCAGCACGCCCGGCAGTGACATCGGAGGTCAGGACACTAATGTCGGGGATGAAGGCGGCGACACGTCGGTAGATCAGCCGGAAATCGTATTCACCAACCCGACCCCCGGGGAAAGGGCTCTTGTTTCGGGCACTTATAAGGCGAAAATTAAATACAGCGACCCCAAATCACAATCGGCCACGCTGACAGTCACGATCCTGGGTCAGGACGGATATGTGCCTTATGACATTCCAGTCGGCGGTCCCGGTAATTACGACATCACGATTGATACAAAGAAACTGACCGAAGGGAACAAGTCAATCAGGATCTCGGTCGCGACACTTGACGGTCGTGAAGCTGTTGCACAGGGAAAGATTCTGATTGATAACCTGGCCCCTGAAATTCAGGTGCTTGAACCGACGCCGCTTGATGGCAGCAATTTCATGGATGATCTTGTGATGCGGTTCAAGATTACCGATGCAGGAAATAAAGTTCATAACGCATCTGTAACTATTGGTGATTTTGAATGGGTATGGCCCAAAACAGCGGCCGACGTCCCGGTAACTGAACTGGACACCAGAAAGACGGTGGGTTCCGGCGTCGGTGAGACCTACGAAGACATCGTTGTTTCAACTGCAGGCTGGACCGGCGGCGACAAGGTTGTGACGGTAACGGCCGATGACGGGGATGCGGGGCACGAGACTGTTTACACCCTGACGCTCCGTTTTGTTGAAGTACCTGGTTTTGTAGCCGGTGAAAGTGCGCCCATGCCTGAAGGAACGAATGTGTCCGCAATCAGCGGCATCCGTGTTGGTCTGGCATCTGACAAGATATGGGCCGTTGCCGTAAATGATACTAAAGGCGTTTTTGTGTATAAACGTGTCCGGGCCGGAGTCCTGGAACTGGTTTCCACAGTAATTACTGAACCTTCCGTGAAAATTCACGTTGCGGATATGAACCGTGACTTGATGGATGACCTTATCGTCTACCACTTGAAAGAAACAGAAAAGATAGTGACGATTTTTCTGCAGACTGTCGGTCCCGATCAGGAAATGCAGTTTGAAGAGTTTGTTTCCATTCCGATTGGATATGAACTGACTGATATTGCGACCGGGGACCTGAACGGTGACAATTTTCCGGATATCGCAATAACTACGACAAGTTCTGTGTATTCCACCAGCATGATTATGTCGCAGACAGATGAAAATGAAGACCTTCAGACCTGGGGCGAGGAGCAGAGCTACTCGGGCGCCGTCAATCCTGAACGTGTCGTTATCGGGAAGTTCACGGGCAACGGGCGCAACGCCGTTCTGGTCGGAAAACGCGGAAGTGGCGTTGTCACAGTTTTCCCGATGGATGAAAATGGTTTGCCCACAAGCGGTGAAAACAACACGCTGGACCCGGAAAATGGCTCAATCAAGGGCATTTCCGCAATGGCCTCGGTTAATTTCCAGGCAATAAATGATGCACCGAACAGCCTCGTTTATATGGATTCCGAGGGAGATGACGTCGTCGGTGTTGCCATTGCCGAACCGCTGATATTTTACAGGGTCGTTTCGGGGCTTCCTTTCAAATCCGGGATTGATCCTCAGGATCTTGCGGTTGGGGACATTAACGCTGACGGAACAGTTGATTTTGCGGTCCTGTGCTCCGGGGCGAACATGGTTCAAGTCTATAATGGACTGTCTAACAAGCCGTTTATTACCGAAGGAGCGTCCCTTCTTTCAGGTGCCGGCAAGGATTTGACACTTGCCGACATGGATGAAGACGGCTTCCTGGATATTGTTCTGTTAAATCGTGAAGGTAACGGCCTGATGACCATTTTCTACCGCAGTGAAACTGGCAGAAACAGATTCATTGGTTCCTATCAGACCAGGGTCGGCTTTTCCCCGCAATCTATTGCGACAGGTCATTTCGTGGCTCCATTCGAGGGAGTGGGCCAGTCATATCTGGATGCGGTGGCATTAGTCAGGGACGACGCGAACAAGTATTCGGTTAAGGTTTTTGCGTCTGATCTGGTAACAGGTATGCCGATCAGCGCTGTCGGTTCGGTCGCTGTTGATGTCCCGCGGCCTAATAAACTGGCGGTCGGAAATTTCGATGTGCACCTTGCTGCGGCCTCGGTAGCTGCATATACAAGACCGGACGATCTGATCGTGACGTCAATGGAACAGGCAATTAATGAAGAGAGCCTGACTGCGCAGACAATAATGTTCCACGAGATTTCACATTCAACTGTTTCTTCCACGCCGACTCTGTTTTTTGCCGGTAATGAGCCTGCTGTTGCTGCGGTGGCGGACTTTGATCGTACCACCGGTGGTGGCAAGTATGACGTTCTGGATGTCGCTTTCCTGAGCCGGGTTCGTCAGACAGACGCCGTTTCGGCTGAATGGCTGATTAGACCGCTTCTTGGTTACATAAATGAAGCCGAGCATTCGTTTGTTCAGAAAACTTTCGGTGGCGCCGTGATCCCGTCGCTGAGGCTGTCGGACTCAAACCAGCCATCATCATTGCTTGCGTTCCCCCTGCGGCGGGCACTTGGTGCATATGTGACAGGCTCTGCCGGTGATAACGACCTTATTACTGCAAATGCCGGAACCGGGGACTTCATGGTATTTCTTTCCAAAGGTCTCGGCGTGTTCCTTTCAAAAGAAGAAGACGTAAAGTCTTATGCGGTGGGCGGGTCGCCGGTTGACGTCAAGGCCGGTTACACAAGAAGTCCGATTGATGGAAGCGCCGATGTTGACGCCGCGACTAACGAGCTTCCTGACGTTGTAGTGCTTCTTAACAATGACGTCGTGATTTCGTATTCCCTGGACAAGGAAGTCCTTTCGTTGACCGGTAAGCCGATCGGTTTTGAGTCCCCTGTGGCCCTTGGTTACCCGGGTAACAATCCGATCGCACTTGACCTTAAAGATATGAACGGCGACGGTTTCGTAGATATTGTTGTCCTGGACAAGGATCAGTCGATGGTCTGGATTTATGTCAACCTGGCGCAGCGAAAATTCAGCGCCCCGTATTCATTCTCGACAGGGGCAACGCCGGTCGAGATGTCTGTCGCCGATCTTGATGGTGACGGGTGTCTTGATATTGTGACGGCAGACTCGACAGGTAAGACGATGACCAGCCTTCGGAACACGGCTTCAGCCTGCAAACGGTAGGGAACGACGTTATTTCAGGTTGCGGATCTCTTTTTCCCGTTTCGCCAGGGCAGCTTCGAATTCAGAAAGCTTCTTTTCAACTCTGACCAGTACCTTTTCAATGTCGGCTTTTATCGATTCCGGAACCCACAGCGCAGGTCCGCGTGGCATTTCACGTGTCAGTGATTCTTCAAGCGTGCCCAGAAGCGGGGCCAGCGAATTCAAAGGCAGCATTATGTCTTCAGCCTTCGTGCGGTCTTCGTCTGGAAGCTCGCCATACATGCTGGACAGATTGCCGAAATCCAGATCGTCCTGCAGCTTCAGTGCGTCGGCAGCTTCCTTGATTTCTTCGGTCGCAATGAACGTCCTGACGGCCTTTATTCTGGCGCGGGCTTCAGTGTTGAACTTGATGGCGTTGCCGGGAAGCGGCCCGGTAAACGTTGATTCGTACATCGGTTTTGACAGCGAGAAAACTTCCGGAAATGCGGCCGTAAGGATAATGGATATGCCAATAAATCCGGCGATTTCCATGGCAACGCGCCCGATTCGAAGCTGGCTGCCGGTTGGAATCAGGAAATACGCGCCTGCCAGCCCGAAAAAGACGAGCGAGAAGTAAGGTCCGAACGATGAAAAAGCAGAACCGCTGAAACCCATCAGGACCGCAAGAAGAATTCCGGCCACGCCAAGAACTTTTCTGATAATTCGGGTGGTTGTATTGGCCGGCTTGTTCCATCTTGATACGGAATATGGACGCGCTTCCTGCTTCTTCTTCTTACGTTCTTCAAATTTGGTAAAAATGATGCCGCAGTTAAGACATTCAGATGATTCCGTCTGTTCAGAACCACAATTTGGACAAATCATTACTCCCCCCGGAACTTAAGCCCTGCGAAAGATGTTAATTGGAAATGGGCTGTCATAACAAGCAAATGATTCCAACAATTTCCGTTTGATTTACAGGTTCTGGTTCCTGGAAGGTAAGGGTCAGGTCAGACTTCGACCGGCTCGGTGATTTCGACGTAGATGAAACGGTTGCAGTACGGGCAGGTGTGAAGGGCGTCATTACGCAGCAATGTGTTGTAAAGCTGCGGCGGCAGGCGGCGGTGGCATCCATCGCAACTGCCTTTTGCATCGACAGGAACGACGGCCATCCCGAGCCACGCTTTCTGGATTCTTTTGTAGCGACGAAGAATTTCAACCGGGATATTGGCTTCGTAGTCTTTGTGGCTGGTCGCCAGATTTCCAAGCTTCCGGTCCAGTTCGGCAACGCGCTCGACGGATGACGATTCTTCGTTGGCAAGATCCTGGCGCATCAGGTCAAGCTTGTTTTCTTCTTCAGCAACGGCAGCTTTGAATTCTTCCATAACTGCAAGCAGCTTCAGGATTTCTTCTTCTTTCTGCTGGTTGCTGCGCCGGAGTCCTTCGATTTCACGCTGAACAGCCGCATGTTCCTTCTGTTTGCTTACCGCATTCAGACGGGCCTGAGCGCGCTTGATCTTGTCGTTGTCTTCTTTCAGTTCACGGTCACGTTCCTTGTACCAGCGTTCGGCTTCGCGCAGCTTGTCGCGTTTGTCAGCCTGTTCACGTTCCAGTTCCGCGACCAGCTCCGCAAGGTGCTGCACGCGTTGGGTGATTGCGTTGTGTTCCTTTTCCGCATCGATCCGATGCTGGTCCACATCCTGCAATGCACGTAGAGATTTAATGAGTTCTTTCAAGGTAAGACCTCCGGGGTTATGTTCGGATGGAAGCAGGAATCAGGGGAGTGGTCTGGATCCCCGGAATAAAAAAAAGGCGCCCGTAAGGGGGCGCCGTTTATTCCGGGAATCCAAAGAATGGCCAAACGCAATGCATTTGGCCGCCTTCGGGCCATGTTTTTTTGCTGAGGCTTTATTGCCAACCTCATCGCCACCACAAAGAGTTCTGGTGGGCCCACCTGGGGTCGAACCAGGGACCAACCGGTTATGAGCCGGTGGCTCTACCAACTGAGCTATAGGCCCATTGGCCCAAAAGCGCACCGATTATAGGTCAAAGGAACGCAACATGCAATGTTCTATATGGGCGAAGTTGAGGTTATGCGGCCTGGTGGTGCGTTTGCGGGATTACAGGTTGGCTATCCGCCGTTTTGTCCATGCAGATTTTGATTTCTTGGAGCTGCCGATTGATGACCAGGATTTGAAGAAAGAATCCATTATCAGATTTCTGACCGACTCGGTGTCTTCGGCGGGCATCAGTTTCAAAGGGACCTGGAATCCGCCTGAAAAGGTTCTACCGCCGCAGTCAATCGGGAACGGGAACTTTGGTGACAGTGATTCGTCAATGAATTTAAAAGTTTCCATATCCGGGTCAGTCGTACGCATCGAACCGACTATGTAGTTTTCGACGCAGCCGAAAACGATCACGGCAACGGTCTTGTCACCCCGAATCAGAAAATCAGCCGTCTGGCCGATTGTGTCGCGGGCGCTTCTGGCGACCGTTCCTGCCCAGGCAATCGTGAACCCGGTCTTGCTCTGGCGTGATTCAAGGGCTGCTGCAAGAGTGTTCAAGAAAGGCCTGCCAACGGGCGTATTCACCAGATTTCTGACAAGTTCGGCTGAAACCAGCGGGGCAAGCAAAGACGCCGATTCGAAGTCAACCGTCTTGGCGGTCAGGAAATTCTGCGTATCGGTCCTGATGCCGAACATCAGCGCTGTCGCCACACGGTGCAGTTCGGACGGGTCCTGTTCAAAGTTGGCCTGTATGTAAGCCAGATGGTGGGCCATGATGCTGCAGCAACTTCCGAATGAAGGGTTCTGCTGTGCAAACAAGGCGCCGGTCGGGATTTCGACGTGATGGTCCAGATGGGCTATCAACGGCAGTTTTCTGGAATAACCGATGGGCAGGCGGGCATTCTGCCGGTCAACGACGCAGTACCCGGCGTACCCGACCCTGGGAAGCTTATCTACGTACTTGAACGGGATTTCCAGCATCTGGCAGAACTCGATGTTGTCCGGCCTTGAAAGGATTTCAAACGTCAGGATGTCCATCGTGACGCCAACGCATCTGGCAACCATCTTCAGTGCCCATGCGGACGCCAGCCCGTCCGGGTCCGGTGAACCGATGACTGCAACGAAAAGACGCTTTCCTTCGTATTTGGAAAGTACTTCAAGCAGTTCCGCTGTTCTGGGATCGAATCCGCTCACGTTCGGCTCCTTGTTACAGGGTCTTCATTCGTTCTGACTTGCCGCATTCTAGCATGTGTTGAAATTTTGGTCACACGAACATAATGGCTTAGTTACAAGTGGTTATGGTGGTGGGTCAATCAGTTGCGGTCTTGAGGCTCGCATGCGACACCGACAAGCGCAGCGCGCAGAACTCGGCCGTAAACCTTGTATCCTTTCAGTATTTCACTGGCCACGGTCCCGGGCGCAAATTCGTTCGTTTCGATAGCCTGAAGGGCTTCCTGTAATGACGGATCAAATGGCTGGCCGACAGATGGCACCGCTTCAACGCCTTCACGGGTCAGAACTTTGGAAAACTCCTGCAGGACCAGTTCCAGACCGGCCGTGATTGCCCGCGCCTGATCGCTTGTGCGGGCAGATTCAAGAGCCCTTTCAAGGTTATCCATGACTGGAAGCAGATCCTTCAGCAGCCGTTCGTTTGCAAAATATTGAAGCTCTTCCTTTTCCCGCTGGCGCCGTTTTTTGAAATTTTCATAATCGGCGGCCAGGCGATAAAGGCGGTCTTTCGTCTCGGCCAGTTCTGTTTCAAGTGCTGCCGTGGCCGTTGCTTTGGCGGCATCCTGTTCAGGTTCGCTGGATTCAACCTTTACGGTAAAGCCCGAAGCCTTCTTAGGTGCGTTTATTACAGGCGTCGACATATTGCCGGATAGAACATTTACATCGGCAGCAGGGCCGAATTCATCAATAAGGTCAAGTTCTTCCTTCGAATTCATGAACAACTCCGAAGCGTGAAAATCGGTTCCGTGGTGTCAGGCAACTGGCTTAGTTATCAAACAGTTCCACAATAGTGTTAGGTGGCGGCCGCATTTTGTCAATGCCGCCGGGCCAAAAGACATGATTCCAAAAGACAGATATGTATAATACCGGCGGATTTTCGGGTGTGGCGCAGGATGAATATGAAACTGAATACTCTGCCTTTCATGGCAATTTTGCTGATGGTCGCGTCAGTGCCATCGGTCGCGTCCGCCGTCGAACCTGATGAAATCCTGATGGTACCGATGTCTGACGGGGTTATGTTGAGTACGGCCATTTACCGGCCTGACCCGGGCATTTTCACGCCCCCATATCCGACAATTCTTGTCCGGACGCCTTATCCAAACATTCTTGGACAGGTTGACCCTGCCATCTCGGACCAGATCTTTTCATACATGGTTGACATGTTCGGGTTGGCTCTCGTTATTCAGGACACGCGCGGGACCGGCCTGTCGGAGGGCGACCCTGACGCCTTCTTTTCGGACTGGAAGGATGGGCCTGACACGGTTGACTGGCTTGTGGCGCAGGACTGGTGCGACGGTCAGGTGATGCAGTTCGGGTTGTCGGCGCTAGGTATCCCGGGGTATCTGGCCGGGCCGAATGCATCGGATAACATGAAGTGTCAGTATCTTGGCGAGGCGTCGCCGGACATGTATCGGCTGGCGGCGTTTCACGGTGGGATTCTGAAAAAGGACACCGTCGAAGCGTGGCTTTCGTGGGTCGGCGGGCGGGAGCTGCTGGAGCGTCTGTCGGAACATCGAAACTGCGATTCCTATTGGAATCCATTGATGATTGACAGGATTGAGGGTGACGTTCACGCGGCGGCCATGCACATTGGCGGCTGGTATGACGTGTTTACCGAAGGTGCGATTGCCGGGTACAGGGCGTATGTCGATCGCGGCGATGATTGGGCGGCCGACAGGCAGTATCTTGTGATAGGTCCTTGGAATCACTGGGAACTTGCGGGGTCGCTTGGCGAAACTGGCGGGTCCGGCTACAGGATGCAGGAAGGGCTGATTCAGTGGGTGGCGTTCTGCATGGCTGGCGACGATTCGCAGATTGCCGACTGGCCTCACGTCAGATATTTCGTGATGGGCTCAAGTGAACCGGATGCGCCGGGCAATGTCTGGCGTTCCGCAGATGACTGGCCGATTCCTTCGGACGACGTGGTTTTTGGTCTGAACGGTGACGGCAGTATCGGTGTGGCGGAGGGTGGTTCGCCGGACCGTGGGACCAGGTCGGGGCATCGGTCGGTACGTCCTGTAAGGTCGGCATCGGTACACCGGTCGTCGTCAGTTTTGACGGGCTTCGAGGAGCCTGTCAGCCTGCCTTTCGATCACAGCAGCGTGTCGCCTGTTGTTGGTGGCAGAAACCTGGTCGGTTCATCCGGCCGTCAGGAGCTGGCGCGGGTTCTGGCGCGAAACGACTACGTGCAATTCATGACAGCGCCTTTGGTCGAACCATTCGAAACGATTGGAAAAATGAAGGTCCGGCTTGATGTGTCAACGGCGTGGCCGGATGCAGACATTATTGTCAGGCTGGCTGATGTGTATCCCGATGGTTCGACATGGCTGATTTCGGACGGTGCGGCCCGTCTTTCAAGACGTGACGGCTGTGAAGGTGCAGTGACGGTCGAGGCGGGGAACGTTTATTCGATTGATGTGGACTTGCTGAGCTCGGCGATCATTTTCAACACCGGCCACCGGATCGCCCTGATTATGACGACTACTACCTACCCAAAATATGAGTTAAATCCTGAGCTTGAAAAGGAGTCGCGCCTGAATGGCCCGATTGCCGATGCGCTGCAGATTCATGGTGGCGAGCTGATATTGCCGGTGCTGTCCCCGATCGTGGAAGTGCCGGACACGGTCGAGTCTGCAGAGCCTGATGTGTCGGAAGAAGTCGTGGTTCAGGATGTACCGGCAGATGTTGAACCGCAGGATGTCGTTGAAGCTACGGATGTTCTGGAAATCGGGGCGGATATGGCGGGCGAAGTTCAGGTGTCTGATGTCGTGGCCGATTTGTTCGACATTGGCGCCAGGCCCGATGTCGATTCTGTGGTCGCAGACGATGGTCGCCGGGACATGATTGGCCTTGACGCCGAGGATTCCAATGACACTTCACAGCCGTCGTCCGGTGGCGGTTGTTCGGCTGGTTCAACGTCCGGTTCGTCGGCTGGTCCGCTGCAGGTTGTGTTGCTTGTTTTTG
>CAZFVA010000013.1:83882-84973 GCA_964522105.1 uncultured Anaeromyxobacteraceae bacterium
GGTTCAACGTCCGGTTCGTCGGCTGGTCCGCTGCAGGTTGTGTTGCTTGTTTTTGCTTTTGCCACTGCCGTTTTTGCCCGCCGGAAGAACACCCTGAATCGTTCTTGACCTTGAAACCTTCCCGGTTTATTAGATTTACCAGCAAAGAATTCCAGAGAGATTGTGATGAATGCAAAAGTGATAGTTGTGGCGGCGTTTTCCTGTGTTGTTATGGCTGGTTGGCAGGTTCAGGCGTCGGCTGCCAACGCCGAAGATGACGGGTTCAAGGAACTGAAAAAGACCAAAGATGGCGTCGTTGTCAGCACGAAACCGGGACGCACAAAAGGTTTCAACATCGTGCGTTTTGATGCGTCATCGCCGGTTGCGCCTGCCGCGCTGGCGGATTTTTTGTGGAAGAGCTTTGAAACGAATCATCCGCCTGTCGCCGAGCGTCGTTTTCTGAAGAAGGAACCGGGCGAGATAGTGTTTTATGACAAGATTAAGACTCCGGTCGTGTCTGACCGTGACTATACAATGCGGATTCGCCGCGTCAGTGAAGGCGACAGCCGCAAGCTTGTGTTTCAGACCGTGACCGAGTTTGGTCCCCCGCCAGACCCGGATTACGTCCGGATGCCCATCACGCAGGGTGCATGGGAAATGTCGCCCGACCCGAACGGCGGCAGCATCGTCAGGTACTGGGTATACAGCGAACCGGGTGGTTCGGTGCCTGCCTGGATAATCCGCGATCCCCAGGTCAAAGAAGCCCTCGAAGACTTTCGTCGGGCCCTGAAAGACGCCGCCAAGGGACCGTGAATTCGCGAAATTTGGACGGCCCCGTTGGGGCCTCAAATTATAAAAAACACCGTCAATACCAGGGCCGTCCGTCGCGAGGCGCTCCGTTGGCCCTGGCCTGTATTTGGCGCATCCCTTCAGGATGCGTCGGACACGTACCTGCGCCACGAAGTGGCGGCTCATTAATAGCCCAGGGTAACGCAGCCCCGAAGGGGTCAGGCGACCCTGGGTGATTTGAGTATTGATGCCGTGGGATCGGGGTGCCTAGATGATGCCCTGGTCGGACATGGCGGTGGCGACTTTCATGAAGCCGGCGATGT
>CAZFVA010000014.1:0-20344 GCA_964522105.1 uncultured Anaeromyxobacteraceae bacterium
AGAACCGGCAATTCGTCAGTAGTTCTGAAGTATTGGACAAATTTCTGTTCGAAAGGTTCGTCAACTGCGCTTACAGGCGAGTTTCTGACTGCGTTGATGAAGGTGGCGTCCGGGTATGGGAATCCGGCGTCAATTTCCAGATCCGCATCACTGACCGCGTCATCAATTGTTTCGGCAACCGCAGTGTCGGTATCGCCCTGTCCACCCTGGTCGGTCGTGTTAACGTCGTCGGCGCCCTCATCCTCTGCCACATCCGACAAGTCTTCGCCGCTGACCGTTTCGCCGCCGCATGAAATCGTGGTCATGCCCGCAAATATGATCGCCAGACAGGTTACCAGTCCGATAAGTTTCTGCGCTTTCATGGATTACCTCCGTTAATGTATTGGTAATACGGAATGATAGTTGCAGTCAAAACTAATTGAACAAGCAAAGTTTTGCTATGATTCCAGGTGGGGGACGTTTCCGCATTCGATGGGGGTTAATTTTATGCATGGCAAGCTGACTTACTTCAAGAACGTGCTGGATAACCTTTACGACGGCGTCTATTTCACTGATCATGATCGCAAAATCATGTACTGGAACGGGGGTGCGGAGCGCATTTCAGGCTGGACGCAGGAAGATATTGTCGGCAAAAGCTGCAAGGACAACATCCTGATTCATGTTGATGAATCCGGAAATAAGCTTTGTCTTGGCGGTTGTCCGCTGTCTGCCACGCTTGAAGATGGTGAATTCCGCGAGGCTGATGTCTATCTGCATCACAAAGACGGTCATCGGGTGCCTGTCTCGGTGCGCGTTGCGCCTCTTCGTGATGACGGCGGGGCGATAATCGGGGCAGTCGAGATATTTAACGAAAATTCGATGACGGTCGCCGTGCGATCGGAAAATGAACGTCTGCGCGAGATGATGCTGCTTGACCTGCTGACCGGAATTGGCAATCGTCTTCTGATCGATCGAAACCTGAACAGCTTTATCAATGAAGCTTCGCGTTATGACTGGCCTTTCGGTCTGTTGTTTATTGACATAGACAACTTCAAGACTTTCAACGATCAGTACGGTCATATCATGGGGGACAAGATTCTTTCGGTTGTCGCCAACACAATCGCGTGTGGCGTGCGGTCATTTGATGTTACTGGTCGCTGGGGCGGGGAAGAGTTCATCATCGTTTTGAAGCATGTGGGCATCGATGAATTAACGAAGATTGCAGAAAAGCTTCGTATGCTGGTCGAGTACTCGACAGTAGCCTTTGACGATTCGTTCATTTCGGTAACGATTTCAGTCGGAGCAACCGTTTTTAAGCCGGGCGATACGCCTGAATCGTTGATTAACAGGGCCGACCAGTTGATGTATGAAAGCAAGTCAAAGGGAAAAAACTGCGTAACGGTCGGTATCTGACCTTTAACAGCGCGTATCCTACCAGTCCACTTTCTTATTGACTGTTACGCCCGCCCGTTGCCAGCCTTCAGCCAGTTCACTGATCTTTTTGTTACTTTCTGTTGCAACGGCTTCTGTGAAGACTGTGACCTTGTACTCGCGATTAAGCGCGCCGTGGATCGTAGCGTTTACGCAATAAGCCGCATCAAGACCTGCGATGACCAGACTGTCGACCTGATTTTTCTGCAGGTATGCATCCAGTTCGGGATTTGAAAATGCGTCCCCGCGAGTCTTGGTAAATGTTGGCCCGCCCGCAACCTTCTGAATTCTGCGGTCAATGGCGGTACCAGGCGCGTCAGGCTTGCCGATGCCGCCCATCACAGTGCGGATAAAGGGGCATTTAATGATGTTGGCAATGTACACGACCAGCGCCCCTTTCGCTTCCGCCCGTGAAATCAGGAAGTTGCTGGCGGCTATCAGCTTTTCGCTGTCCTTGTATGGTCTTTTTGCATCAGGTCCGGTCAAGTCTTCCTGAATATCAACGACCAGAATTGCGGTTCGAGGTTGTTTGTATTCCCCGACCTTCGGACCTTCCGTCGGCGTTGACATCCACATTACGGTGCCAGCCAGGGCAAGCAGCAGAAGCATCACGATGGACACGATGACTATGATGATTATTGATTTTCCAGACATGTGGTTTTCCCCATAATCAGTTTGATTCCTGTGCTGGTCGATCAGTTGGCCGGTGGAGTGATCAGGCCGCTGTACATTGCCATGTAGTAAGGCAGCAACCATACGGTCGGGGCGTTCCACGAATTGCCCCATCCGCCGTCAGTGCAGCGATACGGGTTGCCGTTCCACCAGAACGTCCTGATTTCGTCAAACGGCGGCACTGCCTTGAACTGCGCTTTCTTGAAGCGATCCTTGGCCGGATTCATCGGGTAATCCAATCTGTGGCAGTTATTCATCAGCCAGTCGCGAAGGTCATCCGGGATTTCCCGCAGTGTCCTGCGTGCGCTTGCCGCATCCGGTTCGGCTATACCGCTCAATGCGGCGATTGCGGCCCACCAGGGATTGCGTTCCGGCTTTTCAGCGTCATACAGGAACTGGAAGCCTGTCTGCCAGTGGGCAAGGCGGTCCGGGTCAGGCTCGTAACGCAAAACGGTTGTGTATGCCAGCATCGCAAGTTCGTGGTCGGAATGATTCTGAATCGACGGGTTGGTGACCGTCAGCGTGTCCTGATTTGTGATCGCAAGACTGTAGTACTTGTGTTCGGTAACCAGGTTTTCATAGACGTCGTAAAAGAATTTGTCCCCGGTCACATGCCATGTCGCAAGCAGCAGCGACAGCGCTTCGTTTGAATTCAGCCATCCGCCGCCATAGTATTCGCCGGCGCAGTCTTCAAGGCTGTGCCCGTTATTCACGCATGCTTCCAGTCCGTCGACCGCGATGCCGATAGTATCGGGGCCGAAGATTCCGAATGATGTTCTGGTACCGTCGAGGTCGATCAGATTCATCGCGTTATTTGCAATGTATCCGGCCACGTCAGCCATGTATGAAGCGACAAGAGCGCGTTCGGCTTCGTCCTTTGCGCAAAGATCGTAATACACCGGGAATCCGAAGAAATGTCCCGCGATTTCATCCGAACTGGTGTCGGCCTTCCACACGTACTTCTTGCCGTCAACTTCGATCGGGTTCCAGCGGGCCATGCCTTCCTTGTAACCACCCGTGCCGTCTGTCTTTCCGACCGGCTCCCGGCAGCAGACCTTCAGGTCGTAGTGGTTCATCCAGCCTTCAACGCACGGTACTGTGCATGGGGTGTCCTGCGGCAGGCAGTTAGCCAGATTGCCCGGGTTGGTGAAGTCGCCGCTGCAGCCGATGAAATCTGACTCCTGGCTGATGATGGAGCGGGCGATGAATCCGCGCGACTTGCCTGCGGCTTCAAACGTGATCGCCGGGTAGTCAATCAGCTTGTACATGTTCTGCATGGCTTTGTGCGCGTAGTCATAATACTTTTCTTCGCCGGTCGCTGCGTAGGCGAAGCACCAGCCACCGATCATCATCTGGGTCCACAGGCCATCATTATCCTTGTCCGTCTTGAAAGTCTCGGCCATTGGCTCCCACGCCGAGCTTGCGTACGCATCGCTGGAAAAGAAGCCGTCCATGCGCCAGAAGTATGGGACCATGCTGTCAAAAATTACTTCTTTCTCGGCGAGGGTTCTTGCATCGTAATAAATGCGGCTGGCGCCGAACTGCCCGCCAAGCCACAGGCTTCCGTCCTGTCCGATCGCGATGCCGGGAAGGCGCTTGCCGACAAGTTCAAAATCCTTGGACGTGTCGTTGTAAACGATCTGGTCGGCCATCCAGCGCAGTCCGTAGAAGTATTCTTTCTGTTTAAACTGGCTTGACAGCCACGTCGCGCCCATCTCGTGACCCAGCAGGTAGCCGTCATTATTACAGGCGACCGAAATGACATGTCCGTATGGCAGTGCGCCGGCCCCTGCCGTCATTATTTTAGAAGTCTCGCCGGTGGCTACGGCAAACCCGGTTTCGGTCCCGATTGCCAGTCCTGCCGGGCATACGGCCAGGGATAAAACGTTGTTGTCGGGAATCAGTTCGCTGTCAACCGTAATGAAGTCTGATGCTCCGCTGGCGTCTCTTGCAAAAACGCCCTGAGCTGTTGCTGCAAGAACAGTAAATGTAGTTTCTGTATCTGATGCCACGGCGACATCACGCACTTCCACGTCGCCCAGGTCAGTATCCTTAATCAAAACCGCATCGGGTCCACCATCGGTCGTTTCTTCATCAAACGTGTACAGTCCGTTTTTGCCGCCAACAATAATGGTTGCGGTCGGGCCATAGACTGTGACCGACGTCAGTTCGTCTTCGGTGACCGCGAACTCGGTCAGCGTTGTGCCATCGAACATCTTAATTGTGTGGGGCGTTATGAAGACCATCCGTTCATCACTGAATGTGCCGGCAATATCAATAACGTTGGTTTCTTCAACCATTGCCCGGGTAAGTGCTACCCCGCCGACCAGCGAGAAAACTGCTGCATCGCCCTGGCGGCCATAAACACCATCAGGTGTCCCGACAAATATCCATTCATCAATGGCCGTCACGACGTTGATGTTGAGGGTCGGCAGCACGTCGGTAGTTCTGAAGAACTCGGCGAATTTCTGCCTGTAAGGCTCGTCGGGAAGGCTGACCGGCGAGTTTCTGACAGCATTTATGTGAGCCGCGTCGGGATATTCAAACGGCATTTCAGCGTCTGACACGTCAACAACGTCAGCAGTGACTTCCTCAATAGTATCAACGGGTATGACGTCAGCATCCCCTGTGACATCCGGGTCGTTAACGTCGATGATGGTGTCATCGCCGGTGCCGGAATCATTGCCGACGTCAGTTATGTCGGTGTCGTTGTTCGGGTCGCCGCCGCAGGAAACCGCACCAATCGCGGTTATGGCGATTGCCAGACACATTGCCAAACCAGTACGTCCATTAATCATGATGGCCATTCCTTAATTCATCAGTTCAAAACAGGTCCAGAACCCGGATTATAAACATCAAATGCGGTTGTTGTCCGGTAATGTTTGAAACCACTCTTGAATTGTTGCATCATCAGGGCAACTCGTGTTGGACGCATTACAAGATGTTTTCCATTGATATTGATAACGATCCGGAACTTGACCGCTACGAATTTGAAAAGGTTGAAGTTTTTCCAGACGAAGTCGGAACGCTTCTGAAGTTCAAGATAGACACGACCAAGTACGAAGTCCCCGAATTCGCTGAGGTATGGGTCGGTGTCAGGGATAAGGACGGTAATTTCGTCCCCGGTCGCGAACCATTTGCGGCTGACAACGGTGACTTCACGGCTCATTCTGAACTGGAAGAGGGTGAATGGGCTGTTTACATTCCGACCGGTGCTCTCGGGCACGAAAAGGAAGGGATTTTCACTGTATTTTCGATGATCGTTTCGGAAGACCCGGATGACGAAGATTACGGCGTGGCCTGGGGCGTGGCCGGTTATGACATCATGATTTCCAAACCCGGTGAGTGGGACATGATCGAATGGCTGCGTCCCGCAATCGATCTGTGCAGCGCGCTGGCTGAAGTTTCCGGTTTTGACACAGACGAAGAATTCGTTGGCCTGGCCGAGAACTTCATCGACTGGTTCGAGTTTGATGACATCCTCGAGGTCGCGGAACTGGTCGAAGCCCTGAAGAATCCTTCCACCAGCAAGCTTGCCGATGCGGCGATGGCCATTCCGCTCAGGATGCCTGAATTCGTTCCGGAAAACGTGATTGTCACGCTTCTGGCGCTGTTCGACATTCCGTTTGATGGTACTGCCGAAAAGGAAGCCGCTTTCGTGAAGAAGGTCGCCATGCTTTACGGTATGAACGACGAGTCATGGAAAGATCTGGTCGCCACGTTCCAGGAAGGCGAAACCGAGTAGTCATCCCCTCTGCGCACGTCTGTAAACAGTGATATCATCAGCATAATTTCTGGATCAGTCTTTTTCGGAGTCTGTTATGAAAATCCGTAGAAGCAAAAATGGTTCGACCACGGCGCATCCTGACTCTTCTGTGAAGCTGTCGGCCAGGAAAAGGCATAAATTGAAGACATCAGCGAAGACCGGTCTGCCTCCGGGGACTCTGGTTCACATAGGCGAGAAAAGGACTGACAGCACCCAGATTGATGTAATGGAGTTTGACGGGGACAAAGTCGTCGAGCACAGTTTTCAGGTGGCGGATGAAGTGTTCAAATTGCATCAGGCTGGTAACCCTTTATGGATAAGTGTTCATGGGTTGCATGATGTCGCTCTGATAGAAAATCTGGGCGTTCAGTTCGGCATTCATCCGCTTGTGCTGGAAGATATTGTTAATACCAGTCAGGCCCCGGTGGTTGAGTTTGCCCCGGGCTATATCTTTGTAGTTCTAAAGACCATCCAGCTTGAAGGGCCGGAAAGTGAGCCGGACATAGACCAGATAAGTCTGGTAATTGGCCCTGATTTCGTCATGACGTTTCATGAAGATGGTGATGACATTTTTGATTCGCTGCGTGAGCGCATCCGCAACGGGCGGGGCGGCGCGTATTTTTCCAGGCCGGACTATCTTGCCTATGCCGTGATGGATGTTGTCGTGGACAACTACTTTGTGGCCCTTGATCTTTTTGGCGACGCGATTGAATCGATCGAGGAGGCGGTGCTTGAAAGACCGAAACGGGCACTTGCTGCGGCAATTCATGTTCGCAAGCGGCAGCTTCTTCAACTGCGCAAGTCGATCTGGCCGGTACGCGAGATCATGAACCGATTGACCCGTGAAAATCACAAGCTGATTTCGCCCGAAACTCTGCCATTTTTAAGGGATATCAATGACCATATCATCCAGGTGATTGACATGGTCGAGATTTCGCGTGACCTGGTCTCGGGCATACTGGATATATACCTTTCAAGCATCAGTGTTCGCATGAACGAAGTTATGAAGGTCTTGACTATCATTTCTACAATCTTCATCCCGCTGACGTTTCTTGCTGGCATTTATGGGATGAATTTCAAGTACATGCCCGAGCTTGAATCACGCTGGGGCTATCCCGCAATGTGGACGGCCTGTCTTATTATTGCCGGCGTGCTGTTGATTGCTTTCAGGCGTAAGAAGTGGATCTAGCCGTAACTGGATTCAGCAGTAAATTCGCAACTTGATTAGACAGTAAATCAGATAACGGTCGGTGTGTTCTGGATGGCCTCGTCGTTGCCGGCCGGGGCTGCTTCGGTCTTCGTTTCGACGTCCGGGCTTTCGACATCTGCCGGTGATTCCAGCTCGCCGTACGTCGGGATTTTGACCTTTCCTTTCACAACATCAAAATGGTAGCCAAGGGTCAATGTGATGTCGTGAATGACGCTTTCGTACGTGCCCGGGAAGTCATTCTGGTCGTCGGCCCACGTGACGGTGCGCTTCAATGTGAAGACCGGCATGTACGCGATGTCTACAAAGAATCCTGCCCATTCGGTGCCGAAGCCGATGCACGGCATGACACGTTCAGAATCGGGAAGCATCGGGTTCAGGTACTGTGACGACGCCGGATTCTGGTCCCACAGGAAGCCTGCGCGAACGACAAAATGGTTCTTGTAGAACTTGTACTCGCCACCAAGGCGGAGCTGCCACGCGTCTCTGTAATTCGACGTTTCGTGCAGTTCCTTGTTGCCGGCAAGGCCTTCTGACAGGTTGAATGTCAGCTTGTCCCACGTCGACCACTGAACCCACTGCGCATCAAGTTCTATCGACAGGTTTTTTGTCGGCCAGAAGCGGATGCCCATGAATACGACATGCGGCAGATTGATGTTGGCCTTGAATTTCTGGTCCCTGAATGTGTTCGACCACGCGACCGGGATGTCCTGAAAGTCAACAGAGCCGTTGTTGGCGGAAATTTTGATGCCTGAACGATACGCGGCACCGATTCGGACCCATTCGGTCGGCTGATACATCAGGCCGATGTTTGCGCCGAAGCCCCAGGCCTCGCCGGAAAGGTTGATTGTGCTGATCGGGCTCGTGGACGCCTGGCTGAGACCGAGCGTTAACGCCTTTTTGATCTTGAAATTGCCGTACATGGCGTCGAAACCGACCGCTATCGAGAACCCCTTGAACGGTCCGAAAGAGATGTTCGGGTTGATCGTGAACGTCTGCATCGACGAGCTGATGATCTTGTGGTTTCCTTCCCAGTCTTCCGGCCAGTTGATCGCCAGACCGAAGTTTGTGAATTCTGCAACACCTACAGCCAGCCAGTCATTAATCTTGTAGGACGCGAAGAAAAACGGGACGTACTGGGGGGCTGAAGAAGCCTTTGTTACATCCCCGGTTACCGGGTTTGTGTAGGAACTGTAGGGAAGGAAAACTGTTGCACCGGCTTCAATCCAGAATCCTTTCGTGTATGAAAGGTTAGCGGCGTTCGCGTACTGGTTCGAAGCGTCAGCGCCTGCTGCGACAGTCGCGCCGGCCTGGGCAAGGCCCGAGGCGCTCATTTCCTGAATGTAGAATCCGTTGGCCATTGCAACGGACGACATCATAACGGCAGCCGCCCCCAGGGCGACCGCGAGAATCTGAATGGTTCTGTATGTTTTCTTCATTCTCGTTATCCCCCTTTAATTACAGGCGCCGGTTGTGAATGTCCAACCGATGATTATGTCTTCCCGCCTTTCGACCAGCTTGTTGTCCAGCACGAGGGCATCAAACAGCGGCTTGTATATGGTGCGCAGCGCTTCAAGGTTCTTCAGGACCGGTATGACACCGAACATGCCGCTTTTCGCTGCAATGCGCATCTCTTCTGTGATTACCTTAAGCGGTGCCCCCACAGGGTCAATGCCTGCTTCCATCGAGAAGCCAAGAATCAGGGTATCAAGGGTGCTGTCCAGATTCGGTGAATTCCACGTCATGCCGCCGTTTCCATCGTCACTGACCAGCGGGTTATCCGCATAACCTGTGATCGTGCCATCGGTTGCCATGACAGGAAGGCCGACTCTGGTCAGGCCGAAGTAAGTTTCTTCGACAGTTGCCCGTGTCTTTGCGACGTTCTTGATACCGTTTGTGGCGATGACCATATACTGGGTTGCGGGCGTCAGGTCGGCGGTCGGCTTAACTACGACTTTCGTTATGCCGCCGTCATTTGTCGGCGTAACTGTTGCCGCGACCTCTTCAAGGACTTTGGCTGTGTCGCCGGAAACCTTGAACACTTTGACTGTGTCTGCGGTGATTGTGTCAATCGCAACTTCAGATTTGAACTGGAAGCCCGCGCTTGTCGTGCACGAAGCTGCTGCTTTCTGCAGTGCGCCTGTGCCGTCCACGAAATCAGCCGGTTCAGGAACGATGGCGTTCCCACCCATAAGCGCGTTGGTCGCATTAAAGAACGTCGGCATCGGGTTTGAAACTGTGGTCCAGTGGAAGGCTGCCACTATTTCAGTACGCTTGCGCACGTCTTTCACGTCCGTCAGATTTTCCCAGATCTTGATTGCATAGTTTGTGATCTGTCTGGCGCCTTCAGCCTGCTGAATGGCCGGAAGCCCCGTCAGAATGCTGTTGACCGGCGCACCCTGTACATTAATGTACCTGAGACCGACTTCAGCCTCGGTGATCGGGTTGGTCGTCGTGAACATCTCGCCGCCCTTATCTTCGGCAGCAAAAACAAGGAAAGTGCTGTCAACCTGAACGGTTGCGAGCGCCGGGTTGTCCTCGGCGTCAACAACGTTTGCCTTGACACCGGTCTGCAGGTCGTCCGCGACATCTGCGTTCATACCTGTGACCACAACCATATAAGTGTGGCCGGGCAGGAAATCGGCCGGGGGCTGCAGCGGGCCGCCCGGGATCAGGCGCAGCGACAGGTAGTACGGCATCTCGGTCCGGCCTTCGAAATTGATAACACGGTAGTACTGCGCCGGCATGATCACGATTGGTGTGGTTGTGTCCGTGATGTCCAGCAGGAACAGGTTGGCCGTTGCGCCGTTCGTCCCGTCATACGGAACAAGCGAGTCATAGTCAGGCAGCTTCGAAAACGGAATCTTCGGGGCAAAACTGGTGACCCAGCCGTCAAGCTTGTTCATACCGGCAACAAGCGTTTTTGTCAGATCCGAATCTTCGGGAACGGTATAACCGAGGGCCGCCTTAGCTTCAACGGCTGCTGCGTCGGTAATCGGCAGGGCCATGTAAACCGGGGCCGCTTCAGGCAGTGGCATGCCCGGGAAATACACGAATTCTGCCTGCTTTACCGGGTTCAGGAAATTGTTGGGAAGCGGGATAACCCCCCAGTCGGGATTGTTGATAAGGATAGGTGTACTTTCGTAGTTGTACTCCCCGGGTGTTACAAGTTCAGGCGCCTCAATGCACCCCGCAGTAAAGGCTGCAACAGCCAGAACTGCGAGACCAGTGAGGACGGATACTGTCAGCTTTCGTCCTTCACGCATGTTTTTCCCCTCCTGGAAAGTTGATTTCAATCCTTTCGGATGACTCCGATGCAGTTACAAAAAACCCATCTGACACGGTTATACCGGTACTGATCGGATCTTTGTAGTCTACGCTTATTTTCCTAATAGTAAATTATCTGACAGTCAAGCTGTATGGAAGCAAATCGTTGACAGTGCTACTATTGCCTGCAAACAGGCATGAACCGATCCATGTCCCGAAATGGCGGGAAAGAAGGGGTTTTGGCATGTATGAAAAACGTACATGGACGTCCCGGGGAAAATCTTTCCTGATGTTCATGGCGTGGGCTGTTTTTCTGGTCGGTGTGTCGTTCTTCAGTCTTCCAGCCGCTCAACTTCTGATCGAAGGCTGGATAGTTCTAATCATATTTTCCATATACGTCTTTGCCGTCAGAACTTTCAAACTGTCGGGCGATCACTATTTCCGTTATCTGGGCAGCGCTTACCTGGGCGTGGCTTTTGTCGAATCGGTTCAGTTTCTGTCGTTTCCGGGACTCGGTATCTTCAGTGAAGCCATTTCGACACATTCGATGCAGTTCTGGCTGGTGGCAAGATTTCTTCAGGCGTTGATAATCCTTTTTGCGCCTTTCGCGGTCAGGTTGCGCGCGGGTCGTTTCTGGTGGGTATTAATCTCGGTTGCCATCGGTGTTGCCCTTGTTCTTCCTGTTCTGATGACAGGTCACTCTTCTGCCAATATCGTCACTCGTGTCGGTATTCCGCCGTTCAGTCGGTATCTGGAACTGGTCATCTGCTTGATGCTGGCTGGCGCTGCAATCAAATTGATCAAGGTGTACCGGGCCGGATGCAGAAAACAACCTGGTCAGATTACAGGTCCCGGCAATGCACGCGTAATGCTGATTTCAATCGCGGTCATCATCGTCGCTGAATTGTTGCAGATTGTCATCGGCGCCAGGGACGGTTGGGTGATAATCGCCAGCCACCTGCTGGTTGTCGGATCCCTGTATATTGTCCTGGAAGGCCTGTTGTTCCGGGGGCTTGACGTTCCAGTCGGCCTGATTTCGCGATCAAAGTCCCAGCTTGAAGCGGCTATGGGTGCTGCAGCGGACGGCCTGCTGATTAATGATCTGACGGGTCAGGTCATCGCGGCCAATATGCGGTTCAAGACGATGGCGTGTATCAGCTTTGACCCTGGACGCGATCAGAACGCTTCGGAAATGCTTCTATCCATAATAAACAATGCTGTAGCACCTGTTCCGTTGCTGGCGCGGACAGATGAATTGATGAATTCGACCAGGTCCGAAGGTTTTGAACGTTTTGTTATGAAGGACGGCCGGGTTTTTGAAATGTTTTCATACCCTTACTATTTTGATGGCCGCATTGATGGAAGGGTCTGGAGTTTCCGTGATGTGTCGCTTCGTGAAAGGGCTACGACACAGCTCGAGATTTCCAGCAGAAGGATGGACAACATTCTGGTCGCCGCAGGCGAAGGCATGTTCGAGATAAATCTTGATACCGGGACAGTCTGGGCCCATCCGAACTGGTCGTCGGTAGTCGGTTGCAGGCCTGACGAAGTGCCGTCATCCCTGGTTGATCTGGAAAAGCTGTTTCATCCAGACGATTTGCCGCACGTTCAGCGTGAAATGCGCCTGCTGTACAGAAAACTCGGGGAATTCCGTGTCGAGTTCAGGATGGCCGATATCAGCGGTGCCTGGAGATGGTTTCTTGCCGTTGGCAGGGTGGATGTATTTGAGTCGGGGCGCATTCTGCTTGGTGTTCAGCGCGACATAACTTCTGAAAAAACAAGGGAGGCCGAGATCAGGCGTCAGCGAGGTCTGATGGAGGCATTCATTGAAAACATGCCTCTGGGGGCGTTCGTAAAGGAAGTTTCGTCGGGCCGTTACGTTATCTGGAACAATTCTCTGGCCAGGCTTTCAGGTGTTATTCCGTCACAGGTTATCGGGCGCCGGGACGACGAAATCTTCGGGGCCGAGCTTGCGCCCAGGCTTGCCAAGTCTGACGAAGAAGTGGTCAAGCAGGGCGTGTCGGTGGTGATAGAAAATTCATGGATTGGTGAAGCCAGTGGCCGAAATATCAGGCTTCGCAAAGTTCCGGTCATTGATGCCGATCGCGTTGTGCGTTTGATTATTGGTGTCGTTGAAGACGTTACTCAGCAGCAGCAGATGGAACGGTTGATTCTAAGATCGCGCAGCATGGAATCGCTTGGTCGCCTGGCCGGTGGAATTGCCCATGATTTCAACAACATCCTTCAGGTCATCATCGGTAATGCAGAATCCCTCAGGACAGGTATTGTGACTGGTGGTTCCAGCAGGCCGGATGGTGGGCCTGTCGTTACAGAAGACGTGGATCAGATACTGGAGGCCGGTGACCGCGCGATGGAATTGATCAGGCAGCTTCTGACTTTCAGCAGGCAGGACAGCATGACTGCCGAGGTAATTGATCTGGACACGGTCGTGTCTGACATGATGAAGATGCTTGGCAGGGTAATCGGGGCAGATATCACAACCGAGGTAAAGCTGTCTGGGCAGAGCGTTTCCGTCATGGCCGAGCGCAGCCGTATTGAACAGATAGTCATGAATTTGACGGTCAATGCTTCAGATGCGATGCCGTACGGTGGAAATCTGCTCGTTCAGACAGGGCGTACCGTTGTGGACGAAGTGTTTGCCGTTTTGCATCCAGGTTCCATTCCTGGTGAATATGCGATGATTTCTGTGCGGGATACCGGTATAGGCATACCGCGTGAGGTTCTGGAGCATATCTACGAGCCGTTCTTTTCGACCAAAGGCGTTGGCAAGGGTACCGGGCTCGGTCTGTCGACAGTCTATGGAATTGTGGACAGTTTGAACGGTTTCATGCTGGTCGAAAGCCAGTCCGGGAAGGGCACTGAATTCAGTGTTTTCCTGCCGCTGCAGGTTTCGCGTGTGCCAGACCGGGTGGCCGCGGATGCCGTGTCAGAAAATGCATCCGATCAGGTATCAGACAAGCCACGGACCGTTTTGCTGGCCGAGTCTGATGAAGCTGTAATGGCAGCATCCAGCCACGTGCTGTCACGTGCGGGATATCGTGTTATTCAGGCCTCAAGCGGTCCGGAGGTGCTCCAGCGCCTGTGGGAAATTGACAAAAATGGTGGCGTTGATCTGCTGATTCTGGATGTCGTCATGGCCGGGATGGGTGGGCGGGATATCTATGACAGGTACCGGGCTGACCATCCTGGCACGCCTGTGCTGTTCTGCAGTGGTGACAGTTCTGTCATGATCGAGCAACCGTATCTGGATGAAACCGGAGCCATTCTTTTGCGGAAACCGTACATCGGGCGACAGCTTCTTTTTGCCGTCAGGTCACTTCTTCAAGCTCATCTGAATAAAAAAGCTGAAAAAGTTAAAAAAAGTTAAAAAAAAGTTAAATTTTTTTCAGATTTTTCAAAAACATGGAAAGTCTGGAAACGCGGATTTTGCGGGGCAAAGGTGTGTCCGGTCCGCACTGCTGGCTGACGTGCGCCCTGTTGAAAAAAGATATCGTAGATTCCATGCATATCCCGTCGTCATGCAGGTGCTCGCAGCCTTGATAAACGGGCAGGAAAGGCCTGTTCAAAAAGTGTGCAAAATTAATTCGGGTCTTATTTATCCTGTTTGGATTCGTCAATAAAAACATAGACTTGTCGGTTATTTTAGACAGTGCTATTGACTCGGATTTGGTGGAGCATTACATTTGGAATTGGACGTGGTGACGGAAGTTGGATGGCCGGTCCGACATTCGTTTTGAACCCCGCGAGGGGCGATTGACGGAACGAGGACAGAAACCTCGAAGGGGCCGGCAGTCTCGGAAGAGACAAGCTGATTTCCTTGATCTTTGAAACTCTGTAGTACAGGGACAGGTACCCGGACCGGGAACTTTCTTGAAGTACCTGAGAGGAGGCTTGAAAAAGCCAAGAGCAGGGAAAGGGAAAGCCCCAGGGAGGGAGAAACCCAGGAGAGCCAGGACACCGAAACGAGGGGAAACCCCACGCCGGAGTCCCAACCGACAGAAGGCTTAAACCCCTGAAGCGAGGCCGCGATGGTTTTTGCATCGTGCGGAATTCGCACATGTCCTGTTGATGACCCGGAACCTGAATTCGTTGACCCGAAATGGTTAACGAATTCTGGCGTACCGACGTAGGCCAGCCGCGAAAGCGGCGCGGATAAGTTGGCGTCCGGCGAGACAGGTCGCCCATTGACTTCGGTCAATCAGGCATGCGCAAGACTGGTTCGCTAATCGCAAGAGGGGAAATCCAGACCGAGAGGTCAGGATGATTTCTGTCAGGTCAAGCTCTGAAGGGCACTGAACCCCATGAACGCACCCGGTTGAAAGACATCGGGGAGATCGATTCGGGAGTAAAGCGTCGAATTGCATGGTAAGCAAAAGGACGCAACATGACCCGGGCATGGAAAGCCCGGGGGCGGTGGCTCGAATCGGTTGGGTTGCGTTGAAGGGGCAAAAAACCTCGAGAGAGCAGGCACCATTTATTGGTGCGGGTACCCCGGGTCACACTCTGAAGTGGACCGAAGTCTGAGGGAGGTTTCGCGAACCCGGTAACAGGGGACGCGCCCTTCAACCGAAAACCGTGAAGCGGCCGAACCGCAGGACGGGAGCGTCGAACCAATAAGACGCGTAGGTTGTCGGGGAGTCTTCGAGAGACACGCAAACCACACGAGAGGATGTCGTCAGGCAGTGATGTCGAAGCGACAGCTCGGGATATACCATAGCTCTGAGGAGGCACACGGCCGTCCTCAACCCTGTCATTACGTCTAAATAAAGGGCATCTGGCTTCGGCCAGGTGCCTTTTTTTTATCTGAGATTTTCAAGCATGATTGATGTGCAGCCGACCGGGGCGTTGATCGGGTTGCATCTGGCCGGGTTGCCTTCGGGGATGTCGAATCTGTATCCGGCACCGGTTCCGGAAGTCACGTTCAGTTCTGACGGGTGATCTGTGTTTATCAGGTGTGCGCCGGAACGAAGGGCGGCTGCCGACTGGATTTGGAATTCTTCAAATGTTGTTTCAACACCGTCTGCGTTGGACCTTACGAGATAGTTTTCCGCCAGGGCTGCGGTGATTTCTGTTTCGCGTTCAGGGTTATCGGGACCGTTCAACTCAAGCACAGAAGACCACGTTTCGCCTTTGCCGTTTCTGGCGAATATCAGTGCATCCTGAAGGTCAGGGTGCTCGGCCAGGTACGAATCGTGATGTGCGTTGTTATCAAGCAATACGAACATTACCTTGTTGCGGCACTGGCGAAGGGTCGGCCAGCCGTCGGTCGTCAATGCTTCACGAAGGGTCGCATGTGCGCCACGCACATCGTCAGGTTTGATGATGTCGTCTTCGGAAAAAACCGAAAGAATTTCGTTTTCAGCCATACCCAGTTTGCCTAGAAGACTGAGGTCGTCGCCATCCAGTTCATCCTTGGGTTCAATCATGATAATTACTGGCAGGTGATCGTGGTTGTTGTTGGACCATGTCTTCACCAGCGACAGGCACTCGGTAAATTTCTGGCACGTTGTGCCCGGATCGGCGCCGGGAAGATGATAAACATCAAGTGTGTCTTCGTAGTTCAGGTGGATGTCCAGTTCGATCTGGCGGACCCCCTGTTCTTCAAGCTGTACGTTCAGCGGGTCCATTGTGCACAGCCATTCCGGTACCGCATCAAACGTCTGGAGGTGGTAGCTGTTGTGTGTGCCCTTGATTTGTATCTGGTTCAGCCTGATTTCATCGTCCATCGTCAGCGTATCGGGGCCGAGGTCCTGCGGACCGGGGTCGGTTGCGTCGGAAGTGTCTTCAGTGGTCGCGACGTCTGAATTGTCGCTGGCGTCCCGAACTTCGCCGGTGTCTGAAATGTCGTCGGGTTCAGTCGCATCAATCGCGTCTGCCACATCAGGTGCTGTGGTGTCGCTGGCATCGGAAAACACTGAATATCTGGTCGAGCAGCCTGCCGCGATAACCATCACGGACAGCAGGCAGGCGGTGAAAATAGTTTTCTTCATGTTTTGAACACCCTCAAAAACGACTTCTTTGAACAGAACCCGGTGGACGCCGGATATCTTAGGTTTTTTTGTTCGCAATCTGTAAGTAAACTGTTCAGAAAGTGTTCACAAATTGTGTTGGCGCGGGCAGGTCCATGTCCGACGCATCCTGAAGGGATGCGCCAAACATAGCCCAGGGTAAACGGAGCGCCTCGCGACGGACGACCCTGGGATTGATGGTGTTTTTTATGATTTGAGGCCCCGAAGGGGCCGCTACAAAATGCGCCGGGCGGTTTGTTTCAACCCATCAAGGCCGCGCCGCATGATCGGGGTCCCGCCAAATCTGGCGGCGAATGTTGCTTCATCAAGGGCGGCAATTTCGTCCACCGCGGGGCAGAACATACCGGGACGTGGTTGAAATTCCTGTCTGAACTTGATTTCGGGGGCGTGGTTATACGGACAGACGTCCTGGCAGATGTCGCAGCCATACAGGTTTCCGGCCAGATTGATGTCTTCCGGGATCGGGTGTCGCGAAGATACCGTCAGAAAGCCAAGGCACCGTGACCGATCCAGCGAACCATCCGGTTTGATCGCCGCAGTTGGACACGCTTCAACGCAGGCCCGGCAGTCCCCGCATCCGGCCGGGACAGCCCGCACCGGCAGGTTACTGACATCCAGATCTGTCAGAATACATCCCAGAAACACAAAACTGCCGAAACGTGGTGAAACAAGCAGGCTGTTTCTGCCCGCAAATCCAAGTCCGGCGGCGGCGGCCCACGTTTTTTCAAGGACCGGCCCGGTGTCTACGTACCACTTTGTCCGGGCTCCCCACCTGGCTTCAAGTACGCCTGCAAGCCGCTTGAATCGTTCGCCCACCGTCTTGTGATAGTCGCCGCCCCATGAATAGCGGCTGATCCAGGCGGTCCCCGGTGGCAGCCGCTCTGGACGCCCGGGTCCGCCTGCATATGACACAAGGCCGACAAATATTGATCTGGCTCCGGGAAGTATCAGTGTTGGATCAAGTCTTTTATCCAGGCCACGGTTCAGGTAATCAAGTTCTTCCGGCACGTCCCGGACGATTCGCTTCAGCGTTTCTGCATCGACCGGCGACTGACCGGTCGGGATTGCCGCCAGATCATCAATGTCGAATTCCTGTGCAAGCGAAATTAGATCTTCAGATGTCATTGTTGCCACCTCTTTAGCTATTATATGGGCAACTTCGTACCGGGGTACCAGTTCATCGAAACGCGTATTGAAGGTCTGGTGGTCGCAGGCGGTTCGCTGGCCGGCATTGCGACCACGGTTGTGTTCCCCGAACTTGATGTAACTGTTGACCTCGGGGACTGCCCTGCGGCCGCACTGCGCACGTCAGTGATTGCCCTGACCCACGGCCACGTCGACCACATCGGCGGCCTGCCGATGTATCTCGGCGTCAGGCGTCTTTACGGCATGGCTGAACCCCTGATTGTTGCCCCGCCCGACACTGTTGAAGGCATCAAAGACTTCATTAATTCACTTGGAAAACTTCAGGGCACGCCGTTTGAAGCCCGGGTGATTGCCGCCCCTGCCGTGGGCGAAGCGCTGGACATCGGGAAGAACCGTGTAATCAGGGCGTTTGAAGTCGAGCATGGTGTGGACGCGTGCGGGTATGTGATCTGCCGCCGCACGTATCGCCTGCGCTCTGATTTCGTGAGACTGCCCGGTGCCGAGATTGCCAGGCTGCGCCTGGAAAGGCCCGATATCGTTACCGAACTGGATATTCCGCTGGTCTGTGTCACAGGCGACACGACACATGCCTGGATTAATACTGCCGATGATTACGTTCTGTCTTCCAGAGTGGCGTTCGTTGAATGTACGTTTCTGGGTAACGGGCGCGGCCCCGAGTCCGCAAAGAAGGGGCTTCATTCGCATCTTGATGAATTGATTGATGTTATTGGAAGGCTGAAAAGCCGTGCTATAGTCCTTTATCATTTCAGCCAGTATTACCGGCCTGAAGAGATAAGTGAAATTGTGATGTCCAGGTTGCCGGAATCCCTTGCCGGGCGGGTCCACCTGTTTGCCGGTCGGGAAAGGCTGTGATTTAAGGCGGATATTGTGGCAACCACCAGAATGATGCGCTGGGTTAGAAAGACGTTCTCGCCCGAGCAGCGCAGGATCCTTAAATTCATGATCGTGGGCGGGTCCGGCGTTCCGGTGAACCTGATAACTGTCTTCATCGCCACGTCCATCATGCCTGCGGCCATGTATGCCGGGCTTCGCGTGTTTGCTGCCGACTGGTCCGGGATTGACCATCTGACGGCCGTTGGTATGCGCGATATAGTCGCGTACATGTTCGGGATTACCGTCTCGATCTTTACCAACTTCCTGTTGAACAACTACTGGACGTGGGGTGACCGCGTTCGTGCCGATGCAGACAGCCGTTTCATATCGCGGGTCGGGATGTTTTACCTGGTGTCTTCCGTGGCCGCTGTGGTGCAGCTCAGCGTTTCATCTGTGCTGTCGGCGCAACTGCGTGGCAATGCGTTTTTCATGATGCAGATTTACGGCGACTACCGTGTCTATCACGTCGTTGCGCCTGTCGCCGGCATAGTGTCGGCGTTGTTCATTAATTATGTGGTCAACAACTTCTGGACGTTCAGGAAGAAGGCTTAGGCCGTCTGTTATCCACCTGCATTACGCTGCCCGTTGACCGCCGCCCGATGTCCGTGTAATCTTCACAAGGTTTTTCACCGCCGGAGTGGTGAAATTGGTAGACGCGCCGGACTCAAAATCCGGTGGCCCTTGCGGTCATGAGGGTTCGATTCCCTCCTCCGGCACCCCTGATTTTGTTATGCTATTACTGAAAATCGCGCCAAGGTTTATTCAACAACAATAAAATTAGATTCAGGCAGGCAGATGAAGAAATCCTGCTTTTTGAAATGATTGGGGGGGTAGCGCATTACCATATTGTGTGTTGTACAATGTCCGACTGTCGCCGCTTGTCATAACCGTGATCGGGGGTTCGGGTAGATGCAGAAGAAGGCACTGATAGTTGATGACAGCAAGATTGCGCGACGCGCATTGCGTAACTGCCTTCCCGAGAACTGGCCGTATGAAATTATCGAGGCCGGGGGCGGCGCAGAAGGACTGGAGCTTTGTGCCGAACATCGGCCTGAAGTCATGTTTCTTGATTTGACGATGCCGGAAATAGATGGGCTGGAAGTGCTGGAACGCCTTCGGCACGAGCTTATCCGGCCGATAGTTATCATGGTTTCGGCGGACATCCAGCCGACGTCCAGGTCGCTGGCGATGCTTCGCGGCGCATTTGAGTTTCTTAACAAGCCTACGTCCCGGGATGAAATCGCGCACGTCCTGGATCTGGCAGGATTGCTATGAGTTTCGAGAAGCTTACAGACGACCATTTTGATGCGCTTCGCGAAATCATGAATATCGCCATGGGGCGTGCAGGACTGGCCCTCGCAACTATTTTTAATCAACGTATCGACCTGAAGGTTCCAGAAATAGTTCTGGTCGCGGCATCCGAGCTGACGGAACGGTTTTCTTGTGAAGATGATCATGCAACCATGTGCGCGGCTGTCCGGCAGGCTTTTTTCGGCCAGATGCGCGGCGAAATCATAATTTTTCATCGGCGGGATCCGTCTGTTTCAGTGTTGAATCTGCTTGATTACGATGGGCCGTCGACCGAATCGAGTGAACGTGAGTTTCTGCTGGAAGTCAGTAACATGCTGATTGGTGCGCTGATAGGTAATATGGGCAAGTTGATGGCCTGTGACATCGGCTATTCGCGTCCGACCTTGATTTCGCTGAATGCCCGTCCGGTCGATCTGGTTCGTGATTGCAGCGCCGCGTGGGACAAGGCGCTGCTTACAACAGTCCACTTTGAACTGGAGTCGGGTGGATTTACCAGTCGCGTCCTGATTCTGCTGCCCCAGTCTTCTGAACAGGCGCTGCTCGGCGGCGTGGAAGCTTTCATGGGGTCTATCTGATGGAAAGATCCGGCATAAGCAGGCTCCATCTGCAGGCAATCGTTGA
>CAZFVA010000014.1:20444-22576 GCA_964522105.1 uncultured Anaeromyxobacteraceae bacterium
TCTATCTGATGGAAAGATCCGGCATAAGCAGGCTCCATCTGCAGGCAATCGTTGATGGTGCAAGCCAGGGTGTGTTGCTTGTTGATCGTGAATTTCGCATCGCATATTGCAACCGGTTTATGGAACTGCATGGCGGGCGCCCCGCTGCCGAAATCGAGGGACGCAGCATTTTCGAGTGCTTTCCCGAGTTGCCGCAGGCCTGGTTGACCAAGAAACTGCAAAGCGTGCTGCTGCTGGACAATTTTTCCTTTACCAACTGGCTTGACCGCCCCTATCTGTTCCGCCTTGACCATGATCGGCCCATAACTGGCGGCGTCGATTGCATGCGGCAGGACTGTGTCTTCTTCCCGGTCCATGATGCTGCGGGCGTGCCGGAATATGTGTGCATTACGATCAGTGACGCTACCGATTCGGCGCTGTATCACGGCCAGCTTCAGCAGGCTTTGCTGGAAGTCGAAGACCTGAGCAGGCACGATTCCCTGACCGGTGCAGGCAACCGTCGTCACCTTGATTCCGTGCTGCAGGCCGAGTTTTCGCGTTCGAAGCGATACGGAGGCGCGTTCTCGGTGCTGATGTTTGACCTTGATAATTTTAAGGTAATTAATGACAGGTACGGCCATCTTGCAGGTGATGAAGTTTTACGCAAGGTTGCCTGCGTAGTTTCCAGCAATATTCGAACCATTGATTTTTGTGCGCGTTATGGCGGTGATGAGTTCGTGATTATTGAACCCGCCACCTGCGAGAATAATGCCGCAATTCATGCTGAACGGCTTCGTACAGCTATCGCGGCCAGCCCGGTCGTCTTTGGTAACGATACCATTCAGATTACAGTCAGCATCGGTGTGGCAGAGTATACCAGCGGCCTTACAAGTCCCGCAGATTTGCTGGGGCTTTGTGACAAGGCGCTGTACGTGGCAAAGGCGGCAGGTCGAAACTGTGTGACCACATACAGTTCGGTGGTCAGTCAGTCGCCGCGTCAGGATTCATAGCAACCAGCCCTCAGAACCCCTTGATTTTGTGCGCCGCGTCATCAAAACAGCAATTTTTCAATCGAAAAGTCAGTCACCGACAGCAAAATTAATGTAATTTGATGTTGAAAATCTCTGGAAATTTGAGAAGATTCAAGCGCCTTTGACTTTTTACCAGGAGTACCACGTGGGACACATCAAATTGACGCAGCTCAAGGACGTTTCGCCTTTCCGCAAGGCAGCCATGGGAACATGGAACAACTGTAAGGATCCTCAGGTTTATTCTTTGATCGAGCTTGATATCACCGGCCTTAAAGAAAAGATGGATGCCTACGGGCAGAAACATGGCGTGCGCATCACTCTTAATCACCTGATCGGCAAGGCCTATTGCGGCTGCATCAAGGTCCGTCCGGAAATCAACGGTCTGATCCGCGGAAGCAAGATTTACCTTCGTGACAGCGTGTCTCTGAACTACCTCGTCAACGTTCCCGGTAAGGACGAAGATACAGTCAAGAAGGCCACGCTCAGTTCGACGAACGTGCGTAACGCCGACAACATGACTGTGGCCGAGATTGCGAAGGACCTTGAAAAGAATATTGATATTGCCCGTAAAGAGCAGGACCCTGACATCAAGAAGAACATGGACACTTTCGCGAAGCTTCCCTGGTGCTTCATGAAGTTCTACCTGAATCTGGCTTCGTGGTTGATTTATGGACTGAACATCGGCCTCGGCTGGCTTGGAATCCCGAAGGACCCCTTTGGCTCCGTGATGATTACGAACGTCGGAAGTCTTGGTGTTGATATGTCCTGGGCTCCGCTCGTTCCGTATTCGCGTGTGCCGGTCGTTCTGACGGTCTGTTCGGCAAGTGCGAAGGCGTGGGTCGTTGACGGTCAGGTCGTGCCGCGCTTGATCCTCCCGATCGGTGTCGTTTTTGATCACCGCTTCCTGGACGGAGTCCACGGTGCCCAGATCCTGCGCGAAATCAAAAAGTACTTTAATAATCCCGATAAGTACTTCTTCAATGACTAGTCAGATCTTTTCCTGAAACTGCCAGAATTCTTCCAGATATTCTTAAGTTGTGGTGATGTCTGTCTGTAGTGAAGGCTAAAGCCGACCGGGTGCGCCTGCGTTCACTGACGTCATCGTTTCGGTAAGTGTCAGGT
>CAZFVA010000014.1:22676-84238 GCA_964522105.1 uncultured Anaeromyxobacteraceae bacterium
AGCCGACCGGGTGCGCCTGCGTTCACTGACGTCATCGTTTCGGTAAGTGTCAGGTAGGGAACGTCGTCGCCGTCAACAAGCCCGAAATTCGAGTTTTCCCCGTCAAAGCGGCCGCCTGCCGGTTCGTCCGCCCACTGAAACCAGTGATGTCCGACGATGTAAGGTTTGGCAAAGCAGTTGCGGGCGTATTCTGCGTAAGCGGCGGCGCGTTCAGTCTGTGTCGGCAGTGTCGGGTAGAAGATTGGCGTGGTGTTCGGGACGTCGCTTTCGGCCGACCTGAATGAAAATTCGGTGATCATGATCGGCCGCCCGGTCGCCTTGTAGTAGTTTACCAGCCAGTTCGATTCGTCCATGAAGATCTGCCCGGCCCCGTCGATTGCGTCGTAAAGTTCCGGCATGAATGTGTAGTTGTTGACTGAATATATATCTACCCATGGGCCTGCGGCTTCGGGGACTTCGGGATGTGTCATGACGCTGATGGACCGGATGCCCAGGATCATGTGATTCGGGTCGGCGGCGCGTACGGCAGTCGTTGTAACGAAGAAATACTGCGATGCAACAGCCTTCAGGAACCCGGTCGGGTCGCCACGGTAGGCTTCGGCGATCTTGCGCCCCGGCGTCGTTTCCGGCATCGCCAGATAATCTTGAAGCAGAGTCCATGGCGAACGCCAGTCCCAGCCCCAGCGCAGCTCGTTGTCCAGGAACCAGCCGATCAGTTTCGGGTCGTCTTTCCTGGCCGCGACCTGGGTCCTGGCGACTTCGGCGCACCTGGCCGCAAATTCGGCGGAAAAGTAGTCCGGGATTTCGCCGACCAGCCAGTCCACGCCCGAAATGTTAAGAATCAGCGCATAGGGCATTCTGGTGCCAAGCAGGTTCGGGTCAGACCAGGCGCCGGCCGTGTTGAAGCCCCAGGATTGCAGGCGTTCAACGGTAGTGTCGGCCCATGCTTCATAGTTGGCATAGTTGGCTTTCACCGCATCGTTGTAGCGGTTTTTGCCGTTTGAAGCGTCAACCGAGCCGTTTGCCGTGCATGCGTTGATGCCGATCGAGTAAAACGGGTTGCCTTCCGGGTCCACAATCCACCAGCGGCCATCGTTTGTCTGGACGTGGAAGAAGCCGGTCGCCGTAAAATCGCTGCCTTCAGGAATCGCAGGCGGCACGTATGTGTCGGCAGGGCCTTCGTCTGGCACGGCATCCACAGCGTCATCAGCGTCCGGGTTCGCGTCAACGATGGTTTCATCGTCGTCGAGGTCCTGTGGGACGTCTGCGTTCAGATCCGAAGGCACATCGCCGGCATCGCCCACCTGGACGTCGGAACTTGTGTCGGTCGTCGGCCGTTCGTCCGAACCGGTGTCAGTCTGTTGCGGGACGTCCGCAGCGGTATCGCTTACTGTGTCCTGGGAAATTTCCGTCGTGCCGTTGTCTTCAAGCGCGTCCTGACCGTTTTCGCCGCCACATGCGACAAGACCGCTCAGGATTGCGGCAGTCGCCATCAGAAGGATAGGTTGTTTCATTTGTGATTTCAGGTCCTTGAGTGAATTGTTGTCCTGCGCCGAATGATGATGAGCCCGCCGAAAGCGACCATCAGAAGCGCCAGTCCGGCAAATCCGCCTGTCTGTCCGTTCGATGAACATCCGCCCCCGCCACCGCCGCCGGTGCCGTTGTCGGTGGTGTCGATGACATCATTGTTGACGGTGTCATGGCCGGGATTCGTGTCGATGCCGACGACCACATCGCGGTCGATGCCGTTGTCGGTGACTGCGGTGTCATTGCCCACAATGACGTCTTCGGTATCCACTTCGCATCCGCACGGGCAGGTCAGATTTTCCGGGACTACGGTGGTCAGTTCGGTTGACACCCCGACGCCGTTCGTCACGCGGAAGATTATGCCGTCGGTCGGGGCAAATGTCGGGGAATCGAAAGCCACAGTAAGGCGGCTTGTGAACGGAGTTTCGCCCGGCGCTTCGGTGTACACCACTTCGTTCCACTCGTCGGCGCTGTCTGTCATGGCCCACGCGACCGCCGCGACCGGACTGACTTCCGACTTCACATAAAGGTTTACGATGAACGGCAGAACGTGCTGATCGCTTCCATCGCAGGTGTCGCCGGTGGCCTCAAAATCAATGGATTCGATAATCGGCAATGTCGAGTCAATCAGGATGGCATCGCTGACGCCTTCAACGCCAAGCCCGAAGCCGTCCTTGTACTTCGGGACCAGGTGGATCTTCACGTAAGTCCCGTTTTCGACAGCGGTCGGGAAGCAGACTTCGACCTGATCTTTGGCGTTCTTTTCCATCATCGGCAGGATTTCCGCGTCGCCATCGGCGTTAGTTACCGTGACCTGGAACCTTTCGGCCTTGTGGAAGTACGCGGCAGCGTTCGTGTTGAATTTGATGCAGTCGTTGCGGCCGCTTATGCCGCCCGGTATCCATGCCTGTGGCACGACGTGATAGTCACGGGTCGTCCAGACAGTCCTGCTGGCTGCTGCGTTACATTCAATTGAGTCTGGCAGGCTGGCATCAACAACTACGAAACCTTCAGGGGGCGTAATCATAAATTCATGGACGCCTGCCGCGACCAGATCAAAAGCTGCATTACCGTTCAGTGCTGTCGGGACAACCCACTCCTCACCAGCTTCAAATCCACCGACCGCACCCATGCTGACCTGCGCCCCTGCAATCGGGCCGCCTTCCGGGAACGTCCGGGTGTGCACCATGAACAGGCAGCGGTCGTCGCTGAAAGATGTGACTGGCAACGATGGCGGCCACTTGCCGTATGTCGCGAAGTTGTCGCGGTAGATTGCCTGGTTAACCGGCACTTTGCCGCTGGCGATGATCGAGTCCCAGTTGCTTGTCAGCCAGGGACCGGGGTTGTCGTTGGCGTACAGCTCGAAGTAAAACCCTTCCACTAATGCCGCACCGACTGTGAAAGTCGTTTCGATCGTGCTTCTTCCTTCCGGGACGCACTTTCTGGGGTCGATGTTCACTGACATCGTCTGCGAACCTGCCGGTATGTCGAAACTCTGGTCCAGCCCGGGCAGGTCGCCAAGAACGGCAAGCGACACTGTTCCCGCAAAATCATAAGCAGAGTAGAAACGTACCCTGAGTTTGAGCTGCCCGCCCATAAGTTCGTCTGAAACAGCCGAGATGGCATGTCCATCCATGTCCATCCATGTCACTTCATCCACAATCAGCCCGGGCACCACGTCGTAGATATCAGGCACCATCTGCATGACCGACATAACGTTTCCACTGATGATGGCGCTGGCGTTCCAGCTCGGCCACCCGAGGCTGGCCAGAGCCAGGTTTTCGGGCGTCTGGTCTTCCAGGAAGGCGCTTACCCGGTCCATAAACCAGAATGAACTGAGGTCGGCAAGGATGGTGTCCTGGTAGATATCCCAGAAAGACTGTTCGACGACGGCCGAATTCATAGCAGCGTCGACGTTTATGTCGTAGTCGGCTGACCGCGTACCGATGCTGCCTGCAACTTGTTTGATAAGATCCCCGGTCAGGAAATTCAGGACGTCGGCAGGTGTTTCGCCCTTCAGGCTGTGAAAGAAGTCCTTGAACTCCTGCCGGGTAGCGCCGCCGACGTATCCTTCAACAACGGTGATCTTTTCAAGGACGCTTGCCCATATGGCGTCCGGGTCAGTCGTTGTCCCATAGTAGGCATTCAGTTGATTGACGTACCAGGTGATCGCTTCGTAGCCGCGATCCTGGGCCTCTTCACCATCAAAATAGATGTCGTACGCCATGTCGATAAGCGCGTCCCAGTCGCCGACAATCACATCTCCGATGACCTCGGTCAGACCTTCGGACATGCCCTTCGCGTCGGAATATCCGTCCAGCAGGTTCAGCATTCCGAGCGGCGCGGAAGACACCAGCGTCGGGGTCCAGAATTGTTCGCAAAGCGGGTCGGAAGATGAATTGTGCAGCAGGTGGCCGATTGCCATGACCAGAAAGCGGGGTTCCAATGTCAGGGCCTGTTCGATCAGGAAAAGTGAAAAATCCGAGCCGTGTCCCTGATGTACAGGCAGTATCCACTGGATGTCCGGGGCGATGGCGCCGACGTGCAGGTATGTTTCGAAGTACGGCGTGTCCCCGAGGTACGCAAAATCAGGATGCTGTTCCACCAGCATCGGCCACAGGCGGTCAGATTCACGGATATGAACACCCGGGCCGCAGGGCAGGGCGCTTGCAGGAATCATGATGGCAAAGCAAAGCGCGATCGCGGCGCAGGTCAGTTTTGCTGGGGATCTGGACATCTGGTTTCCTCATGAAAAGAAGGCCGACGGGACATTATATATGAAGGCGGATTCTGACACACGGCGTCAGTTGTTGATTTTGTGTGTGGATTCAGTGAGCCTGCTGATGACAGCGGATCGGCCGTTTATCCCGTTTTCCTGTGCCGGTCATGTGAAAAAAATGGCCGGATCGTCTAGAATATGAGCGGTTTTTCCTGAAAAGAACCTTCATTGATGCGGGGAATGGATCGTGAACAGGATTTCTGGCTTTGCAATGTGGCTGGTTCTTCCGGCCGGACTGGTCGTTATGGGTTGTGGCAACGGTGGCCATTCTACTGATGTGATGCAGGACGTCTTCATACCGTTTGCAGACAGTGGAAACGATGTTGCCGGCGTTGATCTGGTCGGAATTGATATTGCAGGAGCTGATCTGGTGGTGCATGACAATGGCGGTTCGGACGTTATAGCGCAGGACATCGCAGGTCAGGACACGCAGACTGCTGATTCCACCGGGACCGACCTTGCGGTGGAAGATGTTGCGGTTGAAGACACCGTTCAGGCAGATACCGCAACGCCTTGCTGGCTGGGTGAAATGCAGTGCAGTGGACCTGCAGAACAGAAAGATGGCAAGACGTGTGACAAGGCAAAGATTTTGACCAGGGTGATGCTGGCGACTGATAACGGCATCAAGTACGGAAACCCTGACACAATCAATGAACTTAACGGTGGAACTGGAAACGCCAACGATGACGATCTCAGCGATCAAGGTTGTCCGCTATTCGGCGAAGGCGACGACCTCTGGTGCAAGGACGCCTGTGCCGACCCGGGTAAGGACCATTTTTATCAGGTCTATCTTCTGCCGGGGGACTATTTCAGCCTGAACGTCAGCGACTACCTGATTTTTCAGCACCCTGATTATGGCTACCATATTGATTTCATGCTGAAGGTCTATAAAGGTCAGTGTCCGTTAAACCGGGACAAGCTTGTTTCGTGTACAAATGCTGAAGATAAAAGCAGTGTGGCAACCACAAACAATATTCAGATTAAGCCGTTGACCGAGGCCGAGGCCGGTTGGTACACGATCGTTGTTGACAGCTCTGATATTGAAGAAGCTGGAACTTATACACTTACGGCCCTTTTGTTCAGTAACTCCGAGTACACAGGCGACTGGTCGCTGTGCTGCGATTTCCCGACGAATTAGACGTGGCGTCCGACTCACGAGGTTGTATTGATGGCAGTTCACCTACTTGCCGGGAGGCCGGTTCCGGACTCGCTTGTTGACGATATTTCCGCGCTTACAGGCGCGTATTTCAGTGTACGGCCCGACCCGCAGAACCAGGCGCAGCTTGTGTCCTTCGGGACGTCGGGGCATCGTGGCTGCTCGCTTAACGGGACGTTTAATGAAGACCACGTTCTGGCGGTCACGCAGGCGATGTGCGAGTACCGCAAGGGTCGCGGGATAACCGGGCCGCTGTTCATCGGGATGGACACGCACGCGCTGTCTGCGCCGGCACATGTCACTGCGATCGAGGTCATGGCCGCCAACGGTGTTCAGGTCAGGTTTGCTGAAGGCAATCTGGTCACGCCGACCCCGGCAGTTTCACACGCGATTTTGACGTGGAATCGGGGACGTACAACGGACCTGGCTGATGGCGTTGTCATTACGCCTTCGCATAATCCGCCGTCAAACGGCGGCTTCAAGTACAACCCTCCGCACGGTGGACCGGCTGGCGGCGAAGAAACCGGCGCGATTCAGAAGCGCGCAAACCAGATTCTGCAGGACGGCCTTCGTGACGTGATGCGGCTGCCATATCAGGCGGCGTTGCAGGCCGAATGTGTCAGGCCGTACGATTTCATCACCGCGTATGTAGCCGATCTTAAACATATTATCAGGCTTGATACGATTCGCGGCGCCGGGTTGAAGCTGGGCGTTGATCCTCTGGGCGGGGCGTCGCTGCCCTACTGGGAAAGGATTAATGACGTTTACGGCCTGGACCTGGACATCGTAAATCCGGTTATTGACCCGACGTTCAAGTTCATGCGGCTTGACCATGATGGCAAGATTCGTATGGATTGTTCGTCGCCATACGCGATGGCCGGGCTGATCGAGTACCGCGACAAATTCGACGTGGCGTTTGGAAATGACCCTGATTCGGATCGTCACGGGATTGTGACGCGGTCGGCGGGATTGATGGCCCCGAATGCGTATCTGGCCGTGGCCATTGAGTATTTGTTTGGTAACAGGCCGGGCTGGCCCGCGACTGCGGCCATCGGCAAGACGCTCGTTTCAAGTTCGATTATTGACAGGGTCGGGGCCGAAATCGGTCGCCGCGTTGTTGAAGTCCCGGTCGGGTTCAAGTGGTTTGTGGACGGGTTGATCGATTCGTCGTTCGGTTTTGGTGGCGAAGAGAGTGCCGGGGCGTCTTTCCTGCGCCTGGATGGAACTGTCTGGACGACTGACAAGGACGGGATTATTGCCGACCTGCTGGCCGCAGAAATTCTGGCCGTGACCGGGCGCGATCCTGGCGACCTGTACGCCGACATGGAACGCCGGTTCGGGCGGTCTTACTACACGCGCATTGATTCACCTGCCGATGCCGCGTCGCGGAAGATCCTGGGTAATTTGACGCCGGAAATGGTTGCCGCACAGGAGCTGGCCGGGGAACCGATTGTGGCCCGTCTGACAAGGGCGCCCGGTAACGATGCGCCGATCGGTGGCCTGAAGGTTGTCACGCCAGATGGCTGGTTTGCGGCCCGACCGTCCGGCACAGAAGACATCTACAAAATCTACGCCGAAAGCCTGAAAAGCCAGTCACACCTTGACGCCATCCTGTCCGATGCCCGTGTCATCGTCGACGCCGCCCTTGCACGGTAAAAAACCGGTGTCGCATCCAATTGTGTTTATGTGCTAACCTTTCGCCACCAATTTTCCGGGGTATTGACGTGAAAGGGTTCATCGTTTTTGCAATGATTTTTGCGGTCGCGGTCATCGGTTGTACAAAACAGGCCAGGCCTGACAATTGCGGCGAAGGCGACGCCATGGCTTCCTGCTGGTATGCAACGGGCTGCTGGGATGCCAGGTGCGGCGAGATGAATGACAACGGCGTCTGCTTCACGTCCGACGGTGAAGAAAACATGAAGATGGCCTGCGAAAAGCAGAGCAAGGGCGTCTTCTACTTCAAATGCCCGTGTCCGCACTTGAATGCCATCGGCGGTTGTGAAAACGGCCAGCTTTCAGATCGTGTAGTCACAACGTGGATTTACGGTAAAGGTATGACGCCTGACGAATACCAGAAAGTCTGCGAAACGTCGGCCTACAACACGTTCATCAACCCGTAGCCTTTCATTTTTCAGGCTGGTCGGGAAACTTCACCGTACGTCCGCCCAGGTCGCAGCACACCGGGATTCCGTGGTCGCATGCGATGCCGGCAAGCTCGACGGCGCGGTCTTTGTTGCCAAGTCTTTTCTGATTGTCAGCACTTCGGCACATAAGGTCCCAGTGAAGCGGATCCGATTCGGGCACGTCTGCAAAAAGTCGTTCAATCTCTTCGCCATATGCGTTCTTGTTGCCAAGTTCTGAAAGGGCAATCGCGTGGGCCAGCCTGATAATCACGCTGTCCGGGTTGCATTTCAGCCCTTCCGCCAAAGCTTTTTCAGCATTTTGAAAGTTCCCGACCGTCATCCATGCCGTTCCAAGTGTGTGCAGCAGAATGTCGGCAGGTCTGGAAAGCTCGACAGCCTTTTTAGCAAGCTCAAGGCCCTTTTTGTAGTTGCCGGTCATCAGTTCCTGGACTGCCGCCACATTGAATTTCATGGCCTCGGCCGGTATCAGTGCAAATGGCACAGGTATGCAGTTTGTGCCTTCGCGCCGCACGTTTATATAGACGACGATTTCCTTTCCCGGACATTGAAGGGCGACCTTTTCGATGACGTCATCGCCTTCGGCCATCTTGACGCCATCGGCGTTGACCCGAAGCTCCGGCATCGTGTCGCGGCTGACCAGAATTGCGGCCGCCCCGCTTTCGCAAAGAAGTCGATTATCAGCAATGTACTTTGACAGGCGCATCCCGATTTCAAGCGGCTTTGATGGTTTTGCTCCAACGGCAGGGTCACAAGCGGCTGTCGGGTCGCTGATGAATCCGGGGTCCACGACCGGGTCGTCCTTAATCTGGGAAAAATTACATCCGATTGTGGCCGCAGTCGTAACTGCCGCCAGAGTCAATAAGACGGTCCGCGCCGCCTGTCCCGCGACGATGTTTTTAACCAAGTTCTTGATATTCATCAGTTCTGTCCCCTGTGCCGGAAGCCTTCACGCAATTGTACTCCCCGCCGCCATACGACCCAAAGTCGGGGCCATAAAATCTGGATGACGCCCGATGCACTCGGGTCTTTTCCCGAAAGCCTCAATGGTGCATACTTGGCCTGCTTTGGAAGCTGCCGGGGTGGCGGAATGGTAGACGCAGGGGACTTAAAATCCCTTGATCGTATGGTCGTGCGGGTTCAAGTCCCGCCCTCGGTACTAATGGATATTATTGGGTTATTTGGCTGGATTGATGCCCGGTCCCTGGGTCGGTGCGATCAGGCCCTGATGAATCAGCATCAGTTCGGCGGACACCGGTTCGCTGGTGTTTTCATTAAGGATGCCCCAGCCGTCGGGACTTGAGTCCCCGTGAAGCATCCACCAGCTCCAGTCCAGGTCCTGGTCGCGGATAAATCCCATGAAGGTGTCAAACCACAGGCTGGCGTCGTCGCCTTTGTTGAAACACGAGTTGCACAGGCCGAATTCGCCGATCCAGACCGGCGCCGTCGTCGCCAGGCCTTCTTCAAGCACGAAAGCCCAGTTGTTCTGCCAGTTTTCAATCATGGTTTCCGGTGTTCGACCGTTAAGAAACCATGGATATCCGTGAATTTCATATACCAGCCGGTTCGGCACGCTAAGTTGAATCGGCCATAACCGCGCGTTATAGATGTCCTGCGAGTAGTTGACGCCTTCGACAAATATCAGCCAGTCCGGCGCAACTTCCAGAACAGCATCGCCGCCCCGTTCAGCGGCCGCCGCCCAGTCCAATGCGTCCCCGTTGTCGGGACCCCACGTTGTCACAAAGCGAGGTTCGTTACGCAGGTCAGCACCAATAACGGCGGGCTGGTTCTTGTACCGTGCAGCGATGGTTCGCCAGTCGTTCAGCCAGTTTTCTTCTGGAAACCTTTCGTTGTACCAGAGTGTGTTGTCATCGTCGCTTTTGCAGCAGTAGATGGCGTCGGAAATGTGGTTGTTCATGATGATCATGATGCCCTCGGCGGCCAGGGCTTCGACCACCGCGTCCATCACTTCCAGCGATGTTTTCCCGATCAGGTCCGGGTTTGCGGTCAGTTTGTCGGCCGCCACAACCGGGTTCGTCTCGACCAGTTCGTTTGACCACACCAGCCTGATGCTGTTGAATCCCAGTTCATGCAGTTTGGCCGCGATGACGTGCCTGTCCTGCAGTTGCAGCCCCGACATCGTGAAGTCCGGCCCTTCGCCACGATTCCAGTTGTAACCAGACAATTTTACACGGGTTCCTTCGGCATCAACTATCCACCGTCCGCTTGTCCGCAGCGGCATCGGTGGCAGCAGGGGATTGACGATGGCGATGTCAGTGGCGATGTCAGTGGTGGTGTCAGTGGTGGTGTCGGCAATGGCGGTATCGTCAATTGTGTCGAGGCCTTCTGAACTTCCGGCGCACCCGTAAATCATCGCAGATACAACAATCAGACACGGCAGCAGACGGTGGTTTTTCATCAGGGTGCTCCGGTTTTATCAAAGTAGCAGGACAAACGCAGGTCGCAAAATCACGGTACGAAACAAAGGATGCGGGCACGGATGTGCATGATGGCAGCGGCTTCGATCCTGTGGTCAATGATGGCATCGATAGGCGTGACGCCGTTCGGAGTGTTTCCACGGGGATTAAATATCATATAGAAGTGCTTGTCTTTAGGGCTTTTGTACAGTCCGTTGAAGTTCAGCAGACGTTCACGCTCGCCTGTGGTCAGGTCTGCTTCCCTGACGAATTCATCAAGGTCCCTGCGTGAATTTATCATTCGTTTCACGTCTTTCCAGTCTGCGATTCTGGCGTCGGCTCCGAATTCCTTCTTGCACTTTTTGTCCATGTAAACCCATTCACGGTAGGATTTCCGTGTCGAAAGCAGTTTCGGGCTGCGCGGCTGATCAATCAGGCGTTCGGCCCTCGCCACATTGACTACTTCCGAATGAACCTTCATCTCGACGCGGTGTTCAGCCGGTTCTTCACGGTAACGCGGTGCCACATAACAAAGCACGCGTTTGTTGTTGTCGCGGCGTGATTTAAGCTCGAACAGATGGTTTGCAAGCTGATCGATGACGCGGCCGGTATGTCTGGAAGGCCGGTTACTTCTCATGTGGATGAAGTATGCGTTATCCCTCGGGTCCATCTTTTTGCCCTGATACGTCACAAGCGCAAACGACCTTTTACTTGTAAGTCCGGTGTCTTCCATGAAATCAATCATGGCAGGGTGGCGTCTTGAATATTCGATTATGTCGGTCCAGTCCGCGATTTCGGCGTTCGGGCCGAATTCGTCCCTGCAAGCCTTTCCAAGCTTGTCCTGTTCATTAAATCTTTCAGAAGTGGTCATGAATCCTGACCGGGAAATCGGGCGTGCGTCTGAAGCGCCGGCCACAAGCAAGGTCAGCATAAATACGGATACGATCAGCTTTTTCATGGGTTTTCCCCGTTAAATGCGCCACGCAATTCTATCACGAAGACCGGAATTAACTCCAGACTTCAGGATTTACAGTGTCCTGTGGCAGCCTGCCGTGCAGGACGTCAAGCAGGTTTGCCGCCGCGCCGACAGCCATGTCATCCCGTGTCCGAAATGATGCGCTTCCGACGTGCGGCAGGATCAGACAGTTCGGCAGTGCAACAAGCGGGTGGTCGGGCGGCAGGGGCTCGGGGTCAGTAACGTCAAGGGCGGCCCCGAAGATCCGGCCTGACGAAAGAGCATCCACAAGGGCATCGGTATCAATGCACGGACCTCGTGCTGTATTTATCAGCACGGCACTTTCTTTCATCAAAGCCAGCGTCCGGGTGTTAATGATATGTCTGGTTGCAGCGGTCAAGGGGCAGTGTAGCGACACAAAGTCTGATTCCTGCAGCAGCTCTTCAATCGTTTCAACGGCAGTCACAGGTGCCGATTGCGGCGGCACCATGAACGGGTTCGGGTCAAAATACAGAACATTCATTCCAAAACCGGCGGCACGTCGCGCCATCGCCGCGCCAATCCTGCCCATCCCGACAATACCGAGCGTGGCGCCCCAGATGTCGTGACCGCGCAGCGTCCGTGGCCCCCAGGTTTTCCACTGCCCCGTCGCAACGTTTTCGATGCCTTCCTTGACCCGCCTTGCCGCGGCCATCAGCAGCGTAAACGCCAGATCCGCTGTCGTTTCGGTAAGTTGGTCGGGTGTATTTGTGACGACGATGTGCCTGGCAGTCGCCGCCTGTACGTCAACATTGTTATATCCAGCCGAAAACAGGCTTACGACCTTCAGGCCCGGTCCCGCAGCGTCAAGCAGGGCCGCATCGACCGTATCAGACAGCAGGCATAAAATCGCGTCCATCCCGCGCACCAGATCAGTCAATTCCTGTCTGGACGGTGGCAGTTCGCCTTCCCACACATTCACGTCACATTCTTCAGACAGCCGCGTCAGACCTGCATCCGGGATCATCCTTGAAACAAAAACCTTCGGTCGTGCCATTTCCTGAACCTCTTTCCACCGTATTAACGCGCCCGACGATGCCTGCGCCGTCGAATTCTTCAGCCTTGAATCTTGCACATAAATTGGCCATCTGGCAAAAAACGTCGTTGACTGATACTTTGTCAGTGTAAGCGGCTACGGAAATCTGAAATGGATTCAATAAACATTGCCCTTGTACAGGGCGACCCTGTCGTTGGTGACATTGACGGAAACGTCGCGCTGGCGTTGGCGGCGTGGACTGATGCGCGTGATAAGGGTGCCGATCTTGTAGTGTTTTCCGAGCTTTTCATTGTTGGTTATCCGCCTGAAGACCTGGTCTTAAAGCCTGTTTTTATTCGTCGGGCGATGGCTGCGGCCGAGTGTCTGGCAAATCAAACGGTGGACGGCCCGGGGATCATTGTGGGTTGTCCCTGGACTGTGAACGGTCAGGTCGGAAACGCGGCGCTGTTGCTGGACGGCGGAAAAGTGCAGGCTGTGCGCTTCAAGCATCATCTGCCAAATTATGGTGTCTTTGATGAAAAGCGAGTCTTTGTGCCGGGGCCGCTTCCCGAACCTGTTGATTTCAGGGGATTATTGCTTGGGCTGCCGATTTGCGAAGACATCTGGATGTCGGACGTATGCAGACATCTGAAGGTCCGTGGCGCCCGGATTCTGATAGCGCTTAACGGTTCACCATTCGAAGCCGACAAAGTCGATCAGCGCGTCGATGTCGCTTCAGCCCGGGTGCGCGAAACGGGACTGCCGCTGATATATGTTAATCAGTGCGGTGGCCAGGATGAACTGGTTTTTGACGGTACATCGTTCGTGATGGCTGCCCTCGGGGATGAATTCTGCGGTCCGTCCTGCGAATTCCGAAATCCGGTGAATGTTCGCTTTCCGTCCTGGAAAGAACACGTCGAGATCACCAGGTGGACTTTGTTCGCCGACACCTGGACTTGTGCCGCCGGTACTGTTGTTCCGCAGGCCGGTCATGAAGAATCGGTTTATCAGGCGATGGTTCTTGGGCTTCGCGACTACATCAAAAAAAATCGTTTCCCGGGTGTCGTCATCGGCCTTTCCGGTGGCGTTGACAGCGCCCTTACAGCGGCGGTGGCGGTTGATGCGCTTGGCCCCGACCACGTTCACTGCATAATGCTTCCGTACCAATACACCAGTTCAGTCAGTCTTGAAGAAGCTGCCGAAACAGCGAAGCTGCTGGGTGTGCGGTATGACGTTGTTCCGATCGGCCCCGCTGTCGAGGCGCTTGGCGGGATGCTGTCCGGTCTGTTTACCGGCCGTAAACCCGACATTACTGAAGAAAACATTCAGGCGCGTGTTCGCGGGGTCGTGCTGATGGCCGTTTCAAACAAGTTTGGCGGCATGGTGTTGACCACCGGCAATAAATCAGAATCTTCAACTGGTTACGCCACTATATACGGCGATATGTGCGGCGGATATTCGGTCCTGAAAGACGTTTATAAGACTGAAGTCTTTGCACTGTGTCACTGGCGTAACGCCAACTGGCCTTCGGGTGCGCTGGGGCCGAATGGCAGGATAATTCCTGAAAGGACGATCACGCGCCCCCCGAGCGCCGAACTGCGCCCCGATCAGAAGGATCAGGATTCGCTCCCCCCGTACGCCCAACTTGATGAAATTCTTGAAAGTCTTGTCGAGGGCGAAAAGTCGTGGGATGAAATCTCGGCCGGCGGTCATGATCCCGCGATGGTCGCCAGGATCGAAAACCTGCTTTACACGTCAGAATACAAGCGCCGCCAGGGTGCCCCGGGCGTGAAAATCACGTCCCGTAACTTCGGCCGCGATCGTCGTTATCCAATTACAAACAGATTCAGAGATATGCGCAGGAAGGGGTAGATCAGCCTACGTCAACGCCGTACTTGTCCACGAAAGCTGTCAGCGATGCCTCGACGTCTTTTGGAATGTCCAGGAACTTCAAGCCCATGCCGCTGTTAGCCGAGCCTGCTTCCGGTTCGCGCGTCCAGGCGACCTGCGCCTTGATGCAACTGACTGCGTCGGAACCTGGCAGATACAGGTCAACGTTGACGATGCTGGTGACCGGTTCCGGTTTCAGGGTGCGCACAAACGCGCCGCCTTCACTGATGTTGACGACGTACTGATTGGCAGGGGTGTCGGTCGCGAAGAAACGTACCGGTATGGACGATTCACAAACTTCCGTCTGCGTCATGTCGCCGAATTCTTCAGATCTGGCGATGCACAATCCGACAAAATCGCGAATGGATTCCTGATCTTCCCGCGAAAGGTCGCCGAACATGATCAGCATACCGCCAAGCACACCGGATTTGTGATCTTCAACCGTCGATCGCAGTACGCGTCCCGGGACGACCAGCAGCTTGCCGGTTCCTGGCAGGGCAAAGCTGACTTCACCCCACAGCGGGCCTGGTTCGGCGACTTCAGTGGTAAAAATATGCATGCCGATATTGGCGATTCGCTGGCATTGACCTTCGAAAGTTATGTCCCCGATCGTGAACGTCACGGGAAACGCGAAGAATACACGGCGATGTTTTCTAAGCTCTCTGGCGTGTTGAACCTGGCTTGTCTCACTCATTTCGTGCCCCCAAAACTTATCAAGGCGATCAAGTCGGACATAAGTTATTCAAAGAATATTCGCGGCGAAAATTTCGCCACCGGCGGAATCAGTCTTCGTCGTAGAAAAGCGTCTCGGACTTTTCAATAAAGCTGTTAACCGCCCGCTCAACTTCGGGTGGCAGATTAATAAACTTTAGACCCATGCCCGGGGCAATGTCCGCATGCATGGCCTGAAAACCACGGACCCAGCAGACTTCAGTTTCAATATGAATTGCTTCCGTCATGGTTGGCAGGGAAAATTTGATCCACAACCTTGTACCAACGGCCGGTGGTTCGCTTGTTTGCACAAACAGTCCACCGTCACTGATGTTGCGAACAAACCCGGTGAAAAACTTATCATCAGATTTCAAGTCAATGGCTGACTCGTAATCAATTCGCTGCGCAATTCGCTTTTCGTCACCCATAAAACGCGCCTCCCGGACAACCTTATACAAAGGTTTTTCCTGCGATTTCTGACCTGAAGGTCAGTCAGTTCCATTCAAGAACAACATTTTAGCACTCGCAAACTGCAATTGAAACAAAACGGTAGTCAGCGTTTTGCCTGTTCATTGCGCGTATTCGGCCGCAGTCGGCCGGGTCGCGTTCATTACTTCCTCGGACGCGTTCACCATGTTTCGACCGCTGGCCTTTGATACATAAAGGTGCTTGTCTGCCGCACCGATCAGCTCTTTGGCCGTTGTGCCGTCAAACGGGAACATACCGATGCCGACGCTGGTTGTGACCTTGTGATGGTCAATCACGGCGAAGTCGGTCAATTCAACAGTTTTTCTAATACGTTCGGCCACGCGCACGACACCCCGGGGGCTGACCCCCGACAGAATGACGACGAATTCTTCGCCGCCATATCTGGCAACAAGGTCCCCGGACCTGACGACGTCATGCATTATGGAAGCAAGGCTCACAAGGATTTCGTCACCGGCAGGATGGCCCCACGTGTCGTTAACGACTTTGAAGTGGTCAAGGTCGGTCATTATCACGGCCAGTGGCTTGCCTGTCTTTGCTGCTTCGGCAACCATTCTTTCCAGTTCGCTCATGAAATATGAGTGGACGAAAGTCTGGGTCAGCCCGTCGGTCACCGATTTCATCCACAGTTTTGCCCGCAGGTTGGCATTGTCGATGGCAATGGCAGCCTGGCTGGCAAACAGCATGACCAGATTCATGTCTTCTTCGCTGAAATCGCCGCCGTCACCACGGTCATTGACGTTTACAACGCCTATCACGACTCCACGGGCGCACAGCGGGACGCTGATCAGCGATGCCGACTTATAGTTTCCCGAGCTTGATGTCGCCCCGCCTGATTCGGTTTTGATATTTCTAAGGAAAAGGGCTTCGCCGGTCTGCGCAACTTTGCCCGAGATCCCTTCGCCAACCTTGCGGGTGGCCGATTTGATGACGTCCGCCGGAATGCCGACTGCAGATCTGATCCGCAGCTCGTCGCCAGCTTCGTTAAGCAGCATTATTGAACATCTGGTGGCATCGACCAGCCGCGCAACTGTCTGAACAATCTGATTAAGCACCGAGTCAACATCAAGCGTGCTGGTGATGACTTTTCCGACCTCATAAAGGTCGGTCAGCGCGGCGACGCGGGATTGCAGATGGTCAAATATCGCCAGATTATCAACTTGTCTAGCGGCAAAAAGGCCTGTCTGCAGAAGAATCTGTCTGGTTTCGCTTTGTGGCGGATTGCTGAAGTCGGCCACTATAACTGTGCCTACGACGCGACTTTCGGTTCCCAGCCTGAACCACAGGCTGTCATCTGAAATGGTGTCGGCAATCGTTGCAAGTTCGCCCGGAAGCGTCTGCCCGTCGAGAATCGAGTTTGGCGTCAGGCCCTGAACCAGTTTTGTGGGCAACTTCATTGCGCCGGTAAACAGCGTTTTGTTCCCGTGAATGGCTACGATTCCTGAAAGCTTTGCCTCGGCGTCATCAAGATAGACGGCGGCCGATGAAGCCCCGGACATCAGGCTTACTGCAAGCGCGACGCCGTTAAGTGCCTCGGCAACCGATTCTGCCTGCTGGATCCCGCACAAGGCATCCAGAATTCTATTAAGTGCGTGTTCGTTCATATATAAGTGTGGCCCAATAGCTATCAAGCATTTTCACCCCTATGGGCCATCATCACCAAATTCGTGCGTTCCCGGACGTGGAATTTGTTTGCGTATAGCCGGTGATTCACTGTCGGGAAGGGTGTAATTGACTGTCCTGTCTGCCAAACGCATACTGTGCCGGTGAGCGGGTTCATAAAAATGGTGTGTGGCTGGCCTTTTACGGTGAAAAAATGCGACCTGAAAAAATAATTGTCTGTGTGTCAGGGGCTTCCGCAGGCATCGGTCTGGCTGTTGCGCGGGCGCTGGCGGGACTGGGTTGTGACCTGATGCTTGGCGCAAGGCGGGTTGAAAGGCTTGCTGATGTGGCCGCCGAGCTTTCTGCCGGATTCGGCGTTTCCGTGTTCACCGGCTATCTGGATGTGACTGACGGGGGGTCGGTCAAATCGTTTGTTGAACAGGGCGTGAACAAGCTGGGCGGCCTGAACGTGCTGGTCAATAACGCCGGTCTTGGCCGGGGCGTTGACCGCCTTGATGCGGTTGCCGAGAGTGACTGGCAGCAGATGTTTTCCACTAATGTGGAAGGCGTGCTGCGGATGACGCAGGCGGCACTTCCGCACATCAGGAAATCGGGGTGGGGTCATATTATTAATCTGGGAAGCATCGCCGGGCACGGCGTTTATGCCGGGGGCGGCGTCTATTGTGCGACCAAGCATGCCCTTGATGCCGTGACTTCTACGTTGCGCCTGGAATTGAACGGCGAACCGATTCGGGTGACGACTGTTGACCCGGGAATGGTCGAAACCGAGTTTTCAATTGTGCGGCTTGGCGATGCGGAAAAAGCATCTAACGTTTACCGTGGGATGACTCCGCTGGTCGCCGAAGATATTGCCGAATGTGTACGCTGGGTTGTGTCGCTGCCGGACCATGTGAACATTGATCAGATAGTCATCAAACCGCGTGATCAGGCCGACCTGCGGACCGTTTCAAGAAAGTAGATGTTCTGAATTTGATGGTTGGCCGACTAGCTTGCCGCGATGGCATCAATTTCAACTAAAGCGCCTTTTGGAAGGGCACAGACCTGGAAAGCGGCCCGCGCCGGTTTGTGGCTGCCGAAGAATTCGCCATAGATGCCGTTGACGACCTGAAAGTGCGCCATGTCAGTCAGGAAGATGGTGCATCTGACGGCGTTGGTGCGGTCCATGCCGCCCGCGATAAGAATGGCGTCGATGTTTCTAAGTACCTGTTCTGTCTGCTCTTTTATTCCGCCGGGAATGAATTCGCCGGTCTTCGGGTCAATCGGAATCTGGCCTGACACAAAAAGCATCCTGCCCGGATGACATTCGACTGCCTGCGAGTAAGGTCCAATGGCTGCGGGGGCGTTTTCAGTGTGAATCGGGTTGTTTCCTTTCATGGTAATACCTTAATTTTTAACCTTTGTTTGGCGTGCCGGGCTGTTTCAGCGATGTGATGTGCCTTTGCGCCCATAAATATCTTCAAGCCTTACGACGTCATCAAGCTCGGCCGTCGAGGTTTCAAAAAGCTCGACAGGGCCGTCTTCTGCCGCCATGAATCTGTGAATTGTTCCCGGCGTGATTCGCAGCGACTTTCCGCTGTGCAGAACGACTTTTTCGATTGAATCGCCTTCGCCGATGTCAACGTGAAGATTGCCGGACAATACGTACACCGTTTCGTCTTTGCGCACGTGGTACTGCCGTGAAAGTTTCTGCTCGGAATTGATGTGTATGATTTTTCCGGCGTATTTGTCTGTCACCGCGACCCACAATTCCCAACCCCACGGTTTTTCAATCTTTTCGGGGACTATTATCGGAATCATTTTGCCTCCACAGGTATTGCCTGCTCGGCTTCCTTCGCGTTCAGGTCACGCGCGAAAGCCGAGGCATCGGTCGAATTGTCAAATTTCCCAACCCTTACGCGGAACCACTGGATGCCGGATGGATCAGTAAATGTAACTACATAGGGATTGTATCCCTTTGATTTTAATAAGTCAGCGTGTTGATCGGCCAGTTCCTTTTCCTTGAAGGACCGGACCTGTACTGAGTACTTTTTCTGTTCCACGTCTTTTACAGGTTTGGTCGGGACTGGCTTGGCAGGGATGGGCTTCACTGGAACTGGTTTTGCAGGGGTTGGTTTTGTGGCAACAGCTTTCGATGGTTCAGGTTTTGAGGCTGTCGCGGTGGCTGGAACTGGTTTCGCCGGGATTGGTTTGGTGGCTGCCACTTCCGTTGTAACCGGGTTGACTGGCACAGGTTGCGCGGGCACCGGTTTTGCCGGAATCGGGGCCGGAATCTTCACCGGCGGTTTGGGTGGCAAACATTCGCCATCAACAGCAATACATGAATAATCACAAGATGTTATTGCAAGCGGCGGCCACAGTTGGAACTGGGCCCTTTCTATGGCTTCTGCTGCAGTTTTCAGTGCCTTTTCAATTTCTTTCATATCTACAGAATCACGACGTTTACCGCCCTTTACGATGGCGCTGCGTGGTTGCGGGGAAGGTCCCGGAGTCGGTACAGGTTTTGGTGGCGCGGCCAGCTCTGGAGCAGGAACGGGAACCGGCGTCGGCGCAGGAACTGGCGCTGGAACCACAGCAGGATTCGGTACCGGAGTTGGTGAGGGGACTGGAACTGGTGCAGGAACGGGCGCCGGAACTGGCGCTGGAACCGGCGCCGGAAGTGGAAGAATACTGGCTGTCACCGCGTGGTTTTCACGGCCTTCGTCTTCGTCGCTGTCATCTGCTTGCGGGCCGGCTTTTCCATCTGTAGTTTTGTTGTTTTCGTTTGTTATGGCCTTACCGGCGGTGGCGTTTGCTTCGGCTGTCCCGGCTTTCACCGTCGTCCCGGCCGTCCCCGTCGTCCCGCCCGTTCCGTTCGTCCCGTTTTTCCCGTCTGCGCCGGCCGTTTTAGCGACCTGATTTTCGCCTGGATTAACCGCAGCAACTGCTTCTGTCGGCCTTGACGCCGGAGTCGGCGACCTGCCGATCAGCCACCCTGCGACCAGCGCAAGTGCGATCAGCGCCAGCACTCCGACAACGGCCATTTTCAGGTGGGTTGGTTCAACGGTGATAGGTGTTTTTTCCTGAATCTTGTCGAAGTCGCGCAGGACTACTTCGTCGCTGCGCCTTTCGCGCTTTTGTGCCGCCTCGGGGATATTTCCCCGGTCCACATCAAGGGAAGGGCGCTGGCCCTGGTCCGCTTCATCATGTGGCCCTTCAGTCGGCATCCGTCTCCTCGTAGTGCATCTCTTCGGGGGCCGAAACCCCAAGCAGTTCAAGACCATATCCAAGCACGGATTTCACTTTTGATACAAGGTAGAGCCTGGCGGCCGTCTTGTCGCGGTCGTCCGAAATGACCCGGTTGGACCCTTTGTACTTCGTGTAGTACGAATGGAATCCCTTAACAAGTTCCATCAGATAGAAGCACAGATGGTGCGGCTCACCCTTCTGGGCGGCCCCTGAAACGACGGCCTGGAATCTGCAAAGGTCGCGTATCATCGCCTTTTCTTCAGGCAGTACCAGGTGTTCCAGAAGTGCTTGATTCCATTCAGGAACTGTGTGGCCTTCGCGTGTGGCCTTCCTGACTATTGAAGCGACCCGCGCGTGTCCGTACTGGACGTAATAGACCGGGTTGTCCATCGTCTTCTGCTTGGCCAGCTCCAGGTCAAATTCCATCTGCGAGTCGGCCCTGCGCATCACATAAATGAAACGCACCGCGTCGGCCCCGACTTCATCAATCAAATCCTGAAGCGTCACGAACCGGCCAAGCCGCTTGCCCATCGGGATGACTTCGCCGTTTCGAGTCAGCGTAACCATCTGGATAAGGATTACTTCAAGCATTTCGGGGTCATGTCCGCATGCGCTCATCGCCGCGCGCACCCTCGGAATGTATCCGTGATGGTCGGCACCCCAGATATTGATTAGCTTGTCGTACCCGCGCCGTGCCTTTTCGTCGTGATAGGCGATGTCGGCCGCAAAGTAAGTCGGGACGCCGTTTGATCGCACGACAACACGGTCTTCCCCGTCGTCATCGTCGGTCATGGTAAACAGAACGGCGCCGTCTTCGCCCCGGTAAGCTGCCCCTTTTTCAATAAGGGTTTCAACCATTTGCGTGATGCAGCCCGAATCGTGCAGGGTTCTTTCTGAAAACCAGTGATCAAATTTGATGTCCAGATTCTTAAGCGTTTTCTGGATTTCCAGCGTCAGCCTGTCGGCCGCAAACAGTACGGCAGGATTGTTGTCGCGCGCACCGATGTCTTCGTAAGGCATCTCGCACAGGCGCCTACCTTCAGGGGTCGCCACAAATTCGGCAGCAAGATCGCGGATATAGTCGCCACGGTATCCGTTTTCAGGGAAGTCGTCGTCAGTCGCAAGCCCAAGCACCTGCCGCCCGCGACAGTGAATCGAAATGCCGAGCATCGCCATCTGATTGCCGACGTTATTTAACAGGTATTCTGTCTCGACCTTGTATCCGGCGACCCTCATCAGGCGGGCAATGATGTCGCCCAGCACCGCGCCCCTGGCGTGTCCCGCGTGCAGTGGCCCGGTCGGGTTTGCCGAAACGTACTCCAGCAGAACGCGCTGTCCGTGGCCGACATCCGGGATTTCCATAACAGATTCAAGCATGTCAAACCAGGTTCGCTGGTTCACCTTGAAGTTCAGGTAGCCGGGTGCCACGAACGAAACGCTCTCAAAAACGCCTTCAGGCAGCGTCATCGCGTCAACGATATTTTTTCCACAGATTGCCGGTGCCGAGCGAAGCGCCTTGCACATAATCAGCGGCAGCGCGCAGCCGTAGTCCCCGAATTCTTCATTCTTCGGACGTTCAATACTTATCTGCGGTTGGAAATCAGCCGGTATTGTCCCGGAATCTTTAAGTTTTTGCAGTGCGTCGGTCAGTATTTTCAATACCAGGGTTTCCATGGTTCTCCTTTTCGTTCGCCGGTATCATTATATAGCGCACCGGACAAAGCGTCCCGAGGATAAAGCGCACCGGGGCAATCAGGCAAGTACAGAGGTAACCGATGCCGGCAAATTTGACTCAGCAGTACATGCAGGCCGAAGCCAGATTCCGGGCCGCCGTCACCCATGAAGAAAAGGTGGCCGGTCTTGAGGAGATGATTCGCGAGCTGCCCAAGCACAAACACACCGAAAAGATGTTTGCCGACCTGAAGACGCGGCTGTCAAAGCTGAAAAAGGAAGGGGACGTGTCAAAAGGTCCGGCTGTGCGCAAGACGGCCGGCTACGAAGTTGCGCGTGAAGGGGCAGGGCAGATTGTCGTGATCGGTGCGCCGAATTCAGGCAAGTCGTCGATTCTGGCGGCTTTGACGAAAGCCCCCGTGGAAGTTACGGAATATCCTTTCACGACCAGGCGCGTCATCCCCGGCCTGATGCGTTTTGAAGACGTCGGCATTCAGATAGTTGATACCCCGGCGATCGCGGCCGAATTCATGGACCCGATGCTGCCGCCGTTTATCCGCAGCGCTGACGCGGCCGTTCTGTGTGTTGACCTTAGTGCGCCGGACTGTCTGGATCAGGCGGCAGCGACGATGGCGGCACTGGCGGAATGTGGAATTGTCCTTCGCACCGGCATCGTTGATTCGACTGATTCGCAGAAGTCACCAAGGCCGCTCGTGGCGTTTATTGCCGCGACTCACGCCGACGATCCCGATGCCGAAATCGCGCTTGAGCTGCTGGCCGAGGCGGTCGGGTCCATCCCGGTCGAGCCCGCCATTCCCGGTGTCGGCCCACTGAAAATCATCCCCTTTTCCATCAATGACCCGGCGATGCAGGCGGTGTTCTGCCACGCCTGTTTCGACCTGTTCAACGTCGTGCGCGTCTATTCAAAACAGCCCGGGAAACCGGCTGACAAGGACGCCCCGTTCCTGGTACCGAACGGTGGTTTTGTCATTGATTTCGCGGAAATGGTTCACCGCGACTTCAGGGATAAGTTTTCGTTTGCGCGTGTCTGGGGCGAAGGCAAGTTCGAGGGCCAGCGCGTCTCGCGTGACTATCAGGTTCAGGACTGCGACGTCATTGAACTGCATCTTTCAACATAAATTTTTGCCGTTGTTGTCGTTGACCTGCCGCATCGGTGCGGTCCTGTTATAATCGGTTTAACCTGACTTGTTTGGGGTAATGTAAGTGTCGATTATCGTACAGAAATATGGCGGCAGCTCGGTTGCCGACATTGAAAGAATAAAAAAGGTCGCGTGTCACGTCGTCGAAACCAGGCGCGCCGGTCATGACGTTGTCGTCGTCGTGTCGGCCATGTCAGGCAAGACCGACGAGCTGATGCGCATGGCCACCGACATCAATCCCGAACCTTCAATGCGCGAACTGGACATGCTTTTGACGGTTGGCGAGCGCATCACGATGGCGCTGCTTTCCATCGCGATTCAATCCCTTGGCGAAGACGCAATTTCGCTGACCGGCTCCCAGTGCGGCATCATGACGAACCAGTCGCACAGCCGCGCCAGAATAGTCGAGGTCCGGCCTTTCAGGGTCGCCGACGAGCTTGCCGCCGGAAAGATTGTCATCGTCGCCGGTTTTCAGGGGACCAGTTACAAACGCGAAATTACGACGCTTGGCCGTGGCGGAAGCGACACGACGGCGGTGGCCCTGGCGGCGGCGCTTGGTGCCGAAAAATGTGAGATATATTCAGATGTTCTGTTTGTGTGTTCGTCTGACCCGAAGGTCGTCGTCAACGCGCAGCAGCTTCTGGAATTGAGCTACGACGAAATGCTGGCCCTGTCCCGTCACGGCGCGAAGGTCATAAACGCCGATGCCGTTGAATTTGCCAGAAGATCGGGCATCGCCATCTACACCAGATCGTCCGCCGACCCGTCGAAAGAAGGCACCGTTATCCGCCTGAATCCTGACGCCCCTCCGCGCAGTGTGTGTGGCGTGACAGCCAGAAAGGATGTCGTCGCCTTGCGTTTCGTGGGTGAAAAGGCAGTGTCCGACGACGCTCTGGCGATGCTGGCGAAAGGCGTTTTGAAGCCATGTTTCGTGTGCGCGGCAGGTGGCGGCGGCACATGGATGGTGTTTTCAAAATCTGACAACCTTGCGCTTGAAGGGTCTTTGCACGGCACGCTTCCAGCGGGTGCCAGCCTTGTCGAAGACATCGGTGCCGTAACTGTCGTCGGCGATGTTCTGGGCGATGTGGCCGGGCCGGCGGCGATGCAGCAAATCAGGAAACTGGACTATGTTCGCGGCATGATGCTTGCCCCTTCGGCTTTGACTCTTTTAGTCGATGCTGGCAAGGTTGACGATGTCACAGGAATGCTTCACGGGTTATTTTTTCCCGACGAAACTTCGGGCGCGGTTTAACGAATACGCAAGGTGTGTCGCATTGGCGACCATTTGGCAAATACTTGACATGACAAGGGGTTAACGATGGCTTCAATGAACAAGGCTCTGATTCTGGGAAATCTTGGTGCAAATCCGGAAATGCGCTCGACGGCCGGCGGACAGTCGGTTGCGACGCTGAACGTGGCGACGAACGAGGTCTGGTTCGACAAGCAGGGCCAGAAGCAGGAACGCACCGAATGGCACAAGATCGTTGTGTGGGGCAAGCAGGCTGATTTCTGCGGCCAGTACCTGACGAAAGGCAGCACCGTTTTCGTTGAAGGTCGCATCCAGACCAGAAGCTGGGAAGACCAGACCGGCGCCAAGCGCTACACGACCGAAATCGTCGCGACCAGCGTGCAGGCCGTTGGCGGTCGCGGTGGTTCGGACCAGGGCAGTCACGGCGGCGCAGATCAGGGCGGCGGTTACCACGACGGCCCGATCGCCGAGCCGATCGGCATGCCCTCCACGACCCCGAACGCCATCCCGGACGACGACGTCCCGTTCTGATCCGGTTCTCTTCCATTCCAACCCACCGGAACCTGATTGCTTCTTAATTATCTGATTTGATTGATTTTAATCGCTGGCGAATCCGCCCCGCAGAAGTCTATTCCCCGATCCAGCCGCAGACTGAGTCCGATTCTGCCAGGCCGGATACGTCCGTGAAGGCTGTGCCGCAGAAGTGGGCGGACGGGCACCAGGCGCCGGCGGTCTGGCAGGTAAATTCGCATCGTTTTGTGCCTTCCGGGTTGGCTGGTTCGACGCAGCGCAGCGGCTCGGCGCAGTCTTCGTTGCACTGACATGGTTTGCGGGTGTTCTGGGCAAGTTTGAAGTCAGGGACGCAGGCCGAACCTTCGCATGAAAATCCTGATGGGCAATCGCCACCGTCGGTGCAGGCCGGTGTTCCGGGGTCGCAGTAATGGTCCAGCCCATCGTCCGCGCTTACGCACGATGCGCCACCGGAACAATCGGCGTTCACTTCGCATGGTCTGGCGCAGGCAGTGAAAGGTCCGACGAAGCCAGATCCACCAAGGCAGACGCCTTCTGTGCAGTCGCAGTCTTCGTCGCAGGGAAATGCCCCTTCCGGGGTGCAACCGGTTTCAGGTGCCGTCGCAACTTCAAAGGCCAGCAGGTCGGCCCCGCCCGGTGTTTTGACGTGCCATGAACCGGCCGTTGTCGGCACAAATGCAATTATGCGGGAGTCCAGGAAGTCCGGGCCAAGGCAGAAGAAATTGATCTGGTCCCAGTTCCTGATTTGTAATGTGACAGTCCTTGCGATCTGGTCAACTGTTACAAGCGGCATCGCCCTCTGCTGGTTGCACGAGACCATTGCAAATGCCGTAAGGCGTGTCGTGCGGCCGACGTTCAGTGGCGCCGGGTCGGCAAGTTGAACGCTGTCTGCAGGCATGTCCAACAGTTGCCAGGTTTTGTTGCAGGCTGCCGTATCGGTGGTGACATCCGAAGATACGTCCGACGGCGTTTCGTCATGCCCGTATGGGGTGTCGGCTGTGGCATCATCGGTGACGTCGGCCGCAACCGTATCTACGCCGGTGTCTGTCCATGTTTCCGCGGTTTCAGGGGTATCCTGTGCAACGTCCCGGCCCGCCGCATCTGTGTCTGCCAACGCATCCCGGCCAACGTAACCGTCCGGGGTCGTGCCCTGGTCGTCTTGTGTGACATCGCCGGCGTCGGTCGGCGATGACGATTTACACCCGATAGCGACCATTCCCACGAATAAAATGAAACAAATCGAGCGCTTCATGTCATTTACCCGGTAAGTTTTCGTTGCTTTGATGATACACCGGTTTGTGAAGACAGGATTCAATTTTTGTTGGTCGCGATGTCGGTTGCAGTGGATAATCCGTTTGATTCATTGACCTCGGGGATTTCATGGTTGTGGACGCAAAGCAGACTACATCTGTCAGTTGGTTCGGGGTAGGCGACCTGAACGCGTTTTTTGCGCTGTTCGTGGACAACGTCGTCAATCTGGTGATGCTGACCGCAATTCTGGTCTTTCAGTTCGGGATGCCGTCAGAATTCGTGTTGTCGCGCATGATCCCGGGGACCGCCCTGGGCGTGATGATCGGGGACCTGGCGTACTCGTGGATGGCGTGCAGGGGCGGGCGGCGACTGACCGCGATGCCGCTCGGGCTGGATACTCCTTCAACTATCGGCATGACGATTGCGGTCATCGGCCCCGTTTTCCTTGAAACGAAAGACCCGTACATGGCCTGGGGCGTCGGTATGGCGACGCTCTTCATCATGGGCGTGGCCAAACTGGTGATGTCGTTTTTTGGCGAGGCGATTGCGAAGGCTATTCCGATGGCCGGGCTTCTTGGTCCGCTTGCCGGGATCGGCCTTGCGCTGCTTGGCCTTATCCCGATGGTGCACATATTTTCAATGCCGGTCGCCGGAGTCTTTGCGACCGGGATCATTCTGTATGCGTTCGTGGCGAACCACAGGCTGCCGTTCGGCCTGCCGGGTGCGCTTGTCGCGGTCGTCATGGGCCTGATAATTTACTGGGTGATGGTTGCCGTCGGGATTGGTCCGCAGCATCAGGTGCAGACGGCCACTGTTGGACTGTACCTGCCGAAAATCGAGTTTGCAGCGCTGGCTGCCGGGATGTCCGGGGCTCTGAAATACCTGCCGATCAGCATTCCTTTCGGGCTGTTGACTATTGTTGGCGGCATTAATGTTACGGCGTCCGCCAAAGCTGCCGGCGATGACTTCCGTACCCGTGACATCCTGCTGGTCGAGTCGGTCTCGACAATGATTGCCGCCATTTGCGGTGGTGTCGCCCAGACGACGCCGTACATCGGGCATCCGGCCTACAAGGCGATGGGCGCGAAGGCCGGGTACACGCTGCTGACCGGACTGGTCATCGGTATCGCCGGATTCCTGGGGATACTTGGCGTCCTGATTGACTACATTCCGCAGGTGGTTGTTGCCCCGATTCTGCTGTTCGTCGGGCTCATGATTACCGAGCAGGCGTTCAAGGCGTCCGAGCAGCGTCACCTGCCGGCCGTGGCGTTCGCAATCATTCCGTGTCTTGCTTATCTGGTGATGATTTATGCCGGTCAGCTTCTTGGCGCCGGTGCGAAGCCCGGGCCGGTTCTGGCCGGTCAGCTTGGCGTGATGTCGCTTCTTGGTAACGGCTTCATCGTGACTTCCATGCTGTGGGCGGCCGCCATCGCGTACCTGATCGATAAGCGGCCGACCGCGACGTTCGTGATGTTTGCCATCCTGGCCGTGTGCAGCCTGTTCGGGATCATTCATTCAGTGTCGCCAACGGGCAGTCTGTACCTGCCGTTTTCCAGTGCCGACAACCGCCCCCTGGAGCTTGCCGCCGCCTATCTGCTGACCGGCGGGTCACTCGCGTTTCTTTTGCGGTTTGTGAAATAACGACTTTTGGTCAGCTATCTTCACCCAAAAAAACACCCAGAATCACTCAAATTCCGTCAGTAAATATATTAACTAAATTGCGGCGTTGCAGGCGCGTGATGTGATTAGGTGCCTTAATCACATCAAAATTTGATTTGATTAACGGGGCTATTCGCATCATAATCTGATGTGATTAGGGTGGTTATTCACCTCAAGCCGCGGAGTCCGGTATGAAAACAAAGTATGTCTGGCAAAGTCCGTCATGGCCCAATTTCACCTGGGATGCCACCGCTATTGCCGCGCCGCTGTCCAGTGTGCGGCTTGCGCAGGCGCACCTTCTTGGCAAGGTTGCCGGTCTTGGTTTTGAGCTTCATCTTTCCGAGCGTGTTCGTGTCATGACCGAGGAGGCCGTCCGGACCAGCGCCATCGAAGGTGAAATGCTGAATCTGGAAGCAGTCCGTTCGTCGGTCGCCAGACGGTTGGGGCTTGATAACGTTCCTGACAAACCGGCTTCGCGCGATGTTGAAGGGCTGATTGATGTTCTGATCGATGCGACAACCGGGTTTGACAGGCCGTTGACCGCCGACCGGTTATGCCGCTGGCATGGGGCGCTGTTCCCGGGGGGCCGTTCGGGTTTGTACGAGATTGTAGCCGGTGATTTTCGTCCAGCCGGTATGCCGATGCAGGTAGTTTCGGGACCAATCGGGCATGAACGCGTTCATTTCGAGGCGCCGCCGTCCGAAGTGGTTCCGGCCGAGATTCAGAAGTTTGTGGATTGGTTCAATAATCCGCCGAAAGGCCTTGATGGACTGATTGTCGCGGGTATCGTTCATTTCTGGTTTGTAACGATTCATCCGTTTCAGGACGGTAACGGTCGCCTTGGGCGGGCCGTGTGCGAGATGGCCCTGGCAAGGGACGAAGGGCAAGAACAAAGGCTTTATAGTCTTTCTGCCGCCATCAAAGCGGACCGGCCGGAGTATTACCGTCTTCTGGAAAAAACGTCTAAAGACACTGGCGACCTGACGTCCTGGCTGACCTGGTTTCTGAAGTGCCTGGAAAAGGCGATGCAGATGTCCGAGATCCAGATTGACCTCGCACTCGCGCAAGGGCGTTTCTGGCAGGAACACGCCGGAAAGTCCCTGAATGAACGCCAGATCAAGATAGTCCGTCGTCTGTTTGAAGCCGGTCCTGACGGTTTCACCGGCGGAATGACAACGAAGAAGGCGGCCAACCTTACGAAAGCCAGTTCCGCCACCGCCCAGCGCGACCTGTCAGACCTGTTTGCCAAGGGCCTGCTGGTCCAAAACGCTGCAGGTGGCAGAAGCACCAGTTACAGCCTTAAAACTGTTTGAAAAAGTGTACCTGCGTCCGATCGTGCGTACAGTCCTCGCTTACGCCACTTCCCATCTTCAATATCAGTGATAAACTGCGTGCAGCCTGAAGAGGGCGGTGTTTGGTCTGGTTATTTGACGGAGAGTTCAGATGGCGAAATTCATACTTGCCCTTGATGAAGGAACGACTGCTTCCACCGCCATGGTGGTTGCGCAGGACCTGACTTTTCTTGCAAAGGCTTCCAACGAAATTACCCAGATATATCCAAAGCCGGGTTGGGTCGAGCATGACCCCGAAGACATCTGGAATGCTACCTGCCTGTCCGCGAAGCAGGCGATGGAAAAGGCCGGAGTCGACGCCGCTGATTGTGCCGCAGTTGCCATCACAAACCAGCGCGAAACGTCGGTAATCTGGGACCGTGAAACCGGCAAGCCCGTGTACAACGCCATCGTCTGGCAGTGCCGCCGTACGACAGCCTTTTGCGAGCGCGCAAAAGAAGAAGGTCTGGAAGAATACTTCCGCCACCGCACCGGCCTTGTCCTGGACCCGTACTTTTCGGGCACCAAGGTCCGCTGGGTTCTTGATCACGTCCCCGGCGTGCGCGACGATGCCGAGGCCGGGAAACTGGCGTTCGGTACGATTGATACATGGTTGATTTACCGCCTGACTGCCGGCGTTTCACACGTGACCGACCCGTCGAACGCCTGCCGCACGCTGCTGTTCAATATTCAGCGTCTGCAGTTTGATGAAGCATTACTCGGACTTCTGAAGATTCCGCGCAGCCTGGTGCCGGAAGTCCGCCCGTCAGCCGGGGATTTTGGTGTCACAAAAGGTCTGGATTTCCTGCCCGACGGTATTCCGATAGCCGGTGTCTGCGGCGATCAGCAGTCGGCCCTTTTCGGCCAGACGTGCTTTGATGAAGGTCAGTCCAAGTGCACTTACGGGACCGGCGCGTTCCTGCTGATGAACACCGGCGAAAAACTGGTGCCTTCGACTCACGGCCTGCTGACGTCTGTCGGCTGGACCGTTAACGGTAAAACGAATTACGTCCTTGAAGGCTCGTCATTCATAGCCGGCGCCGCCGTCCAGTGGCTTCGCGATTCGCTTGGCTTTTTCAAGACGGCCCCGGAAGTCGAGGAACTGGCCGCCAGTGTTGAAGATTCCGGTGGTGTCGTGTTTGTCCCGGCGCTTGCCGGCCTTGGTGCCCCGTACTGGGATCCGTCCGCCCGTGGCGCGTTGTTCGGCCTGACCCGTGGTGCGACAAAGGCTCACATTTCCCGCGCCGTTTTAGAAGGTATTGCCCTGCAGATTGCCGAACTGCTTGACGCAATGGGCAAAGACCTCGGCAAGCCTTTGACCGAGCTGCGTGTTGACGGTGGTGCCAGTGCCAACAACTTGATGATGCAGTTCCAGGCCGACATCCTTGACGTGCCGGTCCTGCGCCCGAAGAACGTTGACACGACCGCCCTCGGTGCCGCCATGCTTGCCGGTATCAGCATCGGCATGTGGGACATGGCCCGCCTGCGCGAAATGGCCGCAGTCGACAGCCGCTTCGGACCCAAATTTACCGCCGCCGAACGCGCCGACTACCTGAACCGCTACAAATCCGCCGTCAAATGCGTCTGTGGACATCAGTGCTAGCGCTGTCGTAAACACACTGAAACCTTCAGAAAAATGCTATGCTCACCAAAGCTTGATGACAACCGCTGGTTTGGGACGCGTGATGAAGATGGAACAGATCACCCTGCGCCTGAATTACGTCGTCAGGGGGTTGCCTTAATGACTTTCCGATGGTCGAAAGCCTGGCTCGCCCTGTCAATCCTGGTCGGCGCCGTCGGCGGCCTGGGGATGTTCACATTCAACTACGCGAATGGCCCTGCTTACCTGGGGAACGACCCCGCGACGTGCGCGCAATGCCACATCATGAATGACCAGTTCGACTCGTGGCGTAAGGGACCGCACCATTCGGTTGCAACATGCAATGACTGCCACCTGCCGCCGGCCTTCCCTGAAAAATACATAGCCAAGGGCTTGAACGGCTATCATCACTCGATGGGTTTTACATTGCAGTCGTCAACTCCTGACGAACCGGGCGCCCGCACGGTTTTTAATGAACCGATCCAGATTAAGGACTCCAACAGCCAGATATTGCAGGACAACTGCCTGCGCTGTCATGGGGACATTGTCCACGACATCGTTCGGGGCAGCACATGGGCGGACGACGCGATTCGCTGCGCCGACTGCCACAACGCCGTCGGGCACGGAGCACGGAGGTAACGGGAATATCATGGACAGGAAACTCAGACTCCAGATTGGCGCGTACGCCGGCGTCGCAATCGTAACCGCAATCGTCATGGCAATTATCGCCGCGCTTCTGGTCAATATCTTTGACCGCAAGCAGGAGGCGAAGAACCCCTTTCTGAAGCTGGTCGAGGTTACCGAAAACGATGTCGATCCCGCTAAGTGGGGAACGAACTGGCCCAGGGAGTACGACGGCTACAAGCGGACCAGTGAACCTACTGCCACTAAATATGGCGGTGGCACCGTCGGACCGGAAGGCAGCCTTCCGCCCCAGAAAGCCGACCGCGATCCGTGGTTGAAGCGCGTTTTTGCCGGCTACCTGTTCGCCGTCGATTACCGCGACCGTCGTGGACACGCGTTCATGCTTGAAGATCAAGAGGTTACGAAACGAAACGTGCCCGCTGAAGGCAAGCAGTCCGGTAACTGTCTGCACTGCCATGCGTCGATTATGCCGTTGTACAGGGAGCTGGGCAAAACGGCCATGCCCGATGGTTCACCTGCAGAACAAGTTCAGAAAGGTCTGGAAGCGGTTGGTACGATGAGTTACTGGGACGCCCACAAGGCGCTGGAAAAGACGACCGGCAAGGCGCATCCGGTTTCCTGCGTGGACTGTCATGACCCGGACAATATGGAATTGCGCGTGACACGCCCCGGGTTTATCGCGGGAATCCAGAAGCTGGCGGCATCCGACGCGGCAGTCCCGCACCTGTCCAGTATCGATCAGTGGCGCCGGGGCGACCGCGCCGCCCCGTATGACCCGAACGTTGACGGCACCCGCCAGGAGATGCGGTCGTTCGTCTGTGGCCAGTGCCATGTCGAATACTTCTGCGGAAAGGGAACCACTCTCTTTTTCCCGTGGGATAAGGGATTGAAGGTCGAAGATATCGAGGCCACCTACAACGGAATAGAGGTAAAGGGACAGCAGTTCAAGGACTGGGTGCACGCCGAGACGGGTATGAATGTTCTGAAGGCCCAGCACCCTGAATTCGAGCTGTGGAGCCAGGGCATCCACGCCCGCAGTGGTGTCGCCTGTGCGGATTGTCATATGCCTTATAAGCGCGAGGGTGCGCTGAAGGTTTCTGAGCATTGGGTACGCAGCCCGCTGCTGGGGATCAACCGTTCCTGCATAACCTGTCACCCGTACGGTGAGCAGGAGATGAAGGACCGTGTCGAAAGTATCCAGGACCGCCACTTCGCGATGATGACACGTGCGGGCGAGGCGGCCGTGGCGATGATTGACTCGATTGCGGCGCTGCGCAAAACGTACGATGACGTGGCCTGGAAAGCGGCAGTCCAGGTGGACCCGGCCATCCGTAAGATCGCGGAACTGCAGCGCGCCGCCCAGTGGCGGCTTGACTTCGTGGCGGCAGAAAACTCGATGGGCTTCCACGCCCCGCAGGAAATGGCACGCATCCTGGGCGAATCAATCGACATGTCCCGCCAGGCACAGTTGATGGCGGTCACCTTGCTTGAAGCCGGTAAGCGGGCGCCGGAAACAGCCCCGGTTTCACCCGAAGTAGTCGTCGTCCCGACCAATCCGTAAACCAATTGAAACGAGGATTGCGTGTTGAAATGCTTGACAAACTTTTGCGCGATACCTAAACTACCTTTCGAACCGTTTCATTGGGCCGGGCTTTCACCCGTTCCTGTTTATTCTTCAAGTTTCGGTTTTCTCGACTCAAGCCACGTGAGATTCTGTAATTCCACGTTGACCTGAGCCGGTAGTTTCATCCTTTTTTTTGTCGTTTCGGGGTCTGGCGGTCGCCGGGTCTCAAGAAGCGATGCCGTTGTTGGCGCACGGTATCGCCCTCATTTTATATCTGCGCCAATCAAAAAAGTGCGGAGGAATGTTAAGTGAACCTCAATGAACTCAAGATGATGAAGATCGCGGATCTGCTTCTTCTGGCCAAGGATCTGAATGTCGAAAACGCTCGTGGCCTGCGCAAGCAGGAACTGATTTTTGCGATTCTTCAGGCCCAGACCGAACAGAACGGCTTCATCTACGGGGAAGGCGTGCTTCAGGTACTCCCGGAAGGCTTCGGCTTCCTTCGGGCCCCTGACACCAGCTATCTCCCCGGCTCAGACGACATCTACGTCTCCCCGTCGCAGATTCGTCGCTTCAATCTTCGGACCGGTGACACAGTTTCAGGTCAGATTCGCCCCCCCAAGGACGGCGAACGTTACTTTGCCCTGCTCAAGGTCGAGACGATCAACTATGAAGATCCCGATGTTGCAAAGACAAAGACGCTGTTTGATAACCTGACCCCGCTGTACCCGGATCAGAAGTTCAAGCTGGAATTCGATCCCAAAAATTTCACGACCCGCGTCATCGACCTGCTTTGCCCGCTCGGCAAGGGTCAGCGTACGCTGGTTGTTGCGGCGCCCAGAACCGGTAAGACAGTTGTCCTGCAGGACCTGGCCCACGCCATTGCTTCCAATCATAAGGAAGTTTATCTGATCGTTCTGCTGATCGATGAACGCCCGGAAGAAGTTACGGACATGGAACGCTCGGTCAAGGGTGAAGTTATTTCTTCAACCTTCGATGAACCGGCTGCCCGTCACGTCCAGGTCGCGGAAATGGTCATCGAGAAGGCCAAGCGCCTTGTCGAACACAAGCGCGACGTCGTCATCCTGATCGACTCGATCACCAGACTGGCCCGTGCGTACAACACGATTGTCCCGCCGTCCGGCAAGATCCTTTCCGGTGGTGTTGACTCGAACGCGCTGCACAAGCCGAAGCGTTTCTTCGGTGCTGCCCGTAACATCGAAGACGGCGGTTCGCTGACCATCATCGGTACGGCGCTGATCGATACCGGCTCCAGAATGGACGAAGTTATCTTCGAAGAATTCAAGGGCACAGGTAACTGCGAACTGCACCTGGACCGCAAGCTGATGGAAAAGCGTATCTTCCCGACACTGGACATCAACAAGTCCGGTACGCGTAAGGAAGAGCTGCTGCTGGACGCGATGACCCTGAATCGCGTGTGGATTCTGCGTCAGCTTCTGCACCCGCTCAACGTTCTGGATGCCATGGAATTCCTGTTGGACAAGCTGTCCCGCTACGATACAAACGAGCAGTTCCTCAATTCCATGAATCGTTAGTATCCGCCCGTCCAGCTTCACCGAACTGCCTTCACGACGTTGCCCAATCAACTGATCCGTGATACCAGATAGCAGAACTGTGGGCTGTTTTTGTGATTATTGAGGGTTGATTGAAATGGAAATTAAGGCGTCGCTGCGGATTCAGTCGCTTACGGGTTACCCGTTTGCTGAAATAGATCGGATGGTTACGGAACTGAAGGCCGGGGGATTCGACCCGATTGATTTTGGCGTCGGCGACCCGACTGAACCGACCCCGGAACTGATCAGGGATGCCGTAAAGCTGGCAGTTGATGCCCGTGCGTCGGCTGGATATCCGAGCTATATCGGGGACAAATCGTTCAGGCTGGCCGTCAGTGGCTGGATGAAGAAGCGCTTTGGTGTCGATCTGAATCCGGATACTGAAATCTGCGCCACGATCGGTTCCAAGGAAGCAGTTTTCAACTTCCCGAATGCCGTAATTAACCCGGGCGACATCGTAATCTGCCCGAGCCCGGGATATCCGCCGTACAACCGCGGGACTTTGTTCGCCTGCGGGGTGCCGTGGTATTACCCGTTGACGATGGAAAATGGCTTTCTGCCCGATCTGGAAGCCATCCCTGCAGACGTGCTTGCGAAGGCGAAGGTGATCTGGGTGAACTACCCGAATTCGCCAAGCGGGTGCATTCCGCCCGATGATTTCTGGCCGCGCCTGATCGCGTTTGCGTCGCGCCACAACTTGATAATAGGGTCGGACGAGGCTTACACTGAGGTCTGGTTTGAAAGAAAGCCGAGATCGATTCTGGAGTTCGGTCGGGAAGGAATCATCGTCTTTCAGTCGTTTTCCAAGCGCTCAAACATGACGTGTCACCGCGTCGGCTGGGTGTGTGGCGACGAACGTCTTGTCGCGCTTTTCAAGAAGTTGAAGACAAATATTGATTCCGGCACGGCAACTTATATTCAGGACGGTGCCGCCGCTGCCATGTCTGATGAAAGCCATGTCGATGCGATGCGCGAAGTCTATCGGGCAAAACGTGACATCCTGATTCCGGCGCTTGAAGCCGTCGGGTGCATCGTCCCACCTGCCGATGCGACGCTTTATCTGTGGCCGCGCGTCCCTGTCGGCATGGACGCTGTTGAATTCGCAAAAACGCTGCTGGCCCCGGAAGTTGCAGTTGTCTGTACGCCCGGTCCTGCCCTTGGCGAGCCGCTTGCAGACGGTACCAGCCCTGGTAAATATCATGTCCGCTTCGCCCTGGTGCCTTCTGTTGAAGACTGTCGCCGCGCCGCCGCCAGAATCGCCGCCGCTTTCGCGAAGTAACCTGATTTTGCCTCTGAATGCGAAGTAACCTGATTTCGGGCCTGAATTACTGGACTGAATAATGCGAATCTGGACTGTTCATCCGCGCTATCTTGACGCGCAGGGGTTGGTCGCGCTCTGGCGCGAAGCTCTGCTTGCAAAGGCGGTTCTGTCGGGGTTGACGCGTGGTTACACAAAGCACCCGCAGTTGTCGCGGTTTCGCGCTCAGCCCGACCCTGTTGCCAGTATCAATTCATACCTGAAGTGTGTGGGAGATGAAGCACTGGCGCGCGGTTACCGGTTTGATCTTTCAAAAGTCGGTGACCCAGGTCCGCCGCGCCTTATCATCGAAACACGCGGTCAACTCGAGTATGAATTCAGTCATCTCAAGGCCAAGCTGGCCGTTCGTTCGCCGGATAAACTGGCGCAAATTCAGCTAGTTATGCAGCCCGAGCCTAATCCGGTCTTTGAAATTATCGAAGGTGATATTCAGTCCTGGGAAGTTGGGGCAGCAAGGTCATTTTGAAGCAAGAACGGTATCAACCGCCGCAGTTGCACGGTTCAGTTCAGTCAGTGCGCTTTTCATGAAATAGTTGTACGCGATGACTGCCGGAATGGCGACGAAAAGTCCGACCGCTGTGGCGATCAGTGCTTCCGAGATACCGGACATGACGACGTTTGCGCCGCCCTGCATGTTGCCCGAAAGGTCGTGAAACGCCTTGATAATGCCCAGAACTGTGCCGAACAGGCCGATGAAAGGTGCATTGTTTCCAAGGGTTCCCAGAAAGGCCAGCCGTTTTTCCAGCCTCTGTTGTTCCATCAGCATTGCAGAATGAACCAGTTTGTCGGCGGCGCCCATGTCTTTATCAAGACCGTCCAGGGCAGCTCGCAGAACTTCGGCTTCCGGTCCCGGCCAGGAATCGACGACCTGTCTGGCTTCGTCCCATTTGCCGCCATGCACAAGTGGATCAAGTCGTTTAGACAGTGTTTCCCATGCCTTACGGTTTCCCATATAAAAAATGGCCCGTTCGATCATGACAGAAACGGACAACACCGAAAGCGCCAGAAGGATGTATAAAATCCATTCGCTTCCGACCAGTGTCACCTCAAGTATTTTTTCGGTCAGCATCTGATTACCCCGGTTTTTCTGAACTGGACGTTAATGGACGTCAATGGACATCAAGATCTGGCAGATTATGCCCTTATCACGCGCCTATGTCGAACGATCCTGTGTAAAGGCCGGGTTGCGCACCGGGGGATCATGACTTATGTTAGTAGCGGCATAATCAAGGAGCGCCGAAAAATGGGTGACTACTGGAGCGGAAACAGCAATTCTGAACCGAATCCGTTTGATGACATCATCAAATTGTTTGAAAAGATGAAGGCAGGCTTCGGCGGTAAGGGTTCAGGGAAACCGGGGGCTTCCGGTTCTGGAAAGGGCGGTGGCGCAGGCGGAAAGATTCTTCTGACACTTGTGCTGGGCATCATATCCATCTGGCTGCTGACCGGGATATACCTTGTTGATCCAGGTGAAGTTGGCGTTGTCAGGCTTTTTGGCAGCGAGGTATCTCAGACCGGCCCGGGGCCGCATTATCGCTGGCCATCCCCGATCGAGCGTGTAGACATCGTGAATATGGAACAGGTCCGTCGGGCTGAGGTCGGGTTCCGGACTCAGGGTAATTCGTCTATCCATGAAAGGCGCCTTGAAGAGTCGCTGATGCTGACCGGTGACGAAAATATTGCAGATATTCAAGTCGTTATTCAGTACCGCATCCGTGATGCGTCCCAGTTCTTGTTTCAGGTTCGTGAACCTGAAGTTGCGCTGGTCGACGCTACTGCAGTCGCGCTTCGCGGCGTTATCGGTCGTACCTCGATTGACGACGCCATGACGACCGGACGTATCGAGGTTGAAACGAAGGTTCATGAATTCCTTCAGAGACTTCTGGACAGCTACAAGTCCGGAATCCAGGTCTATGAAGTCAAACTGCTGGTAGTTGACCCGCCGGATCAGGTAAAGGACGCCTTCCATGAAGTTGTCCGCGCACTTGAAGACAAGTCGCGTCTTGTTCAGGAAGCAGAAGGATATAAAGAGGATCTGGTACCGAAGGCCAGGGGACAGGCCGAGAAACTGATCAAGGATTCCGAAGCTTATATGGAAGCCCGTATCCGCGAGTCAGAAGGTGAGGCGGCCCGTTTTGACAAGGTGCTGGCCGAGTACTCGCTGGCCAGGGATGTTACCAGGCAAAGAATGTTCCTTGAGTTCGTCACGCAGAATATGGCCGGCGTTGAAAAGTACATTATCAATGGCAAGTCCACTGGTGATGTTGCCAAAATGCTCCCGTTGCGGAGTTTCACCGGGTCCACGGCTGTGGAATCTGCAAAAGCCAAATAGGCGGAGGGGCGAATCATGAAGAAAAATACATGGTCCTATTATGTGGTTATCGGGCTGGTCCTGGCCATAGTGGCCTCCCAGTCGGTTTTCGTTGTTGATATGACCGAGCAGGTAATCATTACTCAGCTTGGCGAGTTTGTAAGGACCAATTCGCAGCCCGGGCTCGATTTCAAGATTCCATTTATTCAGACTGTCCACCGTTTTGAAAAGAGGATCGTCACTTCCGACGCCGAGGCTGCCGAGTACCTGACGCTTGATAAGAAGCGCCTGGTCGTAGACAGCTACACCCGATGGAAGATTGTTGATCCGCTGCGGTTCTTTGTGACGATGCGCAATGAATCCGGGGCGTTAAGCCGTCTTCAGAGCATGGTGTTTTCCGAGCTTAGAACGCACATTGCCGCCCATCCGTTTATTGAAATCATCGGTGACAAGCGCGAGCCAATCATGGAAGACGTGGCCCTGAAAGCCGGCAAAATCGTTGAAAGTTTCGGGATTCAGATCATTGACGTAAGAATCAAGACTGCCGACCTGCCGCAGGAAGTTCAGGCAAGCGTTTTCGCCCGCATGAATGCTGAACGTCAAAGAATTGCCAAGAAGTACAGGGCCGAAGGCGAAGAGCAGGCCAGGATTATCCGCGCCGAGGCTGACAAGGAATCGACCATCATTCTGGCCGAGGCCGGCAAGAAGTCGAAGGAACTGCGCGGCGAGGGCGATGCCGAGGCGATCAAAATCTTTGCATCGGCTTTCCAGAAGGACCCCGAATTCTACGCGTTCACGAAGTCGCTGGAGACGTATTCGAAGGTGCTGGACGACAAGACCGTGCTTGTGCTGGACAGTAATTCTGACCTGTTCAGATATCTGGATTCCCCCGCGCTCAAGAGGTGACCCGTTGGCCCGCGAAAAGGACTACTATCGAATCCTGCAACTTGACCCGTCTGCCGAACCTGAAGTCATCGAGGCCGCCTATAAGCGGCTTGCTTCCATGTATCATCCCGATTTGAATCAGTCGGCTGATGCAGGCGAGCGGATGCGGGATATTAACGAGGCTCATTCTGTTCTGTCCGATGAAGCTCGCAGACGCGACTATGACTATCGCACGCGCGGTACGCGATCCCGTTCGGAAGGTTCGTCCGGTGCCAGCCTGCCGGCGACTCCGTTATGGCTTCGACGGTTGTGGTTCATTCTGGGAATAGTCGGCTTACTTGCGCTGATTCGGTTGAATTTCAGGGTTGCCATTGTTGTTGCAGCAGGATGGCTGTTGTCGGCAATGTTCAGGAAGTTTTACAGAAAGCGTAAGCGCTGAAACCGTTTCACGGCCGTCACGGCGCGACGTACCCGTAGTAGCCGTTCGAGACTTCAAGCTGGTACGTCGTGCATCTTGGCGTTACCCCTGCCTTGCGCCTGACTTTCACAAACACCGTTCGTGTGTTGTCGCTGCTTACGTGAGCACCCGGGGAAGCGTAACCAGGGCATGTGTTGCACTTGTTTACCCAGTCAGTTCCGTGAATTCGCTTGCACTCAGCAAGGTCAGGTTTCGGCGCCGAGCAACTCTGAACCGGGCTGCTGTCGCTGGGACATTCACCGAGGGTGGCACTGTAGAAGTTAGTCGCGAAATCCCATGTCTGCGCATTTCCGCAAAGTAGACTCATGTAGTACCCGGATTCCGTCTCAACTCGTTTGTAAACATCGATTTCGTAGTCTGAATTTGGATTGTTCTTCAGGAATATCGTTAAGTTGTATGTGTCACATCCGGTTGGTTCTTCTGTCCATCCAATGTCCGTGCCAGTAACGATAAACCAGTCTTCCTGTGTCGGGAACGACAGTTTTCCGTCAAATGTCGCCAGTGTACTGTCATCCGGCAGTGTCCCCAGATTATAGGGCCAATTTTCATTTGCGCCCCCTTTCAGTTCAAACTGGTCACCTTGACATTCACAACCATTAGCCAGGTTCGAGTCGAAGTTATACCAGCCAGGCTGCTCGAGCACCGGGTCTGCAGCTTCACATTCCACAACGCACGTGCCACGGCAGAACATCGTTGCGTGAGCAAGTAAAGCCGGATTATGGGGGCACAGTTGCGCGATCGGTGTGTCATCAGCGAATCCGGAGCAGTCATTATCCTTGCCATCGCAGACTTCGACGTTGTCAGGGTTGATGGTATCGTCGAAGTCATTACAGTCGTCGCCGCGTGTCGCGGTGAACTCCTGAGTCGGACCACAGAGGCACGCACTTATGAGAGTATCACCCCACGTGTCATCGTCCGTGTCGACGTAGTATCTTACGCAGCCCGTAAGGTCCGGCGGGTCGGCAATCAAGTCGCAGTTATCATCGATGCCGTTGCAAACTTCGGTTTTTCCCGGGTTGCGGTTGACGTTGGCGTCATCGCAGTCGCCGACACTCAATGTCCGGTACAGACCCTGGGGTGAACACAGGCACCTGCTGCTGGTTTCAACACCATACGCATCGTCATCATTGTCAAGGTAGAACACCTGACAACCGAACGTGTTAACCGGGTCAGTCACGCCATCGCAGTCGTTGTCGATGCTGTCACAGGACTCTTCAAAGCCGGGATACATCGACGGATTGCTGTCGTTACAGTCCCCGGGGATTGGCGTCTTGTAAACAACGTCCGGTTTACACAGGCACTTGAAATCTTCAGTTACGCCGACGCCATCAGAGTCTATATCACGGTAGTAAACGATGCAGCCGGGTGCCCCGATCGGGTCCAGGATGCCATCACAGTTGTCGTCGATGCCGTTGCAGATTTCAATTGCGCCGGGATTAAGTTCCGTCCAACCGAATTGATTGGTAGTCGGCACGCAGGCTTCGCACGGAATGCCTGGCTTCGGGTCACCGACGTTGTAACAGACATCGTTGATTATGCATGCGTCAGGTGAAAGCGGGTTGGTACACCCACCGGCACTGTCGCACTGGTCAAGGGTACAGACGATGTTGTCTTCACACGAGTATTCCAGACCCTGGCACAAACCATCCAGGCAGATGTCGTTAATTGTGCAGGACTGGAAATCGTTACAGAACATTCCATCGTTAAGCGACCATTCCTCGGTTGAAAGTGTTGGCGTACATTTCTGACAGATATTATCGGGGCTCGGGCTGTTGGCCGCGTAGCACTTGTTCATGATTCGGCAGAAACCGGGTTTGAGGGTAAACAGGCAACCACCCTGCCCATCGCACTCATCGGTTGTACAGGCCATGCCATCGTCGCATGTATAGGCTCTTCCCACGCATTCGCCCGAGGTGCATACGTCATGTCTGGTGCAGATTTCACCGTCGTCGCACGGAAGGCTGTCATTGAATGACCAGTCGCTGCGGCTGGATGATGACACGCAGGCCAGACAGTGGTTCGTTGCGTTAAGAGTCTGGTCGCGGAAACAAGTTCCATCGATCAGGCACCAGCCACTGGTCGTTACATGACTGCATGTCCCGTCGCCGTTGCAGGAATCGGCAGTGCACGACAGCTCGTCGTCACAACTGTAGGACGTTCCTTCACACTGATGGTTCAAGCAGGCATCATTTGATGTGCAATCTAATTCATCATCACAGACGACGCCGTCATTAGCAGACCATTCCGCAACACTTGCCGCCGGATTGCAGAATTCGCACAGATTGCCGATGTTAGCCTCGCCGCCGTCATAACAGCCACCCAGAATCAGGCATTTTGCTTCTTCGACTTCGTATCCACATCCGCCAAGTCCATTACATATATCTACTGTACACGGCACACCGTCATTGCAGTCGTAAGCCTGACCAGCGCATTCGCCAGCAAAGCAGAAGTCCCCGAAACTACAGCTGTTCAGGTCATTGCAAACTATTCCATCGTCATATGACCAGGCGTATGGGTTTGCTGCCGGATCGCACATCAGGCAGACGTTGGTCGCGTGTTTGACTCCACCCAGAACGCACTGGTTGTCAATGACGCACCATCCGGTCAGGGGCACCGTGCCGCACAGGCTGAATTGACAGAAGTCGGTTGTGCAGGCCAGGTGGTCATCACAGATGATCGGGTTGCCCTGGCAGCTATTGCCGATGCAGATATCTCCGATTGTGCATGTATCCTGGTCGTCGCACTCCCCACCGTCTGTAATGGTCCATGCTGTGTTTGAAGTTGGCGGGACGCACCTTTCGCACTGGTTCTGGCCCTTTTGCTGCCCGAATTCGTAACAAAGCCCATCAATTGAGCAGGCGTTCACTTCTACAGTATTTGTACACTGTCCCAGAGCGTCGCATGTGTCAATTGTGCAGGCAATTGCGTCATCGCACTTTGCCAGACCTATGCAGTCCCCGGACGCGCACTTGTCGCCTACGGTGCATAGAGAACCGTCATCGCAGGACAGGCCTTCCCTCCAGGCAGACCAGAACTGGTTGCTGGTTGATGGCAGGCACGCCCCGCATGCGTTGTCGGGCTGCGGTGTATTTGCGGCAACGCAGATATCGTCAATAAGGCAGAAATCTGGCTGAATATCGAATCGGCAGGTGCCATCCCCTACGCAGACATCGTTGGTACAGGCAAGGGTATCGGAGCATGAGTAATCAATACCGGAACAGACGCCGGCCACGCATTTGTCTTCTTTCGTGCATGGAATGCCGTCCTGGCAGTTTTCGCCTTCTGCGCGCGGGGTGAACTGGGTTTGAGAGTACTGAGTGTTGCATGTTCTGCACGCGTAACCGGGGTCCTGCTGGTTGTTCACGAAGCAGACGCCGCTGATAAGACAGGCACCGGGAGAGATTGGATTGAAGCAGTTGCCCAGACCGTCGCAGGCATCGTCTGTACAGGCGATATTGTCGTCGCACGAGTAAACCTCGCCGATACATTCGCCATCGACACACGTGTCATTGAGTGAACACTGATCAAGATCATCGCAGAAGCCGCCGTTGACGGGGCTCCATCCTTCCCTGTCCAGCAGGGGGTCACAGTACTGGCAGCCGCTGGTCGGGTTGTACGAGCCCGGCATTACGCACTCGTTGTTGATGCGGCACCAGCCTTCCTGAACAGCATTGATGCAGCCGCCAAGTCCGTCGCACGAATCGTCGGTACATGACAGATTGTCGTTACAACTGTAAGCGATACCGCTGCATGAACCGTTTGTGCATTTGTCGGTCTTTGTACAAAGATTTAAGTCGCTGCAGGCTGTGTCATTCGGGGCAATCGGATTTGAACACTGGCCATTTGCCAGGTTGCATGATCCGGCGATATGGCATCCGTCAAGTGGTTGACAGATTACGGGGTTGGCGCCAACACACGAGCCGTCCTGGCAAGTGTCTGTCTGCGTACACGGGTTGCTGTCGTTGCAGGTGGAGTTGTTCGGCTTGAAAACTTCGCTGCATGTCCCGTCAGCAGTATTACACGTTCCTGCCAGATGGCAGTTTGAGATTGGCGGACAGACAGTTGCCGTGCCAACACATTCCTGCGCAACGCACTTGTCAAATCGGGTACACAGGTTGCCGTCATTGCAGTTTGATCCTTCCGGAAGGACTCCAAGAGTGCATGTGCCGGTTGACGGGTCGCACGTTCCCGGGTCCTTGCACGGGTCAACTATGCTGCAGGCGACTGGATTGTGGCCGACGCAGGCACCGTTGCTGCATTCGTCAGTTCTTGTGCAGAGGTTGTTGTCATTACAGGGCGTTCCAGTTTCGGATTTTGGGTGAGTACATGCACCTGCCGAGCAGATGTCATCAGTACACTGGTTGGTGTCGGCCGGGCATGGCGTGCCAAAATCAGCATTGACGGGAACGCATCCGCCGCTGCCGTCACAGTTGTTTGCTGCCATACATGTAAGGACCGGACAGGAGTATGTTGTGCCACCGCATACACCATACTGGCAGCGGTCGTTTCTTGTACAAGGTTTGCCGTCGTTGCATCCTGCTGAATTGAACCTGGTCTTACAGCCGACGCCTTCCTGACAGTAGTCATCCGTGCAGACGTTCGTGTCATCACAGACCACTGTGTCGCCGGTGCATGTTCCGCTTCTGCAGGAATCGTTTTCAGTGCAGAGCAGATTGTCGTTGCATTCCTGACCGGTCAACGGGTCATGGGTACATCCCAGTTCGTTGCAACCGTCGGTGGTGCATGGGTTGTCGTCATCGCAGGAGTTGGTACCGATGCAGACACCGTTTGTACACGTGTCTGTTATCGTGCATGGATTATCGTCATCGCATTTCATGCCCGAACGCTTGTCATGAACGCAACCGGAGGCTGTGTCGCATCTGTCGTCAGTACAGTCGTTCGTGTCGTTGCAGTCAAGGGTGGTGCCGATGCATGAACCACTGCTGCAACTGTCATCGCCGGTGCATGCGTTGCCGTCGTTGCAGGGGCCGTAATATGGTCTGTGGTAACAGGAGTTGGCTTCATCGCACAGATCCTGGGTACATTCCAGATCGTCGTCGCAGTCTTTGGGCGCACCGATACATTCGCCGTCCAGACACTTGTCTTCTATTGTGCAGAATAAGTTATCACTGCAGGACGAGTCGTTTTCGGCAAATACCGCGACGCACAGATTGTCGTCATTGCATGCGGCCACGTGGCAGACTTCAAGAGTCAGTTTGCCGGCACAGTCTTCAACATTGATGCACTCAATTACCTGGATGTCAGGGTTGTCGCCGACGTCGCCGATGTCGCTGGCGTCTTTAATATCGTGTGTAATATCATAAACTTCTACGGTAGTCTGGTCGTCCGGGATGTCGCGCACCGAATCATCCGCCGCCACGTCGGTGTCGACCGGAATCAGGGTGTCAAGATCTTCAACGTCGCGAGTGTCGGTCGTAATAACTTCGGCGGTGCCGTCCGGCACAATGATGTCCCCGGAAATATCCGGGCCGCCATCGTTGCTGGTATCTTCGGGGGCAGGGCTATTTCCGCAACCCGCAATTGCCAGGACCAGAACAGCCGACAGGAGTGTCGATCTCATAACAACCCGCTTCATCACTCACCTCTGAACAGGGATTACGGTCCCTGATTACCAAACATTCGCCGGTCCAATCTCGTATTGGAAAAGAAACAGCACGCTGTATATTACATTATTAACGCCCGCACGCGCCACAATAAGCGTGTGTTCTGGAAATCCTGTCAAGGATAGTTCAAACTGTTCAGCACTTTGCCGGTCTTTCTTTGCGCGTGGTTTATGGAGGAACAATGGAAACTTCGGAAGTCAGTTTGATTGATAAATACTCAGCCGCTCTGGTTGAATCGATGCAGGATCACAGGGTGTCCGCAGTACTGTCGGGTGCCTTGATAGATCGGCTTGACAGCCATATTCGGAAGAATTTTATTGAATGGTTTCAAAAGGTTCTGGACTCAGGCGAGTTTGATTTCAGCGGCTTCCCGGACGATATCAAGGCAGACCCGGATGTCGCCGAAAAAGCGGCCAGATTTGTCGAGATGGAGGCTGGCGAACTGCAGCAGGTGTCTGTTTCGGCAGTTGCCGGTCTTATAGGGGACTTTGTTCTTCAGAATCGGGCGGAAGTTATTGCCGCGATGAATGCTGCCGGCGAAGGGCCGGGTGGCGACAGGGCCGGGCACGTCTGGAAGGCTTCGGCACTGGTGCGCGAATCCAGGCAGAAGGTTGACGCGCTTGGTGCGGTCGAAAGCCTGGAAGATGCGGAACAGCAGTTCGAAGAAATTCGCGATGCGCTTGAAGAGGCCCGCGAAATACTCGGGATGCTTATTCTTGACGATGCAATTCTTTACAGCGCCACGCCTGGTGCGGATGAAACTGTCGCCGGGGGATTGCCTGCAGTTACGCCTTACGGTCGCAGAATCGACGTCGAGGACTTGTTGCTGGAATCATGGATTGTCGAGGTTGATGCCCACATGATGCTTGCTGACAAGGCGGGCGAGCCACTCGGTTGTTGTAAAATTGCGCCGGAAGAACAGCGGCAGTTCATCCTGGATGCCGTCGTGGCGATTCAAGAGGCAATCACAATCCGCCCCGAGCCTGCCCTTATCCTTCGTTTCGGTGAACTTCGACTTGCCAAGGGTGATGTCGGTGAAGCCCGCGCTGCCGCCGGCAAGTTGATGGAGGTCATCGAGGATGAAGAGGACGAACTGTACGTACGGGCTTCCAGACTGCTTGCCGCGGTCGAGGAGGCTTCGCCCCTTGGAAAACACGACAAAAGGTGTTTCATTGCGACCGCTGCGATGGGCGATGTGGATGCTCCGCAGGTTCAAACTTTGCGGTGTTTCCGTGATGAAGTACTGATGGAATCCGGTCCCGGCCGGGCATTTGTACAGATTTACTACCGGCTTTCGCCCCCGGCGGCCAGATTTATTGCCGGCAGGCCACGGCTTCGGGCGGCCGTTCGCAGTTGCCTGATTGTTCCTGCTGCGCGGGCAGTCCGTCGTACCGGAATCCGGTAACGCTGATGCCGTCGGCTGATTTGAATGGAGTCAGACTATGTCCCTGACAGAACAACTGAAAAAGATCATAGGGATGGAAGACGAATCTGGCACGGCCCCGGCGAAGGCCCGGATTATTGCTGTTGCAGCCAGAAAGGGCGGTGTCGGAAAGACTACGACCACTGTCAATCTTGCCGTGGCGATGTCACGGTTTTTCGGCCTTGATGTCCTTGTCATGGACCTTGACGGGCAGGGGCATGTTTTTGAGTCGCTGTCGAAGGTTATCCCGGATACGACCGGCGCTTCACTGTCAGATATTCTTCTGTCAAACGGGCGGGATTCCCGCGATTTGATGGATATTGTCGTGCCTACCGGCCTGGATCGTCTGTGGGTGACGCCTTCTGACAAGGGTCTTGCCGCGACAGAAGGTATTCTTGCGGGCCGCATCGGCCGCGAGTTTCTGCTGCGAAATGTAATCAGGAAGGCGGCCGCAAGGTTTGACGTGATACTTTTTGACTGTCCCCCGAATGTCGGAAACCTGACGTTGAATGCACTTACTGCCGCGACCCACGTGCTGATTCCATGTGATATGAGCGTCCTTTCACTGGCCGCAGTCAGCGACATCATCGGAGTTGTGGATACTGTAAACGAACAACTTGGTCATAACCTTGAGGTCCTTGGAATTCTTCCGACCCGTGTGGACAAAAGAAACGGAAGACTTACCGAAGAAGTTATGAAAAAGCTTGAACATTCATGGGGTTCACGTGTTTGTCGTACACGGATTCCTTCTAACAGCGCGCTTGCAAGGGCTCAGATGGCCGGTAAGTCGATTTTTGATTTTGAGCCGAGGGCGGCCGGTGCCACAGCCTACAAGAATCTGGCGACCGAGACGTTGAACAGAATGGGGTTTCAGATTACCAGCCGGAAACAAGACTGATTCTGGAGTGGTCGGCCCACGGTAATGACGCAAGCAGCCTTGTCGCGGTCGTCGGCCGAAGGTCCGGGTTCTTTTCCATCAGATGGGCAAAGACCTCAAGAATGACTTTCCCTGTCTCGGTGCACGCGATCGATTCGGGCATACGCGGTGCCGGGGCCTGAAGATGGGCCAGCATAAGGTCCTGCTGGTCTTCTGCATCAAAACACGGTTTTCCCGTGATCATTTCAAACAGTACAACCCCCAGGGAATACAGGTCGCTGCGCTCGTCAAGTTGACCGCCAGACACCTGTTCAGGACTCATGTAGGCAGGTGTCCCGTCGACGGTCAGTCCATTTGGTGAAGCATTCAGGGGTGTTGCGACGCCAAGATCCATAAGGCGGACGTGTCCGGCCTGAATTTTGCGCGCATATCTTTTTCCGGTCAGGAAGATGTTTTCAGGTTTAATGTCGCGATGCACGTATCCGCAGTTGTGAACAGCCGTCAGCGCCTTTGCAACGCCTGCAAGAACTTCCCCGGCGTCGTCAGGAGACAGTCTGCCGCGCGTTGCCAGTCTGTCAGCCAGAGTCTGGCCTTCAAGCAGCTCCATCGACATGAAACAGTGTCCATCACGTGATATGCCGCCTTCATGGACGCGCACGACGTTGTCGTTTCTGATTTTTCGCATGACGGCGACTTCGGTAAGGAATAATTCACGCCAGCGACAGTCGGTGGCCATTTCTGGTGCCAGAAGTTTAATGGCGACGGCCCGCGCGGTCAGGGCATCCCAGGCGCTGAATATCCGGCACATTCCGCCATCGCCGACTTTGGTGGCTATGCGGTAGCGGAACCCGACAGACTCGCCCGGTCGCGGCAATCTTTCTGCAAGGACATGAAGGTCACCACCGTCATGCGGGCAGACGGGCGGGTCTGCTGACATGAAGACACGTCCGCATTTTTCGCAGAATGCGCTGATGGTCTGACCCCTTTTAAGACAAAACACGCCGTACCGGTTGATTCTATTTGATATTTTCGGGGTGGGCCAAGAAGACGACAGGCTTACTTCTGCAGTTTCATCGGGCGTCCGCACATCGCGCAAGGTATCTGTCCTGTGGCCGTCTGTCTTGTCCGGGGGATTCGGACCCCGCACCGGTCACAGACCAGGAACACTTTGACAAATGAACTGCCCCTTTCGTCGGTTGATCTTCCCGACCTGACATCCTGATTATCGCCTTCATGGCGTCTGGAGCCACTGCGGCTGCGGTCTGCGTTCGTCTGGTCAAACGGCAGCGTCATGTCCGAAGGCATCTGTGTCATCAGATTGGGATCATCAGGCAACACAGTGGGGATGCCGTCATCACCGTTGTCAATTATGGCTGAATCGATGACTTCACTCGAGGCACAACCCGGTTCGCCCAGCCCCGGTTCAGGGGCGGTCGGTTCCGCCTCAACGATATCGAATGCCTTTCTGACGGCCCAGCGCACCTTTTTGGCGGCGTACATGACGTCAGTCATTCGTGACGTTCTGCCGTCACCGGCTTTTGCTGGTGTCGTAAAAAGGGCAAGAACACCGATCTGGTCGCTGACGGCTGACAGTTCGCCGATGTCCCTGATCGTTTCGTAAACCTTTCCAATATCCCACATGACACCGGCCGGACGGTCTGCCGCCTCGCACAGTGCCCTCAGATACTTTTCCGCACCCTGGGACGCTGAGTAGCGTGCGGCAGGGGCGCTGCGGCCGGCAAGTCTGCCTGCATCAAACAGATCGTCATCAGCTTCTTCAATAAGTCCGGCCACTTCTGCGGCTTCAATTGTTTTCATGTTTTTCCTCGTCCGGGGGATTGCACCCTGATTGCGATTCTATCTGTGTGACTGTGTCCGCGATTTCCTGATTCCGGTGACTGACCCTGGTTCTGAACCCGGCCGCACCCAGAATTTCAGCCATGCTTTCCGCCGTTGCGACCGATCTGTGTTGTCCGCCGGTACATCCAAAGGCGACCGTCACGAGCGGTCGTCCTTCCTGTTCGTGGAGTGGAAGACTGAACCGGAGCAGTTCTGTTGTTCTGTCCAGGAAAGTCTGCCATTCAGGCAATTCCCGCAGGAATGCCAGAATTTCAGGGTCCAGGCCGGTAAGCGGGCGGAGCTGTTTAACAAAATACGGGTTTTTCAGGAATCTGCAGTCAAAGACGTAAGATGCGTCGCGCGGGACCCCGTTTCTGTATCCGAAAGATACGATTTCCACGGCCATGCGACAGGAACTAGTCTTGTCGTAAGCCCTTTGAATCATTAATCTGAGGTTGTGAATGTTGATGTCGGTAGTGTCTATGACCCAGTCCGCCATCACCTTGATTTTTGCCAGAATCTCGCGCTCGAGGTTCACCCCGTCGCGGATTGAACCGGAGATTGATTCCAGCGGGTGCCGTCGCCTGGTTTCGGAAAATCGCCTTACCAGGACGTCTTCTGACGCATCAAGGTAGATGATTTCCAGTTTGTGGCCAAGGTCCTTGACTTTATTGACTTCGGATGCGAACGAGTCAAGCAGAAACCTTTCCCGCACATCGATTCCGATGCACATTTTCGAGATTTCCGAGTGTGTATCAGCCAGATACAGGATCTTGTCCAGAAGCGGCAGCGGAAGGTTATCAACACAGAAAAACCCCAGATCTTCCATTGCCTTGATGACAGTGGATTTTCCGGAACCGGATAATCCGGTCACGATTACAATGTGTGCTGAATTCAACGTCTGTTGGTCCTCCCGGAGCCCCGGCCAATCAATGTTTGCGCTTATCCACAATGATATCTTTGTGTTTTGCGATCTGGCGGGCCAGTTTTTCAATTACCGTATCAAGAATTGGGTAAATGTCGGTCGCTTTTTCGGAAGTCTTGAAAGTTTCGCCTTTGAACTGGACCAGCAGGTCGATGTGCGTCCATGCCTTTTCCATTGCAAGCGTAACCTTGACTTCAGCGTCATCGGGAAGATGCGGCCCGACGTGCTTTTCAATCTTTGATTCAATCAGTGAGCGAAGCTCGTCTGAAACGTTAATCTGACGAAGTGTAAACTGAACCTTCATGGTGGTCTCCTTCTAAAATTAATCAGCCGACCGGCCCTTGCTGCCGGCTGAATGAACTACATGAGTTCCTTCCTTCGTGAAGAAGGTGAAATCCCAAGAGCTTCACGGTACTTTGCAACCGTGCGTCTTGCAACATTCATGTCTTCTTTCTCAAGTATTTCCACGATTTCCTGATCGGATAACGGCTTGTTCGGCCTTTCCGCGTCAATAAGCATTTTTATACGGGATTTGACGCTCATGGAAGAGTGGTCTTCAACCCCGTAACCACCGCTGATTCTACTGGTGAAAAAGTATTTCAGTTCAAATATGCCCTGCGGTGTGTGTACATATTTGCTGGTTGTCACGCGGCTGATTGTTGACTGGTGCATGCCGACATCGTCTGCGACTTCCCGCAGCACCAGTGGTTTCAACTGTTCGACGCCGTAGTCCAGGAAGTCCCTCTGAAAACGCATGATGCTTTCTGTAACTTTGCGAATGGTTGTCTGACGTTGATTGATGGACTTGATTAACCAGGATGCCGCTTTCAGTTTATCTTGAACAAATTCGCGGGCTTCACCCTTCGTCTTCTTTGCCAGTGTCTTTTCGTAGTACTGGCTTATCTTCAGCTTCGGCAGACCGTCGTCATTTACAACGACCATGTACTCGTCACCGACTTTAATCACATACACGTCAGGCTGGATGTAGATGATGTCATCTGTGGAAAACAGCCTTCCCGGTTTCGGTTCCATTGACTGGATAGTGTCTATCAGCAGTTTGACGTCATCAAGGCTCAGCTTCAGAGCCCTGGCGATGACCTGGAAATTTCGTTTTTCAAGGTCGGGAAGATGGTTGTTGATGAGCTGCTGCAGCTTGTCGTTGTCCGGCCACGTCAACTGAGCCTGGGTAAGAAGACATTCCCGCAGATCACGGGATGCAACGCCGACCGGGTCAAATTCCCTTATTCTTGAAAGGACTTCGCGCACATGTTCAACCGACGTTTCGGTCGCCTCGGCAATCTCTTCATCAGAAACGTCGACCAGATAGCCGTCTTCATTGATGTTGCCGATGACATAAGCTCCGACTTCCTGGGACCTTCGCGGCAGGTCAGACAGCTTCAACTGCCACATCAGGTGTTCGACAAGTGAACTTTTATTGCAGACAGTCGCTTCAACAGACGGGAAATCTTCGTTAGATACCCGCAGTTGCGGCCCCTGAGAGTACATTGAATACCCTTCCACATAGCGTTCCCAGTCGATCTCTTCCCGTTTGGAGCCTGCCGGGTTTTCCGGTTCAGCGTGGGCGTCGTCGGCGTCGCGGACTGCTGTGCCGCGCAGTTCATTTTGAATTTCGCCGGAATCGTCGCTTTCGCGGGCGGCTTCGTCCAGGGACAGTGATTGAGAGCCTGTTTCAGATTCTTCAAGGGCAGGGTTGGAGTCAAGCTGCTGGCGGATCTCGTCGGCAAGTTCAAGCCTGGACAGTTGTAGTAGACGAATCGCCACCTGCAACTGCGGCGTGATAATCAGTTTCTGTTGGAGCCTTGTTCCAAGCTCTTGCCGGATATCCATAACTTCATAGTCCGTGGTGTTTCGGGCGTCTGCCCGTTTCACGAGCCCCCCGGGGCGCGTGCCCGCTTCGTGCTGCTGCAGCCGGCAAGGACCACATCAAATCAACGAACAAATCAACGCTAACAGGGGTTGGCCGGGTTGTAAAGGTTATCGCTCAATACTACAATCCACCCGCTTTCGGGTAAGTGTCGACGGCAGGATTCAGGGCGCGCGCAGATGTGCGTTTTGTGAACAGAAACGGTGTTATTGACAGATGTTTGGTATCTCAGAAAAAGGTACAGGTCTTTCGTTCGGCAATATTGACCTTGCCGACGTAGAAGCGGTTCGCCTGACATTGAGGGGCGGGTCTGTCGTCGACTGGCACAGGCTTAACCTGCAGGACAAGGACGAAGTTGACCGGTTCCTTCTTGTGAACGGTTTCGACGTTCAGGACCCTGACGACGAGACGCGACTGCTGCATCTGCTGAAAGTTGCTGTCGAATATCTGGAATCAAATTTCAATTTTCATTTTCCTGCATGCTTGAAGCAGCCGGCTGCTGTTGAAGACATTCTGTTAATGGCATCGGGCAGTTCCGAGTTCCAGAAGCTTGCCTGTGTCATCCTGAAGGTCATGCACGTTGTCAATCACGTTGAAAGTCAGCAGCTTCGGTTCAGGCTGGCAGTGCCCGAGGATCAGCTTTTTCAGATGGCTGTCGCGAGGGTTGATCAGACTATTGCCGCGATGAGGATTTCCGGGGCGCCGATTCTTCACTACGCCGCCAACCGCAAGACCCGTGACTCGTTGATTACCAAGCTTCTGGCCAAAAAGACGAACTTTGCGGCGGAGGTCTACGACAGGCTTCGGTTTCGCATCATAACCCGTGAATATCCTGATATAATTCCTGTTCTTTCGTATTTGAAGGATAACCTTTTTCCATACAACTACGTCGTTCCGGGTCAGTCCAGGAACCATATTATTACGACGGCGGCCTTGCTGGGCGAGATTCCCGAGTTGTGCGCAAGGGAGCCCGGTCTGGCAAACCGCTTTCTATACGAAGATGCCGAGGATGGCGATGATCTGAACCAGGAAATTAATGCGTTTTCGGGTCAGTCCTTCAAGATGATTAACTTCGTTGTCGAGCTGCCGATCAAGGTTCGCGAGCTTGTTGCCAAAGACAATCCAGATATGGCCGAACTGGGAAATCTTGTTTACATCCAGATCGAATTTCAGTTTTTTGACGAGAAGACCTGGGCATCAAACGAAGTTGGCGACAACAATCATGAACGTTACAAGGACCGGCAGCGCTGGGAAGTTATCCGGCGGCTGGTTCACGGTAATCGTTACGGGATGGCCGATGACCCTGGTTGGGAAGGCAAGACCCGCTGGTAGTCGGCACCGTTCTATTTCCCAAGCAATTCAATGATTTCGCACGCATCTGGCCGGTCGGCAGGATTTGGGGCAAGCATGTCTCGAAACAGCGCTTTGATTTTGTCATCAAGTCTGGTCAATTCATCCAGAAGCTGAATCGCGGTTGTTTCCGCGCGAAGTTTTAGAACTTCTTCAGGATGTTTTGCTTCTGCCCACGGCGTCTTCCCGGCTGTTGCCGACATCAATGAAATTGCCAGTGACCAGATTTCAGCGGCCGGCGTCACCGGTTCACCTGCAAGCATCTGGTCGGACATGTAGTGCAGTGTTCCCAGGATAAGGTCCGACCTGTTCTGGCTGGTTTCAACGGCTCCACGAATATCGACTAAAGTCAGTCCGTCCGAGTTGCGTCCGGCGACAGGCCCGAAAATCATGTTCGACGGGGAAACGTCGGCATGCATTACAGGTGAAACCGGGCTTCCCCTGTGCAGGTATGCCAGGGCGCACAGAGCGTCTTCAAACATGACGATGATATCGCTGCTGGAAATCTCGGTTCCGCCCATCAGGCTGCGAACGGACTTTCCTTCCACCCACTGTGAAATCTGCATCAGAGTGCCGTCGTCGTCGGTGCCGTGCCATAAAAGCTTCTGCAGGCGGGGGTGGTCAAGCTTGTAAAGTATTGATGCGTCAGGCATTACGCGTGGTGAAGCTGTCAGGGCAGAGCCGAAATAACGCCGCACAACGACATTTTTTTCGCCCAGCTTTGCAGCCCAGACTTCAACGCCGAAGCCGAAAGAAAGAGGATGTGACAGTTTAATGCCGTTCCGAATCACATCGCCCCCTGCCAGATTCGCACGTCAGGAATTTGAAAGCTCTTTCAGCTCTTCGTAAATCTTCTTTTCTTTGCGGGAAAGGTTCATTGGAATTCTGACCTTGATCTGAACCCACAGGTCGCCCCGGCCACGCGACTGAAGTTTTGGCATGCCACGGCCCCTGATCTGAATAAGTTCATCAGGTTGCGCACCCTGCGGGATGTCAACATCAACTGCATCGCCAAGGATATCTGCGATAGGTTTTCTGGCGCCAAGGACTGCGTCGGCCACTTCAACCTGCATCTCGGTAACAAGGTCGTCGCCTTCACGGCGGAACGTTTCGTGATCGTTAACTTCTATGACGACATACAGGTCCCCGGCCGGAGCGCCCATTGCGCCAGCCCCGCCTGCGCCTGTAACCCTTATGGAATTGCCGGTGTCGATACCGGCTGGAATCTTCACTTTGTATGTCTTGTCGGTAAGGTAGCGCCCGGCCCCGCCGCACTTGCTGCACTTTTCGCGAATCACGCGGCCGGTTCCACCGCAGCTTGAACACGTTGTGGTTATTGTAAACAGACCCTGGCTGTGCGCCATCCGCCCCCGGCCCCCGCAGGCGCGGCAAGTCTCGGGCGTTGTCCCGGCTTTAGAGCCGTTTCCGCCGCAGGCGTCGCAAGATTCTTCCTTTCGGAGATGGATTTCCTTTTCGATGCCTTTTGCTGCGTCTTCCAGCGAGATTGACTGCCCGGTCTGCTGGTCGCGGCCTTTTGTCGGGCCACCGCGCTGCCGTCCGCCGCCGAATATGTCACCGAAGCCGCCTCCGAAGGCGCCGCCGAACATGTCCATGAACGACGAGAATATGTCTTCAGGATGGAAATCGTACCCCTGTCCCCTGAGCCCCGACGCGCCGTACTGGTCATAAATCTGGCGTTTTTTAGGGTCGGACAGGACGTCGTACGCTTCCGCCACTTCCTTGAACTTCTCTTCCGCTTCAGGATTGTCGGGGTTGCGGTCCGGGTGGTATTGGATGGCAAGACGTCTGTATGCCTTCTTCAGTTCAGTGGCATCGACGTCTCGCGAAACACTCAAAATGCTGTAGTAGTCTTTGTCAGCCATGGCGACAGTTATTAAGGGCATCGGGCACCTTTCTGTCAATCCCGAATTGCATCCAGATTGAACAAAAAGATATTAATCAATCGTTTGATTGACAAAATTCAGGGGTGGTGGTCCAATTGATTCAGGTTCTGACTGGCGTGTAAAAGGGGAAAACTATGGCCGATCGCGAACAACAACAGGATGACGGGAAGCGGGCAAGTCTGATTGAGGCCGCCGCAGAACTGTTTATTCACAAGGGATTTGCTTCCAGTGGCATCCGCGAGATTGCATCGAAGGCTGGATGTAACATCTCGATGATTAAATACTATTTTGGTTCCAAGGAAGGGTTGCTTCAGGAAATCGTCAAGCCGAGGGCCGAGAATCTGTGGTCAAGTCTTGAAAAATTTGCCCACGACGACATGGACCCGGTCGACAGGTTGAATAGCCTGATAGATGAAATGGTACGAATTTTCGGGCGCAACCGGGTGATGATCGGGATAGTGGCCCGCGAGATGATATTCAGTCAAAGCAAGATGTTACCGATTTTCCTTCCGTTGCTGGGGCGGAATGCAGGCCGTTTAATTGCGGTCGTCAAGAGGGCTCTTGATGACGCCGGAGTGACTGGCGTAAAGCCGCAGGCTGTAGCGCTTGTCATCATATCGTCGTTTATCTACGCAGTAGTCGCCGAACCGATTATCAGAAAGATCCTTGTTGAGCGTGATGGGCTTGTCGATTCTGAACATGTCGATATTTTTGTTGAATTTGTTGGTCCGACTTTAAAGGCCATGCTTGCCGGATTGACGGTGGAGTCACAAAAATGAAGAAATTCATCGCGGTACTGATTGTTCTGTCTGTGGTGCTCGGGTCGGCCCTGGCGTACAAGCTTTACCTTGATAAACAGGCCCTTAAAATGCCGCCGGGCAGTTCAGGTGTCGTTGAAGGTACTACAACCCTGATTTCGGCAAGGATCGGTGCGCGGATAGATTCAATTGAAGTCAGGGAAGGTGATTCGGTGAAGGCCGGTGACGTGCTGGTCAAACTGGACTGCAGCGAACTTGATTCGGTCGTTGAAGGCGCAAAAAGTCAGGTGGCCATGTCCAGGGCTCGTGTGGCGCAGGCGACGGCTTCGGCCGAAGCGGCCCTGTACCGCGAAAAGGCCGCGTTTGCGCAGGCGTCAAGCAGTCGGGTCAATCTTGGCACTATCAAATTGAACAGTGAAAACGCAGATCGCCAGAAGGACAGGGCAGTCAAACTGAACAAGCAGGAAGTCATGCCCCTGAATTCGCTGGAAAACTATGAGACGACGGCGGCAGGCCTGGACGTCAGCCTGAAGGCGGCCGATGTGGCGGTCAAGGCGGCCGTCATGAACGCAAAGTCGGCAGACCTTCAGGAAGATGCGGCAAAGGGTGCAATTCAGGAAGCTGAAGGTGGGCTTGCTGCGGCCGAGGCCGGTCTGAGGCGGGCTGAGATTAATCAGAAAGAGTGTGTTCTGACGGCTCCGTCGGATGGAGTTGTGACGATTCGGTCAAAAGAGCCGGGCGAAACGGTGCTGCCCGGGTCAACTCTGCTTGAAATCACGGATTCCAGGGTGGTGAAGATCAACTTCTTTGTCAGGACGGCTGAAGTCGCGGTCGTAACAAGCGGAATGGCAGTTCGGGTAGTTGCAGACGCAATCGCGGACCAGGTCTTTGATGGGAAAATCGTAAAGGTTTCGCAGAATGCCGAATTTACGCCCAGGAACATTCAGACAAGGTCAGATCGGGACAGGCTGGTCTTTGAGGTCGAGGCCGCCGTTGATAATGTTGACGGTCGGCTGAAGCCCGGGATGCCGGTTGAGGTCCAGGTCGTGGACGCGGGGGCGCCCAGATGATTGCCGCAGACGATTTTTCTGCAATTCCCCTGAGGATCAGTGACTTGCGCCATTCATTTGGAACGCGCAAAGCACTTGACGGCCTGAATCTGCAGGTCGAGGCGGGCGGAATTTGTGGAATTGTCGGGCCGGACGGGGCAGGCAAGACGACGGCGCTGCGGATATGCAGCGGTCTGATAGATCCTGTGTCTGGCAGTGTGACCGTTTTCGGGATGGATCCCAGGTCTGTGCAGGCCAGGGATTTCGTCGGATACATGCCTCAGATGTACAGTCTTTACGGGGACTTGAGTGTCATCGAAAATCTGAAGTTCTTTGGGAAAATGTTCTGTCTGGACAGGAAGACTTTCAATGACCGGGCCGAACGTCTGCTGTCCATTACGATGCTGAAGGAATTTGTGGACAGGCGGGCCGACGCGCTTTCAGGCGGCATGTACAAAAAACTGGCGCTTGCGGCAGTGCTGATTTCCAGGCCGCGTCTGTTGCTTCTTGACGAACCGACGAACGGTGTTGACCCGGTTTCGCGCGCGGAACTGTGGGATTTGCTTTATGAATTCGTGTCTGAAGGCTCGACGGTAGTCGTTTCGACCGCCTATATGGACGAGGCCGCCAGGTGTTCTAAAGTCGGCCTGCTGTCCGAAGGTCGTCTAATTGCCGAAGGGTCGCCCCATGACCTTAGAAGCAGGTTTACCGGGACTGTTTTTTACCTTGCTGAAGCGGAAGGTCAATCCACAGGTGTCCAGATTCACAAGCTTATTGATTCCATGCGTGCGGATATTCAGGCTGTGACGCCATCGGGCAACGGGTTTCGCGTTCTTGCGTCATCGGCACAGGTCGGGTCAGCAAGAGGTCAGATAGCCGGTGCGGGTCTGGTGCCTGTCGAAGTCAGTCCGTCGTTTGAAGACATATTCATTTCTTCGTTCCTGGAAAATTCTGATGGGTGAGTCTGTTCCCCGGGGTGTTATGGCGATGAATGCAATAAGTGTTGTCAATCTTTGTCGTAATTTCGGGGACTTCAAAGCTGTCAGCGACGTTTCGTTCGATGTCCCGGCTGGTGGAATATTCGGGTTTCTGGGTGCGAACGGGGCCGGTAAATCGACCACAATCAAGATGTTATGCGGCCTTCTGGAAGCGACTTCTGGCACCATTAATGTGGCCGGGGTTGATGTTGTTGCCAACCCCGAAGCCGTCAAACCGCGAATTGGCTACATGTCGCAGAAGTTTTCGCTGTATCCCGATCTGACCGTCGAAGAAAACCTGGATTTTTTTGGCGGTGCGTACGGTCTGAAAGGAAAGCAGCTTGGCCTTAGAATTGAAGAAGTCCTTGAACTTACTGCCCTTGTTGATATCAGAACTCGCATGACAGGGGCGCTTCCTGCAGGATGGAAACAGCGGGTAGCACTTGCCAATGCACTTGTTCACAAGCCGGGTCTGTTGTTTTTGGATGAACCGACGGCCGGTGTCGATCCAATTTCGCGCAAGCAGTTTCTGGATATTGTCGGGCGGTATGTGGCCGAAGGCGGTACCGTTTTCCTGACGACGCACTTCATGGACGAAGCCGAGTACTGCCAGCTTGTCGGACTGATGGTCAGGGGGAAACTGGTCGCGCTCGGGTCGGTGGCCCAGTTGAAGGCGGAATGGGCGCCGGGTAACCGTTTTCTTATTCAAACTCCGTCTGCCGCAGGCGCCGGGGCCGAATCGGCCGCCGCTCTGTTGAAGATTCTGTCGGCTGCGCCCGGTGTTGAATCGGTCGTCAGGTGGGCCGACGGGTTCAAGATCACAACGTCGCTGTCCGGCCCCGAAATCCAGGCGCTCGTTACGGCGGGTGCTATAACTGCCGGCATGTCCGCTGACATGGCACCTTCCCGGATACAGCCTGTTGAAGCCACCCTTGATGACGTCTTTACCGTTCTGACGCTCGGGAGGCAGAGATGAACAGGGGGCCCCTCGCATTTCTGTCCAGGACTGTCGCCGTTGCGGAAAAAGAGGTCCGTCACATATCACGCGACCGGACCACGCTTTACATGTCGCTGGGACTGCCGCTCGTTCTGCTGATTATCTTTGGCTTCGGCATCAGTTTTGACCTTGAAGATGCCCCGGTTCTTGTCATCAACCAGGACGGCGGCAGCAGGTCTGTCGAGATTATCAGGCTTCTGAAGGCGACCGGCGATTTTGAAGTAGATGATCGGTTCACGAACGCGGCAGAAGCTGAAAAGGCTTTCAAATCGGCACGTGCGATGGGTGCCGTGGTCATTCCGGCCGGTTATGAAAAAGATCTGCTTTCGGGCGCCGGTGGCAGGGTTCAGATTCTGATTGATGGCAGTGACGGGACAGCCGCAGGGACGTTGACCGGGAACCTGCTGTCATCGCTTTCGTCGTCCATTTCAGGGCAGATTGCCGACATCACCGGCCAGACAGTTGAACAGCCGGTTTCATCTGTTGTCAGGCCGGTATTCAACACGGGAATGGTTTCGGCGGTGTTCCTTGTGCCCGGACTGATCGCGCTTGTCCTTTCGCTGGCCGGCGTATTGATGACTGCGTTGACCGTTGCCCGCGAGTGGGAGCGTGGCAATATGGAGCAGGTCTTTTCGACCCCGGTCGGCCGTGGTGAAATCATCCTTGGAAAGCTTGTTCCATACATGGTGATTGGACTGGTTCAGGCCCTGATGGTTCTGACAGCCGGCGCGGTGATATTCGGTGTCCCGTTCCAGGGTTCAGTTATTGTGTTGTTTGTCGGAACTTTCCTGTTCCTGGCCGGCGCGCTCGGGCTTGGTCTGCTGGTGTCGTCGGTTACGCGTAATCAGCAGGTCGCCACTCAGGTCGGTACGCTGGTTTCGTTGCTGCCGACCGTTTTTCTGTCAGGTTTCATGTTTCCAATAGACAAGATGCCGCTGTTTCTGCGGGCTGTTTCACATATTCTACCTGCCCGATATTACGTGCATTTTCTTCGCGGAGTGCTGCTGAAAGGGGCGGGATTTGCCGAGCTTGCGCCCGACCTTTTCGCGATGGTCGTGTTCGCCACGATCGTACTTGTCATGGCCGTTGCCAAATTTCCCAGGAGGATCGCATGACTGGTGAAATTGCGGCAGTTATCAGGAAGGAAATCCGTCAGATATCAAGGGACAAAAGGCTGCTGCCGATGCTGTTTCTGGCACCCGCCCTGCAGGTCATGGTGTTCGGCTTTGCCGTTGATTTTGATGTCAGAAATGTGAAAACGGCCTGGTGTGACCAGGATAATTCCGAGTACAGCAGAAAATTCATAACCGGCTTTCTGACCGGAGAATCGTTTGTGCCTGTTGGACCGGCCGGGAACTGCGGTGACCCGACCAGCGACTTGAAGCGCGAAACGGCCGAAGTTGTCGTGCTGGTTCCGCCCGGCTTTGGAAGGGCGATTTCCGGCGGGCGGACAACTCAGGTGCAGTTCCTGGTCGATGCGTCTAACCCGATAGTCGGGCGTTTTGCCGATACGGCGTCAAAGGCATACACGGCGACATTTTCGTCAGAATATGCCCGTGGGCGGGCCGGTCTGGCGGCGGGCCGTCAGGGAATTGATCCCCGGATTCCGACTATTTCCACTGAAGTGCGGGTCTTCTTCAATCCGACCCTGCAGACACCGTTGTTCATGGTGCCCGGTGTGGCGGCGATGGTTCTGCTTGTCGTGACAATGATTGCGACTTCGATGGGGCTGGCGCGTGAACGTGAGATGGGAACGCTTGAGCAGGTCATGGTTACGCCGATTAAGCCGATTGCGCTGATCATCGGCAAGACGACCCCGTTCGTCGTGATTGGCTGCGTTGACATACTGCTGGTATTCGCAATCGCCGTCTGGGTTTTCAACGTCCCTGTGCGCGGTTCGCTGCTTCTGCTTGCCTTCGGCACGTTGCTTTTCATCATGTCAACTGTCGGCATCGGCCTGTTTATCTCGACCGTCAGCCGTAATCAGCAGCAGGCGTTTCTGGGGTCATTTATCATCATGATGCCTGCCGTTCTGCTTTCAGGGGTTCTTACGCCTGTGTTTAACATGCCTTTCTGGCTGAAACCTCTGGCATATATGAATCCAATTAAGTATTACGTGGATATACTGCGGGCGGTGCTGCTGAAGGCTGCCGGTTTTACTGATGTGCTACCCGATCTGGCAGCTTTATTTATTTTTGGCTTTGGAATTCTGACGCTGGCCGTTCTAAGATTCGGCAAAAGGATCGGTTGAGTCCTTGAGGTGTTATTTATGAGATGTTGGCTGAATAGAAATTTTGCGGGTGTTCCGCTGGCTGTGGCCTCGTTGGCGGCAGTCGTCGCGATTGCGGCATCGGCCGTGGCGCAGGAACGTCCGGTAACGCTTGAACAGGCGGTGCGGGCGGCCCTGGAACATTCGCCGAAGGTAAAGATTGCTGAGATCGGGGTTGAAAAGGCCGGGGACACCAGAAAGGGCGCAATCGGGCCGATGGTGCCGAACCTGTCAATCGATATGGGCGTGCAGTACTGGGATGCCGCCAACCAGTTGAATTTCCTTGGTAAAGACATGCCGTCGGATGCCGAACTGGCAGCCGCGATTGAACCTATTGCGGGCCTCCTTCCTGAAGAGTCAAAAGCGACGTTTGGCAAGCTTCTGACCGGTTTCAGCAAGATGCGTAACTACCAGGTTCAGGACCAGGTTACCGCGTCAGTCACCGTCCAGGCCGTTCAGCCCCTGACTCCGCTTATATCTCTGGCCAGTGTTTACAAGGTTTATGGCGCGGCCGAAGACGCCGCGAAGTTCGA
>CAZFVA010000015.1:0-11472 GCA_964522105.1 uncultured Anaeromyxobacteraceae bacterium
GGGGCTTACTACATCCGTGACAACATGGTGCAGAAGCTGACGGAACTGGTCATCGACGGCGATCACGCCCGCAAGGAATTTGTCGGGAAGAACGCTTCGTTTATCCTGAAACACCTCGGCATCGACATCCCTGACGACGTCAGAATCGCGTTCTGCGAAGTTGATGAAGAACATCCGCTTGTTCAGGTCGAGCAGTTGATGCCGATCATCCCGATGTTCAGGGCCCGCAACGTTGACGAAGCCATCAAGGCCGCCGTCAGGGTCGAACACGGGTACCGGCACACCGCAGTAATGCATTCACTGAATGTGGAAAACCTGCACAAGTATGCAAGGGCTGCAGACTGCTCGATTTTTGTTAAAAACGCACCGTCCCTGGCCGGAACAGGTTTCATGGGCGAAGGTCATTCGTCGTGGACCATCGCAAGTCCGACCGGCGAAGGCATGACGACCGCCATCAATTTCACGCGCGAACGTCGCTGCGTGTTGAAGGACTATTTCAGGATCGTTTAACGATCCACCGGGGTTAAGTTTTGAGCCTTACGCCACCGACATTTCTGCCTGCGCCTGACCTGACAACGATTCCCGTGGCATTCGCCGGTATCGAGGTCCAGGGAATCGCACGGGGATTTGTATGTCTGGACGCGCTGGTCAAAAAGGCGAATACCAGAATATGTCTGGCCGCGACAGTAACTCCCGGCAAGTTCCTTATCCTGATTGATGGTGCGGTCGCCGAAGTTGAAGAGTCGCTTCTGGAAGCCGAGCGGATCGCGGCTGACAAGCTGATTGACAGATTTTTCCTGCCTTTTGCCCACGCGCAGCTTGAAAAAGCGGTATTCGGACCGACCGTCAATCCGAAGACCGGGGCAATCGGCATCATTGAATGTTCAACGACATGTTCCGGCATCAGATCGGCAGATGCAGCGCTGAAAGCGGCTGACGTGATACTGAACGTTATCCACCTGTCGGCAGGGATCGGCGGCAAATGTTACTTTGCGTTCAGCGGCGACCTTTTTGACGTGGAAGCTTCTGTAACGGCAGCATCGGAAGGCGCCGGTCCGGAAAGTCTTCTTGGTACCGAAATCATTGCAAATCCGCATCCCGAATTTATAATGTCACTTGGTGTGTGAACAGCAACGCCGATCCCCCCCGGCGCCACATTTGTGTACCGACGCCAGTAACCGTTGCTATAATGTGCGGCGGGGGGATTACCATGTACCATCAAAAGACACTTGACCCTACAGTCGATGTCACCGTGCTGCGGAAAACGCCTGCATGCGACAATCCCGCCGACTTCATGATCCGCTTCAGCCGCATGTGTTCCGATGTTTTTCATCTGAGCCTGGGCAACGTCTGCAACATGTCGTGCAGATACTGCTGCCTTGATCACAGCCACCAGTATTATGCGACCCCGGATTCGGTGGCGGACACGATCAGAAAGGCCTCGCGCTGGGAATTCAAAAAATGCGCCCTGGTCGGTGGCGAACCAACAATCAGACGGGATCTGCTTCAGACGATGCAACTGCTGACAACATCAGGCATAAATGAGATCACGCTGACCACAAACGGCCTGATGCTGTCATATCCAAAAGTCCTGTCGAGCCTTGTCGATGCCGGTCTTCGGACTGTGCATCTGTCGATTGACGACTTTGACCCGGACACAACGAAATGGCTGTCACGCAATCCACTCAGCGGGGAACTGCTGTTCAAGGCGCTTGATAATCTGATAAGGACCAGGGAAATCGAAGTCTTTCTGTACGGCGTCGTGACGAAGGCAAATGTCGAGCACATCCTTGACTACGTCACGTCCGTTTCGAAGCTTCCGGTCATTTCAACCATCCCTACCGTCATCTTTTCAGGCATGAAACCTGCCGGAAACGCGATGGAAAACGTCGATGAAATCCTGATTCCGCTTTCAAAATCAGCCGACGCAATCATGGCCGCAATCGACCGCGGCCGCGAAATCGGCGTCAACGTCGGATTCAAGAACATCCCGAACTGCCTGATGCGCGGCTACGAAAGCTGCAACCTTGACGCTTACCTGATTGAGTCCGCTTTCAACCTGGAAACTGGCCAATACGTAACGTCAGCCCTGAACGAACGCCTGAATCTGGGCGGGCCCTGCATGGCCTGCCGCTGGAAGGAATCCTGCACAGGAGTATTCAAGGAATACACCGACAGGATGGGCTGGGCGGAATTTAAATCAATACAGGAGCCCGTGTGAGCGGAACCGCTGTCGTAATTGGCGCCGGGGGATTTCTTGGTCACCGTCTATGTGCTGTGCTGGCCGGACATCCCGACGCGCCGACAGTCATGGCTGTCGCCAGGCACAAACACCAGAGACCGCTTTACGGCGCCAGATTATTAGTTGCGGACAGAAGCAATCCTGACGTCGTGGAAGCGCTGCTTGCCGCAGGCCCGGCGATCTGGATCGACACCGCCGTCAATGACTATGCAGACGCGACCGCACTGTTCGAAGGTGCCCGGCGGGTCGCAGCAACCGGAGCCGCCCTGCCCCGTTTTGTCATAATGTCATCTATCGGGGAATTCGGACCGGCACTGACCGGCAGCGGCACAATTACCGCGGACTCGCAGACATCAGCAGACGACGACCATTCCGCAGGAAAACTGAGAGCTTTCGAGTTCCTGCGAAACGCGGCAGATTTCATGTCAATCACGTGGGCAATCCTTCCGCAGATGTGGGGGCCGAACGACCACAGTGGCGACGGGCCTCAGGGACGAACAACCAGAATCATCAGGGCGGTCGCGTCATCAAGACCAGTCTATTTCCGGGGAACGTGCGACAACCTGATTCCCGACGGATACGTCGATACAATCGCGCAGGCACTGGTGTTTCTGGCCGAAGCCGGACCGGTGGCCGGTATCAAACGCATTCTGGTGGCAGGTCCGTCATCACTTACACCGCGCGATTTTGTACAGGAAGCGGCACAGGCATTATCGGTTACGCCCGAAATCATCGTATTGCCGCCCGACCAGATTGATGCCGCAGTCGGCGGGTGCTACGCGCCTGTTTTTCCTGAATATGATCTGAAGATGAACGTATCTGAATTATATGAAAGCGGCTTCATGCCTTCGGCCGACTGGCGGAATGGCGTCCGTAATACGGCCCATCATTTTGAACGACCAGGTATCCCGTTCTGATTAGGTTTCCCGCCCGCCCTGCTAATTCCCACCTGCAACTTCCCGTATTCATACAGCCCGTTCTGTGGCCCGCAAATTGCTAAAACCTATATCTGGATATCTGTTTTACCCCGAGGACATGAGTAATGCACAAGATCGGCCGACAACTCTGGCGACGCTTCTGGTTGCTGGCAAGACCATTCTGGTTTTCAAATGAAAAATGGGCGGCCATCGGGATGCTTGCGCTGATGGTATGCCTGCTGCTTGGCCAGACTGGATTTGCTGTGCTTTTCAACCAGCAGACCGGGGAATTCACGTCCGCACTGGCCGACAAAGATGGGGCCAGATTCTGGAAATCAATTTACTTTTTCATAGGGTTACTGGTTGTCGCGGTCCCAATCTACGCACTCTACTATTTTGTCCGGGACAAACTGGCCATTCGCTGGCGACGCTGGATGACAAACCAGTTCCTTGGAAGATATTTCGGCAAGCGGGCATTCTATGAACTGACCGCGAACCGCGACATCGACAACCCTGACCAGCGCATCGCGGAAGACATCAATACCTTTACGGCAAAATCACTGACATTTCTGTTTATTGCAATCAGTTCGGTCCTGCAGTTGATCGCGTTCAGCGGCGTCCTGTGGTCCATTTCCAGATGGCTCGTCCTGTTCCTTGTGCTGTACGCCGCCGCCGGTACCGCAATCACCTTTCTAGTGTTTGGCAAGCCACTGATTGGATTAAACTTCCAGCAGTTACGGCGCGAGGCGGATTTCCGTTTCAGCCTGGTCCGCATCCGTGAAAACGCTGAATCGATCGCGTTCTACCGTGGCGAAAACGAAGAGTCGACAAAGGTAAAAGGTCATTTCGGCGAAGTCTTTGCCAATTTCAACAAACTTATCAAGTGGACCCTGCGGCTCAGTCTGTTTCAGTACGCCTACAGCTTCGTGACGATCATCCTGCCAAGTGTCATTATCGCCCCGCAGGTTCTTTCCGGGAAACTTGAGGTTGGAAGCGTGGTCCAGGCCGCAGGCGCGTTCGCTGCACTGCTTGCCGCACTTACTGTGTTTGTTGACAACTTCGATGCCCTCAGCAGATTTGCCGCTGGAATCGAGCGTCTGGACACATTCTCACAATCCCTGAAGGCGCCGCTGGGGAACAACAAAACCGGCCCGGTGATCGAGCGGGTCGAAGACCGGAACCTTGCGCTGAACCACCTTACGCTGCACACCCCGAACTACAAAAGAATCCTGGTAAAGGACCTTTCGGTTGCCGTCAAAACAGGGGAAGGACTGCTGATAGTCGGCGAGAGCGGCGGTGGCAAGAGTTCGCTTCTGCGCGCGGTCGCCGGGATATGGAATTCCGGTGCCGGGACGATCGTACGCCCCAGACTGGATGAAATGCTGTTCCTGCCTCAACATGCTTACATGATCCTGGGCGATCTGCGCAGCCAGTTACACTATCCCGCAACCGGGCAGATATTCTCGGACGACGAACTGAACGCTGTTTTGAAAGCTGTGAACCTGGCAAGCATTGTGGAAAGGTTTGGTGGCTTTGATGCCGATATCGACTACAGCAAAGTCCTTTCGCTTGGCGAGCAACAGCGACTTGCATTTGCCCGGCTGCTGCTTCACAAGCCGCGATACGCGATTCTTGACGAGGCGACCAGCGCGCTGGACGTGGAAAACGAAGACAAACTATACCGCCAGATCGACCCGGCCAGGACCACCCTGGTCAGCGTAAGTCACCGTTCGACGGTGCTGAAATTCCACAGCCACGTTCTGGAACTTGACGGTCTCGGGGGCTGGCGACTTTTCGCAGCCACTGACTACAATTTCCGGCAATGATCGCCGCAGAATAGTGCGGCATGATTATTCAATGAAAAACGTTTGTTGCACATGCGCCAGGATGTCCATTTCAACACAAATATGCTACAATGCTGGCTACAAACGGGGGTTGAACATGAAAACAACACACGTGCTTCAAAGCTTGTTACTTATTGCTGCTATCGCTCTTGGCATATCTGCGTGCGGCGGCGGGAATAATACGGGAACTGATCTCCACGGAACTGATCTGGCAGGTACGGACGTGACAGGTACCGACCTGGCCGGGACCGATCTGGCCGGAAGAGATATTCATGGAACCGATGTGTCGGGGACTGATACGACAGGCACCGATGTCGCAGGCACCGACACAACGGGAACCGACACGACGCAGGAAGACGTGACGCAGGAAGACGTGACGCCGACGGATGTCCCGGGAACAGATATACCCCCGGTTACTGGTGATTTCACCGTCCTTGCGTGGAACAATCTGGGGATGCACTGTTACAACCCCAGTTTCAAGACGCTTGCAGTTCTGCCCCCTTTCAACACGCTGGTGGCTCAGGTCATCAGGAAAGGTAATGACCCGCAGATCGTTACGGCCGGTATCACAGTCGAGTACAGCTTCCCGACCAACACATATTCGGCGGCGTCAACTCCCGCAAAGACTGATTTCTGGACTTATGCCCAGGACCTGTTCGGTGCTGCCCTGGCCCCGGACGTTGGACTTACCGGAAAAGGCTTGACCGGAACATTTGATGTGAAAGGCGACCATTTTGAAGCAGAAGGCATCCCGATAACGGAATTCCGTGATCAGGACGCCACAGTCGGCGGCAACCCGCAGACATGGAATCGCTATCCGTACCAGCTCGCGACGGTCATCGTCAAGAGCACAAACGGCGGGCAGGAACTGACACGGGCCACAGTAGTCGCGCCTGTTTCAAGCGAACTGAATTGCAACACATGTCACAACGACACCGGCGCTGCCACTGAACAATATGCAATCGTTCCGTCGGGAACCAATGACACCGATCTGAATATTCTAAGAATCCATGACCATCTGGAAAGCACCAACCTGGAAAACCAGCAGCCGGTCCTGTGCGCAAAATGCCACAGTTCAAATGCCCTCGGTGCCGCTGGAATCATGGGCGTACCAAGCCTTTCCAACGCAATTCACAACCGGCACGATCTGAACACCATCAGCCCGAACACGGCCGGTTGCTATGAATGTCACCCCGGCCCGGAAACCAGATGCCTGCGCGACGTCATGACGCAGGAAGGCGACGTTGCAAGCTGCCAGACATGCCACGGCAATATGGCCCAGGTGGCGGCAAACGCCAACCCATGGCTGAACGAACCCAGTTGCAATGATTGTCACGACGAAGGCGGGATGCAGGACAAACCGTTGTACGCGCTGTCAAAAACACACCACGGCATCTATTGCGCCGGATGTCACGACAGCCCCCACGCCATCGCCAGAAGCCGTGAAGCAAATGACGGCATCAAGTTCACCGAACTTCAGGGACACGAAGGTCCTGTCGATACGTGTACAGTCTGTCATACCGGCAACCCGGGCGGCTCGATTCACAGTGGTGGCGACGATTAGAAAGTTCCTGATATATGTCTGGGATACGATAGCCTCACTGAAAGTGGCCATTATCCTGTTCATCCTTATCATTGCGGCATCCATGGCCGGAACCTTGACGTCATATGATGTCTATCACGCAGGCTGGTTTGCCGCCCTTCTAAGCTTGTTCGGCGTAAACCTTCTGGCATGCACTGCACAACGGATAGCCAGAAAGAAAGCGCGAGTTGGCTCGCTGATTTCCCACGTCGGGATTCTGGTAATCCTGATCGGTGTGATAGTCGGTGCGGTATCAGGCCAGGAAGGTCACATCGCGATTTCTGAAGGGGAAACGCTCGGTTCATACCAGACAGACAGCGGCAACCGAAATCTACCTTTTCAAATCAGACTTGACGACTTCGAAGTCAGATGGAACGACAAAACGGCCCATCAACTTCACGTAAACATTGTCGATTCCGGGGTCAGCAAGTCCATCGCCGTTCAACCGGGCAAAACATACGCCGTTGAAGGCACAGACTACACACTGGACATTTCGCGTTACGTTCCTGACCTGTATGTGGACGAAAACCGGCAGGTCGCATCAAGAAGCGAAAATCCGGCGAATCCCGCTTTGCTTGTCATCATCAAGCGCGGTGAAGCAACTGAAAACCGCTGGGTTTTTGCCAACCACCCGGATCTGAAAATGTCCGGTGATGACAACATTGCGATGAAATACAGGTTCGAAAGAAAGGCTGTGGATTTCAAAAGTACAATCACATTGCTGGACGACGGCCAGAAGCCGGCAACCCATGTGCTGGAAGTGAATCATCCGCTTACACACAAAGGTTATTCACTGTATCAGGCTCATTTCGACCCGGACCGGCTGCAGTGGACCGGGTTTGATGTGGTTCGCGACCCCGGCGTCAACGTTGTCTTTGCGGGCATCCTGCTGCTGAACGCAGGAGTTTTTCTGGCCCTTTATCGCAGGTCTAAAAAATCGCAAACTCCATAAACCTGGCTCTGGCACTGTATCTTGTAGCGGGCATCATCTTCTTTGCTGGCGATGTTTTCAAACGCCCGCTGATGGCCCGGATTGCCTCGGCAATTCTGGCCGGCGGAATCGTTCTGAACGCAATTGCAGTGGGCTTGAGGTGGTATTCCACAGGGCATGCGCCGCTTTCAAATCTGCACGAATCATTCGTCGTGGTGGCCTTGTCGATTGCAGTCGTCGCCTTATTAGTCGAACTGAAAAACCGAATCAGATTCATCTCCGCATTTTCGGCACTTATGGCAGTTCTTTCGATCGGTTACGCTTCGATTCTGGACACGTCAATACAACCGTTGATGCCGGCGCTTAAAAGCAACTGGCTGGTCATCCACGTCACGGCATATTTCATCGGTTACGGGGCGCTGACCGTCGGTACCGTTGCGGCAATCCTGTACCTGATCTCGGCCGCAGCCCGCACACCGGATGAAACTCAGTTGCGGCGCCTGGACGCACTGTCCTTCCGTCTGATTCTTCTGTCATTCCCGTTCCTGACGGTCGGACTGACGACCGGTGCGGTGTGGGCCAACGTCGCCTGGGGCCGTTACTGGGGCTGGGATCCGAAGGAAACCTGGTCACTTATGACGTGGCTGGTCTATGCCGTGTACCTTCACCTGCGCACTATGCGCGGCTGGAAAAACAAGCGGATGGCCTTCGTCGCGCTGATCGGCTTTGTCTTCGTAATCTTCACATTCTTCGGCGTCAACTTCCTGCTGAGCGGCCTGCACAGCTACAAGTAAGAAGCCTGTCCCGGGCCACTACAACTTCCCAGTTATCAACCCGGAAATCTTCGATGGAACTCACAGTTTTATCATGTTAATGTTTTCCTACTCCATCGGAGAATGTATATGGAAACCCGCGACGTAGTCATCGTGGGATCTGGTTTCGGGGGGGCGATCCCGGCTTTAAGGCTGGCAACTGCGGGTCGGACCGTGTTGTGCCTTGAGGCGGGCGAACGCCTGACCGAGAAGGATTTCGTTCAGGACTGGTCATTCAAGGCTCAGGCCCGCATGTTCGTCACCTACACATCAAAGGACTATCACGTCATCTTCCGGTATGGCCGTGGGCTGGGCGGCGGATCACTGACATACGCCGCTGCCATGCTGCGTTCACCGACCGAAGTGTTCGACTGGCGCGACCGCGACAACTACCGTGTCTGGCCTGCCTCGGTCACACGGGCAGCGATGGACCCGTATTACGAAATGGTCGAGCGCGAGATGGACATCACCCGCGCATCATGGGCCGACGTCCCCCGCGCCGGCGGCATCCTGGCGAAGATGCTGGATAACATGGGGTTGACCGCCGACCGCTCGATGTACCCGATTACTGACTGTCTGCAATGCGGATTCTGCATGTGCGGCTGCATGTTCGGGCGGAAAAAGCATCTCGGATGGAACTACATCCCACGAGCCGAACAGGCCGGGGCCGAATTCCGGGTAGGCTGCCGCGTGCATCATCTGGAACCGGATGGAAGCGGGTGGAAGGTGTCATATTTTGACCCGTGGAACATCCAGCGCACCGTCAGGGGCGAACGCGTCGTCCTTGCCGCCAGCGCGCTGGAAACACCGGGAATCCTGCTGCGCTCTAAAGAATGGATGAAAGACCTGCATCCGCAGGTTGGAAAAAACCTGAACAATAACGGGGACGTGGCCTTCCTGTGGCGCGTCCCGGAAAGCCTGGCCCCGACCTACCCGTTCATGGGACGCAACAACGCAGGCGTCATCACATACGCATTCTGGAACGAACACAGGATCACAATCCACCCGGGCGCGGGGCCGCCGGCACTGGTGGCCGCCCTGGACGTGTTCAGCGAAAAAGGCGAGCCATCGGCACCGATGGGACTGTCCTTTAAACACTATGTCCGGGACCACTATGCAACGCATCTGTTCCCGTCACTGGCCATCGGACTTACGGATGGCGAAGGTGAGGTTACGGTCGATGCAGACGGCGTCGTACAGTTCGATCTGCCGTTAACCGAACGGCTGCAGGCTTACATCGAACGTGTCGCAGGCGTAGCTAAACAGATCGCGGACGCGAACGGTGCCGAATTGCTGCGTACCGGTGGCGACAATTATGAACACGGGGACGCACATCCGCTGGCAACCTGCCGGATCGGGGACGACGCAGACCGCGCACCCTGTACGCCGGACGGCGAACTACGCTCACATCCCGGGGTTTTCATAAGCGACGGCGCGTCTATCCCTGGCGGAACGGGCGTAAACCCGGCCCACACGATTGCAGCAAATGCTGAACGCATCGCAGCCGGCCTGGTGGCGCGGTAACAGGGGGAAACCATGGATCGGCGAAACTTTCTGACCCTGGCTGGCGGCGGCGCGCTGGCCTTAATACTGGAAGCGGTTGGCGCTTCGGCCGCAAAAGCAGCCGTGGCAGGGTATGCGAATAACCCTTTCGGGCGCGACCCGGTCCCCGACGCGTGCCTGCTGCCGCTTGGCGATGTCGAGCGGACGCTGGCTGCGATGCTGGACACGGTGGTCCCCGGGCCCGAAACTGACCCTGAAGGGACGGCTGGTGCCCTGGAAGCGTGTTCGATGAACATCCTGCTGGACGGTTCATTTCCGTTCCGTAAGTATGCGGATATGTTCGCGCTGGTTCTGGACGGTATTGCCAACGACTCTCACGGGGCCGCGCTGGCCGACCTGCCATACGAAAAGCGCCTGGACGTGCTTACAACGGCACAGGCCCAGTTGCCCCTGCTGCGACTGGCTTTCAGGGCCGTCCGTTCTGCCTTCTTCGGCGGCGCCTACAACGGCATTGGACTGCGGTACGTCGGTTTCCCAGGCCCGAACCTCGGGTGGCGACACGTGCCGGAATGTTCATTTCGAACTGCTGTATGCGGCGAACTGACAGAGACGGGGTGGATGCCATGACAACACGCCAAATCAAATGGGCCGCGCTGGTCCTGGGCGCAGCCTGCGTAGTTGCGGGATGCGGAAACGTTGCCAATACACCTGACGTATCAGCGGGGGACGTGCCGGATGCGGACGTGGCCGACACGATCGAAATCCCTTCACTGGTAACAAACTGCGCCGCCTGCCACAACCTGACTGCCCTTGCCACACCAAATCCCGGTGCCGCAATGTCGATCGGGGAATGGACCTCCAGTGCGGCCATGGGACTGGTGCGCGTGGACCCGTTGTTCCCCGAACCCGGGGTCTGGTGGGGCGTACCCTGGCCGCGCCGGGGACATCATGCCATCGCGATGGACAACTGCGCGGGATGCCACCCGTTGCAAGCTGACGGAACGGGGCATGGCCTGCGCGTTTACCCGGTCAAAGAAGACGTTTTCACCGGCGAAAAGAACTGTTCGCTTGGATGTCATGGCTGGATTCCCGAGTCATCGACCGAGAAAGGATTCCCCGACACCGAAGTACCGGACATTGTCGGGTCAACACGGCCCGGCGAGCTTCTGGCGGCAGGTGACAACGCACATTCGCGGCTGTGGCGACAGGGCGCCCGCCCGTCAGACCAGACGGCCTTCCGAATCTCGACTTTCCAGCCTGGATGCGGCGGATGCCACAACGTCATGGCCGAAGACCATGGTGCCATATTGAACTGTCTTGACTGCCACGACTTCCAGTCCAACAAATCCGACCTTCATACTTCCCACGTCGTGGCCGCTGCAAACGGACAGGCCAGGTTCGACCCCGAAGGTGCAACGGCCGGCTTAAGTTCATGTAACTACTGCCACAAAAACGAAGGCGACGCGCCCCTGGACCGCAGCCGCCAGAGCTGCCATAACTGCCATCTGTCGGCACACCAGCCCCTGGGCGCCGACGGCCTGCCGCAACTATGGCCGCAGGCTGCAGAGTAGCGACGAATTCAGTCTGGCCAGACAGCAACCGTACTTTACCTTTATCTTAGCTAAACAATAACTCGACTTT
>CAZFVA010000015.1:11572-65371 GCA_964522105.1 uncultured Anaeromyxobacteraceae bacterium
CTTTACGTTTGGACAGGTTGGCATGAAACACAGGTACGTTATTTCGGCAGGCGTTCGGCGAGGACTTCGGCGATGTCAGCGACGGACAGACGTTCTTCAACGCCTTCTTCGTTGATACCGTCACGGCACATCACAAGGCAGAACGGACAGGCGCTGACGACCTTTGAAGCACCGGTTTCTGCCAGTTGACTGACGCGAAGTCTGTTGACGCGGGTGCCTTCCTTTTCGTCGCGGAACATCATGCCGCCACCGGCGCCACAGCACATTCCAGTCTTACGGCTGCGATCGGCTTCGACAAGCGTCAGGCCGGCGGCCTTTGCAGCATCGCGCGGTTCGTCATAAATCTCGTTGTATCTGCCGAGGTAGCACGAATCATGGTAAACGGCCTTGACCGATTCGGCCGGGGCGTCCAGCTTCAGTTTGCCGTCCTTAATCAACTGCGCCAGCAGAACCGAGTGATGAATGACCTCGTAATTCCCACCGAACTGAGGATATTCATTCTTGATCGTGTTGTACCCGTGCGGACACATCGTCACGATCTTCTTCACGTTGTAGCCGTTGAAGACCTCGATGTTCTGGGCAGCCTGCGCCTGGAACAGATATTCATTACCAAGGCGTCTGGCAGTATCGCCACAGCAGCCCTCTTCCGGCCCGAGGATCGCGAAATCAACACCGGCAGCGCGCATCAGCTTGACGAACGCACGGGCGACCTTCTGGTTGCGATCATCATACGCACCTGAACAACCCAGGAAGAACAGATATTCGGCGTCCGGCTTGTCCGACAGCAGCGGAACTTCCATTTCTTCCACAAGCCACATGCCGCGTTCGCCTGAAGGCAGACCCCACGGATTCGACTTGTTTTCCAGATTCTTCTGACAGACGGCCAGCTCGTTGTCCATGCTGGCTTCCATCAACGTCAGGTAACGGCGATAGCCGATAATCTTGTCAACGTGCGTGATATTGACCGGGCACTGCTCTTCGCACGACCGGCACGTCGTACATTCCCAGATAACTTCGTCCTTGATCGCGTCGATCAACGACTTGCCTTCTTCACGCAGCTTTTCGCCAAGGTCAACGCCCTTGATGATGTCTTTTTCATGCGCCTTCACAAAGTCGCGCATATCGCAGATAAGCTCACGGGGACTGAGTGGCTTGCCGGTCTGATGGGCCGGGCAGTTGACGGTGCAGCGGCCGCATTCAGTACACGCGAAACCGTCCATCATCTGCTTCCAGGTCAGTTCGGTCGGACGCAGAACACCGAAAGTCTCCTGCTCTTCAATATCTTTGATAGGTTCAATCGCGCCCGGGCTGGTAAGTCTTGAAAAGAAGACGTTCGGAATAGCCAGGATGACGTGAAAATGTTTACCGAGCGGCAGTTCATTAAGGAACGTAAACAGAACGACGATGTGAACCCAGAAACAGATCTGCCACAGCGCCATCAATTTTCCTGCACTTACACCGGCAAACCAGGTGGACACGAAAGAACCGATCGGCGAATTAGCCATTTCCAGATTCATGGCGGCCGCAGCGGCAGCAGGAATCTGATCGTAGCCGGCTTTAAGCAGCGCAAATCTGGCACCGTCATACAGGAAATCGGTAACCATCAGAGTACCGATGAATCCCAGAATCAGGTACGCAGCAAATGTGTTGTGAAGTCTTTCAGGTTTCAGAACGGCGCGACGGAAAATGGACCACACAACCATGGCAAGAACGACCAACTCGGTCCAGTCCTTCAACCACGTGTAAATATGGTCGGCCGCAGGCCAGAACCACATGATGCTCCACGACGACCAGTCGGAAGCATACGCGCGGCCAACAACAGAAATTGAACGGAACAGAAGAATCAGAAAGCCCCAGAAGATCAGGGCATGCACCAGACCGGAAACAGGTTCCTTGAACAGGCGCGTCTGAAAGAACGCGACCTTCAGCATCTCCATGAATCTGGTTACCGGCTTGTCCCACCGGACATCAGGTTTGCCGGTCATCAGCAGACGAACACGGCCATACATCGTGAACGAAAAGAAACCCAGCGCAGCGACAAGCAACAGAGACATCACAATGGCATTAATCATGAAAGCCCCACCCCGGTTAATAACCCCTTGGATAACAAGACAAAAGACGCCATCTGGAAAAATATCTGGCCGATTCTAACCTTTGACAAGAACGGATGTAAACACCCGCATGCGGGTACTGCACAGTCCGACTTCCCGGTCAGTTTGCGGCAACGCGTCAATAATAGCGCAGCATTGTGAATCAGAACACAGGAAATAACTGCCTGTGGAAAGGAATGCAGAGGTCATTTCTTCAAGATAGGGCTCGATATCGCTTTTCAACACAAGAAAACTGCCAGATTTCAACACCCTGGCGATAGTTGCGGCCATCACGGGACCATGACGCCGTGCAGCATGTTTCCGTTTCCACCATGGGTCCGGAAACAGAAGGTACGCACGTTCAACTGAATTTTCTTCAAGAAGCAGCGGTATGGTCGCCCGCGCATCGCCCCAGCCCATGAACACATTTTCACAACCGCGGCGGGCCGCCTTGTCCAGCGAATGTCCGCACAGCGACAGACCGGTTTCAAGACCAAGGCACACGGCGTCCGGATTTGCAGCCGCAATCGCTGAAATAAACCGGCCTTTGCCTGCCCCGACCTCAAGAATAATCCTGCGGCCGGACGCATACTTCTTAAATTCTTCAACAGTTTCAGGCCTGCACGGCAGAATAAGGTGTTTGAAATCATTAAAGTATTCGGGAACAAGCTCCAGATGATGCCTGGCCTCGCCACCTATGATGGTTTCGGGTCCTATGTCGTCAGGCGCAAAGACCTTGAAATCTTTGCGAAAGTCTTTCATTGGCATCAAACAACCTCCATTCCCGGGCGGCACATCCATAAAACCGGACAGAGCCCATAAACAGCGGAATCTATCACATCAGTCCGAATGCAAGCCAATCCTTGCCAAACGGCACGTATTTTAACTAAAATCAGTGTGGATGAAACTGGAGTTGACAATGTCAGGCAGGAACATTTTTCTGGCGCTGATTCTGACGGCATCTGCCGTTCTTACATACGGCTGTACTTCCGTTACGCCGGTTCCGCACAATGACGTTGTCGATGTTGTCGAGGTACCGGATATCATTGCCGATGTGCATGATGCTAATGACGTTCAAGATACGGTCCGACTTGATATAGTCGAGGATTTCGGCACCGACGAAATGACCGATGTCGGCGACCCGTGCGAAGAGTATCCACGTGGTTTCAGTTGCATCTGTGAAGAAAACCGCGACTGCGCCAGCAATTACTGCATCTCAAGCCCCGGGGAAAACGTCTACAGATGCACAAAGATCTGCTTTGACGACTGCCCTGAAGGCTGGAAATGCCAGGAACTGACAAGCGGCGGCTCCGACTCGACGTACATCTGCCGCCCGACTTATGAGCCGCTGTGCGACCGCGAATGTATTGAAGACAGTGATTGCCAGTCAGCCGGCGCCATGTGCGTCCTGAACGGAACAAAGAATTATTGCCAGAAGGCGTGTACGACGGACGCCGACTGCGATCCGAAGACCCGAATGAAAGAGTGTGACCTGGACGGCACATGTGACTTCAAATCAAAATTGACGGCCGAAGAATGTGAAACTGCCGACAACTGCGATCTGGTAAATCTGGAATTTGCCTGTCTTGAAGTCCGAAACGTTGAAGATAACAAGACATCTAAACAGTGCATGTCAACAAGCGGCCACTGCGAATGCGGATTCGACACCGACTACACATCGGACGCGAAACACTGCGGCGACTGTGAAACAGTCTGCGCCTTTGCCAACGCCGATGCGTACTGTCAGGAATCAGGCTGCAAGAGGGGCGGATGCCTGGCCGGGTTCATGGATCTGAACAAGTCCGATGAAGACGGCTGCGAATACGAATGTACTTTCACCAGCCCGATTGATCACCCGGATTCGGCCTACCTTGACGCCAACTGCGATGGCATCGACGGTGACCTGGAAAAGGGCGTTTTCGTCAGCAAAGCCGGTGACGACGACAACAACCTTGGCGACAGCAGACATCCGTTCCTGACCATCAATGCAGGCATCGCATTTGCAAACACACAGGAAATCAGGCGCGACGTCTATGTTTCAAAGGGCACCTACCAGGAACAGGTAAATCTGGTCAACGGCGTTAACGTCTATGGCGGATATGACGCTCAGAACGGCTGGAAAAGAAATATCGCGACCAATGAAGTCATCATCTACTGGGACGGACAGGAAACGGTCGCGGTGCGCTCTGTGGTCGCCAAAGACATCACCGAGCCGACAGTCTTTGATGGCTTCCACGTCAAAACGTCCAGTGCAGCACTGCCTTCCGGTTCTTCATACGGCATGCACGTCAGCGACTGTGACAATGACCTGATGATTTCCAACAACATCATCGAGGCCGGCGACGGCATGAGCGGGCGCAACGGCGGCTTCGGGTCAAACGGCCAGAACGCCAACAACGGTGGCAAGGGTACCGATGCGTTCGTGTATGATGCCTGCGGAATCTGCTTCACATGCAACATCTTCAATTATGACGTTTACATGGTTGCTGGTTCAGCCGGCACCGCACCGTGCGGCATGAACGGCGGGACCGGCGGGAAAGGCGGAAAAATTGGCAATGGTGGCACAGGCGGCACGGCCGGAGCAAACGGCGGTGGCGCAGGTGGTGCCGGTGCTTATTATGAATCAGATGACGGCTTCGCCGGTTCACCTGGCGCAGACGGCAATGATGGACCTGACGGAAGCGGCGGACTTGCGACCGGCCAGATTAACGAAGCCGGTTTCTGGGTTCCACTCGCAGGGCTTGACGGTCAGGACGGGGTCCACGGCAAAGGCGGTGGCGGTGGCGGCGGTGGCGGCGGTGATGATGATTCAGCCGTTTTCGGCATCGAGTGCTACTCGACAGGCGGTGCTGGCGGCGGCGGCGGCGGCGGCGGATGCGCCGGAACCGGTGGCAAAGGCGCACAGGGGGCCGGTGGGTCGTTCGGTCTGTTCGTAATTCAGTCTAATCCACAGATTATTAACAACAATCTGATCTCCAAGTTCGGCGCGAATGGCGGCATCGGCGGTGCAAGCGGAACGGGCGGAGCAGGCGGAACAGGCGGTGGCGGCGGCGCAAATACGTCCGACGGCGCCGGATCCGGTAAGAAAGGCGGAGATGGTGGCGACGGCGGCGATGGCGGCAATGGCGGCGGTGGGCCGGGTGGGCCTTCATTCCCACTGTATATTGCCGGTTCTTCATCCAACCCGACGTGTACCAACAACGTCTATGAAGCAAAAGGTTTTGCTGGCGCTGGCGGCTACGGCGGCGGCAGTGGAACTACCAACAAAGGTCAGAACGGCCTTTCCGGCTTGATTCACGGCGTTACGGCCAACTGCCAGGCACCTCAGTAAAGATAATCCAGCCACATCAGAAACAAACGCAGCACCCAGACTCACCAGCAGAAAATCAACAAACTGTGTAATAATCGCGTTGATTTGAAACGGGTATGCCAATGACCCTGTACCTGATTGATGCCAGCGGACTGGTTCACCGGGCTTTCCATGCAATTCGGGGACTTACCGACAGCAAAGGTACGCCGACGAATGCCATATTCGGGCTGGCGTCGATGCTGAAGAAGTTCCTGGCCGACAATAAGCCGACCCACTGCGCCGTAGTTCTGGATGTCGGGCGCGAAACGTTCCGCACGCGAATGTATGAACAATACAAGGCGAACAGACCGGAAACAGATCCTGCGCTGGCGGTACAGTTCAAGCATGTTCCAAGGTTGGCTGCGGCGATGGGCTTCAAAGTTCTGTCTGCCGCCGACTACGAGGCCGACGACATCATCGCGACGCTGACCGCGCGGGCTGTGGCTGCGGGAATGGACGTAGTCATTGAATCTGGCGACAAGGACCTGTTTCAGCTTGTCGGCGACCGCGTGACCGTCCATGAACCTATGAATGACCGACTTTATGACCGCGATGGCGTCAAGGGCAAGCTGGACATTTATCCTGAGTTTGTAAGGGATTACCTTTCACTGGTCGGGGACTCTTCAGACAACGTGCCCGGCGTTCCAGGCATCGGGGCCAAGGGCGCGGCTGAACTGGTCAATTCGTTCGGCCACCTTGAAGACATCCTTAACAGCATTGATGCGCTGCCGAATCGCGCGAAAACAGCCCTTGAAGCACACGCCGACCTTGCCAGGCTGTCGATGAAGCTGGTGACTCTGGACGAAAACGTGCCGCTGACTGTTGCACTTGAAGAACTTACCGTTTCGCAGCCCGACCGGGCCGCGTTAATTGAACTTTATACCGAGCTTGAGTTCCGCAAACTACTGGCCGAGGTGCAGGGAAAAGACGAAAGCACCCCCGCCCCTTCAAAAAAAGCCGCCCCGGTTCAGCGGGATCTGCTGTCCGGTGACGACGAACCAGACCTGTTTTCAACCGCCGCGACAGATGTCCCGCAAAATACTGAACACGCCTTAAAGGTTACGGTGGCCAACGGCACCGGACTGAAATCAGCTCTTGAAAAGCTGGCAGGCCGGCATATTGACGTCGCTTTCGCCGCAACTGACCATGACACGGGAAAACTTGACGCAACTGGCGGCGCAGGGACGACACAAGACCTGCTGGTAGCGGCGCTGGCTGATGATAACCACTGTCTGGTCTTTTCAATAAACGAAGCAGCGCAGACGGCCCGGGCTGCCCTTCAGAGGATTTTTCTGGACTGGTCAGGTGCCGGATTCAAGGAACTTACCAAGATTTTAGCCGGCTTCGGAATCACACCGGCGACACCCCGGATGGACCCTGTTCTTGCCGCGTATGTGATGGATGGCGGGAAAGGTTCATATCAACTGGCCGAACTGGCGGCCGGTATAGACCACGCATCCACCGGCGAACACGACGTTTCCGGCAGTGATGACGCCCTTGTCAGAACCGTTGCGGCACACGCTGCAGCCAGCAGGACGCTCTGTCTTAAACTTGGCCCAGAAATCGAACGGCTCGGCCTGAAATCACTGTTAAACGATGTGGAGATACCGCTGGCAGGCATCCTTGGCAGGATGGAACTGCTTGGCGTCGAAGTTGACAAAGACGCGCTGGCGGGGCTGTCGCGGTCGCTTGGCGATGACCTGCGTGCAGTTGAAAAACAGATAATGGACGCGGCGGGATTCCCGTTCAATCCAGCTTCACCGAAGCAGCTTGCCGAAGTCCTGTTCGAGCGGCTTGGCCTGCCGGTCGGGAAAAAGACGAAGTCCGGGCAGTCTACCGACGTCAAAGTCCTGGAGGAACTGGCCGACCTGCACCCGGTTCCGCGACTTATCCTTGAATACCGGACACTTGCCAAATTGAAAGGCACATATGCTGATGCCCTGCACAACTTGATAGACCCTCGCGATGGCAGGATTCACACGACGTTTAATCAGACCGTGACGGCGACCGGGCGCCTTTCGTCGTCCGACCCGAACCTGCAGAACATTCCGGTGAAGACCCCCGCAGGCAGGAAGATTCGCCATGCCTTCAGGGCCGCTGAAGGTCGCGTCTTTGTGTCTGCCGACTATTCGCAGATCGAATTGCGGGTGCTGGCCCACTACGCTGACGATCCGTCGCTGATAGCTGCGTTTGCTGACGGGCGCGACATCCACACAGAAACGGCGTCCAAGATCTACAAAGTAGCTGCGGCAGACGTGACCCCCGGCATGCGCCGCATCGCCAAAGTCGTCAACTTCGGCCTGCTGTACGGCATGGGCCCGTTCAGGCTGGCCGGCGATCTGAAGATTCCACAGGCCGACGCAAAACAGATTATTGCCGACTATTTCAACGCCTTCCCCGGCATCAGGGTCTTCCTGGACCAGACTATTGCAGACGCGAAGACGACCGGATACGCAACGACGATTTATGGACGGCGACGGCACGTGGAAGACGTCAATTCGCCTAATCATCAGATCAGAACTGCTGCCGAACGCGCCACATTGAACATGCCTGTCCAGGGAACTGCGGCCGACATCGTCAAGATCGCGATGGTGAACCTTGACCGCAGACTGCGTGCCGAAGGCATCAAGGCCGACATAGTCCTGCAGGTCCACGATGAACTGGTCCTTGAATCCGACCTCGACTGCGCCGACTACGTAAAACAGGTGCTTGTCGAAGAAATGCAGTCTGCCGCCACCCTGCGCGTCCCCCTGACCGTCGAACCCGGCATCAGCCGCTACTGGGACGAGCTGCACTGACTGACGCCACAGATAGTCGAACGTTCCGCCTGAGTGCTGACCCCGAACTGCGTTTAGTGTATAATAGACGGCCCCTGCAGCGGGAAGGCGATGGGAAAGGTGTCCAAATCAGCGAAAGATGGTCGGAAGGTCATTGCACAGAACCGCAGGGCCAGGCACGACTACGAGCTGCTGGAATCGTTCGAGGCCGGGCTGGTGCTGCGTGGCAGCGAAGTCAAATCCCTGCGCGACGGAAACGCCCAGCTTGTTGACGGATTCATTGATATTCGCGGACGCAGGGCCTTTCTTGTGGGCATCAATATCGCCCAATATCCTTGTTCATCATGGGACAATCATGAACCGAAGCGCGACCGCCAGCTTCTGCTGCACGCCAGCGAAATCAAGCGCCTTGACACAAAGGTCCGCGAAAAAGGCCTGACTATCGTTCCAATCGAACTGTATTTCAAAGACGGTCTTGCCAAGCTGGAGCTGTCGCTGGCAAGGGGGCGCAAGGAATACGACAAGCGCCGCAAGATAGAAGCACGTGACAACATGAGACTGGACAGGGAAAGAAACTGATAAGGATTGCCTTCAGGACTACCGGCTGCAAAGTGAATCAGGCAGACACGACCGCTGTCATGGCGGCCATTGGCGACCTGCCGGTCCACGTCTGCAGCCCGGATGACAGCCCGGACATCGTAATCGTCAACGCATGTACCGTCACGATGAACGCCGACCGCGACGGACGGGCCGCTGCGTACCGGGCCGCAAGAACCGGGGCGCGGGTTATTCTGGCCGGATGCCTGGCAACACGACTTGAAACTGAAAATGATGGTCCCGGAATGCCCGACGGAATACTGGTCGTCGGCGGTACCGCTGACAGGGCCAGACTTCTTGAATCAATCCGAAATGTTATACATGAAATCGCTGCGGGCAAAGACAAGGCGGTTTTGACTGACCGGGATTCTTCACCAGCGAATGATGTCAACGAACAGCCCCTGGATGCAACAGACGAAGATCCCGACGATTCGCCAGTCCCGGCAGGACGCAGCCGTCCAATGGTAAAAATTCAGGATGGCTGCGACTGCAGGTGTACGTACTGCATCGTACCGCTGGTCCGTGGCCCCTCTGTCAGCTTTGAAGCTGACGCGGTCATACAGCAGGTTAAAGCAGCGACCGCATCAGGCGCGGCCGAAATTGTTCTGACCGGCGTTGACCTTGCGGCATGGGGGAAAAACAACACCACATCGGGACATTACGGACAACTGCCGGTGCTGCTTGACCGCCTGACGGCCCTGAAGACCGGTGCCAGATTCAGGCTATCGTCCCTTGAACCGCACGGACTGGACGGCGATCTGATTTCCGCGATTGCCGGCAGTCCCGACATCTGCCCGCACCTGCACATACCTTTGCAATCCGGCTCGAACGCGATACTTGCGCGCATGAACCGTCCTTACGACAGTCAACTGTTTGAAGACCGCGTAATGGCTGCGGCAGCCCGGATTTCAGGAATGACGCTTGGCCTGGACGTAATAGTCGGGTTCCCGGGCGAAACTGATGAAGACTTCCAGCAGACGTTTGACCTGATAAACCGGCTGCCGACTACATACCTGCATGTGTTCGCATATTCGCCAAGACCGGGAACACCTGCAGCCACGATGGACGACCAGATACCTGATGCCACTAAAAAGGAACGCAGCAAAATCCTGCGACACATTTCAGTGCAGCGCAGAAAGGCCCATATTGCCGAGTTGGTCGGGACCGATGTCGAGGTGGTGGATATCCGCGCATGCAGCGACGGTGTTGAAACGCTGGCTGCCGACTATACAAAAGTCCTGATAACCAATAGATTCAGCATCGTGAATGGACGACGAACAGTCATGCTGACCGATTCGCAGGACGCCCGGGCCATCGGGCAGGAAATAATATGAAAGAAGCTCCACCACCGGCACCGCAGGCCGAACTTGAAGCGGCCATCGAATACACGTTCAAGGACCGGGCGCTGCTTGAAAAGGCGCTGACGCACTCTTCTTTCTGCAATGAAACGAAAGAGGCGGTGTCGGACTATGAACGTCTTGAATTCCTTGGGGATGCCATCATTTCAACTGTCGTCGCCGAATCAGCGTACCGCTTGTTTGCTGACGCACGCGAAGGTGAACTTACCAGGCTGAAGTCCGTCGTGATCGCAGAACCGTGCCTTGCAAAGAAGGCCCGCGAACTGTCCCTTACAAAGTACCTGCGACTTGGACACGGCGCAGCAACGGCGGACAGGGCGGCCTACGCACCCGGCGTCCAGTGCGACGCCTTCGAAGCCCTGGTCGGCGCCATATATCTGGACGGCGGGTTCGAAACGGCCAGCCGCTTTGTCAATTCACAGCTTGCACCCGAGCTTACCGCCGCGCGCGAAGAAGGCCGTCAGGTTGACGCCAAGACCGACCTGCAGATGGTCACGTACGGCACAAACCACAAGCCACCGACGTATCAGGTGATCGAATCGACCGGACCGGCCCACGCGCCGGCGTTCGTCGTTGAAGTCCTGCTGCCGGATGGAAGGACGTTTCGTGGCCGGGGCAAAAGCAAGAAAGAAGCCCAGCAGGCCGCTGCCACACTGGCGCTGAAAGAAGTCCGAGAAAACAGGGTTACAGAAATGCCGCAACCCGCACCGGAGGCCCATAGTGAAAATTCCGAAGGAAGAAACGGATAAGTTCGAAAGCGCGCTGGCGACCAGGTATTCGGGCCAGACAAGGCACGAAGTCTTTAAGATCGAAGGACGTTTCGAGCCTGGATTCATTCATCTTGACGTCGTTCTGGAACGGCGCGACGACACATGGCGTTACGCGATGCAGTTTCGCTGTGCACTGCAGGAAAACGGGGTTGGCCAGGCAGAAGGGCTTGATCTTACGATTGATTTTGTTGACTGGTATCTTGACCAATACTTTGAAAGTAACCGCGAACTGATGCTGCCGCTCGATTTCGAAGCTTATAATTTCGGGGAATTCATCGTGTACGGGTGCGGGGATATAGACATGCCCCACCTGTCAAAGATGGCGGACGAAATCCTGGAACGCGGCGTCCCATGCGAAAAGAAATCCAAATAATTTAAAGCAGTTTCAGTCAGGCAATAATGCAGTCGCGCAATCAGGCAGGCGTTTCGTACCGTTTTCTGTCCGCCGCAAGTGCGTTCACCAGCGCCGTCCGGACGGCCGGTTCCTGAAGCGCGATTATCCGGGCCGCCAGAATCGCAGCGTTCTTCCCGCCATCAATACCGACAGTCGCAACCGGGATTCCCGGTGGCATCTGAACGGTCGAAAGCAGGGCATCAATACCCTGAAGCCTGCCGGACGCAACCGGAACACCGATGACAGGCAGCAAAGACTGGGCCGCAACAGCACCGGCCAGATGGGCCGCCATACCGGCGCACGCAATAATCACTTTGATTCCGCGCCCTTCTGCCGTCTTGCAGTAGTTACTGACCAGGTCCGGCGTCCGGTGTGCGGACATCACCTTGATTTCACCGCCGACGCCCAGGCCGTCAAGTGTCTTCACGATCGTCTCGGCAATCTCCATGTCACTTGGACTGCCAATCATCACACCTACAACTGTCTGTGCCATATAACCCTCCTGAATATCTTTACTTTCCACCGCCGACCACTTTACCGGCGGCCTTCTCGTACTTCGCAATCGCCTTATTTACAGGCTTTGTGAGCTTCGGTGTCTTGATCTCTTCTTCGGGAAGGAAATCACCAATAAAGAAATCTGCGTACGCCAGCCAGGCCGTTGAAAGTTCAGACGCCGCCAGCTTTACCTTGACGTCGGCATCTGACTTCGCTGAATTAATTGCATCCGACGATTTGGCGACCAGCGCCCGCGATACGATCAGCGAATACCGAAATAACGGACCGATTTCCTTGCGCGGTGCGGCCACAAAGCCGTCCATGTCGGACCCGACACGGCGCAGGTTGCCATCAGCCCACGCTATCATGTCGGCGCCCGCAACGTTGCCGACCTCGACCAGCTTCGCATCTTCAAGCGCCAGAACTGAGTCAGCATCCGTCACGATACCGGCAACTTCGGCCCGCAGCCTGTCACGCAGCTCCGAAATCATCTTTTTGAAGGGAAGCTTGTCTTTAACCCCGACCTTCAGACTGCGCAGCGCGACGTGGGTGTACAGGTCGGTCGCCAGAGCCATCCTGCGGACAAGACTGTCAAGCGCCCTGCCCTTGAACAACGCCGTTTTCGCCAGATCTTCCTGTCCGAAAATCAGCTTGTCGCACATATCCTCCATCGACCGGACATCAACGGGAAGTTCCCACTTGTCCAGCTTCGACGGATCAACAGCGGCAAACCACTTTGCGTCGCACTTCTTCGCCAGCGCTACCCATTCTTGAATGTCCTTTCGGAGTTGGTCGTTCGCAGAAACCGGGGCTTCCTGTTTTACAGGCGCTGCTTCTGCCTTTGCTGCTTCAGGGGCCGCCTGAACAGGTGCTGCCTCGACGGCAGACGGATTCGGGGGCGGCGCCGACTTACTTGAACAGCCCACAACTGAAAACGCTACAACGACCATCATTATCCTGACTGACACGTGCATTACGAAAACCTCCGATTACGCCTGAATATTCCCGCGCCTACTTTACCAGACAGACAGATACGCCCACCTTCGGCTTGTTTTGCTTGGGATATTTGCAGACTTCGTCGTCACAATCCACGAACACAGGTTCAAGAGCCGCCGTGAAAGACTGGTACGGCACAGATTCATCAACCAGAAGCAGCGATTCCGCCGCCAGCAGGGCCTTTGCCGCAGCCGCCGCATCGATGTCGCTGACCTCAACAACCTTGCCGTCAGCCAGCGTCCCGGCCTTCATCCCGGACTTTCCAAGCCAGACCACCGTCTTAATCTTTGACGCAAATTCCTGGTCATCAACTGACTGACCAAGGAATCTACATTCAAGAGCACCGACCTGATCAAACTGATATTTGCCGGGCAGCGCGGGAACTTCACGGAACTGCAGTTCGCCGAACTTGGTCAACTTGGCAATAGATTCGCCACGATGGCGCCCGCCAAACTGAACGTAACGCGGCGACAGGTCCTTCAACGACTCGACAATGCGTGCCGCAATCCCGATCGGCGCGGCCTGGTCCATCTTCACGACAACGATTTCCATGTTTTCAGGACCGCGTTCTGTGGCAAGCTTCTCGACTTCGGGAACGAGCTGCTTTGCAAAAGCCTTCCAGGCGGCGTCCGGCGCGGCCCAGCCAGCCTTGAACTGCAGATAATCCTTGTCTTCATACTCAACCGAATCGGCATCCACTGTGAACAGAAGCTGCGACGTGAACGGGAAACGTGACTTCAAGCTCGGCAGAACCGGACTTTCGACATAGTCCTTCCAACCGTCCATCCGTACCGCAACATCGGCAAAGAACGGCGGAAAAACCTTATTGAGCTGACAGTCCGGGTGCGCAGTCAGATATGCATCAACAATCTTTTTCACTTCGGTCAGATAAGGCTTTTCCAGCGCGAAGTGCAGAACTTCAAACGGAATGGGCGGACAGTAATCCTTCAGTTTAGCATCGCACAGACGCGCGACGTACTCGCCGACAGATTCCTTGCTTTCACGTGGGAAATTGAACGCGACCTGCCAGTGCCTGAAGAAATAGATGGCCCGATCATCACCTTCCATGTCCTGAGCGCCATAAAACGCCTCGACATGCACGAACGTATGATCAAAATCAGCCAGAAGGTTGGCCAGCGGATCTTTTGACGTACGTTTCAGCTCGTTATAAGCCTCCATGTAGTCCTTGAACATGACCTCGCCCTTCCAGTACTTCTCCATCGTGTCAAAGAACTTCGGAATGGCCTCAAACTCTTCGGCAACGGCCATGTATCGCGCCTTCACGACGGCGGCATCGAGCGGCCGACGCCAGTCAAAATTGAAACTGTCACGGCGCCACTTGTCCAGCGGGCTCTTAACCTTCGGATATTTCTTAACATCTTCAGGAAGATCCTTCAGCATCGAATCAAGCCATGCCTGAAGGACCACGTCTATCTCAGCCTGTATCTCGGTCTTCTTGACTTCAAAAGCTGCTTTCTGTTTAGCAGCCATCTCGGCCCTGTCCTGGCATCCGGTAATGGCGCCAGTAAGGAACAATCCCAAAACCAGCAATATAACAATCCTGCGCATTTGATCCCCCGGCAAAAAACTAAACATAAATCAGTCCCTGCGCCCGGAGCCCGACGGCCACAGTCCAGCAGGAACGTGGATTATAGCTGAACTGTTTATTGTTTCAGGTGAAATTAACGGACAGACATTCCGTGCACTCAGTTTCCGGCGCGGCGACCTGCGCCCCTTGTGATTTCCGGCCCGCGGTCCCGACATTCCGAATCATCTCGGGCGCACTGGAAGCGCACATGCATATGGGATCGGTGGGAAGGATCATTCATGATGACAGGTTCTTCACCACCCGGGAAATAGCGTAGATAAAATGCATCTTCAGGTCTGGATTCCACAACCTTTCTGACGGCCGATATCGGCCCCCAGTTCATGAATACGTATTCAAGGCTCTTCTTGTCCAGAAAACACTTCAAAAGCCACCACTGCTTTTCTGCATCAAGATTTCTGGAATTGGCGCGGGTGTTGAAAAAACCTTCGGTCTGGGGCGGGTCAGTGATGTAGCCAAGGTCAATATCGCGGCCGCTGCGGTGTGACCGGTGTCCTGCCAGACGACCACCGCCACGCCTTGAAAGGTCGCCGACACTTATATCAGGGCCGTCCGCAAACTGACTTCTGTACCTGCACAGACAGTCAGATACATCAGCAACCGTTTCGCGGGTTCCAAACGTATGAACGCGCTTCGAAGACAATGCCCACCCGCAGCCGTGCCCGTCACCATTCGAATCCAGGTTGACGCCGCTGCGCAGACCGCCACGCCATGGAAATCCGATGGAACCGGGCCGCCTGTCGCGGCAGTAAACTATCCGCTGGCCTTCAAAGAGGGCGCCGCTTTCATCAAGGCTGTTCCACATTTTAAGATCGTCAGCCGGGATTCGAAGCCTGCTGGAAACTTGTCTGACATTTCTTTCATGCGGATGGACGAACGTCATTTCGTACCGCCAGCCGGCGGCACAAGGATTTTCCGGGATGGTCATCGCCGTGGAGGCGACAATTAATGCTATTAATAGTGGTGTCACAACTTAATCAGTTCAGGCACTATCCTTTCGCAATCACTATCGTTTTTTCAATCTCAGGCCCGCTTTCACGCAGACACGAACGCTAACTGTAATAAAAAGTCACCCAAAAGTAAACCGGTCGGGGCATTTCGAAGGGAATCAACGTCAACGGGACGGGGTGGAATTACCAAGAAGAACGTGCACAGTTGATGTTTCACCGGGCACAATTCGAACACTGAAAGTTCTGGATGCGCCGCTTTTTCCGGTCACAACCACGTCGTGGGTACCGACCTTCAAATCCAGCGCACTGACAGGAAGCCTGACGCGATCCCATCCATCTATAACTGCATATGAAGGCTCGGAAGCTGTCATCGCCATATAGCCAATCTGCTCGGCTGGATGAAACACATCCCTCATCGGCAGCGGATCCACCCGATCGACGACGGCCTGTCTGGTTTCAGTCAGCAGACTGACAAGGGCCGGGCTCAAATCAATGGCAGGGGCGCTGATATGGAACCGGTACATCTGCGGTCCCCAGGCAGCCCAGAACTCGTATCTTGGCGTCGCGGCATCAGGTTTTGAATCGGCCGCACGCCCCTTGACCGCGTTGACAGGCGCAACCACAGACCACGCCCCCGCCTGCTTCAACTGCGAAATCACTTTGACGGCCGCGTCACCGTCCAGCAGCCTTACGCGCTCGCGTTGACCGGTCCTGCAGACAGTCTCTTTGACCATTGTCAGCACAACGGTCTTGCCACGAACGGTCACGTCATAATAGACGACCCTGAACGGCGACACTCCGCCATCCTTTGTAATCCTTATGAAGGAGCCATCCGGGGGCCACGTCGAATCGGCAGGCACCGTTTCAACGGCCGCAACCTCGGCAGCCTGTGCGCGACCGTCGGCAGGCGACGGAAAAACACCGCAGACCAGCACACAGCAAAGAACAGCACCAGATATCAGGGCCTGTCTGTGAAATTTGGTTATAATCAGTTCCGCCATGAGAAAAGTCTTCACATTAATGGTAACGCTTCTTCTGACGACACCATTCGTCGGTGCTCAGAATACAGCACAGGCGGCTGAATTAACAGAATGTTCAGCAATCAGGGCGCCGTCTGCAACCGATCTGGAGCCCTGGTTTCGCGCATCGGCCTGGACTAATCCACTGAAAGCCTATGTCCGGGGTCTTTATCCGGCTGCGGCGACCCAGTTCAAATCGGCATGGGCAAAAGTCAACGAAGAGCTTTCATCTTCATTTAATACAAACGACTGCAACTACGAAAAGGTCAACAGGGCTCTGGACAGGCGCGTATTCAAAGCGCCACCTGACGCCATACCGCAGGAAGACCGCTTTGGAATGCCCCTGCCGGTTGCAATGGCGGCTGGTGACGCTGCGTGCAGAACCGGCGACCTGGAGTCTGCAATCGAATATCTGAAACCGGCGGCAGAAGCCGGCAACGCTTCGGCCCTCGCCGCGCTTGTAACAATAGAGTCTTTCATAAGACCGGCAACGGCAGTGGCACGCGTAACCGACATTGCGGCATCGGCTTCCCCTGACGTTTCAGCGGCCGGGTGCCTGGCGTCGATTAAAGCCGGTCAGAAAAATGATGTGTGGTGCGGTAAATCCCGACTGGAGCCGTAATGAAACTGGTCTATGCAACACCTGAAGACGATGCGCGGTACGCGAAAGACTGCGCACAATACAGGCTGGCGTGGAAATGCTGCGACTGCGCTCACGTTGTCAGCGGGTCTGGAAGATGTTCACTTGAATATCCGAACCACGAACTGGCAAACGCTGAAAGCTTCGTCAGCCCTTCCGGCACATACGTATTCTGTAAACACTTTGAGTTGACATGAACACATTAACAAAAAGCCACGACCAGCAGGCCACGACCAGAATTCTTGTTACGGGCGCAGGCGGACCGGGTGCCGTGAACCTGACCAGAAGCCTTATTGCTGCCCCCGGACCTGTTTTTACGGTCGGAACGGAAGCCAGCGAATACTACATTCATCTGGCCCTTACCGATGAAAGACTTCTGGTGCCTAGATGTTCCGACGAAGAAAACTACCTGAACGCGATTATCGAAATCTGCAAAAAGTTCAATATTGACCTGATCATGCCAAATTCCAGCATCGAGATGATGGTCCTGACAAAGCATCGGGCCAGGCTGCCTGCGAAGATGCGCGTGCCTCAGCTTCAGACACAGGAAATCTCGGCTTCAAAATGGCTTACCTGGAAAAAGTGGAAAGAGGCCGGAATTCCTGTCCCTGACACACTGCTTATTGAAACCCGCCAGGATGTCGAAAAGGCTTTTGACGTAATCAAATCAAACCCGATCTGGTTCCGGGGCGCTGGAATTCCGGGACGGGGAATCGGTGGATCTGCCCTGCCTTGCCGCAAACCGGAAGAAGCGTTCGGCTGGATTGAATTTAATAATGGCTGGGGCGGTTTCATTGCGTCTGAATTCCTGCCGGGCGACAACCTGACGTTCCTGGCCGTGTTCGACCGTGGCCGCCTGATGGCCAGTCAGGGCCGCAAACGCGACGCATATGTGATACCTCACGTAAGTCCCAGCGGCATAACAGGCGCCCCCGCCATCTGCCACACAATTACACGCGAAGACATCAACCAGCTTGGTGTACGCTGCATTCTGGAAATAGACCCGGTTTTCGACGGAGTAGCATTTGTTGATTTCAAGTGTGATGCCGATGGCAGACCGCGCCCGACCGAGATAAATGCCGGCAGGTTCGGGACTACAAACCACTTCTACACTGCGGCCGGATTCAACTTCCCGTGGTTGCTTGTGCAGATGGCATTCGACAGGGCACACCGGGACGCCAGCCGACTGTACAACGTGCTGCCTGACGACATTTACTGGATTAGAACGCTTGATGCCGGCCCGGCCCTGCTGCAGAAGATCGACGGCAAACTGTTACCGTGGACACCGGTCATACACCCGCACCGCTGACCAGCACCTATTCTTCTTCAGGTTCACCAGCCGGGGGCGGCATCCGACCAAGCTTTTCATAAAGAACGTCACGCGCACTTTGAACTGAAGCACTGTTAATTACCCGTGACTTTGCTGATTCCTCGTCTGTAGCCGCCGTAATGGTATTTGTCGGGTCTACCCCGGCGGCCCCGCGACCGCGTCTGGAAAACGGGGCAAGACTCTTGTTTTCGGCGCCACCTTCGTTCAACACAGGTTCGGGCTGCGCACCGGGTACTGCCCCGTCGCCGGCGTTATTATTGTTGTACATTGGATCGGGTACCGCCGGGACTTCCTCGACTGCAGGCGGTGGAACTACCTGCCGGACCGGCGCCGGACGAGGCCTGGCCGGTTGACGACGCGCCGGCTTTGGTGCCGACTCTTCGCCTTCTTCACCATCAATATCCTTTGCCGGAACCTTGAAATCACCGCCACGAACCGACGGCTTCTTCGGAATACAACTGGGCTTGTCAACTGTGCCGGTGCACATCAATCCAACGAACCTTCCTGAACGCGCCGAGCGCCATTTCGGGTCCATATCCAGCAATGTTTTCAAGAACTTATTAGGTTTCTCGTCAGATCCTTTTGACACCTTTTCATAAAATGCATCATCTATGGCAAAAGCAAGCTCGACTGTCATCTGACCTTTTGACACAGGTCGCCCCGGCATCAACCTGATCATCGAATTACCTTCGATCATCGCGCTGATGTCAGTACCGTCAATCTTCAGCTTTTCAAAATAGATAACGCGGCCGTCAGCGGCAGCACCGCCACGTCGACCACCCTTGAGCGCAGTTATATTGGACCGCTTGTCGATCACGATCGACGCTTCAAGGCGGCCCATCACAATATCAGTCAGGGCGATGGCTCCAGCCTGTTTTGTGTTCAGAACCGGCTTAACCGCGACAAGATTCTCGGCCGTAAGTTCAAACGTACCTTCACTGCCGCCAATACCGGTTTCATTGTCCCAGAGCAGCTTTCCACTACCTGACTTGATAAGACCGGAAAGTGGCAACGGACCAAGCGGGAACCCTTCAGGCACTGGAAAATCAACGATTTCTTCAATCTCGACAGAGACTGTGGCGGTCTCGGCCTTGACCTTGATCGGTCCCATATGACCGTCGCCGTCTTTAATTACAACCGACAGTGACGGGCTTCCAAAAATCACGGAAAGCAGGCTCAAATCAACGTCAACCCGATCAAAATCAAAGCTTCGCGGCGTCTCGATTCTGCTTCCATCTGTCGCCTCGGTTACCGACGGGGGCAGAGCGGCGTGAAAACCAATTATGGACAGCGCACCAAAGCCGCCCGCACTGACCTCTTCAATCGAGAGGTTAATTCCCGACTGCGCCGCCTTCGATTCGATGTAGGAACGCAGCCTTTCTTCCGGCAGCGTGTACCCGATTGAAAACACAAAAACGACAAGCCCGAACAGAACAGCTCCAACTACCTTGGAAACCTTCACTATCCGGGGATTCTTTATCCAGTCAATTGCCATTGGCAGCTCCAGTAATCCAGCCCTGAGGACCTACTCAACCTTCCCTTCGCCTTCCTTGTACCTGTAAGTTGCAATGTTCACGGTAGCCCTGACGTGCGTCTTGTCATTGAACTTCCTGGACATTTCAACCTTGGTCACAAACAGAAGGCCATCGCCTTTTTCAACCGCATCAAGGAACCTCATCAAATCACCCTGCGGGACTTCCTTGAACTCCAGAGCCTGTTCTTCCTGGACATAGCCGGAAGCTGTCTTCTTGCTCTTGGATTTTACGCCCTTCTTCGATTTAGTAAGGTCAACCGGCGTCTCGACCGTCTTACCTTCAAAAGAGACTATGTCAGAAAGTCTGGTCCCGAGCGCCCCTGGAATTTCATCTGTCAATTCAATAACTTTCAGAATCTCGTTGGCCATGACTCTGACGGATTCCTTATTGGCCTTGACCGCTTCCTCGACTGCCCGCCTTCTGGCCTGGTTTTCCAGATATGCCGGGGCCAGAGTCCGCAACTCGACCAGTTGCTTGCGGTCAGAATCGATTTCATCACGAATTGAAGTAAATACGGCCGAAATACCGAACCACGCGCCCACTACCATAACAACCGCGACAGCCAGACCCAGAAGCGCGAAAAGTCTTCTTTCGCGGGCCGACATACGCCCCATCATCGCAAAAAATGAATCCGCAATCTTCATCTATGACCTCCAGCCGACAACGGCAGGTTTCCCATGGAATCACTCTTCAGTTTCAGAAGCCTCTTCCCTGGTTTCCACTGCCGCGTCACGCGCGCCTTTTTTCTGACTCTTATCCGCACAGTCAACATTCATTCTGACTGAAAACCGCTGCCAGCCCTGATGACGCTGAAACTGAATTCTTTCAGTACTTTCGGTCACGATCTCATGAAAACAGACGTCGCTTTTCAGGCGGTTGATCAGCTCATCAACCTTCTCGATTGATTCGGCTTCGCCCTTGAAAGATGCAAGTTTCGGTTCGACGCGGACACTTTCCAGTTCCATCGCATAACCGGGGTCTGCAGGGATCACTTCTTCAGCTTCAGCATTCTCGTCAGCAGCGGGGGTTACCTTGCTGCCGGCCGGACCTGATGCCACAAGGGCACGCGTAATCTTTTCCAGAGTCCCGACTCCAGTCCAGTTTGGAAACAGAGCCAGCTCCTCGCGGGCGCCGTAACGCACGGTCCTGACTGCGTCTTCAAAACTTTCTACTTCCTGTTCAATGATGGTCGCCGAAAAATCTCTCAACTCGGTCTCAATCGCCGTTCTGTCACTTAACAGACCGGCATACCTGACGCCAGCCCAGCCAACTCCAAGCACGGCAAACAAAATCGCTGAAACTATAAACAGACCGGCTTTTTCCCGCAGAAGACCGGACGCCCCTTCGGACCCGAAGGCGCCCATACGTAAATTAAGGCTGCCCGGGACACTGCCTGCCGCCGCGCCCACTGCCAGCGCAACAACCCTTGTCATACCGGTGTCCAGGTTGCTGCAGTTTTCCGAACCCGGAATTCCAATCATGGCCGGATTAAGAACGCTGCAGTCCATCCCAAGCGACTCAGACAGAATTCCTGCAATGATTACAGCGTCTTTACCTGCAACATAAACCTGATTGACCGGGGCGCCGGCTTCCGATGCAGCGGCAGTACTTAAAAGCACCTCGCGCATGAAAGCCATGCCGATATCGCCGTTTTTGAAGATCGGGGAGTCAAGTCGAACTGCGCGGCAGAAGACAACCGACGCACCGCTGGAGATCATGATTTCGACCAGTTCGTCTTCTACCCAGATCACCATCAAATTCCGGCCACCGTCTTCACCGGCAGCCAGATAAGGAAGAAGGGCGGCCAGTTCCACTGACTCCATGCCTACGCGGTCGGGATCCAGTCCGTCAGCCTTCTGCTTTTCAAGATACGCCGCAAAACTGTTCTGCTGAACACCGACGGCGATGACGTCCATGCTGTCGGGACCGGTGCGTTCAAAGTTCGTATGAAGGCTGACCTCGAGTCCAGTCGGAAGAGTGCCGCCAAGTTCAATCGGCAGGACCTCGGCGATTCTGGACCTGTCCTTGAAAGGAAAACTGAGTCTGCGGATGAAGCCTTCATCACCTGGAAAAAGTACAACGACAGAGTCGGACGGACTGATACCAGGTACCAGCACGCGGTTCAAGGCCACGCCAACTGCCTCGAGCGGAACATCAGCGCCGGACTCCATGCTGTCGGAATCAGACTCGATATCCTGCCCGCGGGATCCCGGCCCCGTACATGCAAGATCAATATCCAGAACCATCTTCAGTTCGAACCGCCGCAGGCGGGTCTCGACGACGGCCGCCCGGACGTGCGATCCAGAACGTGTGACACCGATTACTCTGTGACCCATAACAGTCCTCGACTATTTCCCAGACTGGGAATCGCCTTCAGTTTTCAAACCACTGCCCTTATTCTGGCCCTGATCCACCTTTGCAGACGAATCGAAGCCACGTTCCTTCCAGTAAACCCATGCAGTAGAACCGGCATCAATTACGGCGGTCATCTCATGGCCTGACTCATCGACCCAGCCCCTCGAAACAACCCTCAGGATATTGCTCTTCGTACCGACAGCAGCCTTCAAGGTCTCTGCATTAACCAGAATCATCTTATTCAATGGATCCGGTAACTTTGACCAGAACGCCACAAACTCGGCAGCCGAATTAAACGGCGGCATATTGAGCTGGGATTTCATCTGACGACAAGTTTCCAGCAGGTACATCGCCTGGTCCATTATTGTACCCGGCGTCATGTAGTTATATCCGCAGACCTGTTCTTTTCCCGAAACCAGATTGTCACAAACGAGCGCCTTGATAAGGAAAGGGTCGGCTTCATTTATGTTTAACTTCTGGGTGTTATAAACCGTCATCATGTTACCGAACCTGCAGAAAAGGTCTTCAGTCATGCCTTCAACCATCAGCAGTTCGTCCACAGAATCCATTTTCGCGTTCCGCGCGCGGTAGCCAAATTTTGAATAATTCAGGTTTTCACCGGCTCCTGCCGCCGAAAGCACATTACCGTTCGAATCGATGTCCGACCGCGAATCATCTGTATCTGACCAGTCAATGATATTAAGAATGACCTCAGCGGCCTTGCGGTCCATTCCCGTGACCGGTTCGTCATCAATCTGACCTGCAAGTATTGGATAAAGCTTGGAAAATATTTCCCGTTTTTCTTTATCAGTACTGCCGGCGTTCACGTTGACCCTGGAATCCTCGGGCACGACAACGATTTCGAAACCGCCCTGATCGACCCCGACTCCGGTCACTCCACTCAGATTCATAAGGTCAAAACCAAGGAAATTCAGTGATGACGTTGTAAAGACATCAACGAACTTCGGCGCGAATCGCCACAACTCAAGTCCTGCGGCCTTGCCGGAAAGCCCGAACGACGCGAGGGCCTGATCGACCATCTTCTGGGACGTAATTACGAGTCTGGCTATCTCCATGCCCGATCTGGCGTGAAAATACGCCTGAACGCGCTTTTCCAGGTTCGAAGCCACACGGATGTCGACCCTTGAACGGTAGGTGAACTCGGACGAAAAAGCGGCCAGAATTGTCAGCCCGGTAAGGACGACAATCAGCGCGATTCCCCTGTTGTTCACACGACCTTTCAAGTCACACCCCTAAAAATTGAGCGGCAGCCGCATATGAATCGGCGCCTGAGTCTCGAACGGGAACTCGTTTCCAGCCTGATCCAGCAATACAAGCCTGATATAGACGCGCGGCGGAAGTTTATAATCCTGCAGCATCTTTTCCTGCGCCTGCTTCATGAACTTGTGGTCTTTGGTGGGAGCTATTGCCGGCGACAGCGCCCCGGCAAGGCCGGCCTTCTGCGCATCCTTCATCTCGACGCGCCAGTCATCGGTCCAGTCTTCCGCCTTTTCATCCCAGTACGAAAGCTTGAATTCTTTTACGCCGGTCACAACGACGTCTTCGGTTCCACCCTTTTCAGGGTCGTTATCAATTATTGCCTTCTCGCGGCGCATCAGGACCTGGTCACCCTCAAACGTGGAAAGACTGTATTCAACGACACCCTGATCAGATTCCTTCGAGCCGCGACGCCTTCTTTCATGACCGAGGTACGTGAACAGAATGCTGTCCTGCTTTCCGTCGAACATCGTCTCGGCGGCCGGTTCTTCAGCGTTAACGTGATTTGACAGATACGCCATTGAAATATCAGATTTAAGGTGCGACAGCGCTACCTGCGCGGAATGATTCAATTCTTCAACACGCGTGATCTCGGCCCTGGCGCGCATCGTCACGGCAATGGACTGGTACATCAACATTGAAATGGCTGCCAGCAGTCCGACCGAGATCATGACTTCCAGGAGGGTAAATCCACTTGAAGACACGGCACGTTCTGCAGCACGGATTCCACGGGCATTAATAGTCTGGCGGGTTTTCATTACTTTTTACCCCCCAGCCCTTTCAAGGCGTCCAGAGCTTTCTTTACCGGGTCATCGGCCGGCGGCGGCGTCTTACCTTTGTTATTCGGATCGGTCGGCGGAGCTGAAGAATCAATCTGATCCTGCTGATTTTCACGTGCAACTTCGGCTTCACGCATCGCCGTAACTTCTTCTTCCGGCAACGAAACTACGAACGTCTGAACCGTGAACGTCCTTTGTTTCCTTGGCCCGTCTTTCCAGGTCATCCTGACTGTCATCTTTCTGGTCTTCTTCGCGACCTGATCAATGATCTGCGGCATATATGATGAAAGCATTGTGATGCCCATCATCAACTGACTTAAATTTATGTTACACAGCGACATTATCTCGCCGCCCATCGGCCCGAACAGCGGTGCCATGGCGGCCATCTTACCCATATCCATACCGGACATACCGTCCGTCGGGGCACCTTCCTCGCCACCGGCAAGACTTCCCATGCTGCTTGTAAACGACTCCATACCTGCCTGAATCAGTTCCTGCATGGCCGACTGTTCAATGTCCATGGCCTGCAGGTCATACCGGCAGTCGAACGTGTCGGAAAACTCACGCGGCAGCTCGCATTCCTTGTCTTCCAGATCGTTTGAAGGGAAACCTTTTCTGACGTAGTAGTCCTGAATATCGTTGACGACGCCTTCCATCAGGAACGATGCCGTGGTCATTCTGGTAACACGCGATACCTGAGTCATTGCGGTCGAATTTGCGAACGTGATGACGCCCAGTCCAATCGCCAGAATCGTCAGCGCAATCAATATTTCCAGAAGCGTAAAGCCACCCGCGGAACACAGTCTGTTCCCGACCGGGTTGACCGGAACTTCTGTTAAATATCCGCTTTGTTTACGCAATCCTGCCATTCCCCGGCATCCCCATATTCACAACGATCTACTGAAAAGCCAGCAGATCTCTTGAGTCCAGTTCCTTCTTGTGAACCAGCCCGATCCCGCGCATCGGGATTGTCTCGACCGTGTAAATTTCATCATCACGGGCAAGGAAAATATACGATCTCTCGACATAACCACTTGGAAAGAAAAAGATTTCAGCCATTCCTTCTTCGGTAGGCTCGTCCTGGTGCGTCGTCATTACGCGCTTGAAAGTAATGCCTTTAGGCAGGACATTCTTCTGAAGCAGACTGTCACGGAGGCGGGCGCGGGACTTACGCAGTTTCGCTTTCTGTGCCCTTGCCACATCTACCGGATCTGTTGACACAGTGCCTTCAGCGCCACCACCGGAAACGGCCGCAGCGGCTATCGTGGCAAGGTTTGGTGTTTCCTGGCCCGGACCTGCTTCACCACCTGAACCACCGGCGACTGCCCACATCTGATTCGCCATGGCACCGCCCTCGAACGGATTGGAACTGCGGGCCATTTCGGCAAGGCCACCGCCACCGGCGGCTTCATCCTTCGCAGCTATATTGCCGTCTGAAGGTTCGGAATCGTCCAGTTCATCTTCAGAAGGAAGGACAGCAGTACCGCCGCAAATCTGACTTGTATCAACACGTTCTGCCCACCACGCACCGGATTCAAAATCAATAACAAGACGGTATGTGCCATTGTTCAGAACTGCGGTGTCGTAAATGTATCTGATAGTTGTGGCCAGTTTGACAGATGCGGTACTTACGTCAGCGCGACGGACGCCCGAAAGGGTAGCCAGGGCTGCGACCGCCATAAGCATGACGACGCCCAGGACTGCTATCAGTTCGAGGATGGTAAACCCTTTCTGTGAATCCCTCCTCATGAACCAGACGTCCTCCACTGTTGCCCACAGGCATCACTTCTCGAAGTTACAGATGTCGTCATCCGAGCCGGCACGCTTGTCCGGACCATTGGAACAGAGGTCGTATTCGCGCTCGTTATCCTGGGAAGGATACGTGTACGAAAACGCGACGCCCCACGGGTCTTTAAGCTGCTTTTTCTTCAGCGGGGCGCCAACGCCTGATGCCAGAGCATCAAGATTGTTCGGCATTTCAGCATCAAGCGAATACATCGTCAGCGCATTTTCAATGCTGCTGAGCTGAGCTGCAGCGGCCTTGATTCTTGCCTTGTTAAGCTGCCCGACGACGCCGACGCCGACTGCCGTTGCCACGATACCGATGATCGCAATAACGACCATGATTTCGATAAGCGTCATGCCCCTTGCCGCCGCTGCAACACCCGCTCTTGAACTGAAACGCGACTTCATATCCATAACCTGTCTCCTTAAGTTTCCAAACTTATCGGACACTTAAACTGCTTCAAATCCCCGTCAGCCACCCGAGATGAGTTCATTCATCTGCAGCATCGGCATCAGAAGAGCAAATACCAGGAACCCGACCATCAAGCCCATGACAACGATCATCACCGGCTCGAGGATGGCTGTAAGCGTCGAAATCTTTGCGTCAACTTCATTGTCATAAGCATCGGCGACGTTTTGAAGCATGGCTTCAAGCTGACCTGTCTTTTCACCGATCGCGATCATGTGCGTCATCATCGGCGGGAACTCGCCACTGGCCTTGAGCGGACTTGCAAGGCTGTCACCTTCACGGACCGCGACCCTCGCATCGTCAATAACTTTGGCCATGACTTCGTTGGAAACGATCGTCCTGACAATCTCAAGGGCGGTCAGAACAGGCACACCGGCAGCCAGAAGTGTCGAGAGCGTCCTGCCGAAACGGGCGACGCCGACCAGCCTGTTCATACGACCGAAAATCGGTGCATTCAGCTTGAAACGGTCCCACTTCAAACGCCCTTTTTCGGTCTGAATCCAGCGTTTGAAGCCCCAGACAGCTCCGCCAATCGCCGGAAGAATAATGAACCAGGTTGAACGGAACAAATCACTGGCGCCCTTCAATATCTTTGTCGGAATCGGCAGTTCGCCACCCATGTCGGCGTACATTTCTGTCATGCGCGGCACAACAAAGGCCATCATCAGCGAAACTATCAGCATACCGACAGTCGTCATTATTATTGGGTAAACCATCGCACCGGTAACTTTGGACTTCAGCCGTACACTTGATTCAAGGAAGTCCGCCAGGCGCTCAAGTACGATGTCGAGCGTGCCGGACGCCTCGCCGACCCTTACCATATTGATATACAGGTCAGGGAAAATCTTGCGGTGTTCACCGATCGCCTCGGCCAGCGAACTTCCTTCACGGACCTTCTCGCGAATCTGCCCCAGGATGACCTTCAGGGGTTTACGTTCCTGCTGATCAACCAGTGCAGCCAGTGCCTCGGTCATCGGGATTCCGGCGCGTATCAGGGTCGCAAACTGTCTGGTCATTACGGAAACATCGGTCGGCTTGACGCGGTCAAAATACTTCGCCAGATCAACTTCCCTGGCAAGCACGGACCCGGACTGCACTGTACCTACGTTCTTCTTGATACCTTTGGCACCGGACTCAGTGACCCTGGTTACATAAATGCCTTCCCGCTTCAGTTTGGCGGTAAGTTCTGTTACGCCATCGGCTTCCCCAACGCCGGAAATCTGCTTTCCCTTCGCTGAAATGCCTTTGTAATCAAATAGCGGCATTTATTCCCCCGGGTTCATGCCCGGATAATCCTCATCGCCCTGCGTAACACGCATCACTTCTTCTGCGGTCGTTATCCCGCGACGGACCTTGTCAATTCCGTCCTGACGAAGACTGCGCATCCCTGAATTCATTGAAGTTCTTTTGATTTCAGATGCATCGGCGCTTCGCATCACCAGTTCGCGGATCTGATCATCAACGTGCAGAATCTCGTAAATGGCGTTTCGACCGCTGTAACCGGTACCGGAACATGCCGGACAACCGATGGCGCGATAGAACGTATCTTCGGGCCTGATGCGGTCAAGGCCGATAGTCTGCAGCTCGCCTTTCGACGGTTCATAACGTTCACGACATTCGCGGCACACGACCCTGACCAGGCGCTGCGCGACAGTGGCCAGAACCGAACTGGCAATCAGGAAAGGCTCGATGCCCATATCCACAAGACGGGTAAACGCAGACGAAGCATCATTAGTATGAAGAGTCGAAAAGACGAGATGGCCGGTCAGCGAGGCCTGAACCGCGATCTCGGCCGTCTCGCGGTCACGGATTTCGCCGATCAGAATAACGTCAGGATCCTGACGCAGGAACGACCGCAGGCCGTTCGCAAACGTAAGACCAATCTTTGAATTGACGTGCACCTGACCGATACCGTTTATCTGGTATTCGACCGGGTCTTCAATGGTCAGAATGTTCTTGTCCGGAGTGTTAATCTTCGTCAAACACGCATAAAGCGTCGTCGTCTTACCGGAACCGGTCGGACCTGTAACCAGAATGATGCCGTGCGGTCTTGTGATCATCTCGTGCATGATCTTCAGCTTGTCGCCGTCAAAACCGAGGTCAGTCAGGTCCAGAATCGTTGAACTCTTGTCAAGAATACGAAGGACAAGGCGTTCACCGAACGAAGTCGGAACAGACGAAAGGCGGACATCAATCTCTTTACCGGCAACGACGCGACGGATGCGCCCATCCTGCGGCAACCTTTTTTCCGCGATATTCAGATTGCCCATGATCTTGATTCGACTGGTGATTGAAGCCTGAAAACGCTTCGGGGGCCGAAGAACTTCGCGAAGAATACCGTCCTTTCTGAAACGCACCGAAAGCAGCTTTTCAAAAGGCTCGATGTGAATATCACTGACCTTTTCTTTAACTGCCTGCCCGAGAATCGAGTTCACAAGACGAATAACAGGCGCTTCATCGGTAACGTCAAGAAGGTCGCGGCTGCTTTCTTCAAGGTCGGCGGCGGCTTTTTCAAGATCGCTTTCGCCGTCATCACCGAAGACTGCCTCGGCGGTACCTTCCAGACCGGTAAGTCTTTGATAAGTCTGATTGATTCCGTCTTCTACAACTTCGTTGGCGGCCAGGACAATTTCGATTCTGGTGCCGTACAGGACTTTCAGGTCATCGGCAATTGAAAGATCCAGGGGATTCGAAAGGGCCGCGACAATCCGGTCTTCCCTGCGGAACATCGGCAGAACCGAGTTATCCCTTGCCCAGGAAATAGGGACAATCTTCAGAAGGCCAAGATCCACGTCATCAAGCGGAAGCGTTTCAAACACTTCAAGACCGAGGATCGATCCGAACGCTGCCAGATAACGTTTTTCTTCCATCAGGCCGAGGTCCAGAAGGGACTCGACCAGACCACGCTCGGGGCGGGCAACTCTGGCTTCCTCGGCCCGGAAAAGCGCATCGTCATCGACAAGGCGATGCTCCAGAAGAAGCCTTTTTACAAATTCATTTCCAGTACCTGCAGTTCCCAGCATCTGCCGCTCCAGACATCAGTCGGTCTATTCAACCACGGGACTGATGGTGTCAATGTTGTCGCCTGCATTCCGATCATCCAGCATGGGCAGCGGGGCCGGCACCGGGGCCGGCACAGTTGCCTGCTGAGGAATCGGAGCAGGGACCGGAGCCGACGCATCGACTGTGCCGACCGATGCCTTTTCCAGAGGATCATATTCAAGGTCGTGCGAATCAGGCACACCGACCAGGTCAACGTTTTCAAATCTGGTCTGCTCGAGCATCTCGCGATCCTTGCGGACCTTATTCATAGTCTTGCGGATATCTTCCAGGACACCTGTCTTCTTCCGGTAATCAATCCCACCCTGGTATTCCTGCTTGCGGGTCGCCATGTATTCAGCAAACTCGCGCATTTCTTCCAGTTTCTGGTCATGAATACGCTGAAGGTCGGACGGGTCTTCAATAATGTACGGGATAATAATCATCAACAGATTGCGCTTTTCAACCCGCTTGACGGTCCGTCTGAACAGCGCGCCCAGAATCGGTATGTCACCAAGGACCGGAACCTTGTCGACCGCCGAACTTTCGACATCCCTGATAAGACCGCCGATGACGACCGGCTGCTGATCCTTGACGACGACGGTGTTCGTGACCTTGCGCTTCGATGTGGTCGGGCCGAGCGTCGCGTCCATCGATTCAACGTCGTCAAGCTGCTGCATGATCTTCAGGCGCACGAAGTTGGATTCACTGATCTGCGGCGTAATCTTCAGGGTCATATCAACGTCGATGCGCTGCACGTAACCGCCATAACCCATACCCTGAGTCAGACCTGACAGCGCCGCACCGGCAACGCCGGTACTGGCACCAAGCCCGCCCAGTTGATTCATCAGATTGGACATGCCGCCGCCCGAAGACGCCTGATATGGAATCTGCTTACCGACGACGATCTCGGCTTCTTCATTGTCCATGGTCAGGATATGTGGAGTCGACAGAACATTGACGTCGGAATTTGACTGCAACGCCTGAACCGAGAAGCCGTACGCCGGAATCGACAGCGTGCCGGTCGTTCCACCGGTGCTGCCCGCGTTAAGATTAACCAGCGGCCCCTGCATACCGAAAGCACCCCCGCCGCTCTGAAGCTGGGTCATATCAAGACCGGAAATACCAAGGCCACCAAGACCGAGCATAAGCGGAACAGACTGACCGGCAATATTCAGACTGGCCCCGACGCTGCCTGAAATCCCGAAGTTCTTGTCTTTATTAGAGGAAATTTCCATGATGACGGCTTCGACATACACCTGCTTGCGGCGGATATCGAGCTGCTGGATAACGCGCTTGACCGACATGTAATCTTTAAGGGTACTTTCAATTACAAGACTGTTCGTCGGTTTATGGGCCGTAACCTTCACATCACCGGAAAACAGGCTGGCCGCACTGCCACCACCGCCACCACCACCGGCTGCACCGGCACTTCCCGCTGCTGAGGCGCCCTTACCGGCACTCTTGGTTTTGCCGCCTGACGAAGTCAATGAAGACAGCGTTGAAGCAACATCTTCGGCGTTCGCATTTTCAAGGTAGTAAATGTGAATCTGGCCTTCGCCTTCGATCGGCATGTCCATCCGGCGAAGCAGCCTGTCAATCTTCAGGTAGGCTGACGGTGTCGCCACAATAATCAACTGATTGGTTCTTTCATCCGGAATGATTTTTGAAACGATGGCGGCGCCTTCAATTGTCGAGCCTTCCTCGGCCCCCGGTGTCGGCGCGGCCTTACGTCCGGCCGATCCGGCGGACCCGCCTGCAGACCCGCCTTTGTCGCCAAATACCGAAGTGATCATCGTGGCCATCTCGGATGCGGCAGCGTACTGAACGGGACGGACCCAGATCTTCTCGCGACCGGTCGGAACATCAAGCTCGGCCACGAACTTCAGCATTCTGACGATGTTGGACCCGAGATCGGTAATAATCAGGGAGTTTCCGGGCTGGTAAACAGTAATGTCGCCCGCCTGGGTCTTGAACTTGGACAGCACCTGGGAAACATCATTTACATCAATATGCTTCAGGTTGACGATCCTGGTCACCAGCCTGTCTTCTGCCGGCACCGCTTCGGAATTCAGGAAAATCGGTACTACTTCAGTCTTGGCCTTGGCCGTTTCAACAATCTTGTAGAAAGGACCGGACGGCACAACTGTCAGGCCATTGATGTCAAGTGACGCCAGAAACGCCTTGTACGCTTCATAAACTGTGACCGGGGTCGTTGACATGATCGTGACGGTCTTACCGTTCTTGAGGTTGGTTCCGACCAGGAAGTTTCGCTGAGTGATGCACGCTATGAACTTGACGACATCTTTGATGGGGGCTTCTTCGAAATCGACGTTAATCTTCGCGTTCAAAGGCAACGGCATGCACCGGACATCTTTCTCGAAATTAGTCTTGAACGTAACGACTTCTTCAACAGACCCGGGAACCGGCAGTTCTTTGATACTGGCCGAACCCTTTTCTGATGACGCTTTGGCCGCAGCCTGACCGGATGCGGCAGTGCCCTGAAGCGGCGAAACTTTTGGAAGCGGCGACTTCTCGGGTTGCAGACCGGGAATCTTCGGCGGTGGCAGGCCGTCCCCACCCGATGGCAGAACCTGCAGCGCCTTGTCCGCTTCCTGAGCGTCAGCAGAAGAAACCGCCGCAGTCAGCGCAAAAGCCAACGATACCGCGACCATCTGCCTGATTCCGATACAAACAATAAGCCGGGAACCCGGATTCATAGGTGCCTCACTGAATTGTGTAATTCATCGTCACTTTCTTGCCACGGCGAACGACGTCGATGGCAATCTGTGAACTGCTGCGAAGCGACTCAAACAACTGAATCGCCTTGTTTGGAGTATCAATTTCTTCGCCGTTAATCCTGCGAAGAAGATCCCCGGACTGAAGTCCAATAGCTTTGTACAGGCTGTTAGGCCTGATACCTACAAGACGGAATCCGGCATACTTGCCAGCTTCGTAGTTGGGCACAATCCTGGCCTGCATGCCGATCTTGGTCAGGTCCTGCAGTTGTTCTTCCAGCATATTCTTGTCGATCTGATAGTCGTTTGGACCTTTCTTCTGAATGCCTGCGGCAAAAGGATCATCTTCGGACGGCTTCCCGGCGACGGCTCCGGCGCCAAGTGCCGATTCATCACCGGCTGCCTTTGCTGGCGGCGTCGGACCTTCGGCATCCCACAAAGTCACAACACTTACCTTTTCGCCCTGCCGAAGAACTATATATTTTGGATGAATTTCAGCGACTTCCACGGTGTCCAGCAACATAATCCCGCGGCGCACCAGTTTCGACTCGTTATTAAGAACGATGGTCGCCATTGACCATTCCGGGATATTTGAAACGAGCGTTCCCAGCAGCCTGACCGCGATATTTACGGATTGTCCTGCCGGATTTTCCCCCGAGCCTTCCCCGTCACCGGCGCCGAATTCCTCGACAACTTCAGGCTCGGCATCAAAGACATTTCTCTCGGAGGCAGCGCTCAAAAGGGCCGTATCAAACCGGGGCTTAACGATTACTGCAGGCTGAGCCTGAGCTGCCGTAGCCATTTCGGTCGACGCACCCGCCTTTGACTGTCCGCCAAGAAAAAGAATACCGAGCGACTCGGAAACAAGACCGGCAGCCAGGAACGAACCGGTCCCGATGACAACCAGAATTACAGCCCAGAAATTTCTACGTATGAATTCCTGCATTACGCCCCGCTTCAGGACATAGAACCGAATCTATATTTAGCAATTAACGTACCACTAACGAACCATAACACTATAAGAGGCAGAATAATTGCCCGTCTCCAGTCATTCCCGATGTTTAGACAGGCTTATTTGACCTGGCGCAGGCACCGCTGCCAGCCTTTTCGCGGTACTGTCTGCCATGTCGAATGACAAATTGACAAACAGGCCCACCGGAAATGGCAATTGTGACAGCGTTAAAAACGCGCATCCGACAAGGCACGGCCATAAAAACACCAAAGCTGTTTGACCGCTTGTGCGCCAGTTCGGATAATATGGAGTTGGAAATCAGGATCCGTACCGGGCGGGCGACGAACGTCGTGCAGGCTGAGAAAGAATTGATTAAAGGGCGCAGGACATCCAGGGTCTTCAAGCTTAAATCCTGCGGTCTTCTTTATGCTTTTCTGGCAGTTCTGACAGCTTCGACCGGATGCGATTTTTCCGGATACTATCCTCAGTTTGACGCCATCGATGCAAACATGTCCGAGCTTCCGTTTGATCCGCCTGACGACTACGTTCCAGGGGACAACGGACAATCAGGCTTCGCCATCACAAACGTTACACCGTCATCCGGTCCGGCGGCGGGCGGGACACGCGTTGCCATCGAAGGACGCGGCTTTACAAACGGCTCGACCGTCGTTTTCGGATCAACGCAAGGCATTGAAACAATAGTTGAAAACGAATACACCATCAGAACCACAACACCGGCCGCGTACGAATATGGCGGTTCGGTAGATGTCTTCGTAATCAGGGCAGACGGCAAGAAGACCGTTCTGCGCCCGGGATTCAGGTACGCGGGGGTCGTCACCGTTACTTCAGTCATTCCTTCTGCCGGCCCGACATCAGGCGGCACTCCGATCACAATCAGCGGCCAGGGGTTTTCGCCTGATTCAGACGTCATTATTGACGGACGGAGCGCCATTGATGTGCGCAGAATAAGTGATTCAACCATCCTGGCAATTACGCCACCAGGTCAGGCCGGGCAAGTTGAGGTTCTGGTCCTTTCCGGTTCCGGCAAGGGACGTATGGGGCGCAGTTTCAGATACGTGGATACGCCCTCTGACGTTACATGCAGTCCTTTCGTTGTTAATGCTGCCGGTTCAGATGACGGGGGCCCGGTCCAGATAACTGTTACCGGCACAAATCTCGGGTCAATCGAAGCGATTTCAATGTCTTCCGGCACCGTTACATCCAGGACAGTCGTGTCGGACTCCAGTATTTCATTTACCGCCGATTTTTCGGGATCGGACGGGGATGGACCGGTGGACGTCAGTCTGGTCGGCCCGGCAGGTACCTTTCTGGCACGCGCATGTTTCACGGCGCTCAACCAGCAGGATATTGATAACCCGGCTTTGCGCATATGGGCAGTAGTCCCGAACACGTCACCACAGGCCGGTGGTATTGAAGCCAGACTTGCGGTTACCGGGCTTGATTACGGAAATCGTGAGTCGCTGCTGGTCAAGTTGGGAACAGTTCCGGTATCGGTGTCGGAAGTTCCCGACATAAATACCGTCAAGTTCTTAACACCTGCCGGCAATCCCGGAACTGTTGATGTCACGCTGGAATCCCCGGACGAATCTGACACGTTTACAGATGGATTTACCTGGCTCAAAGACGCCCGGATAGACGCGATCGATCCTGCCGCAGCACCACCTGAAGGTGGCATTGACGCGACAATTACCGGTGCCGGACTGGCCGACGTCGTAGATGTTCTGATTGGACCACTTCCTGCGGTAATAACGACAGCCCCGACAGATACAAGCCTGCAAATCAGAATCCCCCCGGTCGGACCGGGTGTTCATGATGTGACCGCCATATTCCGCGACGGATCCAGCATTAAAAAGGCTGGCGCTTTAACATGTTCGTCAGACACTCTGATGGCAAAAGTGGTGACGCCTGACCGTGGTTCAATGTCAGGCGGGACCCTGGTCTATGTGACCGGTTCAGGACTTGTCGAAGGAACAAGGGTATTTTTCGGTAACTACGAAGCTACAGCGGCTGTCAGCGGCGACCCGGGCAGACTTGCCGTGTTCTCGCCTGCCGCAGATGAAGAAGGCCTGGTTGACATCTTTGTTGTCGGTCCCGACGGGATCAGGCAAAGGCTGGACAACGCGTTTTACTATTTTAATCCCACCGGATTTCTTGGCGGAACGTGGGGACCGGCAATATCTGGATCAGTTAATGTCACGGTCATCGACTCGTACTATGACTCCCCGATATCACAGGCTTTTGTCATGCTTGGCAGCGAAGCGCTGACGACAGATAAAGGCTTCACCGACGGCAGGGGCATGGTCACGATTTCCAGACGCGGCCTGGCCGGCCCGCTTATGGTAACTGCCAGCAGGCAGGACTATACGACATGGAGCATAGTCGGCGTAGACGCAGAAAACGTCACTATCTACCTTGAACCGCTATACACCCCGATTCCGCCGGACGAAGGGGAAGGGGAAGGCGAATACGTTTTTCCGCCTTCACCGGGCACGGTGACCGGAAAAGTTCTTGGCACAGACAAAGAATTTATAGTTCCGGCGGCTGACTGCCAGGGCATGCCGCTTGTAAACGGTTCCACATGCAGGTCATGCCTGGTCGATTCTCAGTGCGACGCAGGTTCAGTCTGCATCATGTCAGGGCCAACTTTCCTGACATGCTCAAAGCCCTGCCTGACGGTTGATGACTGCCCTTCCGGATACAACTGCTACCAGACAGACGGACAGGGAACCGTGTGCAAACCAAGTCCCGGAACTGCCGAGGTCCGTTGCGGAATCAGCAACACATCAACATCTTCCTGGGGTGATAATCCCGGACCTGGCGCCATTATGACAAGCGCCGGAACTTATGCGCTGAACTCGCGTCTTGGTGATGTCGCAGTGTATTGCGTCGGGGGGTTCAAGAAACCTTCAGACGGCAGTTTTGTACCGGTAATAATGGGACTGCTGCGACACGTCTATGTCGGGACATCATCTATCAGCGCGGGCAACAACGTACGCCTGAATATTCCCCTTGACCGGACGCTGCGGGTCAGAATGATCGCGCCGCCGGGCGGGGCGGGCGGTCCGAATATCCATGAGACCGCACTGGCGATGGAACTCGGTTCAGATGGATTCCTGAATCTATGGGATTCAATCACTTCGATCGATGGAAACATCTTTGACTTCAAATCCCTGCCACATGACATGACTGGACCTCTTGAAGGGGCTTCAGTCATTTTTTCCACGGAAGCAGCCTCGGCGTCATCAACAGGTGAACCGTATTCCATAGCATCTGCCGAAGCCTGGACACCATTTAAGACAGAACCGGTCAGAGTGTTTCAAGACAGCACCGGTGCGCCAGAAATTGTTTCCGAACTTGATGTGAAAGCCGGGTGTTCGTCCGGCAGCACCGGCATTGTTGTCGATACCGACGGCAGGGCATGGACTGTTGACAGCTACGGCCTCGTAACCGCACTTCCGACTTTCGGGAACCTGAAAATCAACGCGTGCGTTCAGACTTACGATGGCCGGATTCTTTTTGCAGGCAGCTCCTCGCGGGTCTATTTCTTTGATCCGGTGACTTTCCAGTGGACGACGGAAACGGTTTCAACGGATAAAGTGGACTTGACCGCAGCGGCGGCTTCTGACGATGGAATATTCTGGGTCATAGCCGCCAACAGGCTTTACGTCAGACAACTTTCAGGGCTCTGGAAACGACTTGATTACGGATCCCCGGCCCCGCTTTTCGATGTGAAATTCACCGGGGGCGGCAAAGTAGTCGGCGTCGGCGCAAAAGGCACCGTAATCACGGCAGACGAAAATGCCGCGTCGCTTGTCAAGCCATCCCCGACGTCGACTGACCTGTATTCGGTCACAGCAACTGGCGGGAACATCACAGCAACCGGGCGACGTGGGATGATTCTGACCGGGGAAAGCGCCACGACCCTTGCCGAAGTTGAATCCGGAGTCCTGGACGACTTGACTGCTTCAGTGGCAGACCACAATGGCGAGGTCATCATCGGAGGCTCACGGGGCCTGATAATAAGGCTTGGAAATGACGGTCCGAACGTAATCAGGGAACCGTCAGGCAAGGGCGAAATCAGTTCACTGATCGACATGACGTCCAACGCTGATGATGCGGAAGATCCCGGCACGAGCGTGCCGGTTCTGGCCTTTTTCAGATCATCTGTCACAGCCGGGCCGTTCATGAACACTCTGGCTTTCAGCTCCCCACCGAAAAACTGGCTGTGGCTGGACAGGACGTTGACCTGGACAATGAAAGAGCCCCCCGCCCCGTCGTTTTTCTACATCAGACTTTACACAATTAACGAAAAAGGTCGCTGGTCAATACTGGCCGCGGGCGACACCAGAAACATCAAACTGCCTGACCTTGATGTAGCGTCAGGCATGGATATCAAGCCGCTGAAGTCAGGCACTGTAAGCCTTAAATACTATTCAATAATGTCGCCTGACTTTGATATCAACAATTACGACTCTTCAAGCCTGTACACCAGTCGCTGGAGCTCATGGTCGACCGGCGGACTGCTGACAAAATTCCCTTCAGTATTCTGATAAACCAATAATTGATTCAGGGGGTGGCGTCTGCGCAGGATCGATCAGCGGTGACGGCGCTTCTTTTTCTTCTTATGGTTCTCGTCATCTTCAGTTGATGATTCGATCTGAACATCGGATTCATCAATCGCACCCATGGCAATCGTTGCATTGGGATCGCGGGGAAGGTCTTCTTCCTCGGAATTATCAGCATCCATATCGGCAATTATCGATTCATCCAGGGCATCAAGTGACACTGTCGCGCCGGGCTCATCATCAAAAACCTCCGGTTCAGCACCCGGCAGGCTTTCATCATCACCCTGCGAAGCAACGTCTTCCAGCGACGCATATTCTTCGACCGGCACTTCAAACACCGGCATATCGTCGGCCGGCACTTCGTCGATTGCCGGCTCTTCGCCCGGCAGCATCACGTCGGCTGATTCTTCAACGAAAACTTCGGCGTCGGACAGATCCTCAACCGGCTCTTCAATATCCAGCAGTTCGTCGACCGGCACTTCAGGCAGAGCTTCAAAAACCGCCGTTTCCACCAGTTCTTCAACCGGCTCGACCGCAGCACGCCGCACAGGCTCAGCGACTGGCGGGGGCATTACGGGCGCCACGGCCACAGCCACCCCGGCCGGCTTTCCGGCGTACATTTTAGAAAAACGTGACAGCAAATCCTGCCCGGAAGGCACCTCGGAATGCCTTTGAAGCAGGTCGATCACAATGTCAGCGCCCCCGGCCACTTCGGTCTTCTTAGCCTTGTCAGTCTTCTTAGCCATGTCGGCCTCCTGCTGGAACCAAAACGTGCTACATCATTGCAGAGCTTTTGCCAGTGCGTCAAGTATGATGGTTCTATCTTCCGGCGTATCAACGGCACCCTGAGACAATGACGGGGAACCGCCGCCACGCCCGCCCATGTATCCAAGTATCTTGTTCAGCACCGTTCCGGCAGGTTGTTCTTTCTGCAGATCGGGCGTAACCGCAAGACAAACCATCATTTTCGGACCTTCGACCATCGTAATCAAAACCATGCCTGAACCGACGCGGTCACGCATGACATCTGAAAGTTCGCGCAGACCTTTTTTGTCCATTCCGTCTGCCGAAACGACCATCACCTTGATTCCATTACATTCAACAATTCTGGGGGACTCCGGACCGGATGATGATGCTGCGGCCGCCTTCACCTTCAGATCGGCAAGTTCCTTCTTCAGCGATTTTTCCTGCTCGGTCAGCTTTTCAATGCGCTCGACAACGCCCGGACCTTCGATCCGCAGGACGTTTTCAACAGCGCCCAGCACGGAATCACGCTGCTTGAAGAAAGCAATCGCCGCGCTGCCGGTAAGGGCCTCGATCCTGCGGATTCCGGCAGAAATTCCACCTTCCGAAACGATCTTGAACACGCTGATCTGCGAAGTCCGGTCAACGTGAGTTCCGCCGCAAAGCTCAATGGAATCACCCATTTTCACCATGCGGACAGTTTCCCCGTATTTATCTTCGAAGAAATGAAGCGCACCGCCTGCAACTGCCTCTTCAATCGTCGTTTCCCTGGTCACAACCGGGCTGTCATCCAGAATCCAGCCCTGAACCATGTCCTCGACCTTTTTGATTTCTTCACCGGTCAGGCCCGACATGTGCGAAAAATCAAAGCGCAGCCTGTCAGGCGACACCAGGGAACCACGCTGACGAACGTGCGGCCCGAGCACAGTTCGGAGGGCCCTGTGGAGCAGATGCGTGGCGCTGTGGTTACGTCTTGTACCAAGGCGGGCTGCATCGACCTTCATTCCGACAGCATCGCCGACCGTCAGCTTGCCCGAAACAACGTGCCCGATGTGAATAATGCAGTCTTCCGTCAGTTTCCTGGTGTCTTCGACAACAAATTCGACGCCATGGGCGTGGATAACACCGGTATCACCGGCCTGCCCGCCCGACTCGCCATAAAACGGCGTCACATCAGTGACCAGCGTCACTTCAACACCATTTCCAACTGACGTAACCGGGCTGCCTTCAACAAACAGCCCACGGATAAAAGCAGCAGCATCGGCACCGACGCGTTCGTCATATGCGTAACCGTTAAAAACGGTCTTCAGTTCGTTGATACGACAGTATTCAACGATCGCGTCAGTCGAACTGTCCCTGGACTTCCACGAAGCGCGGCCACGCGCACGCTGGGCCTCCATAAGGACGTTAAAACCGTCACGATCAATCCCGAGATCATTTTCACCGGCTACAATTTCTGTCAGATCAATTGGAAAACCGTGGGTATCATAAAGTGTAAAAACGGCCGCCCCGTCGATCGCCGAGCGCCCGGCTTTCCTGGCAGAATCAATTGCAGTTTCAAGAAGTTCCATGCCCGATGACAGCGTCCGCAGGAACTGTCTTTCTTCCTGTCCCGCAACCCTTTCAATCACCGCGGCGTCGCGTTCCAGTTCCGGCCACGCAGCACCCATGACGACCGAAACGTACATGCAGATATCAGTGAAGAACGGACCACGGAATCCAAGCTTGTGACCGAATCGAATCGCCCGTCTCATCAGGCGGCGCAGGACGTATCCGCGACCTTCATTTTCAGGATATACGCCATCGGCAATCAGGAACGCCGTCGCCCTGGCATGGTCAGCGATGACGCGCAAAGCAGTATCTATTTCCTGATTTTCCCCGTAAGTAACCCCGGCTGCTTTCGCGGCGCGTTGAATCAGGGGAAGCAGCAGATCGGTTTCGTAATTTGTCCGGACGCCCTGAAGCACAGATGCGATGCGCTCGAGGCCCATGCCGGTGTCAATGGACGGGGCCGGAAGCGGATGAAGAACGCCGGCCTCGTCGCGATTGAACTGCATGAAAACCAGGTTCCAGATTTCCATGAACCTGTGACCCTGATCGGTCATTGATGTGCCGGAATACGAAGGTCCCCGATCGACATAGATTTCGCTGCACGGGCCGCACGGACCGGTGTCACCCATCGACCAGAAATCATCCGGGTCGTCAATAACCCTGGAAGGTTCAACGCCGGCCTCTTCAATCCAGAGCCTGCGGGCCTCGTCATCACTGGGATAAACGGTTATCCACAGATCCTTCGGGTCCAGACCGTATCCCCGGGTCAGAAGATCCCAGGCGTAAACAATGGCGTCACGCTTGAAATAATCACCGAACGAAAAGTTCCCGAGCATCTCAAAAAATGTGTGATGCCTTGGTGTGCGCCCGACTTCGTCAAGATCGTTATGCTTGCCGCTTACGCGCAGACACTTCTGGCTGGACACGGCGCGACGGTAGCCGGGGTCACGATAGCCGGCAAAGACGTCCTTGAACTGGACCATCCCCGCATTCACGAACAGAAGGGTCGGGTCGGACGACGGAATCAGGCCGTGGCTTGAAACAATGCGATGACCGCGTTCCTCGAAGTACTTCAGAAATTTTTCTCTTATCTCTTGAGCTTTCACGTTTTTCATCCTCGAGTGGAAAAGCTGTCGTCATAGTCCTCGAACCCGCCGGTCAGAAACGTTTCGGCATCCGTTCTGCGGGTGTCAATACCTTTGACTCTCAACGCAAAATCATCCGGCCTGCTGGAGTTCAGGACGGCTTCATCGTAGGAAATCATTTTTTCCCTGAAAAGCGACATCAGGGACTGATCAAAAGTCTGCATGCCATACTGATCATGGCTGGCCTCGATGGCATCGGAAAGCATATCCGCACCATCATGTTCCTTCATTATATCCCGCAGCCTGCCGGTACACAGCATGACCTCGACGGCCGGAACCCTGCCCTTGCCCGAGGCCCTGTGGACAAGACGCTGACTGACAACAGCCTGCATGACTGCTGCCAGACGAATTCTTGCTGCATCCTGTTCAGTCTCGCGGAAAACCGACAGAACTCGATTCACCGTCTCGCGCACGTCAACGGTGTGAAGCGTCGAAAGGACCAAATGGCCTGTCTCGGCTGCCATGATGGCCGTTTCAATCGTTTCACGGTCACGCATTTCGCCGACAACAATCACGTCGGGATCCTGTCGCAGAGCGGCCCGGAGCCCTTCCCGGAAACCGACCGTATCTGAACCGACCTCACGCTGAGTCACTACCGAACGCTTATCTTCAATCAGATACTCGATAGGGTCTTCAATCGTAATAATGTGACCGGCCCTTGAACGGTTGATCTGATCGGCAATCGCAGCCAGAGTCGTACTTTTGCCCTGACCTGCGGCGCCTGTGACCAGAATAAGCCCCCGCCTGGCTTCACATATCTTCTTGATTACCGGTGGCAGAAACAGTTCTTCAAGCGTCGGGATGCTTGAAGTTACAAAACGAACTACGGCCTGAGTTCCAAGCCTGCTGCGAAACAGGTTAATTCTGAAGCGCCCGATGCCTGGAACACCCCACCCCAGATCGACTGAACCATTTTCCTTCAGTAATTCGCGATGTCTGTCTTCCAGCACGTCGGCAAAGATGTCGCGGACGTCACTTTCGCTTAATATGCCAAGATTCCTGGGCGTTACCAGCTCCATCGACGAAGAAAGTCGAAATATCGGCGGGCGACCCGGCTTCAGGTGAATGTCCGAAACCCCCTGAGCCTGGGAAAATCGAAGCAACCCGTCCAGATCAAGCGGCGGACTGGATTCAGACATATCAAGCCTCTGTAACGGCACCTTCGACTGCGATGCCGCACTTCACATAGACATCACGGGTGACGGCGGCCAGATCGGCCGGGTTATCCTTCAGATAAGCCATCGCCTGTTCACGACCCTGTCCAAGGCGCTTGCCGGCATAACCGTACCAGGAGCCACTCTTGTCAAGAACACCGAGCGTCCCGGCCAGATCAACCAGTTCACCCAGCACGTTCACGCCTTCGCCGTACATCAGATCAAATTCAGCTTCGCGGAACGGCGGAGCCATCTTGTTCTTGACGACCTTGACCTTGACGCGCATGCCGGTGTTGACCTGGCCATCTGCGTCCTTGACGACCTGACCGCGCCTGACATCCAGTCTGATAGTTGCATAGAACTTGAGGGCGTTTCCGCCGGTCGTCGTTTCGGGATTGCCGTACATCACGCCGATCTTCATTCTGATCTGATTGATGAAAATCATGCACGTGTTGGACTTTGAAAGCACGCCGGCCAGCTTGCGCAGGGCCTGACTCATCAATCTGGCCTGCAGACCGACGTGGGAATCACCCATTTCACCTTCAAGCTCGGCCTTCGGCACAAGGGCAGCTACCGAGTCAACGACGACCAGGTCAACCGCATTGGTCCTGACCAGAGTCTCGGCGATCTCAAGGGCCTGCTCGCCTGTATCCGGCTGCGCAAGCAGAAGGTCTTCAACCGAAATCCCAAGCTTCCTGGCGTAATTCACGTCAAGCGCATGTTCTGCGTCGATGAAAACAGCAAGTCCACCAGCCTTCTGACATTCAGCAATAGCCAGCAGCGAAAGAGTGGTCTTTCCTGACGATTCCTGACCGTAAATCTCGACGACGCGGCCTTTCGGATATCCGCCGATCCCGAGGGCGATATTCAGCGAAAGCGATCCCGAACTGATTACAGGAACCTTGTTAATCGAACTTCCGTCATTGGCCAGGCGCATGATGCTGCCTTTTCCAAACTGACGTTCAATAGTCATCATCGCGACTTCAATGTTGCGTTCACGCTGCTCGGCATTTTCGCCGTGCTTTAACTGAATATTCTTACTTTCCTTGGCTTCCTTTGCCATTGTTGTACCCCATCCTTATTGTTTGAGTGCCGGAACTGCTTTATCCAAACCGGGACTGTCTATTTTCAGCAAAAGGAACAGCCCTTACCCTTCTGCATGTACACATGTGCGTGCCCTCGACTGAACTGACGATTCCAGCCATGAGCCCCCTTACAACCATTCCTTCCGGCATCTTACGCGCTCCGTCAGGCGAACGCACGGCCGCATTACTGTCGGATGCCGGTATCTCGGTCAATGAACACGGTGCCGGAATCCATCCCAGAATGAATCTTACCCCGCCTGCCGCTTCCGTTTCCATCCTTGCTTCAACACCGACGGTATCCAGAGCCCTGATTAACTTCTGCGTCACCGCAGCAAGTTCGTCGCCTTCCGACCAGACTCTGGACAGGATCAGCATGGACCCGTCGCCAAGACGTTCCAGCGAAGGCGGGTCAAGCCGGATCGTGAAATCCTTCAGCACCGGCACCGCCGCGCTGAGGCCCATGGCGATAACTTCATCCCTTGCCCTGCCGGGAAGAACGGCCGAAACCAGCGTGGCACAGCAGGATTCCGGGGGCATCCACACAACACGAACATCACGACCAAGCCGTTTCCTGATATCTCTTACCGCTTCAAGCAGCTCATTCGCAAAAGAAATGGAAGGCTCGATTACCACCGCAGCAGTTCTTTCACCTTCATCAACTCTACTTTCCTCGACACCATTTTCGTTCAACGCCATCTAGCTTTCTCCATCCGGACACACGATACCGGATACTTAAAACAACTCGATACCAGATACTTAAAACAACTGTGCAAAACTAATTACCGGTCGAACCGTCGGGGTTCCGCCCCCTGCGATTGATGCACCAGCGACGGATCAGGTCAAGCGCAAAAATCGAAGCCGCCCTTCTAATTTCGCTGCGATTACCACAAAAACTGGCCAGATGGGAAGTCGTCCCTTCACCGGAATCCAGGCCGAACCAGACAGTACCGACCGGCTTCTGATCGGTTCCACCTGAAGGACCGGCGATACCTGAAACAGAAACCGCTACATCAGTTCCAGCAAGCCGTCTGGCCCCTTTCGCCATCGCCATGGCTACCTCGGCGGACACTGCCCCGTACTGTTGCAGAAGATCGGCCGGAACATCAAGGATCGCCCGCTTCATCGCATCGGAATATGTAATAAAACCGCCCACATAATAGTCAGATGACCCCGGCACTGAAGTCAGCATCTGACCGACAAGACCGCCGGTACATGATTCAGCGGTGGAAATCGTGTGCCCGCCAGTTACCAGAAGGGCAGCCACAACATTTTCCATCGACCGCCCATCTATGGAATAGACCTGGTCCTGATACTTTTCACAGATATCAGAAAGCATCCTGCTGCCAATGCACTTGACGACCACTTCAGGATGTTCATCCCAGCAGACAGGCACGTCGTCTGACATCCGCGCAAGACCGCGCACAAATAAAGACACGTCCAGAAGAGTCGGCCCAAAAAGCCTTATCAGCATTACATTTTTATTATCTGTCATGCGAATATCCCGGCATTATTGCGGAAACCTGAATCAGTTCTTTTTCCGCCGTCTCAGCGAAAACATTTCCTCGTCGACAGCAGAAAACTCACTCGTCTTTTCGTACTTCTGCTCGAGCTGACCTGCACCAAGGGTTTCCACGGGAAGGTCCTGTTCGTCAACAACTTCACCCTTCTTGAACCACTTCGTCTCTGAAAACTGGCCGATTGCAGGCGCCGGTTCCATACCGGAATCCTCGCGCTCAGGCTTCGCATCAGAAGGCATGTCAACAGGAATTACGGCCCCGTCCACAGGACAGAATCTTGCTGCATCAGGCCACGATTTTCCACATTGAGGGCAGATTTTCATGACGTTCCCCAGCATTCTTACGTCAGATAATATCACACTGGAAACAATGAATTAAAGGCTGTGCTGATTGACCGGGGACATCAGAGCGGCGGCACCGAGGATTCCGGCATCCTCCCACAACTGACACTTCACAATCAGGGTCCGTTTAACAAGAACCGGGTACGCCCTGCGAGACAGTTCTGACAACATGGTCGGACCGAAAGCCGACCAGGCCCGGGTCAGGCCACCGGCAACTACGACGGCTTCAACGTTCAGCAGATTCAGACAGGTTCCGATCGTCATGGCCATGTAATATCCGACGTCATGAAAGTACTTCTTTGCGTCCTGATCACCGGCCATGGCCATCTCAAACAGTCTTTTTGGAAGATCCGGATCGGCAAGCGCCGCTTCAGTCTCGTCACCAAAAAGGTTATCCCTTTTCACATAGTTACGAAGGCCGACCGCAGCGACGTACTGCTCGACACAACCACGACTGCCGCAGTTACAAGGAAAACCTTCCGGTTCAACTCCAATATGACCAAGTTCCCCGGCCATGCCATCGGCCCCGCGATATATCTTCCCGTCTAAAAACAATCCGCCGCCAAGGCCACTGCCAAGCGTCAGACAGACAAAGTCGCGCATACCGCGACCGGCACCGTACACGGCCTCGCCCAGAGTGATGACATTTGCATCGTTATCAAGGCTGGTCGGCAACCCCGTCGCCTGACTGAGCATCCTTCCAAGCTCAAAATCATTCCATTCGTCAAAATTGGGCGCCTTGACGATGACACCGTCGGCATGACGAATCACCCCTGGCGACCCTATGCCGATCCCGACCGGCATTTCACCGGCAGGCAGATGCTTCGAAATCAGTTCCTGCACAACGGCCGCCAGGCGCCTGACGACGCCTTCCTGACTTCTGTCTTCAGGCTGTAGATTGGCGACGACCGTTCCCGTTATGGAATCACCACGAACCAGTCCGGCCTTGATTCTGGTCGCACCGAGGTCAATTCCAATAATTGCGTTTTGATTCATTGATGTCTCCGGGGAAAGTCCGGCCTTACTCGGTTGGGGCGAGCATTTTCTGTAACATCTCGATATCACAATGATATGTTATCTTCATATTGCCTGAATCAGATTCCACGACTACCGCCGAACCACCGGCCTTCAGGACAAGCTGGATATCATCGGTCGCGTCGGTAAGCCCGGCATTAAGAGCCTGGCGATGGGCTGCCATTATTACCTGCGGCGTAAATGCCTGAGGCGTCTGCGCATTCCACAGCGGCTCGCGATCAACGACTTCCATCACGACATCGCCTTCAACCTTAAGCAGCGTATCGGAAGCCTTGTATGCGGCGGTTGCTGCGCCGGTCCTGTCTACAGCCTTCAAAACGCGCAGAACAAGATCAGTCCCGGTAAGCGGACGAACGGCATCGTGAATTACGACTTTTTTCAACGCCGCCCCGCCGAAGCGCTGCGCAAGCACAAGACCGGAAAAGGTCGACATCTGCCGCGTTGCACCGCCGGGGACGACATCCAGGACCTTTCTGTACTGAGACTTGTTCAGCAAAGCCCTTGTAAAATCAACCCAGTCAGGGGGCACAACCACAACAATCCCGTCAATCTCGGGAATCTTTTCGAACAGATCAAGGGCACAGGCAATCACAGGTTTTCCTGCGATCTCCTCGAATTGTTTAGGCCGTTTTGTGCCGACCCTCCGGCCAATGCCACCCCCGAGGATGATTGCAGCCGTTTTAATAACCATAATTAACTGCCTTTCCCACGCTGCGAAGCCATGCGAACACATGAACGGGCAACCATCGGGACCGGAACGCTTCACTGGCGCTTCCCGACGCCGCCACTCCCTAAGATAACAGCGAATGCGTGACTTCCCAAGTACTCAATCACATTCCCCTGTTTCACAGACCGATACAATCCGCTAGAATTCCCATTGATCCCCGTTCCCATTGCTGGAATATTGATATGAAGACCAAATTTGTTTTTATATGTTTGCTGTGGTTGTCGGTCGGTTGCTCGACTGGTACGGGCCCCTCAGATACAAACGTACCTGATATCCCGGGCGTTGATATGGCGCAGGATCAGGGACAGCCGCCTGACATCAGTTATGAAGACACCAGGGATGCGGGACAGGACACTTTCGACGCAGCGCAGGACGACACGGCAGTCCAGACCGATGAAAACCCTGTCGACACCGGCAATACCACGGACGAAGGCCAACCTGATGCAATTTCCGACATTGTTGACAATGGCGGTGAAGTTTCAATCCCGAGGGGAAAACTGACCGTAATTCCGTACTTCATCGACTTTGGATATGTTCCACTTGGCGCGACCGCAACCGTTCCCATCGCTTTCAAAAATGACGGGGATGCCGCCCTCCGGCTGGACAAAGTCACTACGAACGGGCCTTTGTCAATCAAGATGGACATCGGGTTTGAGCCTGAGGTAGCAGGCTCGAAAACAACGTATATGATTTCGCCCCCGAAGGTTCTGAAGCCGGGGGCCAGGTTTGAAGGCCATGTCGTTTTTGAACCGACCAGCTCGGACGAAGCCTACAGCGAAATCAAGGTTTACACGTCGGACGCTGAATTCCCCGATGGATATCTTGTGCATGCGATGGGCAACAGAAGCAAGCCGTGCCTGGAAATCATTCCTTCGTCGATTGATTTTGGTCCCGAAGTAATCGGGTCACCAATCACCAGAAATGTATTGCTGAAATCATGCGGCGCAATGCCGGTAACCCTGAAAGGGGTTTACGTTGACGGTCCCGGGGTGAATGCAGGCTTCAAGGTCGAGTTTGCCGGGGCGCAGCCGACCGTGCAGAACCCTGTTTCGCTTGAACCACTGGAAACGCTTGCAATTCGGGTAGTTTACGATCCGGCGACCGCCAGCCCTGTAGACGAAATCGGCATGCCAATTACGCAGAACGGGCAGATCGTTGTTTCCGGGGACATGTTTTCAGGGACCCAATACCTTCGGGTCAGCGGATTTGCTGTCGAAGGCGCCTGCACCAGACCTATCATTCAGATAATGAACGACTATATGGTGCAGGGCGATGGTTGTCCCGTTGACCGCGGACTGCCGGCCGAAACGCTTAACACCAGAATCTGCAGGACCGACGAAGGTTTCGAAGTGCCGACCGGCACCTTGATATCCCTTTCAGGCGTCAATTCATTTTCACCGTTCGGTGCGTTGACCGGCTATTCATGGACTGTGAACCAGCCTGCGAACAACGGTGGTTATTTCATTCCGGACCCGACCGAACCTGAAGCTACTTTCATGGTCGGTGAAGGCGGTACATACGAGTTGTTCCTTGACGTCACTGATGCCGACGGACACACCACATGTGAACCAACATCAGTAAAGATAACAACCAGAACTGAAATCAAGGCAGACATTCTGCTGTCATGGAAGCCGGTCAACCCGTTCACGCCGACGCCACCGTTCATGGGCCCGGACCTGGACCTTCACTACACGCACCCGTTCGCAGGCAAAGACGGAACCGAATGTGACTGCGACAGCAACGGGTCACCCGACAACTGGTTCGACCTGCCCTACGACTGCTTCTGGTTCAACCCGTCACCTGCCAAAGACCTGTGGGGCGACGCGCTTCCCTGGACAAACGACCTTGTTCGTCTTCGCAATGACAGTGACGACGGCAGCGCACCTGAAGTGCTGACAATGGGGCTGGACTGCGCGGCCGGCCGGGCGTTCACGGTCGGCGTTTACTTCTTTGACGACCACGACTACGGCCCGGTTGACGCAACGGTTCAAGTTTTCATCAAAGGCGTCCAGGCATTCACAAAGACTGTCAGACTGACAAGTCTTGATATGTGGAACGTCGGAAACCTGACATGCAGAACGACCGGACTGCTGAAATGGGCCGATTTTACAGAGAAAACACCTTCGACAATCACCCACAATTACATCAATACAACGTTCGTAAATCCGTAGTTCAAATTTTATTAACAGCCTGCCTATTGACAAATTGACGCAGCGCGTTATTTTCTGATTGTGCTATGATTTTAAAACGTAACATGCTTAATGGAGCAAACAACATGAAGAACAAAGTAACAGAACAAATCAACGAAGCAATCAACGAGTCAAAGGAACAGTTCAAGACCATTTCCCAGAAAGGCGTGAAGCTGGCCGAAAAGGGAATGGAGATCGCCGGGAAGGCCCGCAACAAGGCCGAAGAATCTGCTGCCGCGGGCGCTTCAGCCCTGGCGAAGATGTCCGATTCTGTCCACAAGGAAAACCTTCTTCGGATCGCCGAGTCGGTCAAGGAAGAAATCAGGACTACGCTCTTTTCCACAACGATTAACGAAATCGCCGTGGTCAAGGACGAGGCCGACGAGCTTCGCAGAAAGATCGGCGACATGCAGAAGATCTATGACAAGAAGTTTGCTGACCTTCAGGCCGAATTGAAGGCAGTCAAGGCTGCTGCGCCGAAAGTCGTGACGCCGAAGCCGGAGGCTCCGAAACCGGTAGCCAGCAAGCCGGTTGCCCCGAAGGCGGCGAAATAACCGGACAACAATAACTTCAGATAATCAGACGGGTTCGGACTGCAAGGGAATCCTGATAGACGATTTGATGAAGACTGCCACCGTGGGAATCCATGGAAACGACCGCAGGGAAGTTTTCGACGCGAAGAACCCACATCGCCTCGGGCACGCCGAATTCCCGAAGATAAAACACTGCCACAACTTCTTTGATTGACGCGGCCAGCGACGCACCGGCCCCGCCCGTAGCATGAAGATAGACTGCGCCACATTCCGCCAGCGCAGCGGCCGTCTTCTGCCCCATTCCGCCTTTCCCGATAACGCCGGCAATTCCATATTCACGAATAACGTCGGCCTGATACTGCTCTTCACGGGCAGAAGTGGTCGGCCCGGCAGATGAGATACGCCAGCCGGAACCATCAGGTACAGCGACAGGACCGCAATGATAAATGAACGCACCGCGCAGAACATCCCGCAATTCCTGCGGTCTGGATTCCACCAGATGTTTATGTGCAAGGTCCCTTGCGGTAACAATAATTCCCGACAGACTTACCCGCTGACCGACATGAAGCGCACGGACCGAACTGGTGGAAGTTGGCGAAATAACGTTGAAAACGGAATCGGCATTGCTGCTCATGTTACCAACCATCCGCCATCGGGTCCGACAGAAAGGCGCCGTCTGCGAGTTGCCCAGCACCCGTACGACACTGAAACAAAAAAGCTGGCGGGATGTCTGGACACCGCATGAATCTTTACACCGAGGAGCGTGGGAAAGCCGCCAAGCCCCATCGGACCGATTCCGAGTGAATTAATTGACGCAAGCAGACTGGCTTCCAGCTCGGCAAACTGGCCGGCCGCCCCATCTTCAACGAGCGGGCGCAGAAGCTGGCGTTTTGCGACGGCATAACCGGTCGCCCGGTCGCCACCGATGCAGACACCAAGAATCCCGGGCGCACAGCCCGCCCCCTGAGCCTGAAATGCAGCGTCAATTACGCATTTTCTGACGCCTTCGATATCGCGGCCGGCACCAAGGGCCTGGTCCGGAAGACTGTATTGAATGCCGGCATTTTCACTGCCCCCGCCTTTCAAAAGCAGATCAACAGTAATTGTCGGGGTTTCAGCACAATCAAAATAGACTTGAGGTATTCCGTCGCCAGTCCCGTCGCCCGTGTTAATACCGGTCAGCGCGGCAGCGGCGTTCGGTCGCAGGATTCCAGATTTCACACAGTCCCTGACGGCGGACGTAACGACTTCGACCACACGCGCCCGGTCCATATCGACAGGTCCGCTGACATAAAACGTCGGGATTCCGGTGTCCTGACATATCGGAACCTGCTGACATGAAGCCAGCGCACAGTTATCCAGAATTTCATGGACGATTACTGCGGCGTTGCCTGCGGCCACATCCAGACTGCCTTCAAGAGCAGTCCGCACATCAGCCGGGATGTCCGATGAAGCCCGCGAAATAAGGCTTATTACATGTTCCCTTTCAGGGTAAAACACCATCAGGCGGCGACCTCGTTCATGGGAACTTTCCGGCCTGATCAGACCGGACCACGGTTATGCAACATGCAGTTTCTGCCCCGTCTGCACAGCCTGGAACATTCGAATCCGCGAATAACATAGTCGTCGTTGTAAAGAAGCGAGGCGACAACTTCAATCAGCGCCATGGCGTCCTTGAATGAAAGAGCAGTACGAAGTTCAGATTCGTCAAGGTCCATCGATTCGAACGTCGCCCGCATGAAAACAAGTTCCTTTTCGACGTGGGCCTCGAACATCGGCTCTTCGTGATGAAGCCGATGGTCGTACTTTTTGACGATGCCGTGATACAGCGAATAGACCGGGGATCCAGGTTCCAGTGACCCTTCAGTCACGCGCCATAAGCCGTTGACCTCGAACATGAACTTACGCAGCGCCAGCGCCAGATAAGACACGACCTGAAAGACATCCTGATCGGAATGAGCTGTGTGGGAAAGGCTGAGCAACGCCTGAAAAACAGCCTTTCCTGACTTCTTGAACATCCGGTCAATGGAAAGAATCATCCGGGGGTCCCAGTCGCGAGCCTTGATTTCAGACAGAAGCTGCTTGGCGTTGTTCAGAATGAATATGTTTTTGAAACACTGATAAAGCTTTTCTTCGCTTTCGTAGTTTTCAATCGTCTGAATATTGTGCATGCGGTCGGCAAGCTTGACGAGGGCGGCAGCGATGCGGATGGACAGATCGGGATGCGTAAAAACTGCCGAAATCGATTTGTAATACAAGTCAGCTTTGTGCCGCGTAAGGGTCCAGACAATCTCGACAACACGCTCGGCGACGTCGCGCGGGAACGAACATTCGGTTGATGAACAGATAACGTCAGACGCGAACTCGCCGCGCAGCTCAAGCTCGAGCTCGTCGGCAGACTGCCCGGTATGCTCGCGGACCAGATCAACCCTGTCTTCAAGCACATCATGAAGCAGCCCTGAAGCGATGACATGGCTCTGGCAATGAGCCATCTTCAGATACATGGCGACGTTGGTCGGATGGGTGAATGTTGGTTCGCCGTTCTTCCTGGGCGGAAGGTCCTTATAAAATGACTCGGCCAGCCGGTAGGCGTGTTCAACGAACGCGCGGTCACACTCGGACATGCCTTCAATAATTTCTTCCAGGGGAATCGGGGTAGTTCTGGGCTGCCACACCGACATGTATTCAAAAACTTCTTTCGCAGTCAGTCGCGTCGCTTCATCGCTCATGTTCGCATTTATCCCCGGTCTGGAAATCGTTATGTGCCCGAATCTGCCTTAAAACAGACCAACGCACCGCAATGCTATGATACATATCCAACGACTGAATAACAGGGGCTGCTTGACGTTAACGGCGTCATGCCTTCAAAATGCTGTAGAAACGCGTGAAAAGGACCGGCAGTGGATTCATCGGACTTGAACAAAATCCTTCAGGAAGTCGCGTCAGGGGCCATGCCGTCGCAACAGGCACTGGAGCTGATCCGCAACCTGCCCTTTCTTCAAGTTGGCGACATTACATGGGATACCCACCGACTGCTGCGGCGCGGGATTGCAGAATCGATTTACGGACCGGGAAAGACTGTGCGGCAGGTCGCAGACGCACTGGATGCAGCGGCGCGTTCAGATTCAAACTGCGTGGTGACCAGGATCACGCGTGATTTCGCGACCGACGTGATTGCTGACATGGCGTCAAGACATCCCGGAATCTGCCTGACATGGCATGAAACGGCGCGGATGATATCGTTACAGATGAAGGCACCAAAGCCGACCGGCATCGGGACTGTCGTCGTGATGACGGCCGGCACATCGGACATCCCGGTCGCTGAAGAAGCCGCTGTTGCTCTTGAGATCATGGGTGACCGCGTGGTGCGGGTCAGAGATGTCGGGGTCGCAGGCATTCACCGTCTGGTGCCGCATCTTGACGACATCAGGGGCGCATCGGTAATCATTGTAGTCGCCGGAATGGAAGGCGCACTGCCGGGTGTCGTCGCCGGGATTACACCGGCACCGGTTATCGGCGTCCCCACAAGTGTTGGATATGGCACATCTTTCGGCGGCATCACAGCGTTACTGGCGATGCTGAATTCGTGCGCGGGCGGCCTGACAGTCGTCAACATCGACAACGGTTTTGGTGCGGCAGTCGCCGCGCACCTGATAAACACGGATCGCACGGCGCAGCAGCATGAAAGGCAGGTCGGAACACAGGGGCCTGCAGACAGGGACGACAAATGAAACTGGTCTATCTTGACTGTCCGGCCGGTATTTCGGGGGACATGACGCTTGCCGCGCTGATAGCGGCCGGGGCTGACATCGAATACGTCAAGGCTGCGGTCAACGCGGTGGCTGGCAACGATGCCGGGCTTTCCGTAATTCCTTTTGCAGACTGCGGAAT
>CAZFVA010000015.1:65471-74140 GCA_964522105.1 uncultured Anaeromyxobacteraceae bacterium
CGGTGGCTGGCAACGATGCCGGGCTTTCCGTAATTCCTTTTGCAGACTGCGGAATCCATGGATTCAGATTAAGCCTGAATATCCCGCACGAGCATGCCCACAGGACTATGAAGGACATCCGGAAACTGATCATGGATGCCGGACTTGAAGCGGACGTCAGCGCCAGTTCACTGGCAGTTTTCGAATTGCTTGCCACGGCTGAAGGTCACGTCCACAACAAACCGGCTGACGAAGTTCATTTCCACGAAGTCGGCGCGATGGACTCGATTATCGACATCGTCGGGGTCGCCGCCGCCCTTCAGTCACTTGGTGTGGACAAGGTCAAGGCTTCGGCACTTCCAATGACCCGGGGCCACGTTCAGACGCGGCACGGGCTCATGCCCATACCTGCACCGGCGACAGTCGAAGTCCTGAAAGGCTATAACGTGTACGGCGTTGACGCTGAAGGTGAGTTCGTTACGCCGACAGGCGCGGCATTCTGCGCGGCGCTGGCCGGAAACGGGACGCCAATGCCGGAAATAGAAATAATTTCGGTTGGATACGGCTTTGGCACGAAAGCCTGGCCGGATGGAAGACCGAACTGCGTCCGGGCAATCGTCGGGATCGCGGCAGATTCATCCATACCGGAAGACTGCGAATGGGAAATCAGCGCAAACATTGATGATTCCAGCCCCGATCAGGTGGCCCGCCTTCTGGAAGCTTTAATGGACGCCGGTGCCCTTGACGCCTGGATATGTCCGATTCAAATGAAAAAGGGCCGGCCGGCGTGGCAGGTGTCCGCACTGACAGATGCCGCCAGCCGCAAAAAGCTGACCGACCTGTTCTTCCTTGAATCTTCCACCATCGGCGTCCGAGCGTGCCGGGTTGAAAGGACAAAACTTGTGCGCGAATCAGCAGTTATAACGACTTCACTTGGCGATGTAACTGTAAAGAAAGCCTTTCTTGACGGCCGGACTGTCAACGCCACGCCCGAATCCGACGACCTTCGACGAATTGCCGCAGATACAGGAAAGACCCTGAAAGAAGTCAGAAGAATCGTAGAAACCGAAATCAACCGCTACTGACCTGCCGAATCAAGTTCAACGCGATTTCTTCCACCGTCTTTGGCCCGGTACAGGGCGTCATCAGCGCGTTTCACAAGTTCAGACGATCGGGACTCGGATTCCCGGTGGGTTGCGGCCCCGATTGAAACTGTGACGACGCGACTGCCCTGATCAAGCGGCACAGGCGTAGACGCGCAGACCATTCTTATACGCTCGGCAACAGTCCTGGCGCCCCGGATGTCGGTGTACGGCAGACAGACGATAAACTCCTCGCCACCGTACCTTCCTGCAAAATCTGACAGGCGCAATGAGCTTCTGATTGTGTCGGAAATAAACTGCAGAACCCTGTCACCGGCCTGATGGCCAAGTTCGTCGTTGACCGATTTGAACTTGTCGGCATCGATCATCAGCAGGCTCAGTGCGGTTCCATGACGCGTCGTGGACTGATAGACCTGCTCGAACAGGTCACTGAACGCCCGACGGTTGAACATGCCGGTAAGTCCGTCGCGCATCGCATCTTCGGAAATACGTCTGCGCAGCCTGAACTGATGACACAGCAGACCGGCACAGTCACATAACGTGCGGATGCCGTGGATAACGACCGGATCGTCAAAACGGCCACCGACCAGCGCAAGCGCACCAAGTACGGTCCGGCCGGCCATAATCGGCAGAACGGCCAGCGGGTCGCCGACATCGGCCTGAAAATCAACTTCAAGGCCGAGCACCTTCCTGTTACCGGGACCGCACCTGAAGTCGGCCGGCACAGCCATCTGAGTCCGCATCGCCAGACCGATCATACTGCCATGCGTCGCGACATGCTGACCGACCAGCGCCTGACTGGCAAAACCGGCGACCGCTGCGACTGAACATGACGCTGCATCTGAAGGATCAGAAAATACGACGACAGAAAGACGCGATGCCGACTGATGGACAGACGCTTCGGCCAGAATCAGCAAGCATTCTTCTTCACTGTCAGCACTCAGAATTCGTCTGGTTCCTTCGATTGCGGCGACGAGCGCTTCATTCCTGACATCCGCGTCGTGCTGACTGCGATCAGAACCGGAAAAGAACTGCCGCCCGAACGCCAGAAACGCCTTGAAATCAAGTTCATCAATTACATCGTTATCACGATCAGCCCACAGAAAACCGCCGGACCCGGGATACATCATGGCACCCCAGACGTGCACCGGGTTAACTGAATATGGAACGGCCATTTCACGGGCCCGGTCCTGATTTATCATGACTGGTTCGCCGGCACGCAGACCGGCTACGGCAACACCGACGTTCGGAAGGGAATCACCCGGCCGAAGAATGCCGGACGACAGATCGGACGAAACCGCCATCACAAAGGCATCACTTCCATCGGCGGAACACTCGACCCACACCAGAGAACGCAGCCCTGTTGCCAGCCTGAAAGGGTCCAGCCAGCCACCCTGCGACGAATTTGATCCTCTGGCACCGGAACCCATTTTGATCCCCCGGGGACCGGACAATAACCCGGTCCACGGCATGTTTGAAATCACGTTCAGATTATCAGGAAAACAGACCTCGGTCAAATACTGCGGATACGGCTCACAGGCGCAATTTTACTGCGTCTTCCAGTCGTTGGAACGTTGTCTGGATCGCTTTACAAACAACTGTTTCAGGAGTATGATTTCGGCACCTGACAGCAGGGACTCTACAACCAGGAAAAACGATATGTCGACGGAAGAATTTGACCTCACGGCAACCGACGGGGAACCAGTTGAAAAGGCCAATTCAGGGTACAACGCTGAATCCATAAAAGTTCTGAAAGGTCTCGAGGCGGTCCGGACTCGCCCGGGAATGTATATCGGGGACACCGATGACGGATCGGGTCTGCACCACATGGTTTACGAAGTCGTCGACAACTCAATCGACGAAGCGCTCGGCGGATACTGCAATTTAATCCAGGTCAGACTGGAAGCGGGCAACATCGTCTCGGTCGAAGATAACGGCCGTGGTATTCCCGTTGATATCCACAAGGAATCCGGCAGATCGGCGGCAGAAGTCGTAATGACCGAACTGCACGCCGGTGGCAAGTTTGACCATGACAATTACAAAGTTTCCGGCGGTCTTCACGGCGTCGGCGTCTCGGTCGTCAACGCACTGTCCGAATGGCTGCGGGTTGATATCAAACGCGATGGCGGCGCTTATACACAGACGTTCCGGCGCGGTTTCCCGGACGGCGACCTTGAAAGAATTGGACCAAGTGATGAAAAAGGCACAAAGGTCACGTTCAAGGCCGACCTGCAGGTGTTTTCGGACATCACGTACGTTTTCGAGACTCTTTCGCAGCGACTCAGGATCCTTGCGTACTTAAATCCCGGAGTCCGCATCACTTTTGTTGACGCACGCGAAGAAAATGAAGACCCGAAAACTGCCGACTACTGTTTTGAAGGCGGCATCGTGTCGTTCGTTGAACACATTAACCGACACAAGACAACACTTCACGACAAGCCAATTTTTATTTCCGGGGCGCGTGAAAACGTAAGCGTCGAAGTTTCCATGCAGTGGACAAACGCATACCAGGAAACTATGTACTGCTTCACGAACACCATCATGAACCGCGATGGCGGTACTCATGTGGCCGGTCTTCGTGGTGCCCTTACCAGGACTATCAACAACTACGCCGAATCCGAAAATCTTCTGAAACAGTTCAAAGGTTCTCTTTCAGGCGAAGACGTCCGCGAAGGCCTGACCGTCGTCCTGTCAATCAAGGTTTACGACCCGAAGTTTTCGTCACAGACGAAAGACAAACTTGTTTCATCTGAAGCCAAAACGGCTGTGGAAGCCATCGTTAACGAAACGCTGGCCCACTATTTTGAATTGAATCCGGCCATTGCCCGCGCGATCGTCAGCAAAACGATCGAAGCCGCCAGGGCCCGCGACGCTGCCCGCAAGGCCCGCGAAATGGTTCGGCGCAAGGGCGTTCTGGATGGCGCCTCGCTACCCGGAAAACTTGCCGATTGTCAGGAACGTGACCCGGCCAACGCTGAACTGTTCATCGTCGAAGGTGACTCGGCAGGTGGTTCGGCCAAACAGGGCCGTAACAGGGCCAATCAGGCAATTCTGCCGCTGCGCGGAAAGATCCTGAACGTCGAGAAAGCCCGTTTTGACAAGATGCTCGAAAGTGACTCGATCGTGACGCTGATTACGGCGCTCGGCACCGGAATCGGGCCGGACAGCTTCGATATCAACAAAATCCGTTACCACCGCGTCATAATCATGACCGATGCCGACGTTGACGGTCTGCACATCAGAACGCTGCTTCTGACTTTCTTCTTCCGTCACATGACTGAAATGATCGATCGCGGATACCTGTACATTGCCCAGCCGCCGCTTTACAAGGTGCGCAAGGGCAAGCAGGAACTGTACCTGATGGACGATCTGGAACTGGAATCGTTCCTGCTTTCGAACGGCATAACGGGCGCGTCTGTGCTGGCGGCAGGCGACATGTTCCCGCTGGCCGAAGATGACCTGAAAAAATACCTGACCAGAATTTCGATTTCCCGGCGACTGGCAGCTCAGCTCGACCTCAGATGGGACAGCCGGGTTTTCAAGGCAATCTTGAACGACAACGATTTTTCAATCGCTGACGTCGCAAATGCAGGTTCAGACACCATCATCGGCAACATGGTTTCTTCATACATTCAGGCAAACTGCGAGGAGCAGGAACCTGTTCTGACTGAACGGGTCGTGCGTGATGACGGCACTGTGTCAGTGACTGTAACCACCCGTAAAAACGGCGGAATGGTCAGGACATACCTGGACGCCAGAACGTTTGAATCGCACGAAGTTGCGCAGTTCCGCCGCGTAATGAACGACATCCGCAAAGTCGCCCAGTGGCCCTACACCATCACAGTCGGTGACAAGGAAACCACGGCGGCCAGACCGGAAGACCTGCTGAAAATTATTGAAGAGCGCGGCCAGAAAGGCATGAGCTACCAGAGGTACAAGGGTCTTGGTGAAATGAACGCCGACCAGCTCTGGGAAACCACGATGGACCCCGACCATCGCACGCTGCTGAAAGTAAACATCGTCGATGCTATCAAGGCCGACGAAGTGTTTACGCTGCTGATGGGCGATGCTGTCGAACCACGGCGCGAATTCATTAACGAAAACGCCCTCAACGTTATCAATCTCGACGTCTGATGAAGGCAGCCCGCTGCCAGGATCGGTTTGCATAGATGACTTCCTACCTTGAACAGGTTGAATCGCTGTTTCTTTCTGTAATCAGGAAAGGACTGTCCCTTCGCATGTCAGACCTGGAAATCATTCGGGACTGGGAAAAGCGTGGCGTTCCGGTAGATGTCGTTCAGCGTGGAATAATCGGTGGAATCCGTAAGTTCCTGGCAGATGCCGAGCCATCAACCCCGGTGCCATCCGGTCTGAAGTACTACCGCACGTCGGTTGAACGCGAGTTTGATATTCATTCAAGGGCTGCCGCCCGTGGTTTTGGTTCCGCTGCCCCGCAAAGAAAAGCCGAGACAACAACAATGTCACTGCGGGACAAGGCAAACCAAGTGCTTGCTGCCAGGCTTGCGAACGCCCCGGCTGACACGAAGGAAGTGTATGCACGCGCTATTTCAAGGTTTGAATCGGCCGGGCCTGATAAGCCACTGGCGGACCTGCTTTTCGAGATTGAAGACCTGCTGGTGACCGGATTGGCGCAGACGATGGCGACAGAAAGACTTGACGAAATCAGGGCAGCCGTGGAAAAGGATATTGAAAAGGCTGTTTCATGTGGCGTCGGACGGCGGGCCATTGAAGACCTGCGGCGGCACGGGCTTCGCAAGGCGGTGGCAACGGCTGTCAACTTTGAAAGCTTCATGGATGAAGTTGTGTGCGAGTACAGGAAATAGGCGGGAATTTCATAACATCAGGAATTGAAATGGAATGTACGAAATGCAAAGACCTGGGATACATCACCGAACCTGGTGACGAGTACGCCAGCGCCCGGACATGCGAATGCAGAACTCCGTGCAAAGAGTGCGGCGGACGCGGCATCATCCTGGACAATTCGACATTCCCCTTGAAATCAGTTCCGTGCGGATGCAGACATTTGAACCGGCGCATCGCGCTGTACAACAGGTCGGGGATTCCGGCCAAAATGCATTCAAGAACTATCGACCTTTTCGAAGAGCGCAGCGGCGACCAGGCCCGCGTGAAGCTGTTCATCCGCAGATTTACCGAAGATTATGTCCCCGGAAACCGTGGGTTCCTGCTGTGGGGACGACCTGGAACCGGCAAGACACACCTGGTCTGCGCCATGGCCAGATACTTCCTTCTGGAAAAAGGATATTCAGTTAAATTCATTGATTTCTTTGAACTTCTGTCAGATTTGAAGGCCGGATTCAGTGAAGGCCGGTCGGAAAACGACCTGATCGCACCTCTGGTTTCTGTGGACATACTGATAATCGACGAACTTGGAAAGGGCCGCGCCACCGAGTGGGAAGTTTCAATAATCGATCAGCTTATCAGCCGACGCTACAACGCTGGAAAAACGGTTATTGCCACGACAAACTTCGATCCTGACAAAGCGACCGGCGCCGACGGACTGCCGGGTTTGATGTCGCGAATCGACGACAGGATCCACTCAAGACTTTGTGAACTTACTGATTTTATTGAGCTTCGTGGCGACGACTACCGCAAGACTAAACACAAATAACCGATCAACCGGAAATCAAACATCCCTGCGACCGCGTAACGCCCTCATCAGGGTGACGCCATCAAGATATTCAATAGATGAACCCATCGGGATTCCGGTAGCAGGCCTGGTGACGCGCACTGTCAGCCCGCGCGTTTCAAAGAATCTGCGGATATAAAGCGCTGTAGTTTCGCCTTCCGCATCTGCCCCGGTCGCCACGATGACTTCCTTGATTCCTTCCTGCGCCACGCGTGCGGCCAGCTCAGGAATCCGCAGTTTTTCGGGGGTCACACCGCGCAGGGCAGACACCGAACCGCCCAGAATGTGATAGACGCCATGAAACTCGCCCATGCGCTCGACGGCCATAAGGTCCCCGACCGATTCGACCACACATACAGACAACCTGTCCCGGGCAGGATTGGAACAGTATGAACACAGGTCTGTCTCGGCAGGAAAACCACAAAGACTACAGGGTGTTACTGATTTAATTACATCACTGAGCGCATCAGAAAGCGTCTCGGCGCGCTGCATCCCGCCGGAAAGAATGTGAAGAACGTAGCGGAGGGCTGTCTTTTCGCCGACACCGGGCAGCTTTCGCAATTCGCCGGTCAATCGCAGCAGTGATTCTGGCAATCCGTCTTTCATTAAGACCTACTGATTGTCTTCAGACTCGGCCTGAACCGAGACGACGTCCCCGCCAAACAGGCCGAGTGCCTTGTCAACAACAGGGTGCTTCATCATTCTGGAGCCGGCGTCTTCCCTGCGGGCAGGCGCCGGTGTATTGGCAGGTGCTGACTCGGAAAACAGACCGGCAGACTCGTTCAACCTGGCGACAGCCTCGACGACCGAGCCTTTCGGGGCCTTGTCAGCGGTAGCCCTGGCCCACGCATCGGCGTTGCTGGCCGGCTGCGCTGGTACAGGCGAGGTTACTACCGGCCGGGGCGACGACTGCTGCTGAGCTGGTGGCTGCTGAACATACTGTGGCGCAGGTGCAGGCCGGGGAGCCGAGGCCGCCGGGGCGACCGGAGCCGGCCGGGAATACTGCTGTTGCGAAGGTGCGACAGATGGGGGCGCTGATTTTGAAATCTGTTCAAGCCTGTCAACAAGCCCGGCCACAGACGAAAACACTGACATTCTGGATGCTTTGACGATCGCCGCCTGCGCAAGCAGGTCAGGACTTCTGGAATCCGCAACTTTGTCAGCCGTCGTAACGAACAGATTCAACAACGTCGCAAGGTGCTCGGGCGACCGGCTGGCGACCAGCGTCATCATCGTGCCGATTTCCTGTTCGGTCAGCCCGGTTTCACGGGCCGCGTCAGGCCCCAGAAGCCGAACACGCAGACATTCAGACAGGAAACGCGACAGATCGCGAAGTATCTGACGGGCAGCAAGGCCGCGCTCGATGGCTTCGGAAAAAGCACCGAACGCACCGGCCGCATCTTCGTCCAGAACCGCGCCAAGCATCCTTTCCAGATTGCCACGCGACCCGGTCCGCAGAACCTCGGCGACAGCAGCCTGATCGATAGTCGTACCGGCAAACGAGATGACCTGGTCCATCAGGGAACACGCGTCGCGCAGGCTGCCATCGGCCTCGCGTGCGATCAGACGCAACCCTTCAGGATCGGCTTCAATGCCTTCCCGCCTGGCAATATACCCCAGGTGGTCAACCAGCGACTGCACCGAAATGCGTTTGAATTCAAAGACCTGGCACCGCGACGCAATGGTCGCAGGGACCTTGTGTATTTCAGTCGTGGCAAAAATGAATACGACATGCGGCGGAGGTTCTTCAAGCGTCTTAAGCAACGCATTGAACGCTTCCGTAGTCAGCATGTGGACTTCATCAATGATGTAAATTTTGTTGCGGTCACGCGTCGCAGCAAAGGCGACGCCTTCGCGCAGCTCGCGGATGCTGTCGATGCCACGGTTGGACGCGCCGTCAATTTCCTTGACGTCCAGCG
>CAZFVA010000015.1:74240-81290 GCA_964522105.1 uncultured Anaeromyxobacteraceae bacterium
CGGATGCTGTCGATGCCACGGTTGGACGCGCCGTCAATTTCCTTGACGTCCAGCGACGTTCCGGCCGTGATTTCACGACACGCATCACAGACGTTACACGGATCAACGGTCGGGCCGTTGACGCAATTTAACGCCTTGGCCAGTACGCGGGCCGCAGTCGTCTTGCCGACGCCGCGAATCCCGGTAAACAGGAAGGCGTGCCCGATGCGGCCGGCCTGAATCGAGTTTTTCAGTGTAGTGGTGACGTGTTCCTGCCCGACAATGTCTTCGAACGTCTGCGGGCGAAACTTCCTTGCTATGACCTGATAGGACATCAGACTTTTACTTTGCAAGAGGAGGGAAAAATACCGGGACGGAACACCCGCAACACCACATACCGTTGCTTCCTTCCGGACCTGGCGGGGTTACGCGATAGGTACGCCGCCCCGTCCCGGTATCTTGATTATACGCATGTCCAGCCGACCGATGCAACCATGAAACGGGTCCGTTCTGCGGCAAACAGCGTCTTGACTAAAAAACTTCATTAAAACATAATCCGGTCCGCCAGTTTCAACTGGTCTGTTTGATTTTCCGGGGCTGTAGCTCAGATGGGAGAGCGCTGCGTTCGCATCGCAGAGGCCAGGGGTTCGATTCCCCTCAGCTCCACTTACCCGCATATTCTAATTATCACCTGCAACTAAACGTCCTGCACGGCTTGTAACCCACCATATAAAAACATGATAATGAGGTTCCTTTTGGGAAACTCATTAAAGATGACTGCCAGACTCAGCTTGTGTGCTCTGATTGTTACGACCGGCCTGCTGACAGCTTGTGGAAGCGACAGCATCGCGACAGACGTTGATCCAGTTAACGACATTGCGACCGGTGACCTTGTCGAAACCGTTGTACCGACCGCATCCTGGTGCGAAGGCAACGACCTGCTTGAAACAATTGACGGAACCGACGTCAGGACCCCGTGCGGCGAGGACGCTTACTGCAACGCAGACAGATGCGTCGCCACGTCGATCAAGTTCCCGCGCGATGCCGGGTTCCATGATCTGCGGACCGAGTGGTGGTACTACACCGGCCACGTCAGCAATGGCGACCAGAAATTCGGCTTTGAAATCACAATCTTCCAGTATGACTTTACAAATTTCTTCCAGGTTCCCGGACTTGGATGGATGTGCCATGTGGCAGTCCTGGATGAAAATGCGGCGAGCCACTACCACGTTGACGGCATCAAACTGGCGCCGACAGAGTGGACAAACGAACCGATCGTACTTGACGTTGAAAACTGCCGCTTTGAACTTGGCGGCGACGGAAACGACCACATACGCGGCACCATCCCCGCTGGTTATGAAAAGGATGGCAAGGCGTCACCCTGGACGATTGACCTGACCGTTCAACCGCAGAAAAGGGTCGTTCGCCACGGCGGCGATGGTATTATCCCGATGTCTGCCGATGGTGGAACCAGTTGGTATTATTCATATACCCGTCTGGCAGCGGCCGGAACTATTTCGACCCCGACCGGCGACGTGGCCGTGACCGGACAGGCATGGATGGACCATCAGTGGGGCGAATTCGACCTGGTTGACTTCAAAGGCTGGGACTGGTGGAGCCTTCAGTTTGAAGACGGCCGCGAAATCATGCTTTTCCAGTTCACCGACTGGGACGACAACCTGGCCGCACAGGCCGGTACCATCGTAAACGCCGATGACACGCTGACCGAGCTTGAAGGATTCGATGATTTCCAGATTACTTCGCTGCGCACGTGGAAAAGCCCTTTCACTCTGGGTGTTTACCCGATGGACTGGGACATCACGATTCCGAAGGGCAACTGGGATATATCTGTCGTGACCGCTGTCGATGACCAGGAAATGTACAACATCGCCCAGAACTACTGGGAAGGCGCCACGACAGTCACCGGCACCGCCGCAGGACTTCCAGTTTCAGGCGTTGGATACACCGAACTGACCGGCTACGCCAAAGACGACCTCGACCCTGTCATGTAAGCATTTGAATTAAGACTGATTATCCAGACAGATCGTTCTAACAGCCACCGATGATGTGCGTGCCGCCACGGCCCTGCAGCGCCTCGGCCAGAGTGGCCGGATTCGTGATGATGGCGCGGTGACCGCCCCTTTCAAGGAAACCGCAGACGGCTTCAACCTTCGGACCCATCGACCCGGGTGGGAACTCTTTTGCGTCAAACATTTCCTTCAGGCGTTCAGATGTGATGGCGCCAATCGCCTTTTCGTCAGGTGTCTTGTATCCGGTGTAAACCTGCGGAACTTCAGTCAGAATTATGAAAATGTCCGCGCCAATCTGGTTCGCCAGCATTGATGACGACAGATCCTTGTCGATGACAGCTTCGACGCCCTCGTACGAGTTATCCGGCTTCTTGATTATTGGAATTCCACCGCCGCCGCAGGCAATCACGATATGTCCTGCTTCCGCAGATTCACGGATCATGTGGCGCTGAACGACCTTGACCGGCTTCGGGGACGGAACGACGCGACGCCAGCCACGCCCCGAATCTTCGACTATCTGCCAGCCAAGCTGGTCGCGACGGCGTTCAGCTTCTTCCTGAGTCAGGAACGGCCCGACAGGCTTCGTCGGTTTGCGGAACGCTTCGTCATCCGGGTCCACTAAAACCTGGGTAATTACAGTCACAACATAGCGATGCAACTGACGGCGGCGCAGCTCGTTAAGCATCGCCTGCTGCATGAAATAGCCAAGCGAACCTTCCGTTTCAGCGACTAGAACGTCCATCGGCATCTTGATAACGCCATCGTCACCACACGTTTCATTCAACAGCATCAGGTTCCCGACCTGCGGACCGTTCCCGTGTGTTATCACGATGTTATATTCACGATCGACCAGTGTTTGAAGCATGGTGCAGATGTTTGCAGCATTTCTTTCATGCTCGGCGACCGTGCCTTTTTCACCTTTCATTATAAAAGCGTGACCGCCAAGCGCGATCAGGACCGTCGGTTTTTCCTTGCGATTTGCCATCGTTGACCTCGAATCAAAGGGAATTGGAAGCGTACTTTCAGCAGGTTACGGCGTCAAGAACAGAACAGTCAGGCGGACAGGCAGGAAGGCGGCACTGCATCAGAAAGTCTTTGCATGGACCGCGTGGCAACGACATCGACGCCCTTTTCGCCAAGCAGATCCCGCAGCAGCACCTGGCCCATCTTGACCGGAGCCTTGACCCTGATTTTATGAATTTCAGCGGCGGCAGCGACGACACGATCCTTCGGCACAGGCGCGGTCACCTTGACCGGCAGACGCTTCCAGCGCGCACCTTCAATGCTTATGGTCGTGGACATGAAGCGGCGCGGGTCCGAAAATTCCTGTGCAGCATATTTGGCGCCACGATTGCACTCGTAACCTTCGATTTCCAGTATCTCGGTACCTTCATGGGTAAGCTGAAGCGGACACCCAATCGGACACCCGATACATGTAAAGCTTTTGTTTTCACTCATAATATTGCCCCTGCGGCCATCCCCGTCATCACTTCGACAAAGGCCGTATATCGATACGCAACGTGTCGCCCTGGAAATGTTCCAGCGCGTCCGGCTTGATCTTGAACATAATCATTTCAGCCGGAACAACGAACGACAGCCGCTTGCGCATTATGTCGCCAACAATAATCTCGCACGGCTTCATCGGTTCCTTGCACCGCATGAAAATCTGATGCTCACGACCTGTGCTGAGACTGTGCGGCAGGCAGTAACGCACATTGTCACCAGGCACCAGCCTGATATTGTCAACGGGACGCCTGATTCCCTGAGCGTACTCACCGGCATGACGACCGGCCCGAAGCGCTTCACCGGTAACAAAGTCCACAAGATCATGCACATGCAGAACGTTGCCGCACGCAAACACACCTGGAAGACTGGTTTCAAGCGTTGAAGACACAATCGGCCCGCGCGTCGTGACGTCAAGCTGAATGCCAAGACTCTGCGACAGCTCGTTTTCAGGTATCAGCCCGATTGAAAGCAGCAGCGTGTCGCAGTCCACAAACTGTTCCTGCGACATATCAGGCTTGAAGCCGGGGCCGACAGGCGCGACCTTGATGCCCTTCAGGCGATCCTGACCGACGATTTCAGTTACGGTGGTCGAAAGGTGCAGCGGAATATTGAAGTCATCAAGGCACTGAACGACGTTGCGCGTAAGGCCGTTGGAATATGGCATAAGCTCGAATACACCAACAACATCGCAGCCTTCCAGAACCAGGCGGCGGGCCATTATCAGGCCGATATCACCGGATCCCAGAATCGCGATGCGCTTGCCGGGCAGGTATCCCATCATGTTCGTGAACTTCTGCGCCAGCCCGGCAGTCAGCACACCGGACGGCCGTGTGCCCGGGATACGGATGGCGCCACGGGTGCGTTCGCGGCAACCCATCGCCAGAACGACCGACCTGCAATCGACGGTCCGAAGCCCGCAATGTTCGCTTAGAACGCGGACGCGCCTGCTGCCGTCACTGTCAAGGCCGATGCCGGACACATACGATTCCGGTATGACGTCGATGTCGTATTCAAGTGCCTGGGTAAAGAACCGCTCGGCGTATTCAGGGCCGGTAAGTTCCTGTTTGAAATAGTGAAGTCCGAACCCGGAGTGGATGCACTGTAGAAGAATTCCGCCAAGTTCCGGCTCGCGATCAATGACAAGGCAGCGGCCGGCACCGGAATCCCGCGCACCGATAGCGGCGGCCAGTCCAGCCGGTCCACCGCCAACCACAACAACGTCATACTTACCTTCCAGACGGCCAAGCATGATTAAACCCCCTCTTCCGCGACAGGATCAATCATCGGAGTGATCAACCACGACTCGCCGCCGCGCTTGGTCACCGCTTCAGGCGGAATACCAAGCTTTTCTGAAAGAATCATGATGATTCGGGATGTGCAGAACCCGCCCTGACAGCGACCCATCCCGGCACGACAGCGGAATTTAACGCCGTCAATTGTCCTGGCGCCATGTTCGATCGCGTCGTAAATCTCGGCCTCGGTAACCATTTCGCAGCGGCATACAATCCTGCCGAACGCCGGATTACCGTCAACAAGGGCGGCCTGTTCGTCATTTGACAACGTCGCAAACCGTGGCGGCGCATCAACTTCGGCTACAAAATCAGCCTTTTGCGAAAGTTTCAGGCCCTCGTCAGCCAGAATATCCCGAACATATTCAGCAATCGACGGCGATGACGTCAGCCCCGGTGACTGAATACCGGCGACGTTTATGAAGCCTTTTACCTTCGTCGGCCCGATCACGAAGTCGTCTGTATTGGTAACTGCCCGCAGACCGGCAAAAGCAGTTATTGCATCAGACGAGTGAATCGACGGACATAACCTTGTGACATAATTAAAGATTTCAGCGGCACCCGAAGTTGATGTCGTCACGTCTTCGCGATCTTCGGTGCTGTGTGCGGTCGGACCGACCATGATGGTGCCGTCAAATGTCGGAATAATCAGAGTGCCCTTCGTCGTCTTGGTCGGGATTGGAAATATCAGACTGCGGACGGTGCCATGAAGGCGCTTGTCCAGCATGTATTCTTCGCCTTTGCGCGGGATAATCTTGAAGTCGTCAAGGCCGACCATCGCAGCAACAACGTCGGCATAGACACCGGCAGCATTGATGACAAACCGTGAATTGATGGTGCCAGAGGGAGTATGGACGCGCAGCCTGGCGGCGGCATCAGCGTCACCACGCGCACCCGGGGCGGCGGCAACCTGCTCGATCGACAGAACGGGGCTGTCCACCCTCAGCTCAACCCCGTTTTTTGTGGCGCTTTCAATAAGGGCAAACGCAAATTCATACGGATTTATAACGCCGCCGGAAGGAGCGTAAACGGCTGCAATCAATTCGCGCGACAAGTTAGGTTCGCGCTGCTGGATCATGTCGCGATCCCACATTTCCAGATCTTTGACGCCCTTTTCAAGGCCAAGCGCCATCATCGCTTCAAGCGCCGGACGTTCCGCTTCGTCACGAATCCAGTAAAGAGCGCCTATCCGCTTGAAACCAAACTTCAATTCGCGCTCAAGCTGGTCAAACATCTGATTTCCACGGACAACCAGACGGCCTTTCAGGGTGGAAAGCGGCGTGTCGTGGCCGGGATGAATGATTCCCGAATTGGTCTTGGTCGTGCCGAAACCGACCTCGGCATTCTTTTCAAGAAGTACGACCCGCAGGTTGTAGCGGGACAGCTCGCGGGCGATGGCGCAGCCAATAACGCCGCCACCGATAATCGTCACGTCGTAAGTGTCTTTGTGATTACCTTCGTGCATGAAAAAATCCTCGCTGGAAGACAGCGGTTCTGTTCGAAATGTCGGACAGTGCTATTTACTGATTACAGATTTCAAAGCCGGGGACAATGCCTCGTCAATAGATTCGTGGGCCCCGGGGACGACCGCGCGAACCACCCCGTCCCGGTCAACCAGGAACATATATGGAAGGTCCACGGTACCGTCTTTCTGCGGAACCCATACCTTTGCATAATCTTCGTAACGATCTGAAAGAACAGGGAAAGGAACCGGATTCCGCTGGAAATAACTTTTCAGAATGCTGCCGTCGGTGTCGGCCTTTTCAGGAACGGCGACCAGCAGGACCTGAACACCGGCCGCAGACTGACGTTTCGCGAAATCGACCAGCAGCGGAAGCATCTTTTTGCACGGCGCGCAGGCAGTCGAAAAGAAATCAACGACCACGACCTTCTTTGTGAAACGTTTTTCCACACCGGCATAGGCGTAATCGGCCAACCGGTGGACTTCGCCTTTCAAATCGCGCAGTTTGATAGCGGGGCTGTCGCCTACCCTGACCGTTTCCTTTGGAACCGACGGGGCGGCAATTGAACCGGTTGATGTGCAAAGAAACAGTGCGAACGCCGACAGGAATGTCACAAGAAACGACGCCGACTGGAATGTCACAAAGACCCGGGACGACCGGCACCTGCCCGTTTCACCTGAAAATATTGCCACTGCTACTTCTGCCTTATCTGCTCAAACGCCTTCGAAAGATCCGCTACCACTTGTTTATGAAGCAGCTCGGCACCCATTGAACACGCCGAAG
>CAZFVA010000016.1:0-1707 GCA_964522105.1 uncultured Anaeromyxobacteraceae bacterium
ACCAGAAGACCGGCATTCCGAAGAATTCCGATCTGCTTGGAAATTACAGCCTGTTCAGCCTCGACTGCGGTCGCCAGGTCCCCGACAATGCAGGGGCCTTTAAGCAATTGATCCACAATCGCAATCCGAATAGGGCTGGTCAGCAGACCTGCCAGTGCCGCTACATGATCTTCACAACGCTTGTTAACCATGGCAACTGTCTCCATCGACATCTACCTTATGGAATATATATCCCATTCGATATATGTCAAGTGCAGTGGTTGGAATTATTTCAGGCTTTTCAGAGAGGGCAGGCCCCGGTCGGTACGCATGTCAGGCCGTCCATAAGCTGGCAGCACTCGCGGCCTGTCGGGCAGTCTTCATTTGTGACGCAAGTTGTCCAGTTGTCGCATCCGGCACTGCCGACACAACGGAATCCCAGATCAGGCACCTCGCAGCACGTTTCGCCGTTCGGTTCGCCATCGCCGTTTTCGCAGACGTAGGAAGCATCTGTGCATGAAACAGAACCTGGACATTCGGCGTCTGAAATGCAGATAAGAAGCCCGTCGCCGCTGTCGCAACATTCCAGGCCGTCAGGACATTCCGAACTGGAATGGAAGCATTTTTGCGGGCACTGGCCGATGTCAAGGCAAACGACAGTTTCGTTAAGGTCGCAACATTCCTGAGTATCCGGGCAATCTTCGTTCGTTGTGCATACCTTCGGGCACATTCCCTCGGCTACGCAGGTCGGCGTTTCGGCCATGTCGCCGAACTTGCAGCAGACCTGACCCTCAACGGTACAATCGGTGTTTTCAGTGCATCCGCCGGGGGTACCCGGGCACATTGATTCAGGCATGCACATCAACACCTGATCATAGAAGTTGCAGCAGATGCTGTCGCCGCCGCCGCAATCTTCGTCGGTCTTGCAGTTATCCATGCCAGTGGAGCATTCGTCGGCATCCGGGAAGCACTTGCCGTTGCCGAACATGTCGGTGCAGCAGTGCTGGTCCGCGTCGCAGTTGTCGTCGGTGGTGCAGGCGGTCGGAGTAGTTACTTCGCCGGTCGCTGTGTCGCCGGGGGCCACGTCAACAGAGCCTTCGTCGCTGACAGTCGCTTCGTCTGTCACCGGAACGTCGGATGTAACCGGCACGTCCGTGCGGACGGCGTCGGCCACCATGTCTGCCGTCGCGTCGCTGACAAGATGATCTGCAACAACATCGGTTACAGCGTTGGCGTCCTGTTGTGAATTTGTGTCGCCGGAATTACTTGTTCCAGTAGAGCAGGCGCACAGCAGAATAACTGACACCACGATTGCGTACGAAAGGCGAACCATTGTGACCTCCGATAAGTCAATAACATACGGCAGTTTACATGCCCGCCAACTTGATTCAAGACATAACTTTGCAGATTGGGTGTCTGGAAGAAAAATTGTTTCTACAGTTCAGTTGTTTTCTGCTTTACCCGGTCTTTGCGGCGTACGGACAGTGTTTTTTCGACTTCAGCCACGATGGTTCCATCGTCGTCAACGACATTTACCTGGAACACAGGCGTTGTCCTGCCATCACGGTCGGCCGCTTCGCGGATTTCCTGAATCTTTTCGGCGCTTATCGCAAATTTCGCGGTTACCCGACCTTTGCCGGGGTTTTTGAATCGGATGGTTGCGGCCTTGTCCCAGACGATGTAATCGCGTCCCAGATTTTCTATCACCATGAACATGAAGAACGGGTC
>CAZFVA010000016.1:1807-22773 GCA_964522105.1 uncultured Anaeromyxobacteraceae bacterium
AGACGATGTAATCGCGTCCCAGATTTTCTATCACCATGAACATGAAGAACGGGTCCGCCATCACATAAAGTGAACCGCCAAAATGGGTCCCGACGTAGTTCGAGTTCCAGAACCGCAGCTTCATTTCGACTTCAATCGACCTGTAGTCACTGGCGACCTTCGTCAGCCGGATTCCCGCGCCCAGGAACGGTGGCCAGAAGTTTATCATCTTGAGATGGAATGCTTTTTTCATCAAAGGCTCCTGAATCTATTACTTCTTCACCCTTGGACAGAAGTTTGTCAAGCTCGGGACGCAAACCGGGGGATTCGGCGGGCTCGGTGCGGTCAGTTCGGTGACCGTGTCGCACCAGGCGTTACCGTCATCGCTCTGGCCGCCATTTGGACAGAACGTGTTGGCGTTGGTTGTGTCCTTCGGTAATGACGTAGGTGCAAAACTGGCCGAAACCGTTTGAAGCGTGTCGCCGTCCCCAAGTCGTGTAACGGAAAGTGAACCCGCAACGAAGGCAATTGTCGCGTTCTGCAGTTTGGCCCCGTAAAGCTTGCCACCGTCAAAAATGGTTCCCTGAAGGCTGGCGTTCACAAGATTGGCGTTTGTCAGGTCCGCGCCCAGGAAAGACGCCGAGATCAGGTTGGCACCGGTCATCGTCGCGCCGACCATCGATGCCTGCGCAAAATTCATGTTGCACAGGATGGCATTTGAAAGGTGTATGCCGGTCATGGTCGCCTGCAGCACTGTTGCGTTCGTTCCGTAGATCTGGGCGTAGTCGGCGGTGACCCCGTTCATGTGGGCGTGGTCCAGCTTTACGTTGGGCATGTATGCGTAGCTCAGGTCGGCGGCCAGCGTGTGGTCGTCGCCTTCGAAAACGGCGCTGGAAAGTGTTGCCCCTTTCAGGTTGGCATAGGCAAGGTTAGCGCCTTTGAAGATGGCTGACGGCGCATTGGCGTTTGAAAGATCGACGCCCACCATTCTGGCACCTGTCAGGTCTGCGGTGTCGAGCGATGCGCCGGCCAGGTTTTCATTCTCCTCAAGCCTCATGCCCCTCAAGTTGCAGTGGTCGCAGTTATTCATATGGATCAGGGTAGTTTCGTTGTTGTACGTTGCCACACTTTCCACGTAGATGGACTGACTTGTGTTGTCAAAGTCATACAGCGCGTCATTAGTGTGCTGATACGGGAAGCTTTCGCCCAGGTACCCCGTGCCTTTGTGAAGCGTTGCGACCGTGTTCGGACCGACCCATATTGATGAAATGAACTGTGACGCGTTGATGTTGCAAAGGTCGGCGCACGGCCCGGCAAGAATCCACGCCAGCCCGCTGCGGGCCGCTTCGCTGTAAAGCCACACTTCGCCTTCTGCGGGCCCGGTCGACGCAAGTGCAGATGCCGGTCCGGCCCATGTAATCCTGCATGTGTTGCTGGTTGCCGGATCGTTTGACCAGACCTTGAAAGACATCTTCTGGTCCCATTTCAGGTCGTTTAAGAAAGAACCGGTGTCCATGCATGTGGGGGTTCCGGCCGAGTTTGTCGCGACCATCGAGTAACCTGAATAGCTTGAAGCACTGTAGATGACGGCGGCGGTATTCGGGCCGGCGTAAATTGCCTTTGCATTAATCGCAGGCGCTCCGGCCGTGCCCAGCAGATTGCCGCAAGCCTGATTGAATACTTGTACCGGCGTGCCTGCAACAGGTGTGCATGTGTCGATCAATCCAATCTGACCGGTCTGAAGCTGGCTGATCGTGCCGTGGGTCAGTGTCGCCGCCGCCATGCACGGATTTCCAGTCGGCGCCGCCCGTTTTACAAGGTCCGGCGATAATTTGACAGGCGTGGCACTTGAATCAACAGGCTGCAGGAACATCAGTTCGCCTTCGGTTCCGCGCCCGCTGTGCGTAAAGCTTTTGGTGTAAACGCCCGCATTCAATATGACCGACTTGCATCCTTCGCCTTCTTCCAACCGCAGGACTTCGGTGCCGTCCTGGTCGGCCATTGTCATCACGTGCGGCGGGTCAAGCTTTTCGCCGTTCCAGCAGAATGTATGGGTGTGCGGGTAAAAGTACTGGAACGTCAGTTCATCAACGCCTGTCGCCCCTGTGTCCTTTGAATTCGCGGCGCTCGAATCAGGATGTTCAAGCCACAGGGCTACCGTGTCGTCCTGATTCAGATGCACGCCTTCAGGCAGTTCGTATAACCCATGCTCATGGTATGCAAGACCCGGGGATGTCAGCGGTTCAGACGGTTTTGCCGTGTCTTCTGCGGACGTTTCCGGGAGTTCGGCAACTTCGAGTGTGTCGCCAATTATTTCATATGTGGCCGTATCTGTGGCCACATCGCCGAACGCCTTTGCGTCCAGTTCTGCAAATGCTCCATCGCACCCGACAGTCAGCAATGTTCCGATGCAGACAAGGGTTAGTGTTCTTATGTCCATAAATCATTCCCCCCTGTAAAAATCTACGGCGTTGTCGGTGTTGACGGAATCCACTCGCTGACGGAAGGTTCTGTGCGACCACCAATTCCGGCGATGGCCCTGTAGTTCAGCGAGTAAACATTTCTCCACAGGTCCACCACCATTTTATGAGCGGCAAACCCGGTCGTCCTGCTCAGGAATGCACCGTCCGGATCGTAGATATCCAGTCGGTAGTCGTTCGGGATTGACCCGTCGCCGGTGTACGACAGCACATAGATGTAACCCATGAACTCGACGCCCATGTCCAGATAGGTTACGGTCCCGGTTTCGGCATGAAGCGAAGCAAAATATTCGGTCTTGTTGTTGAAGTGCTTGACCGGATTGCCGTCGATGTCGAGCGCCTGAATTCGTTTGTTCAGTGATTCAAGCACCAGCAGGACGCCGTCAGAAGTGAAAGCAAGAGCTGCCGGACCGTACAACAATCCTTCCAGGACGCCCTCACCCGCAAGCACCTGTGCCAGAGGTGCCACGTCATCGTCAAACGGCGCATCTGGAATCTTCAGGATTTCAATCTTGCTGTTTGCCCAGTTGGCACCAACGATGTAACCGCCTGTTCGGATAGCGATGTCGTCCAGCGGTTGCGTGAATCTTCCCCAGCTTTTGCCGCTGTAGCTTAACGGGGTTGTCCCGTCCAGCGCGACCTTTCTAAGGTGGTACTGACCGTTCCTGGTATCAAGGAAGAAGTTGTACCCGCTTCCGTTGGCAGCCCCCTGTAATTCATAGATGATTGTCGTTTCAGTGGACATGCCGCAGTTCAGGGATTTGTAGCCTGAATCAGGGCTCGCCAGCCACGACAGGTTCTGAATGTAATGAAGTTGAATGTTCGTCGTGCTCGTGTCGCACAGGCTCATGTTCGGGCCGGAGGCCTGCCATGCATATCCGAACATGCCGGTGTTTTCTGAAAACGTGATGTTATCAAGCGCGCACAGATGTGAACCGACGTTGGCACACGACAGGTTCGTGATGGTTTCGGTGGGTGCGGTCCCGGCCACCCATTTGTATTTTCCGCTGACGTAATTGATGCTCTGCTTGTGGGTGTAAACGGTTGTTGCGGAAAGTGGAACTTTGTTTTCCTGAATAGTTATGTCGGCTTTCATCACTGTATTGCCCGACGCGATGATGTTTGCAATCCTGCCGGTACTTCCGCTGCCCGCCAGCCAGCCGTTGTCGGAATAGAAGGCCACCGAGACTTCGACCGTTCCGCCTGCCGGAACGCCATAAAATGTTTCGACTATCGGGTCGCTGACGGTCGTCCCGGACATTGCCTTCATCGGCAGTTCGCGGTGCGAGCTGTCGGTGTAGGTCGCAATCAGCTTGTAATGCGTGGCTGTTTCTGGGAAAACCAGGTGGTCAGTGGCATGATGAATCGTTATCTGCATATCCATGGAAGGCGTGACGGAGTTATTAATAATCCACGGCGAACTCAGCACTTCGATGGTTGTTTCTGCCATCGACGCCAGTGTTGACGCGATGTTCAGTACCTGAATACCCCATCCCACAAATGGAATCGAGTCCTCCATTTCCGCAGCAGTCAGCTTTTCAATCAGATAGGTTTTCAGCTTTTTCAATCCTGCGGAAAGGATCATGCCTCCTATCATTGACCCTGTTCTTGCCAGTACCCCTTTCGCGTTGCCTGTCACGGCGATTTCTGCTGCGTTTTCCCCTGCCAGCAGGAATCCGCCGACTGCGGCAATGGCGAACACAAGCTCGCTGTCTGCCATGATTGATTTGTACCAGTCGGTGGACTGCAATCCGGCACCTGCGACAAGAAAGAACAGGGGGACTGCGTACTCGAACGTGGCGGTAAGGATGATGCCGTTGCTTGCCACGTGTCCGAATTCCAGGTGTCCGGTGCCAAGGCCGCCAGACATCAGGTCGATTTTCACCGCTTCGTTCGGGACGTCGATTGTAAAGTCAGTCCAGTCGGCGGAAAGGGGGATGCCCATGATGGTCACGACCGGTGACAGGTGGCCGACGAAAAGAATGTTGTTGGTTTTGTCGTCGTGGGTCGTGGCCATCGTCGCTGGAATCGGGATTCGATTGCCATTAACGTCTTCAAATGCAACGAAGAACGTCAGGTGCCGCAACCAGTGGTTTTTGAGGCTTACTTTAAGTCGCCGCAGTCCATTGTCCGGGTTGTTGTCCAGTCCCGTGACCTGCGCTTCCAGGCCGTGGCGTGTCTGCGTATGGTCCAGAGTCCACGAGTACATGTCAGCGGAACGTGCCGTCCTGGCCATTATCGGTGTGGCCGACGCGTCAACTGCACCAGCGCCGTCCTGCGTGTGAAATGTCGTTCCCTTCAGCGCGGGGTCGTTATGGGCGGCCCGCAGGACGTTCTTGATCGCCATTTCGGCGTCCGCTACGGTCTGGTCTGAAAACTGGTAGTTGTAGAACGGGCTGCCATCAGCCTTCACCCGGCGATTGCCGTCTTCATCAAGTATCGGAACCAGGACGGCCCAGCCGTCCGGGTAGTCGTCGTCGTGTTCATATGCCATTCCCTGTGAAGAAATCGACTCGGCCAGTTCCACCAGACCGTTCGTGTTTTCAATGTGGGTCATGACCATCGCAGCCACGTCCGGGTCCAGACTTGTCAGTTCGGGATGGTGGAAAAGTATGCTCTTGGCTATGTCTATTGGCTGAATCAGTTCACTCGGGTCTTGGGTATTTGCGGCTGTGGCCGCGCCCTGGACCACGCCTGTTTCGCCTGAATTGTCTGGCAGTTCTGAAGCAGGCAGATATCTGGCGTATCGAGGCCAGCCTTGGCGGGCCCGGATGGTTCTGGCTTTAAGTAATGATTTCTGTGGGATATGAATTCCAACAAGACCAAGCCCGTGCTGCCCGTCGCGGTCCCCCGTCGTATGCGTAACCCACATGAGGGCCACTTTGTCGTCAGGGGTTTCCACGTTTTCGGCGTAGTGGGTCAGGTCAGTGTCTTTGATTGTCAGCAGGGCAGGGTTGGCAGTGCGGTGCGCCTCGCGGGAGGCGTTGTCGTGCCTTTTCAGTTGGTAATGTTTACCGGCGACATGCAGGAACGCCGTTTCGCTTTCGGGAAGATCGGTCAAGTCGACGTGGATGACGTTCTGGGCGACCGGCGTGGTGGCGTCGGTATCTGCCGTCGAGTCTGTGGCGATGTTGTCGGTCATGACACCGTCGGTCAGTGCGTCATCGGTGTTTTGGTTTCCATCCCCGCAACCGGAGACGCTGACGGTCATCATCAGGGCGATTACCGCCAGAAAGAACGGAATTTCATGGAATCTGCGAATGACGGAATCTGGCTTGTGATTGGTAAAGTGGTTCATCCTGGTGTTCCCCCCTGGTAAATCATGTCAAATCGGTACTCTGGCGCAGGTGTCTGGTCGGACTGAATTATCCTATGGATGTTTGCAATCAGGAACTTTTTTACGTCAGAGTTAGAAATACAAGGCAATTTCGTCATGTTCGAGTTAGTTTTACAAGGATCATAATGAGACGAAGTTGGTTACCTGGGCTGTTTGATTAGCTCGCCGAAGTGCCAATCGCCAGCCGTCTGGTCAATGAAGTTGGATTTCGTGACTGAAAGTTCCTGAACGTCGGCGTTCTATTTGTCAGGCTGTTGTGGCAACATACTGTCGGAATCCATTGTTGCATTGATGCCAGGAGTTCAAGATGCTTCGCGCGGAACTGCTTGAGATACTTCAGAACGGTGAAAACTCCGGTGTGGAGTTCAAGCGGGATGATGTCAGACCCGAGCAATTGGCTAAAGAAGTTGTAGCCTTTGCCAATTTTCAGGGGGGGCGCATATTTCTGGGGGTCGAGGACGACGGCAGCATTTCAGGTATTCAAAGACAGAACACTCAGGAGTGGGTGATTAATGTTCTGCGTGACAAGGTTCACCCACAAATCATCCCTTTTTACGAAGAGTTACGCGGGGAAAACGGCCTTGCAGTTGCGGTGGTAAGTATCGCTTCCGGTCTGTCAAAACCGTATGTGTTGCGCCACAATAATCGCGAAGAAATTTATATGCGGATGGGGGACCGTTCGGAGTTGGCTTCCCGCGAGCAGCAGATGCGCCTGTTTGAAAGTGGCGGTCTTCTGCATGTCGAGGTTCTGCCGGTGCCGGGTGCCACCTTTGAACAGCTTGATATTGACCGGGTTTCTTTCTATCTGAAGCACATCATCAGGGACCCGGTTGTCCCGGTCACCACCGACGAGTGGATTGATCGTCTGTGCGGCATGGGACTGATGGCCGAGGATGGTTTGGGAAACAAGGTCTGTTCTGTTGCCGGGTTAATCTGTTTTGGCATTTCACCCCGTCGCTATCTGAAGCAGGCAGGTTTGCGGTTGATGTCGTTCGCTGGGCTGGACAAGGTGTATCAGGCTCAACTTGATACTGTTCTTGACGGTCCGTTGGTAGCCCGTTGGAGAGTCACCGATTCCGGTAGTCGCGAATTGGTTGATTCCGGACTTATCGAGAAGTTTTCAGCGCAGATTGTACCTGTCATTTCCGAAGAGTCCGATACGATTGACGAATTCATGCAGCGTCAGAAGAAGTGGCTCTATCCCTGGGAAGCGGTCCGCGAAACGGTTATCAACGCCCTGGTTCACAGGGACTGGACGCGTTCGGTTGACATCGAGGTCTGCAACTATGGCGATAGACTGGAAATAGTCAGTCCCGGCAGGCTCCAGAATTCAATGACGATCAAGAAGATATTGGCCGGGCAGCGATCGCCGCGTAACCCAATCATCGTGGAAATCATGCGTGATTTTGGTTATGTAGATTCCAGGGGCATGGGCGTCCGAACCAAAGTCGTTCCCCTCATGAAAAGCCTTAACGGCGTCGATCCCGTCTTCGAGGCATCTGACGACTACCTGAAAGTGACCCTTCCAAGGGCAAAGATCGCAGGTTGAGCGTCAACGGTCAAAATCCCGCGTAAATTTGAAGTTTACAGACTACGGTTTAAACTCCTCTTCTTTCAATATAGCGCCAAGGTCGGATTGAAACATGGACTAAAGTCAAAAAGGACGGTACTTTGATGTAGGTACGTGGAGGCATAAGCCTTTGTTTTGGGAATATCAACCGTTGTGTGTCAGCCAATGGGTAGTTTTCTGCATGGCTTCAGTATGCATTGCGGGGGCAGGGTGCAAGAGCAATAACGGTTTGAACTCCATCGACATCCTTGCTGGCAGAGATGAGGCTACGACCAGAGATGAACGCAGCGACTCTGTGGCAGTTTTGGACCAGATATCCGGCCGTGATGTTCGCAATGACTTGATTTCGTTAGACTCAGTGTCCGATGGTGTTGTGCCGTCGGACACTGTTTCCAATGACTGCGTTTTTGATGAGAACAACCGACTCGTAGCTACTCCGGAATCCTTGGATTTTGGGGTGTTCCTTGTCGGTACCTCGCCGGAAAAGGAATTCGTGCTGACGAACAAGTCCTCAAAAACTTTAAGGATTCTGTCGATTGCTGCTCGAAACCCCGAGTTTGTGATTGCCGAACCCGCGTCACTGCCCGTGGAACTGGCTCCATGCATGCGACTTAAGGTAGTAGTTCGAATGACACCGGAGGGCATAACGCTGAATGATGTGGTCAGCAAAGTTGTCGTCAGGTCTTTCGACTATGCCACCACCGAGGAACTGCTTGTCCCGGTGACAGGTATCAGACTGAAGCCCGAATCGGTTGCCTGTCAGATAGCTTACCGGGGTACTGTGGAGTTGTCCTTGTCGGGAATCCATGATGTACCGGATAGCATGTCCAATGAAGGTCCGGGGTCATGCGTGGTTGAAAGTATCAAGATCGCAGACTGCACAGTTGTCGATGGTGTCGTAAAATGTCCTTCCCCAGAGGATGCTTCTGACAGCAAGGTCTTTGTTGCTGATTATTACATCCCGGAGGACGGAATAATTCGTCCGTTCCAGCCTTATGAAATCCGAAACATGACGATTAGGTACAAGGGTGATAGACCAGAGCCTCCGTCATTACCTGCATATGGAGTCTTGACGATTGTTTCTCACGAAAATTTGACCGGCACACAGAGAAACTATCCTGAAGCTGTTGTACCGCAGGACGGAACCACCAATTATCCATGGTACGTAGTGCTGAAACAATAATTTTCCTACCAAACCTACCGTGCCTAGTTCCTCAACTCCACCTCGGCCAGTATCGCGCGGTGGTCGGATGGAAACATGGTGTTGGGGCCGTACTTGTAAAGGTCAACAATCCATTCATTTACCTGCCAGTTGCCGCCGCCGGTCAGGACGTGATCGATCAGGTTTTCGGGCTTCCATTCGGGGACCGGATCGACGTTGGTCGGGGTCTGGAAGGGGATGACGCGGCCGAACGTTTCGTCGAAATGGAAGCCCGCCCCATCCACACCCTTCGTCAAAACCTTGAAATCCGCGTGGTCAGGCTCAAGGTTGAAGTCACCGGTCGCGATGACCGGCATCGTGGCGGCCCATGGGGCGGTGCGTTCCAGCATCAGGGGGGCCGAAAATTCCTGATGCGGGTGGACTGCGTCAAAATGTGTTGTTGCGAAGTACAGCTCCTGGTCGAATTGCTTGTCTTTCAGATGTGCCCAGTAAACGATGCGCGGGATGTCCTGGCCGTCGGAAAAGCCCATTGATCCGGCCACATCCGGGGTCGGGCTCAGCCAGTAAGCACCCGATTCAATCAGGTCGAACCTTGCTGTTTTGTACGCCACAACCGCATCCGGGTACGTGTAATAGTCTTTGGTTTCGGTGAAATACACGGCAGCAAATCCGTCTGCCACGTCCATCACCTGGTCAACTTCTTCGGCCAGAATGAATTCCTGCAGGCCCATCAGGTCAGGTTGCAGGCGCGCAAAAACGTCGCCAAAATCCTGCACGCGGTCCAGCCATGGGTCGTACGAAAAGTCGCACACCGAGCACATGATGTTAAACGACAGTACGCGGTATGTCGGGCCTGGTTCGGCCACGTCAGGCGAGATGTCTTCATATGGAATGTCCGGGGCGTTTTGAACGTCACCGCACGCCACAATCATGGAAGTCGCCGCCAGCACTGACAGAATGACTTTGAGTTCATGCAGTTTCATCAGCAACTCCCGGCGACATGCCAGTCGATCGTGACTCGGATATTGAATTGATTCTACAGGTGGAGGGTCGAATCTGGAAGTCCGGCCTGAAACTAGAAGTCCGGCATCATCGTGTTAATCTGGGTCGCGGTGAAAACAGGGCCGTCCTTGCAGACGTAAACGCTGCCGACGTTGCATCTGCCGCACTTGCCGAAGCCGCACTTCATTCTGTTTTCAAGCGTCGTGTAGATGGAGTCGGTGCCGACCTTGAATTCTGCCAGTGCGCTGAGCGTTATCTTGATAACAACCGGCGGTCCGCACACCACGAAAACGGTGTTTCCAAGGTTGTCACCGGCGGCCGTCAGCTTCGTCAGATATTCCTTCAGGATTGTCGGGAAGTAGCCGACTTTTCCCTTCCAGTCCGGCGTTTCCCCGCCCGGATCGACTGTGGAAATCATCGTGACGCCTTCCATGCCTTCCCACTGCTTGATCTCGTCTTTGTAGACAAGGTCTGCGACAGTTTTGGCACCGTAAACAATGCTGACGTGCCCGAAATCGGCTTTGCGATCAAGCAGATTCCAGATGACGCTGCGGATCGGGGGCAGGGCGATACCGCCGGTCGCGAATATCACGTTCTTGCCCTTCCAGTCTTCAATCGGGAAGTTGCTTCCGTATGGGGCGCGCAGGCCCATCGTGTCGCCGACGTTCAGTCTGGCCAGGGCGCCTGTCACTTTGCCGGCCACGCGGAACGTACATTCAATGTACTTGTCCCGCTCGAACTGCGTCGGTGAGCTGGCAAGGCAGAACGTACTTTCGCCTTCGCCCAGAATCCCGTATTCGGCGAACTGCCCGGTCAGGAAGGAAAACTTGGCTTCTTCTTCCGGGTCAGCAAACTTCAAACGGAGGGTGACGACCTGCGGGGCCTCGTCCTTCCGCTGAACAACTTCCATTACGAACGGTCTGTAGATATTTCCCATTTCTCAAACATCTCCAACATATTCACGCCGGCGGGACACAGTCTGACGCATCTGCCGCAACCGACACACGCGACCTGACCAAACCGATCCTTGTACACGGAAAACTTGTGCAGCAGCCTCTGGCGCCAGCGCTGACCCTGAGCGTCGCGCGGGTTGTGGCCCGAGGCATGAAGGGTGAACAGAGAAAACGCGCAGCAGTCCCAGTTCTTGCGACGTTCGCCGTTGAAATAGGTCTTTTCATCGACGATGTCGAAGCAGTGGCACGTCGGGCAGTTGTACGCACATGTCGCGCAGCCGACGCAGTTCAGGCTGGCCGTGTCGAACGTGTCGGAATCAAAGCTTTTTTCAATGAATGTCTTCAGGTCTTCCAGTTTCGGGAACTGGTACGAGCCGTCGGGGTTCTTCGTCGCGAAAAGCGATTCCTGACCTTTCGGGAACAGTTCAGCTACGCTGGCGTCCGCCACGAAGTGACTGAATGCTTTGCCGAAAATTTCGGCGGCCTTGCCATTGTTGCTTCTGACGGCCCATGTCTTCGCGTCAATTTCGGCGAAAATCAGGTCGGCCGCGTCAAGGTATTCATCACCGGGGATTATCTGGTCACAGAAGCATCCGACATCCTTCGTTTTGCAAAGGACGGCAGCAAGCACCGTGGACTTTCTGCGGTTCATGAAGAACTCGTCGGCCGGTTCCTGGGAAAAGACCAGGTCCATAATCTTCAGCGCGTGTGCGTCACAGACGTCAGCCCCGAAAATGAAGCGCTTCTTCATTTCCAATGTGGCAGGTGACTTTGCGGTGGTCGCGCCTTTGTCGCCGATTTCGTATTCCAGGATGACTTCGGTGACCGGGAAGAACAGTGATTTGCACGACTGGTGCATGTCCGACTTGTCTGCGGCGACCGGTGACAAATCAACGACATCAACGTCGCTTTTCTTCAGTTCTTCAAACAGAAGAGCCATCGAACTCTTTGGAATTCTATAAAAAGAAGCTGTTGTCGTCATCTTTGCTCCAACCTGATAACAGGGATTTTTCAGGGTCTGTTTCGCCGAACGCTTCCTTCGCCACCTGGTTCTGCATCCTGTTCAGCAGCATCAGCGGAATGGCGACCGAGCAGGCACTTTCACACGCGCCGCATTCGACGCAGCGTCCGGCCTGATGGAACGCCCGCAGGAAGTGCCAACTGAAATTGCCACGTCCGTGTGCGCTTGTTTCAACCCACGCCGGGCGGTTTTTGTCGGCCTTGCATTCCTGACAGTAACAGTGCGGACAGCTCTGTCTGCACGCGTAGCAACGGATGCAGTTTGCGAAATGGTCTTCCCAGAACTTCTTTCTTTCTGCGGGCGACAGCGCCCACAGTCTGGCGATTTCGGCGTCAAGCGCCTTGTCCCGCTCGGCCTTGTGCGACACGGCGTTTGATTCAATCAAAACAACGTTTTCAGGCTTAATCTGGCTTTCTTTAGTAAGCAGCGCGACAGAATCCCGTTCAACGTCGCGGGCGATAATCGCAATCGGGTACTGCTTTTTGATTATCATCTGCTTCAGATAAACGGTCAGGTTCAGGCCACCGTCGGCATCAAAAGCCACGCGGTCCAGGTCCTTGACTTCCTTGACGAAAATCGGCCTGACCCTGCCGCGGTAGTTTTCAAACGCGATGACCAGGTTGACCTTCTTCTGTTCAAGAAGTTCGGTTACTTCTTTTTTCAGTTCTTCATTCGTTTTCATACGCCAACCTCACGAACGCTGCTTTCGGCACCGAAATGTCTGTTCGGTCCAAGCGCTTTGACCTTGTCCGTGACTTCATTGACCAGTTGCGCCCACCTGGCGCCTTCGGCGGCAGACACCCACGAGAACGTGATTCGCTGGTTGTCTATACCCATGAAATCAAAAAGCTTTCTGGCAACGGCCCAGCGTCTGCGGGCCAGGTAGTTACCTTCGTTGTAGTGACAGTCGTTCGGGTGGCAGCCTGATACGATGATGGCATCCGCGCCGTTTTCAAACGCTTTGACCAGGAACATCGGGTCGATGCGTCCGGTGCAGGTGTGGCGGATGATTCTGACGTCGGCCGCGTAGTTGATTCTGGACGTACCGGCCAGGTCGGCCCCGGCGTACGTACACCAGTTGCACACGAACGCGAATATCTTAATCTTGTGGTTGTCGTTACCTTCTGGCTGCATCACACGCCTCCCATTCCGACGATGCCTTCGTACATCTGCTCATCAGTGAATCCGTTAAGGTCCAGACAGCCGGCGCGGCAGATCGTCACGCAGCTTCCGCAACCCTGACACAGTCCCTGATTAACTTTTGCGACGATTCGTTCGACCTTGTTCTTCTTGTCGACAAGCGTTTCGGTCTCGATTGCGTTGTACGGGCAGGCCTGGACGCACGCCAGACAGCCGCTGCACATGTTCATGTTCGAGAACGGCTTGCTGTCAGCGACGATCGGTTCACGTTCCAGCATTTCCTTGCTGAACAACGCGGCGACCTTCGACGCGACTGCGCCGGCTGAAGCGACCGTTTCCGGGATGTCGCGCGGCCCTGAACAGGAACCTGCCAGGAAGATACCGGCAGTGGCCGTATCAACCGGGTTAAGCTTCGGGTGAAGTTCCGAGAAGAACTTGTTCTGGTCGTAGCTGATACCGAGCGTCTGAGCCAGTTCAACAGCGCCTTTCTGGCCGGCCATCGGAGTTGCCAGAACGACCATGTCGGCTTCGATCGTCATCAACTGACCGCTCAGTGTGTCAATGCCCTTGACAACCAGTTTGCCGTCATCTTCGTAAATCTTGGCAACGCGGCCGCGCACATAGCTGGCCCCGTCTTCCTCGATTCCACGTCTGATGAATTCGTCGTAGTTCTTGCCGACCGAACGGATATCCATATAGAACACGTACGCCTTGCCGCCGTGGACCTTGTGGCTGTAAAGCATCGCGTGTTTGGCGGTGTACATGCAGCAGATCTGCGAGCAGTACGGGAAACCGCAGGCCCGGTCGCGTGACCCGGCGCACTGGACGAACACGACCTTTTCGGGCGTCTTGCCGTCGCTTGGCCGTTTAATGGCGCCAAGGGTCGGGCCGGAAGCGGACGCAAGGCGCTCAAACTGCATTCCAGTTATCACGTCTTTGTATCTGCCCTGTCCGTATTCCCCATAAATTTCAGATGTTTCCACCTGACGAAGTCCGGTGGCAGCGATGATTGCGCCAACGTCGTATTCGACAATCTGGTCTTCATCTTCATAGTTGATTGCGCCGACCTGGCAGACCTTTTCGCAGATTCCGCACTTGCCTGTCTTGAACTTCAGGCAGTTGGTCTTGTCGATGACCGGCTTGTTCGGGACGGCCTGCGGAAAAGGCGTGTATATGGCGGTTCTTTTGCCAAGGCCTTCGTCAAATTCGGACGGAATCTTCTTGACCGGGCATTTCTGGATGCAGACGCCGCAGCCGGTGCATTTGACCGGGTCAACGCATCTGGCCTTCAGGCGGACTTTAACCTTGAAATTCCCGACGAAGCCTTCGACTCCGACGACTTCGGCGTAAGTGACAAGCGTGATTTTCGGGTGCTGTGCCGCATCGACCATCTTCGGCGTCAGGATGCACTGCGAGCAGTCAAGCGTCGGGAACGTTTCCGACAGCGCGGCCATGCGTCCGCCGATGCTGGGGCTTTTGTCCAGCAGGATGACTTCATGACCTGTATTGGCGATGTCAAGCGCGACCTGGATGCCGCCGACGCCGCCACCGATTACAAGAGCCCGTTTTGTAACAGGAATCTTGATTGGGAACAGCTTCTGGTTCCTGACTGTCTTGGCCACAAGCGAGCGGACGATGTCGATGGCCTTGGCCGTCGCGTCTTCCCTGTTTTCATGAACCCACGAGCAATGCTCGCGGATGTTGGCCATCTCGCACAGGTATGGGTTCAGGCCGGCCATGGCGCACGCGCCACGGAAAGTCTTTTCGTGCATGCGCGGCGAACAGGCTGCGACGACGACGCCGGTCAGTCCGTGTTCGGTGATGGCATTCCTGATCATGTCCTGGCCAGGACTGGAACACATGTATTTATAGTCGATTGCGACAGCCACATTCTGGAGCGTGGAGGCATACTCCGCGACCCGGGCGCAATCAACCGTCCTACCGATGTTTTCCCCACAATGACAGACAAATACGCCTATGCGTGACATATGCTGAATTTCTCCTCGAATTTTCCGGGCATCGCGACGAAGTGCGCGCCAAGCTTCAGTTCCTTTGCCGGGACACCCATGCAGAGGGCAATCAGTTCGGACAGGTAAAGGACCGGGATTCCGCCCATGTCCCTGTTCAACTTGCGAATTTCCGCCTGCCTCATGTCAAGGTTGACGTGACACAGCGGACACGACGTAACAATGATTTCCGCCCCGCGCTTCAGCGAATCCTTCAGGATGTCACCGGAAAGCTTGTGGACGACGTTGACGGCGGCCAGCGAGAAACTGGCACCGCAGCATTCGGTCTTGAACGGCCAGTCAACTGACGTCATTCCAAGGGCTTTCAGTGAATTTTCCATCGTCATCGGATTTTCACAGTCTTCCTTGAAAACGGCGGCCGGCTTGTTCAGAAGGCAGCCGTAGTAGCAGCCTATCTTCATGTCCAGCTTGCGGGTCTGTTTCGCCAGAATCTTGTCGATATTGGCGGCAATCAGGTCGGGCAGGTTCACGACTTTGACCGGTGAATGCGTTTCGTCGGCCACGACCCGAAGGCGGTTGTAGCAGGCGGCGCATGGGGCAAAGATGGTGTCCAGGCCCATGTTCTGTGCCGAATCAATGTTCACTGTGACCAGACCCTGAGCGGCCTTTGCGCTTACCTTGTGAGCCGAGCTGGCCCCGCAGCAGCACCAGTCTTCAATTTCGCGCAGTTCGATATCCAGGGCGTCCATCAGAACTTTGATCGACGTCGCAAAATCGTTGGCCGCGCCGTGAAGCGAACAGCCGGGGAAATATGCCATCACCGTTTTTCCAGCGGTTTCCATTTGTTACCTCAATCCTTCTTAAACAGGGCCCGGACCTTGGTCATCTTCTTTTTTCTGGACGGGAAGAACGAAAGTTTTCCCTTCACCAGCATAAGAACCGCGTTCCACAAGTCCTGGAACAGATTGAGAGTTCTCATCTTCAATTCTGCGACCAGGGTAAGCTCGAACGAGCGGCCGAACATCTGAACGCCGTTCAGGAACGACTTATGGAAGGCCATCAGCTTGCGGGCCTTCGGATGAACCTTTTTCGCCTCGACAGATTTTTCACAAAGAAGGTCCATCAGATGCGGCAGATTCACTTCCTGAGGACATCTTGAGTAGCATGTCTGACAACCGGCGCAGTACCAGATGCTGGTGCTGGAAAGCACTTTGTCCACCTGATCAACCTGGACCAGTCTTATGACCTGATGCGGAAGAATATCCATGAACGGAGCCATCTGGCAGCCGGCGCTGCATTTGCCACACTGGTAGCAATTGGTCGCGTCGCTGTCCCATCTTTTTTCAAGGTGCTTGCTCATCGAAGTCCTCTTTAACCCCCGAATGTGGGAACTTTACAAAAGTAATTCCCATTTTGCTGGACAAGTATTCAGGACATGACACATCGAGTCAAGCGGATCATAAGGGAGTTAAGTGATTTTATTCACAGATGCGGTCAGGTGCGGGCCGGTCGCCGGATTGAGTGCTTTTCAGACTGCGCCGCGGCACGTTTCAAATGTCGGTGTACAGCCCTCGGTTTCCTGGCATTCCATGCAACTTTCGGACGATGGGTCGGTCATACAGGGCATTGCGCAGTTGTTCAAGACGCATACGGCGGCGTCTGAATAACAGGCCGCGCATCCCGGGGTCAGATTGGTGGCGTCCTTTGTGCACAGGGCGGCACAAGCCGTTGCGTTCGGGTCCGACATACAACTGAGTGTGCAGCTTGTCGCGTGCGACCTGATGTCGGCCTGGTCAGCTTGAATCAGGGCCAGATCGGCTTCGCTCTGGCATCTGTCGGCAGGATTTTCCACCGTTCCACACGCCGTTTCGCATTCTTCCATGGTGGTAAACGTAAAGTCGCACCAGGGCCCGCAGCCGCAACAGCCCGGACAGGTGCCGATGCAGGTTTCGCCATTGAATATGAAGAGGTTGGCTGCATCGCACGTTTCAAGAATCTCGGATTCCTGTATGGTTACGCAAGCTTGCCCTTCAAGGGTGCAGACGCCCGGTCCGGCGTATTGGAATCCGCAGTCGAGTTCGCACGGGCAGAAGGCTGCACCGTGGCACGCTTCGTTCAAGTCGCAGTCGTCGTCGGTCCAGCACCGGTCTGTCAGGGGGGATTCGACACACAGACCGAAATCGTGCGTTTCTGTTCCGATACACCTGCCGTCGCAGTCGTCATCCGTCAGGCAGCACCCGGCCGGGATGTGCACGTCCAGGGGCAGGTCTGTTACCAAATCGGTTGTGACGTCCGCAGACGCATCAGCCGAACTGTCAGGCATGTCTGGTATGTCCGCCGATACGTCGGCACCGGCAGTGTCCGGGGCGATGTCATGGCGCACATCTGCCACGCCGTCAGTCGTCACATTGTCTGTAGCTGCAACGTCAGGTACATCCAGCCGGCCAAGGTCCCCGGCGTCCTGATTGGACGATCCGGTACCGCAGGAAGCAACAGCTAACGTCAGTAACAATGTTGTGAAGATGTTTTTCAATGTGACCCCCGCCTTAATGTGACTATTTCCAGTTAAGCATCCCGCAATGCCTTCATGGCAGGCGCCAGAATGCGGCCGACCGATTCCAGAAAAGCTTCATCGTCACGGCTGAAACCGGACACTTCGGTGCTGTCTATGTCAATTTGACCCAGAATTTCGCCGGATGTGCCCGCCGCACTGTCGCCGGTTGTAACATCCCGCACCAGCACGACTATTTCTGATCGCGTCTGCAGGTTGCAGGCCAGGTAGTTGTCAAGCAGGCGCACGTCGCCAACGATCTGGTTTTTGTTCTGCGCCACAGCCGTCCCGCAGACGCCACGGCCAACCGGTATGCGCACGTGGTCGGTAGTCGGCCCGACGTAAGGCCCCACCCGCAGTTCATCACCATGCAAAATGTATACGCCGACCCAGTAGTACTTTGGAAAAGCGTCTTTGATAAGTTGCATTGCGTTCAGGATCGTTTGTGCCGGGTCAGCACCTGGAGTTGCTGTGTCTCTGATGGCCGTCAATAACTCGTTTTGATACATGATTATGTCACTGCGTCCTTTCCAGATTGTCGGTTTCCGGCTTCCCGCCCAAGGGAACCGGTTCTGGTTCTTGACTGCCTTTTTCGGCAGGAATAATCTAGCAGCAACTGTAACTCTTTTGGGGAAAATCATGCGTAAACAATGCTTTGTGCTGTCGCTGCTGGCATTTGTGCTGGTCCTCGGCTGTGAAGAAACTGGTGGTGGAAATGATACCGGTAATGACAGCAATGTTGGCTCTGATGATGTGGAAGTAGTGGAAGGGCAGGATCTGGCGATTGGAACTGACGTTATTGCTGGTGATAAACTGGGTGCCTGTGTTCTTCAGAACAATGTACCGGAAATTACGGCCTGTATGATTTATTGTGGCGAGACCGGGATAATGCTTGATGCTCAGAAGCAGGGCTGCGAAGCTAACGGCTACTGGGTTGACGAGCCTGTTTGTCCGGCCGGTTCCCTTGGTGTCTGCCGTGTTGATGCTATTATGTGCGAGCAATACTGCTACCAGGACGCAGACCTGACAGTGGCCGAATCGCTGGAAAACTGTATTGAGATTTGCGGCGGTACTTTCGAAACGTTCTGATGATATGCGGGGTTTGAAGCGAACCGGATGATTTGTAAAAGTGGTGTTGCTGGTCGTTTTCTGTCGGTCCTGATGTTACTTACCTTTGCGGTTTCAGCCGTTGTTGTTTTGCGGGCATCCGATTCGTCAGCAGCAGGTGGCATTTCAGCCGAACCTCCATTAATGCCGGTATTGTCCTATGTTGGCGTTGACGGGCGTCTGGTGTCGCTGCAGCAGATTTCTGCTGATATTCCGGGGCTTGCAAGGTTCAGTACGGACAACCCGCGCAGGCCGCTGCGCCTTGGTAACGGGCTGCTTGTTCGTTTTACCGGGCCGACCCGTGAAGTGCCGGGTGATCTGATGGCGCTGGCAGGTATTAACCCGGAACGACCGATTGACCGCGAAATGACGACCTGGCTTTTTCGTGCTGACGGTCCGGAAAGTGTGCTGATGGCATCCCGAATTCTTGCTGGACGGCCCGGTGTCCGATGGGCACTGCCCGACTTCGTGGTTCATTTTGATTTGCATTCTATCCCCGGGCGAAATGATGTACCTCCAAACACCTATGATCCTTTTTACTCGCAGCAGTGGGCGTTCCTGCCCGGGGAGACCGGTACGATTGACGCTCAGATCGCCTGGAATGTGACGAAAGGGGATCCCCGGGTTGTTGTCGCCGTGATTGATACCGGGGTCGACAATCTTCATCCCGACCTTGGTGCCGATCGGTTTGTGCCTGGATGGGATGCCCTGGAAAGTGATGATAACGCCTGGCCGGGGCCGCTGGCGGCCGGTGGCCATGGCACTCACTGCGCCGGAATCATCGGTGCCCTGCATAACGATCGTGGCGTCGCCGGGCTGTGCCCTGACTGCAAACTGATGGGGCTTCGTTTCTTGACCGGTCTGCCGGGTGATGAGCACGTGGCTGAACTTTCAAATGCCGCCGAAGCGCTGCATCAGGCCGCTGACAAAGGCGCCTGGGTTATCAACAATTCCTGGGGCATTTACAACATTAACAAGCCGAAAGTGCCGATGGAGCCGATCCTGGAAGCTGCCCGCTACGCCGCAACACATGGCGGACCTGATGGGAACGGCGCCTTCGTTGTGTTTGCATCCGGCAATCAGACCGGGTGGGATGAAGCCGCTCAGAAGGCATACGCATTGAAAATTGCCGCTGACGATCTGGCCGCTTTGCCTGAAGTAATGTCTGTAGGGGCGACAGGACCGGATGACGTGCGGCAGTTGTATTCCCAGTACGGCCCCGAGCTGGATATCACAGCTCCCGGTGGCGGATTCCTGCCGACCGATCCGCAGATAGTGACACTGGACACTTCCGGTGAAACGGCAGGGAAGGGTAACGGCGCGAACAAGGGCGACGGTGCCCACTATGCGTCGGCACTGCTTCTGGAAGCAACACAGAACGGCCTTTCTGAACCTGACTTGACCGGAGAAGTAACCGTGTATTTCAACGGAACTTCCTCGGCGGCCCCGATGGTGGCCGGTGTGGCCGCGTTGATATGGTCGGCGGATCTTCTGGACGGACAGATTGACCTTTCTGCTGCTGATGTGCGGCGGATAATTGAGGCTACGGCAGACAAAGTTGGACCACTGCCATATGCGGCAGGACGCAACGACGAATATGGACATGGTCGGTTGAATGCAGGAAGGGCTGTTGAGGTCGCCGTTCAGGGTCTGGACGTCATTGAATCAGATACAGTTTCGGCAGAAGATTCGTCGGATTCAGGTCTGAAACAGGACGTTATTACAGGGGAAAATGTCGCCGCAGATTCCGGCCCGGTCGAAACCGGGACCGTCGATGCCGGCCTGACCGATTACGGGACGGTTATCGTTGATAATTCAATTGAAACGGGTGGCGGCGGCTGTTCGGCGTCGGGCAATCTGGCTGCCGGATCAGGTTCCCACCAATCCCTGGTTTTTTTGTTGCTTGCATTGCTTCTGTTTACTGGCGTGCTGTCCTGTCGGCTTTCAACAAAACGGCTTCGTTGAAGCGGATATTGTTGACAGTTGTCTGCCTGATTTTCTTCATCAGTCCGGTCGCGGTCTTCGTAACAGTTTTTGGAACAGGCCAGCTTGCTTCGGCCTTCGCTCCGTAGCCGGTATCGGTTGACTGCACGGTTACTTTGACAGGACCACGGACGTGCCGCAGCTTGAATTCCCGCCGCCATGTCTGATCGTTTCCAGACACAACTGAAGTCAGCGGCTCGCGTACGTTCCCCACTTCCATAACCGCGTTCTCTGGCAACACAACATTCAGTACCGGTGGTTTGCGCAGTTTTCCCGTCAGATTCACAGTCGCGACAATCGTAATGCTGTTGTCCCGGTTTCTGGTTCCGGCCAGTTTCAACTGAAGGGGCGGACGAACCATTCCGGTCATTGTAACGTCCTGCACGGTATTCGGCTGTGGCGCAAATGATGAAAGCTGGGCAGACTGCTGCGGGCACAACGGTGTGCCGTCGTAAGGGAATTTCGAGACATCACGGATAGTTGCAGTCATTGACGTCTTCAGTTCCGGGCGTCCGCACAGTGCGGCGTCAACGAAATCAACATAGTCAGTTCCGACTGCCGCGCGGTCATTGTCCATGAATCGGTCAGACACCATGGTTTCCATCACGGTTGCCGTACCAAGCGCAGTACCGTCGTCATTGTCTTCAGGTACTTCGCTGCCATCCCACAAGTCCCAGATCATCTGTGTCAGATACATTTCGTCCAGTGGCTGGG
>CAZFVA010000016.1:22873-36472 GCA_964522105.1 uncultured Anaeromyxobacteraceae bacterium
CCATCCCACAAGTCCCAGATCATCTGTGTCAGATACATTTCGTCCAGTGGCTGGGACATTGCGCCTGAAAACACAGGCGGGGTAAAAGCGCCAACGGTGCTTTCGCCCTTTCCAAAGTCGATCCACCACGCGCTGGTTGACCCCGAACCGTAGTCAATAATTAACCACATCAAGGTGTCGCGGGCACCTGCCACGCGGGACTGCGTTGATATTCCGAAGAAGTTGGAAAACGCCTCGGCCCAGGCGAACGGTGGCGTAATAAGTTGTCCGACGACGTGCGACCCGCCCGGCGAGTCACTGCGTGAAAAGTTGTTCTGCAGGTAATGTCCGAATTCGTGCAGTACGCCTGCTGCCGCCCACGGGCCCGAAGTCCCTTCCCCGCCGCCTATGAAGATGGATTGTGCAAGGTAAGGACCGCCTTCAACGTGCTGAGTGACTTTACCGTAAGCCAGTCCTGCGCTCCACGGCGCGTCCGGGGACCACAGCAGGGCCAGTCCAGGCAGACCGAAAGTTGAGGTGGCCAGGTAATTCAGAATGTCATCCATGCCTTCAATCGCCAGACGGAATATGTGGATTGCCCCGGACCCCTGTTCGACCGTAACTGTTGTTGTCCCGGTATTCATGCCGGATACCGGTACAGTCCATGCCCACATCGGCGACGTGAGCGGGCCCGGGTCCCCGCCTTTCTTCGGTTTAAGGACGGCAATCAGCAGTATCCCGGCCGGATTGTAACCAGCCGTTATCAGTAGTTCTTCGCCGCCCGCAAGTGCCTTTGAAAGTGGTACCTGGAACGTCCCGTCGGCTTTGGCATCGGCCTGTCCAATGGCGGTCCCGCCGGCGTCAACGACTGTCACTGGAACGTGTCCTGCCGCGATTGTGCGTCGTGACCCCAGGGAAACGGCATCCCATTCGTCGAACGCCGGTTCCATGACTTCGTATTTCAAAGTTCCGGTCAGTACACCGCCAGGTGGGGTAATGCAATTGCCGTTGCTGCAAAGCTGGTCGTCATCACAGGTGCCGCACAGTCCGCCACAGCCGTTATTGCCGCATTCCTTTGAACCACAGTCCGGCTGGCACGTAGCGCCACATTCCCGGACTGCAGCCCCGGTCGGGTCCGAGCCGCTGCCGCCGCAGTCGTATCCCTGAAAGGCTTCCATCTGGAACCAGCCGCATGAATTCTGAGGTGCCGGGTTTTTCGCGCAGTCATTGCAGTACAGACGGCCCCGGTCGCACCAGACGACGCGCCCCTGATCGTCGCAGCAGCCGAAAGAGCTTGTCGAGGACGGACAGTCGCTTCCGCTTGGTTCGGCAAATCCTTTGCATACGTCGGGATACTCGGCCCCCGGGTCGGCACAGTTGCCGTTCTGACAAGTCTGCCCATTTTCGCAGGCGCCACATGAACCTTCACACCCGTCATCGCCGCACGTGCGCCCGGCACAGTCCCGGATACATGTAACGCCGCATGCAAGCGGGTATATGTTTGACGGGTCGGCGCCGTTGCCGCCGCAGTCATATCCGGCAAATTTGTCAACGACGCGCCATCCGCAAGTGTTGTTATCGACAGGGTTCTTTTTGCAGTCGAAGCAGTAAAGGTCGTTGTCCTGACACCAGACGACGCGGCCATCTGTGTCGCAACAGCCAAGCGTGCTTGTTCCAGTGCAGGAATCACCTGACGGCTTGTCAAAGCCCTTGCAGGCGATTGGATAAATGTCAGGGTTGCCATTTGCGTCGTCTGCGATTGTCGTATCTGCTGCGACGTCACCGGATGATGTATCAGAACCTGTGTCCGGGGTCATAACATCCATAACGTCGGATGTCGCCGGATCCCCTGAACATCCAGTCAGAACGATAAACGCAGCCGGTATTATTAAGATCAGGTCTTTTCTTGAAAATGCCATCTGGATCTCCGTTGCCGTTTCCCGATGGCCTGCGGTCGCAGGCTGCGGCAGTTGGTCAAAATTGTCAGTTACAGGCAGGGGCGGCCGGTGTCGTGGTACAGACGTTCAAGACTTTGTCGCAAAGACCACTGGCACAGGCTAATGAAACCCCCGGGAAGTCGAACGAATTGCGCGTCGGGTCGCATTCATCGCCCAGGTCAAGGCGCATCTGACATTTCTCTTCCGGGAAGGGCAGGCAGTACATGCCGTCTTCACAAGTGTCCCAGGACTGACAGTCAGCCCCCAGTCCGATAAGCGGCTTGCAGATGTTCAAGGTGCGGTCACACCAGCCATCTTTGCAGAACTGTCCCGGTGAGCACGTAGTTCCCGGTCCCGGCAGTTCGCGGCACGTTGAACCATCGCAGAAACTGGCCGCACAGACGTCCTTTTCCGCGTCGCAGTTCTGTCCAGGTTGTCTGATGAATTTTTTTGCCATGCACCTGAATTCGTCGCTGGCGTTCAACTGGCAACTGTATCCAGGCAGGCATCCGCCAAAATCGCAGATCTGGCCTTCGCCAACCTGAGCGGTGCAGGCACCTTCACAGACAGTGGTGTTTGGAAAGCGACAGAAGAAACCGGTCGGACATTCTTCGTCCATTGCGCAGGCGTCGCCGTCGCCGGCATCGCCGACCAGTCCGGATGACAAAGTGCGCGTCGCGTTGCAGTCACCGTCTTTCAACAGGGCCAGATACGTGCAGGCGGCGGCTTCGTCCACCCACAGTTTGTCTTTGTTAAACCGTACTTCATAGGCTGCCTGTACCGGTCGAACCTGACCTTCCAGCATCCAGCGGCGGTTTGCCGGGCGCTGCCAGAAATTCAGTCTGTCCCCGGAAGAACAATGGCCATAGAAGCCGTCCAGTGATTCGATCAGTCTGTCGAAGTAGTCGGCAGTCGTTACGCCACAGTTAATATCGGGAAGGTCTGTTGCAGGCAGGTCGCGGTGACCAACATTGTCGGAGGTGATTGTACCGTCTTCCGGTGACTGAGTGTCCCCGATTACAAGATCGGTAAAACCATTGTCCGCCTCTGAAGATGGCGTGCCGCACCCTGTGATGGCCAGAAGTGCTGATGCCACTGCAAAACAGAACGCAAAAAATCTAATCATGCTTTCCCCATTTCCCGGTTTCAAACCGGACAACTCAATTTCAGATCAATAATATGGCATAGACTGCCAAAATTCATCAACTGTCTTATTGAAAATTCAGTGATTGCCGGTCTAAGGTTGCAACGTCAGGCGCAGGGCGATGTCGTGTGAAAACGTTGGAATAGCAAAGGCGGTTTCGGATCTGGTGACTGTGGCCGGGCCTCCGGGAAAGATTTCACTCCCTCGCGTGTCAAACCAGCGGACGCCGTATGTTCCAGTCGGAATTGTGCTCAGGTCGATCGTGGCGCCCTCGATTGTTGAATCGTCGCCACCTGCCTTGAAAGTGTCTGCAGAGTTCTTGATCCAGACCAGAATGCTGGTCCGCCCGCTCATCGCCATCATCTCCAGTGACTTTTCGGGGTGTGTCGCACCATAGCCGGCCGGAATGAAGTTTTCGGCGTCCCAGACGATGCCTTCAACAAAATCGGCAAGCGCCTTCCACCGGAAATATTGGTCATGAGGTTCAATCATGTTGTCCCACCACCATGTCATGCCGGAACCGGCTGACGGTGTAAACACCGGGGCCCAGATAAGGTCGTGCAGACCTGTGAAGTACGGGTCAATGGCCATCGTTTCGGCGGGACCGGCCGAATGGACGCCAAGTTCTGCGAACAGGACAGGTTTGCTGTAACCTGTCGCCTCTGAAGCCAGCCGTCGCACATCGGTAATTACGTCGAACGGCACGACATCATTACCGTAATAATGGACCTGGGCGATGTCGATTTCAGGCAGCGAATACAGCGCGGCATTGATGCCGAACAGCGAAGCCAGGAATGACCCTGATGTGCTGGTCGTGACCATATGGGGATACGGGTCAAGCCGTTTCAGTTCGGCGGCCATCGTCTTATGCCATTCGGCCAGAATCGCAGCGTCGGTCTGGTCCGTCAGGTCAACTTCGTTAAAAAGTTCCCAGGCCAGAAGGGCTGGCTCGGCCCCCCACCGCGCAACAATATACCGAAGGCGATTCTGTACAAGTTTCCGGGCAGTTGCGTCGGTGAAAAAGTCCTGTGGTTTTTCAAGTGGCCCCCCGTTGACGACGTTGTGGGGGTTGGTGTCCCATTCGCTGTTGAAGGCTGTTGAAAACTGGCCGTGGCTGTATGCACATAACATCAACATGATGTCGCGTTCAGCGGCCCATGAAAATACCTGATCAAGAGCCCATGCGCGGTCCATTCGCAGTGTGTAGTCGCCAAGTACCGAGCCTTCCGGATAGCTCCATTCAAGACTGAACCCCCACGTTGCCATCCAGACCCGCATGAAGTTGGCCTTATTGTCAGCAAGCTTGTTCATCCATGTCCGGTAGTCGGTTACAGAACTGTTGTACCAGCCCATATTTTCGCCGATCGGGAAGTATGGTGTGCCATCTTCAAAGGCCATGTAACGATTGTCTTTTGTGCTGGGCCGCAGGACGCCGTGCCAGTTTGATTCCACTACCTTGTCTGCCACAGTGACTTCATGCCAGGGGCTGGTTGTGTGTAATGCGTCCGCAGCTTCGATCCCCGAATTCTGCGTCACCGCGAACCGCCATTGCCATACACCAGCTTCAGTCGGCAGGAACCGCACCCGCCAGTCCGGTTCGCCGGTTGCGGCCCCCGGTGCTCCATCATTACTAATGTAGTCTTGAAAATAGAACCCGGGCCGAATGTAAGACGCGCCGCCGGGCGTCACGAATTCGGCGTCCAGCTTGATTTCGTCCGGGTCAAAAGGATTGGCCGGCGAAAATGTAATAGTCGCGGCCAGTTCGCACGTCGCCCCAACCACACACCCGGTCGGTATCGGCGCGAAAGTGAACGCATCCGGGTCGGTGGTGTCGGACCCGACGTCAGGTTTTACGTCGATTGAACTGTCCGTAATTTCAATGGAATCCTGACCAACGACGACATCCATGTCGCCAGTGTCGCCGGTGGCGCCAGTGTCGCCTGAACCGGTATCGACCCATGAATCCTGCGGTGCCGGGTTTGAACCGCACGCACATAATCCCAGCATCATCGCAACTGCAAAATACTTCAGGTTCTTCATGGCAATTTTCCATCCCCGGGAAACGCGCAATCATAGCCCATTATTTGGACACGTTCACGTCTGCATGAAGTCCTGATCCGCTTGACTAATCTATAAAGTGGGATTATTACGGACAAATCGCCGAGTGTCGTCAGGGACGGCAGCGGGGGACCCAAACTTCGGGGCGTATCGCCGCAAGGCGTAGAACACTCTTCAGTTCGAGCCCGTCAGCTAACCTCGCAGGCGTTGAGGAGAACCTCTGGAAACGGATCCGGGGTTCGCCCCCTACATCCACATCTGGAGGTGTGCTATGGCCGGTGCTTCATTCAAGGAACCCCCTCATTTACCAAGTCCCCGTAAACTAAAGCGTTTTGTTTTCGGTGCGCCCCACGATCTGCGCGACCGCTCCATCTTTCACCGGATTGCCCTGATACCGGTTCTTGCGTGGATCGGCCTTGGTGCCGATGGTCTGTCTTCGTCGTCCTATGGTCCTGAAGAAGCCTACCGGACGCTTGGCGACCATACCTATCTGGCCCTGGGCCTTGTGGTGCTTGTTGCCGGGACCGTACTGTTGATTTCCTTCGCCTACAGCCGGATTATCGAGCAGTTTCCGCATGGCGGCGGTGGATACATCGTCGCCGGAAAATTGCTTGGCAAACGCGCAGGTGTCGTTTCCGGTTCAGCCCTGTTGATTGACTACGTTCTGACTGTTGCGGTTTCGATTGCGTCGGCCGGTGATGCGATATTCAGCTTTCTGCCAGTCGAACTTGCCGGGTTCAAATTTCCTGCCGAACTTGCCGTGATTGCCTTTCTTGTTCTGATGAACATCCGTGGGGTCAAGGAGTCGGTCCTGTTCATGGCACCGATCTTCATCGTTTTTGTTCTGACTCACGTTGTCCTGATTCTGGGGTCGATTGTGTCCCATGCACCGGCTGTTCCAGCGACAGTTACGACCGTTACGACAAGCTTCGGGGCCGATATGCAGTCGGTTGGTATCTGGGGCATCCTGTTCCTGCTTGTTCACGCATATTCGATGGGTGCAGGTACTTACACCGGTATCGAGGCCGTTTCGAACGGGCTGCCGATTATGCAGGAACCACGCGTCAAAAACGCAAAGCGCACAATGACCTACATGGCGGTCTCGCTGGCTTTTACCGCTTCAGGTCTGGTTCTGGCGTACCTTCTTGCCGGCGTCGACGTCGTCGAAGGTAAAACAATGAACGCGACTCTTGCCGAAAAGTTTGTCGGTGGCGTCCCGCTCGGCTTTGTCTTCGTAATTGTTACACTATTTTCCGAAGGTGCCCTGCTTGTTGCTGCGGCCCAGGCCGGGTTCATTGACGGTCCGCGTGTATTGGCCAACATGGCTGGTGACGGCTGGATGCCACGTCGCTTTTCTGCGCTTTCCCCACGCCTGACTACGCGAAACGGGGTTTTCGTAATAGGCGTCGCGGCAATCGCAGCACTGATTTACACAGGGGGCGGGGTGCGGGCCCTGGTCGTCATGTACAGCATCAACGTCTTTTTGACATTTTCATTGTCGATGCTTGGCATGTTGAAGCTCAGAATCTCGGAGCGCCGTATCGATCTGAAGTGGAAACGAAAGGCAACCCCGTTCCTTATCGGGTTTGTTCTTTGTGCCACAATCCTGGGCGTGACGGTGTTTTTCAAGTTCGGTGAAGGCGGTTGGATTACCGTCCTGCTGACGGGAACTCTGGTCGCTGCGTGTTTTGCCATTCAGAAGCATTACTTTTCGACGGGCATGCGTCTGCGCCGGATGTTCGCGTATCTGGAAGACGCTGATGTCCCGGTTGAATCCTCTGAGACGGTGGCCGATTTCCAGCCTCCGCTGCCGCTTGACCTGTCCCGGCCGACCGCTGCAGTTCTTGTTGCCGGGTACAGCGGGATTGGAATCAACACAATAAACAGCATCCAGCACCAGTTTCCAGGCTTCTTCAAAAACATTGTGTTCATTTCAGCAGGCGTGCTTGATGCGGGTGCCATCAGGGAAGAGCACGTTGTCGAGGCGTTGCAGGAAAAGACTCAGGCAAACCTTGAAAAGTATGTGGCCCTGGCGACCGGACTGAATATGCCTTCGACATCCCGTTTCGCCGTCGGCACCAACCCCGAATATGAAGTCGAAAAGCTGTGCATGCAGGTCATCAGCGAGTTCGATCAGGTTACGTTTTTTGCCGGTAAACTGGTCTTCATGCGTGAACGCTGGTACCACCATCTGCTTCACAACGACTTCGCGCTGTCGCTTCAAAAGCGCCTTCAGAAGGATGGCATACCGATGATCCTGTTGCCGGTACGTATCTGAAGTATTTACGTTTGCTGCACTTTTTCGACAGAATTTTTTATCAAATTCAAGCAGTTTTCTTTATAGAAGCGCCAAACGTGATTAGAATCAGGCAGGTTTTTTTGGGGCACGAGGTGCAATATGCGCAGATGGCGGACATTCATTCCTGCTGTTCTGATCCTTTTATTCGCCGGGGCCGGTACGTATTTCGCGGGTGTTTCCGCGTACGACTTCATCCTGCATCTTGATGGGCAGGTCCATTCTGTGGCGTGTTCATACATGCCCGGGATCGAGCCACGGGATGATCTCGGCACAAGCGGTTGTTATGCCGTAATGATGAGCCCGTGGTCGTCTGTGATGCGGTCATATACCTGGGCCGGCATTCCGATTGCCCTGCCGGGACTGGCCGTGTACCTGTTCATGGTATTCCTTGCGCTTGATTTTTTAGTGCAGTGGAAGCACGCAAAACGCTCGGAAGCTATCTTCATGCTGCTGGCGTCGCTGCTGCCACTGGCCGCCTCAATCGCCTATTATTACATCTCGGTAACGAAGGTCGGCACGGTCTGCAAGCTCTGCATGGGCATGTATATCTCGTCAATCGGGTTGTTCGTGATGGCGCTGCTTCAGGCGATACTGGCACCCTGCGACAGAACTGAAGACGAGAAGCACCCGGTTGCAACACGCCTTCTTCGCTGGGCTATCTATTTTGTGGAAGGTGTTGCGCTTGTCGGTATCATGACGGCCGTTTATCTGAACGTGAAACCGGCGTACGTTGAACGCAACTGCGGCGAGCTGGTCAAGCCGGAAGACAAAAACGAAGTCATGTTGTCGCTGGAACCGAATCCTTCGGGTACGGTGGCCATCGAAGTGCTTGATCCGCTGTGCCCGGCCTGTAATGTGTTCCGGGATCGCCTGAACAACAGCGAAGTCGGCAAAAAACTGGATATCAAAACAGTCCTGTTCCCGCTTGACAGTGAATGTAACTGGATGCTGAAGCAGCCTGTTCATCCTGGAGCGTGCATGGTTTCGCGCGCAGTTATCTGTGCCAAAGAACCTATTGCTGTAGTTGACTGGGCTCTGGACCACAACATCGAGCTGCGCGACCTGGCGAAGAAGTCCGGACCTGATGCGCTTCGTGCGAAGATCATTGAAAACTTCGGTGAAGTCGCGACGTGCATCGATGCCCCGGCAACCAAGACGCGCCTGAACCTGAGCCTGCGCTGGATCGTGGCGAACTCCCTGTCGATCCTGACGCCCCAGCTTTTCGTTAATAATCGCAAGCTCTGCGACGAAGACATGGACCTCGGCCTGGAATTCGGTCTTGGAAAACTGATCACCGCCGCCGGGCAGCAGGAAGGGGGGAAATAATTATGAAAAACGTAATTATTCACGGTCTTCTGGGAATCATTGTTCTGGTCGCTTCAACATGGACTGTCTGTTCATGGCTGAAGGCTGCAGATGCCAGGGCGAAAGAGGCTTTTTCCGAAGAAAAGAAAGAAGTTGCCGCTGTTGCTGCTGCCGCTGATGAAGACTTCTGCACACCCGACCTGCGCGTGATTTTGAAGCGCGTCCTGACTTCCTGCGGTATCGCAAAGGAAGTTGGCGGACGCGGGTGCAAGCCCCTTGACGCAGCGAACGTTGCAGCCATGAGTGGCGGCGACTTTAACGCGCTGTTCAAGCCGATGGCCGAGCGTGCATCGATTATTCAGTTTGATATGAATTCATTTACTCTTGATGACGCTGCAAAGGCGATGATTGACAATTCGTTTGCCGATCGCCGTGGCGCTTCGTACTTCCTGATCGTGTCGCGCGCGTCGCCTGAAGGTTCGGTTGATGCCAATCGCGAGCTTTCTGAAAAGCGTGCCTCGGCGCTTTATGATCATCTGAAGGAACTGCAGAAGCCGATTAAAGATTCTGATTTTGATCAGGTCGCGGGCATGCTCTGGCTTGGTGAAGAATTTGCTCAGCTTGAAGACGAATTCTGCGGCTGGAATCGCTCACGTCCAGATGCTCCGTGCACTGCCAACGAACTGAACCGTTCGGCCTTTGTCACCTGGATTGACTGCAGACTCTAAAAGGCATCACTACCATGCGAAGCGTAACTTTGATTTCAGGGGTTCTTGTCCTGTGTGTGACTGTGATTTCCGGATGTGACCAGGTCAAGGCGTACCTGGACCAACCCTCGGTCAAGGCCGATTCGCGGCCTTCGGGGCAGGTTCCCCGTGTGAATGTTGCTGTACAGCAGGTTAAGCATTCGGCGGTTCGTGAAGGCTGGTGTACGAAGACGTACGCCCCGGGCGAAGGTCCTGTAGCAACCCTGCCAGCGACTGAAACGGTTGTTGAAGGTCCGGTGGTTGTATCCGGCCGTCCGCAATGGATCAATATCTGGGCAACCTGGTGCAAGCCGTGCGTTTACGAGATGCCGTTAATCATGCGGTGGCGCGACGCCCGTCTTGGCGTTGAAACAGACATTTCGCTTCAATTCGTATCGGCAGACGAGAATCCGGCGATTCTAAGATCATTCCTGTCGCGGCACGCTGACTTCAGGACTTCCAGGCACGAACGTATTTCAACGGCGGGTCAGCTTCCGGGATTGCTCAAGACCCTGCAACTTCCCGAAACCACAGCGTTACCTGTTCATATTTTCACCGGTCGAGACGGCCGAATCGTCTGTATCCGCGATGGTGGCGTTGCCGAGTCCGACCTGCCGATCGTCCGCGATCTTCTTCAATAGTTCTGACGCATTCATCGCCAGTTAATAACATGCAGAAAAATTGACGGAATCCAGCCGCTGACCTTATCTTATCAAGATGTTAGGTTCCACGTGATATTTCAGGGGGGCATGGGAATAAAATGACACCAATAGACACAAAGAACGTGAATCTGGTCGAACTGGACTGCAAAGGGCTGAAGTGCCCGCGCCCGATTATCGAGGTCGCGAAACTGGCCCGCACAGCCACTCCGGATATGGTTTTGCGAGTGACAGCAGATGATCTGGCGTTTGAAAGCGACATCGACGCATGGTGTGAAACTACCGACACCGAACTGGTTTCCCTTGAAAAGTCAGGCGGGCAGATTGTCGCAACAATCAGCTTTTCGAAGAGGGGATAGTTTTGATGACAGTGGAAACAGGTAATCTGTCGCTTGAACAGCGCGTGGCTGACCTTGAAATCAAACTTGCCGATGCGCAGAAAAGCATAGACGCCCAGAATATTAACGACTGCGTCTGCCTGGTCTGTTTCAGCGGGGAATGGGACAAACTGTTCGCTGCGATGACGATTGCGAACGGCGCGCTGGCTCTTGGTCAGGAAGTGCACATGTTTTTCACTTTCTGGGCCATGAACGCGCTGCGCGAACCTGGTAAAGCACAAAGTAAAGGCAAGTCGCTTCCACAGTCGATGCTTGGCGCGATGCTGCCGACCGGCGCAATGAAGTCACAGCTGTCAAAGATGCATTTCATGGGCCTTGGCAAGAAGATGCTGCAGGGCATCATGGCCAAGTCCGGCGTGGATGATATTGACCGCCTGATGGCCGATGCAAAGGAACTTGGCGGGCATTTCTATGTCTGCGAAACGACCTTTGATCTGTTCGGTTTGAAAAGTGAAGAACTGGCTGACGGTGAAACAATGGGCCATTGCGGCGTGGCGACGTTCCTTTCAATCGCCTTGAAAAGCCGCGTGACTCTGTTCATCTGATTATGGGTTGGCATTTCGCTGACATTTGACAATGACACCAGCATCCGGGGGGATATCGTGAGCAAAGAAGTTGATACCGTACTTGTCCTTACTACCGGCAAACAGGACCGTGGCACGCGTGCGACCCTGGCATTTTCCTGGGGATGTGCGGCACTGGCCATGGGTCAGTCGGCTTCAATATTCCTGACAATGGACGGAACTGTCTGGTCGATGCAGGGCTCGATGTCCAAAATTACGGTTGCCGGTTTCGACTCCCTCGAAACGTACTACGAACAGTTTGTCGAACTTGGCGGCGAGATACTGGTATGTGGACCGTGCGCTCAGTACTACTGTTCGATGCCGGATACCGGTGATGCCAGACCGCAGGGCGAAGCTAAAATGGTCGGGCTTGCCACCATAGTTTCGAAGATTGGGTCAAACACCAAGGTAATAACTTTATGAGCCTGAAAAAGAAGTTACAACCCGGGCCGGAAGTAGATGATTTTGATATCACTGTTTTCAATCAGTACATACCGGACATTGCGACCGCGGCCCGCCGGATTGCGCAGTTGCAGGTTGCCCTGCGTCGTGCTCACGCTGACTTCAAGACGATGGAAGAACGTACGCGCAAGGATCGCGACGCGCTGAAGCATCTGGTCAGGCAGCGGGACGAACAGCAGTTACTGGCGCACGGTCTTGCCAGGGCGAACGCTGAAAGTGCTGAATTGATGGTCGAGCTCGAGATGAAAAATCGCGAGCTTCAGGAAACTAACGTCGAAATCGCACGCGCCAATGCTCACGCGTCTGAATTGATGGTTACGCTCGAGATTAAAGACGATTCAATATCCAAACTGAACAAATCGTTGTCATCCGCAAATGTGCGGGCTGCGCAGTTGCTTGCCGAGCGCGAAATGAGGCTTGAAGAGCTGGATAAGGTCAACAAGCGCCTGAAAAGCGAAGTCATCGAACGTAAAAAAGCACAGAAAGAACTGGCCCACCTTGCTGAAGAACTTAAGGCGGCCAACGCGAATCTGGACCGTCTGGCGACTGTAGATACGCTGACTGATCTTTTGAACCGGCGTGGCCTGCAGCGCAGTCTGGATATGGAACTGTCGCGTGTTCAGCGCCTGGGGACGACGATCGGCGTGATTTTCGTTGATATCGATGATTTCAAGACGTTCAATGACGCCTGGGGTCACGCTGTCGGCGATCAGGTTCTGGTCGAGATCACTAATAGATTCAAGCAGTGTCTGCGTGCGTCGGATTTTCTGGGGCGTATCGGTGGTGACGAATTCATGGCGATTCTTCCGGTCATCACCGAAGACGTGCTGCTGGCGGTAGCTGAACGCATCAGAACTGAAGTTGCGTCTACGCCGCTGGTTGTGGTGCCGGAAGAAATTAACGGTACGATCAGTCTGGGCGTCGCGGTTCTCCCCCCGGCAGTATCGAATATTACCGATATTCTGAGGCTCACCCGCGCGGCATTGAAAAGCAGTAAGAGTGCTGGAAAAAACAAAGTTACTGTAATTGACAGCGCCGAAGCAAAGGCTGCCATAGCAGCTGCCGCCGCCGCAGTTCCAGCCAGTTCATCTGCATCCAGGAAATAGTGCGTCGCGCCTGAATATTGATACTAGACAGCACCCCGCGCGCTGAAAACCGCGCTGAAGGTCTTCGCGAGCAGCCTTACGTCCATACCGAAGGATTGCATTCTTTTGTACCGGGTGTCCATGCGCATCCAGTCTTCAAAGCCGATCTCGGCGCGTCCGCTGACCTGCCAGATGCCTGTGATGCCGCCGACCGTATTCAGTCTGTTGCGGTGCCACGGGTCGTACTTGACGACTTCATCAAGCGTCGGCGGGCGCGGACCTACCAGGGACATGTCGCCACACAGCACGTTCCAGAGCTGAGGCAGTTCGTCGATACTGGTCTTGCGCAGAACCCGGCCAAGCGGCGTGATTCTGGGATCCAGCTTCATCTTGAACACCGGCCCGGAACATTCATTCTGTTCGCTCAACGTGGCCTTCAGCTCTTCCGCGTTCGGGACCATCGTGCGGAATTTGATGAAGTTGAAAGGTCTGCCACCGGCCCCGGCGCGCTTCTGGACAAAGAACACCGGCCCTTCCGGGCTTGTGATCCTGACCAGCAGCGCCACGCATCCAAGGAACGGAGCAATGATAACCAGCAGAGTCCCCGCGATCAGTACATCCATGGCCCTTTTCCACCATGGAAGCGGCTGGATCAGAAGATCCTCAAGGTTCTCGGCCCGCTTTGCCGAGAACCTGTGATCAAAAGGGAGAATGTTCCCGACTTTGTTGACCGTTTTCTGGTTCAGGATGGTGTCCTTGCTGCCCGGAGCCCACATCGCGTCTTCACCGGCATTACCCTGATACGTGTAGATCAGGTCCGGTACATCCATGTCGATCTTCTGCAGAACCTCGTGGACACGGTCTGCGAAGTGCCTGGAATTTTCGGCGTTTGTGTCAGGCAGCAGGACTCCGATCTTGAACGGTTCCATCCAGCCGACCTCGTCAGGCAGACGGCGACATTTCA
>CAZFVA010000016.1:36572-46877 GCA_964522105.1 uncultured Anaeromyxobacteraceae bacterium
AAAAACTTTAGGGTTCCCGGGACGCCATGTTTGATGTCGTCTGTATCTCATTGTCTGCAAACCGGTGATAGGATGGTTCGGGCAGTCTCAGAGCAGGGTTCAATGGGTCGAAACAGCATCACAATCTGCGTCTTCATAGATGGCCTCGGCTGGAAAATCCTGGGGGATAATCCATTCCTTGAGGGTCTGTGCCGCAATCGAAAGCCTGTTGATACCCTGCTAGGATACAGTTCTACGTGCGATCCGACCTACTTGACCGGTGTAAGCCCACAGGAACACAGACATTTCTCGTTCTTTTACTGGGATCCGGCTAATTCGCCGTTCGGCCTGTTCAGGCTTTTGTCCGTTCTTCCGTCAAGCATATTCGACCGTGGCCGTGTGCGTCACTGGCTGTCGCGCCTGGCCGGTGCAGCCCTTGGGTACACTGGATACTTCCAGCTTTACAGTGTGCCTTTCAAGTACCTGAAGTTTTTCAACTATTCAGAAAAGAAAGACATTTACCAGCCGGGTGGAATCGTTGGCGGGCAGCCGACCATTTTTGACCACCTGCGGCGCAACAAGATTCCGCACTTCCTGGCGGACTGGCGCAAATCTGAGGAAGAGAACTTCGCACTGATGCAAAGGGTGATAGGCGACGGGAAGCCGAAGCTCGCATGGATGTTTTGCGGCGGACTGGATGGAATCCTGCATTGTCAGGGAACCCATGGGTCTGACGTCAGGAAGAAGCTTGACTGGTACGAAAAGAAGATTACCGAAATTGTCGAGCTTGCCCGTAGCAAATATGATGATGTCCATATCCACGTGTTTTCAGATCACGGCATGGCAGATGTAACCGGATCCATTGATCTTATTAGCATGCTGGATGCGACTGGTCTGAAGTTTGGCGTTGATTATGGCGCCATGTTTGATTCAACGATGGCCCGTTTCTGGTTTTTGAAACCCGACAGTCGCGAACGGATTGCTGAAGTCCTGGCCGGCGTGGCGCAGGGCAGGGTTCTGTCGGAAGACGACCTTGCGCGATTTGAATGTAATTTCCCCGGTCATCAGTATGGTGAACTGTTCTTCCTGTGTGACCCGGGCATCCTGATTGTTCCCAGTTTTATGGGCCTGAAGTCGATTCCGGGTATGCACGGCTATGACCCGGAGCACGTTGATTCGATTGCCATGTACATGACTAATAATGTTGATGGACGTCGCCCGGAAAAGCTCGCGGACATATTCGGGGTTGTGATGGACGAGGTCTTTGCGGGGCAGGAACACAAGATCTGACAGGGATTGAATGGATTTTAAGACAATAGCATTTGCCCTTGTCGTGATTTTCGGCGTGCCAATGGTTACGTTGGGCTGTCTTTACTCAACAAAAATAAGGGATTGGGCAATTACGCTCATGGTGTTTTCCCTTGCGCTGGCGGATAAGGGAAACATCAATTTTTTGTCTAATGCGACGTATCGTGGCCCTGATCGCGGGTTTGAAATCGCGCTGACCGACATCATGGCGTGGGGCATCGGGCTCTATCTGCTTGTCCAGCGGCGCAATTACAAATGGATTCCCGAGAACACCGTTTTGATGCTTCTGTACTTCGGTGCGGCATTGATTTCTGTTGGAAACTCCCCTGAGCCGCTTCTGTCTTACTTCACAATATTCAAGATGGTTCGCTGTTACATCCTTTTCGCGGTCTGCGCCAATATCTACCGTCAGAATATTTCCCTTGAGCCGCTGTGGAAAGGCCTGGTCGCGATAGCGTTTTACATAACGTGGTTCGCCTTGAAGCAGAAGTATCTGGATGGCTATTACCGGATCAAGGCCACGTTCGACCACTCCAATTCGGTTCCGTTGTTTTTAAATCAGATGCTGCCGTTGCTTATGGCAATGCTGTTTGTTCATCAGGGCAATCTGAAGAAGAAACTGATTACCGTTGCAGCATCACTGGCCATGTTGTTCACGGTCGTCATGACATTTTCGCGCGCTGGAATGATTCTGGCCGTTCTAAGTATTCTTGCCGTCGTTTTTGTGGCTAATCGCCGGATGAAATCTACGTTTGTCCGTCTGGTTACAATTATAACTCTAGCCGGAATTCTGGCCGGCGGTGCAGTCGCGGCCAATAGCATTATTCAAAGGTTTCTAGAGGCTCCTGAATCCAGTGCGATGGCCAGAGAAGAGTTCAATCGCGCTGCTGTTCAGATGGCGAATGACAACCCGAACGGCGTCGGTCTGAATCAGTTTTCAGGGGTTTTGACAAACAATCCGGTGTACCACCGTGGCTTGACCGTCATGGGAAATGAGACGGTCGCCGGTGTCTGCCACGAAGTCTATCTTTTGACAGCGGCCGAGACTGGCTGGATTGGAATGTACCTGTTTATCTTGATGATTGTCGGGCTTCTGGCCAGACAGGGGTGGGGGGCATTTCGGAACCGCGGCCCTGACAGCGTAATGATATTCGGGTTTTTCATCGGTGGTTTTATGCTGGCTCTGTCCGGGTTGCTTGAGTGGGTATTCAAGACAAACCCGATTTTGAACGTCTATATGGTTATGAGCGGATTTTCCGTTGGATATATTGCGCGGTCGCGCCAGGAAATGATGCGTTCGAAGGTCGTGCAGAAAGACACGCAAGACAAAGAAATCAGTGATGGCGGCGACGTGGATGCAGCCCCGCAGTCCGCCACGGAGGTGCCCGGTTGAATAGCGCACGCAGACTGGCCCTGGACAGCATAACCAGTTATGTACGGTTCGGTATGACGATGCTGATCCAGTTCTTCATGGTTCCGGTGATGCTTTCCAGCCTGGGCAAGGAAGGTTATGGACTGTGGACCTTGTCGTTCGCGGTTCTGGGGATACTGACTCTTGTCGACATGGGATTTTCCATGGGAGCGGTCAGGTTTACCGCCGAGGCTCGTGGAAAGCAGGATTTAGACGAAAGAAACCGGATGCTCAGCACGGTACTGGCCGTGTTTCTGGTGCTTGTCGTTGTAATTGCTGCCATTGTCGGCGTCATCAGCATCTTTTATCACGATCTTTTTGATCTGTGCGAAACCGACGTCGCGCACGCGCTGCCCGTGCTGTGGATACTGTCTTTACGGATGATAATCGGCCTTCCGCTAAGCATCTTCCGTTCAATTCTTTTTGGCGATCGCAAGATCACGCAGGTCAATATCATACAGGCTGCCGGTGCCCTGGCGTACGGTGTTCTGGGCTGGATTGTACTGAAGGCAGGTTATGGAATAATCGGCCTGGCGTGGGTTAATGCCGGGACTCTGCTGGTGGAATACGCCGTCTATATGATTTTCGCTTTTGCGACGGTGGAAGGGTTGAAACTCAATCCATTTCACGCAAAGCGCAAAGCTTTCACGACGATTATGTTCATCTCGCTGGCCCAGTTCATAGTGACCTTGTCAGGGCTGGTCCTTCTGAAGATGGACCCGATCATTATCAAACTGTTTTTACCACTGACCGCGGTTGCTTCCTACGGTGTGGCCCTGAAGGTCGCCGAAAGCGTCTTTCTGCTGCTGAAGCAGGGTGTAAACGTCCTTGGACCACGTGCGGCAGAATTTCATGGTGCCGGCCAGATGCACCTTCTGCTTGATTTCATGATAAGCGGGATGAAGTTTGTAACCGCTCCCGCCGCCATCATCATGTTCTGTGTCTGGATGTTCGGCGGCCATATGCTGGAATTCTGGATTGGACATGGCTTTGATGACGCAGTACCGGCGTTGATAATCCTTGTGACCGCAATCTGTCTGTCCGTTCCCCAACTTGTCGCGTCCGGCATATTTACGATGACGGGGCACCACAAATTGACCGCGATCGCCACCGCGATGGGCGCGCTTATCAATCTGGTGCTGAGCGTTATTTTGATTCAGTTCATGGGCATAACCGGTGTTTCGATCGGTACGTTGTGCGCATCGTTATTCATTGATCTTATTGTTGTTCTGTGGCTGACCGGCAAGTACTACGGTCTGACGTACGGTGTCTTTGTAACGCAGGTCGTGTTGCCTCAGGTGATTCCGTCCATAGTCTGTCTGGGAATACTGGCCGCTTTTCGCCTGTGGCTGCCCCCCTGGAACATAGTCAGTCTGCTTGCCGTGTGTGCGGTCGCTGCTGCGGGGTACCTGTTTGTCTTCATGAAGCTTTCATTGATACCAAGCGAGCAGAATTTCTTCAGAAAGGCACTCGGCCGCAAGGTCGTTCCAACTTTGAAGCCGGTTATCGACCAGTGGCCGCTTACCGACGAGTTTGTTGCTGACTATCAGGAGCTGCGTCGCGTTGGAGCAGGCTCAAGCGTATTCAATGATGTTGACTGGTTACGCGCCGGAATCGAGTTTGGTGCACGCAAGAACTCGAAGGTGGTTTCCGTCAGGTTCCTGGATAATCACGGTCTGACTGCCGCCATGGGCATATTTGCAGGAACCGAATACCAGGAAGGTCGGCTGAATTTCAAAGTTCTTAGAACAATTGACACAAATACCCAGAGGTTTATTCCAATAGTTGGAAGGGACAGGGAATCGATTTCAAAGGCTATGCACAGCCTGATCGGCAGCTTTAATTCGAGCTACGACGTCATCGATTTCTTCAAACTTGACGGTCAGTTTCTTGAGTCTGTCAGAGGTTGCCGGAGGGTTAGCACGGAACTGCATGACCGGCAACCAAGGATCATTATCGACGGTTCGTTTGAAGACTATCTGGCAATGAGGGGGCGTGCGCACCGCAAGAAGATTAAGCGGCGCCGTCAGTACGTCGAGGATGCATTCGGCGAACTGACTTTTGTCCGCCTGCGCAGTCCTGAAGATTATGCCGGCATCGATCTGCAGACGTTGCTGGACGAGCTTTTTGCAATTTATGAGCGCAAATGGGCCGATGATTCGGATGCAAATCCGGGCGTCATCAACAGCATGAAACCGTTTGTCTGTCGGATAGCGCCGAAGTTCATGCAGGAAGGCAATCTTGATATCTGCATGCTGAAGGCAGGACCGCGAATACTGGCTTTCGACATCAATCTGGTCAACGACGGCGTTATCAACATGATATGCGGCGCCTACGAGCCGGACACCGCACACACAGGCCCCGGCAGTGCTCTTCTGATCGAGGAGATCAGGAATTCGTGTGAACGAGGTGACCAGGTAATTGAGTTCGGCGGCGGGTATCTTGATTACAAGATGTTGTGGACGAAGGATGTCGAAAATTCCTGGCATATGAGGTTCTTTTCTACCACCGCCATCGGTCGCATCAAACACGTTGCCTGGCGGCTGAGTCCGCGAAGAATCAAGACGCGGCTTGCCAGCATTTTCTACAGGATAGCGAGGTCAAAATTGAACGGGAAACTGTTTGAATTCGGCTCGTTCAATGTCTATTCCTTTGAAGCGATGCGTGCGTTGCCGGTTGAATCCCTGGGCCTGGAAGCCCGCCCGGTGACGCCGGCCGATCTGCCCGCCCTGTGCAGATGTCGCGCGATGGCCGACATCGAAAAGGGCAGTCAGGAAATGGCTGTCCGGATGTCACGGGGGGCCGGGGGGCTGGCACTGTGGGATAAGGACCGAGTGGTCGCATATGGCTGGTTGAACCGTGGAACGAATCTGCAGGAAGACAGTGACAGATACAGGATGAATATGGGGCAGGCCGGGGCTTATGTGTTTGATACGTTTATACATCCTGACTTCCGGGGGCGCAGTTTGTACCCGGTTCTTGTCAAATCCATGATGAAGCATGCCGAGTCGCAAGGTATCAGCCAGTTCTACGTGACAGTTGATACAACGAATGAAAGAAGTATTCGCGCCCATCAGAAGGCCGGGGTTGAGCTGATCGAGACCGTTCAGTTCCTGGATCTTGGTTTTGTCACGATGCACGATGCCGTATTTGAAGGTAAACACCGGCGGCAGTGGGACTTCAAGTGGAAGCGTCGCGATTTTGTGTCCACCAGGGTTAAGGACGGGGGGCTGAATGTCCAGGAAAACGGTTGATGTTATCCCGCTGCGTTCAGAAGGCGACTGGGCTGGGCTGAAAGACCGCTACGACGCCCTGTATGTCCGTTTCGGCTGCTGTCCGTTCATGGACTTTGAATATCTGCACCTGAACTGGACGTCTTTCTACCCTGAAACGACGTGCTGGTACCTGGAATTTCGTGGGGGGCAGGGCGAAACTGTTGCCGCGGGCATCTACCGTGAGTTTGTGCATGTCGAAAGCCCGCTGAAGCCTAAAGCCCTGCGTTCAATTGACCACACCATGTTCATGGCAATCGACCCGTTCATGCATGACCGCACCAAAGCTGCCAGTGCGTTTGATACCGTTGCCGGCCTGTTATCTGACGTCCAGAAGGCGACCGGTGCAGATATGTTCAGCCTGTTTCGCATGAGTGATGTGGCCGCAGGTAGTCTGGCTGACGCACTTGTTCGATGTGGCCTGTACGTGCGTCGGGAAGACTGCCTTAGTTCGGCGTCGATGGACCTTTCTATTGATCCTGAAGCGTTTTATATCGCAAAGAAGCGGCAGGTCAGGGATACAAGACGCCTGGAACGTAAAACGATAGAAGCCTTTCCCGACGGCGTGGGCTTTCAGGATATCAAGACATGGGAACTGACCGATTCAGCGTTTGAAGAGGTGTTGCACCGGTTGGACGTGCTTGAACAGAAGACGTGGCAGAACTCGTGGGAACGCGGGTCCGAACGTGTTGATGTAGAACTTACAGCCAGCTTCAATCATGCAGCAATGCACCAGTGGCGGCAGTCCAGATTGCTTAATCTGTACATTCAGACTCTATACGGGAAAGATGTGTCGTTTTTCATGATTCTGGACCGCTGCCCGACGATATGGGCGTTGAAGATGGGGTTTGACCCTGAATATGCCGATTACGGTGTCGGGAAGCAGGTGTTTCTGCACACCATTTCACAAAAGCTGCAATGTTGTTCCGGAGCCGCTATGGAACTTGGCGGTGGCGCCAATGAGTGGAAGCTGCGCTGGAGCCCCGATTTGTTCAATCTGCAGAAGATCGAGTGGGCGCTTCCCAGCTTGAAGGGCAGGGCGTGGCAGATTTTCCAGCGGGCGCGGGCTGTCATTAAAAAGCTGAAACCTGCCAGATCTGCAGGTGTTTCCGAAGCCGCGGCCCCTTCATCAAAGCCTGCCGGCGATTCCACCGCGACCGATACTGCCGCCACGGATTAGGTGTGCTGTCCGGTCTATTTTCCCTGCTCAAAGCGGTCCAGAACGGTCTTTTGACCAGTGGAAATGTCGGTGTCGTTTTGTTGTTTGCGGGCGTGTCCGTGGTTGTTCCCTTTGAACCATGCCCACTGGTCAACAGCGCGGCGGATCGGGGCGGCCGGGATATCGCGGAAGTCACGCGCAAGCAGGTCGGCCCTGATGTCCCGCGCTGTCTGCATTGCCGCGCCAAAGACGGCGGCAGCGACGCTACGGTGTGCGTTGTAGATGAACGCGTCGGCTTCGCCTTCAATGAATTTACGGCCGTAGATGCCTTTCAGCGAGTAGTTGTGCGAATGAATAACGGTGGCCTGCGGCAGATAGGCGACTTTGTAACCTTTGCCGGTTGCCCAGTTTCCCCATTCGGTGTCTTCGGAACCCCATGAGTCGGCATAAAAATGGTGTTCATCCCAGTACTTGCGTCCAAGGCCCGCGAACGGCAGTGAAAACTTCATCCACTCCGGGGCAGGGCCGCTTTCAGGGAATGACCTTTCGTATTCAGCACGCACCCACGTCCAGGCTCCCGGCCGGGCGACCTGACGGCAGAACGCGGCGGCCGTCCCAGCCATTTCAAGTGCATCCACGACCGCGCCAAGCACGCCGGGGCCACACGGGACACAGTCCGAATTCTGAAACACTATCAGTGGTGATGTTGAATTCTGTATTGCGGCGTTCAGGACGTTCCCGGGTACATAGTCGCCAGCTTCAACTTTCATCAGTCGGTGCGGGTACTTCGCAACTTCAGCCAGCGTCCCGTCAGTCGAACCTGAATCAACGACCAGCAGTTCAAAGTCTTTGAAATCCTGCGAAAACAGCGCCGTGAGCGCGTGGGACACTATGCTTTCGCTGTTCTTTGTCCGCATGATTACGGTGACTTTCATGTGTTTTTCCCCGGCAGGACCTGTGACATGTGGAGACACTCGCGAGTCTTCAGATACGCCGCAATCCTGGAAAATCCTTTGAAGCGGTCGGCCAGATACATGGTTATGGGGTGAATAATCATGTTGGAAATCACGCCCTTTTCTTCGTTTTCCTGCAGCCCGGCGATGACCAGGTCCGTCCATTCTTCAATCTGGTAAGACTGCGGTCCGAAGTCATCAGACCAGTTATATCTTTTCTGCCAGTTTGCCACCCACTCCGGCGTCCTTTCGGCATGATAGATATGTTCATGGTCGGGAATGACGTTGATTGGAAAGTTGTAAATGCCGGTCTTATGAAGCTGCGGCCCCGGCGAATTCTTCTGTACGCCGTCGCTGACGCAGATGATCCCCGCTCGCTGAAGGACTTCTTCAGTCCACGGGCCGTGCATGTACATGTGGTTGCGCCACAGGTTAATCGTTTTACCAGTGCGCGCCCTGGCCGCCGCAATAGTCAGCCTTGCGTCAACGTACTGCATGACCGGCGGTCCGTTGTACGATTTCAGAACTTTGTTAAACACCCGGTGAACGATTTCAGGCTGGAAACATGAAAAATTGTGCCCCCCGAATTCAACAAGACGATGGTTTACAATCGGTTCAATGTCTTTCCATTCTTCGGTAAAACATCTGCCAGAAACAAAGAAAGTCACAGGAATATCAGCGCCTTCCAGAATCTTCAGGAACAGTTGTGTGGTCTGCAGTTCGGTGATGTCGCAGTGTTTCTGGTTTCCCGTCCCCAGGCTGTTGTGATGAAGGTCACCAGTCAGACAAATCACGGTTCAGACCTCCAGATTCAGGCCAAGCTTCTTTGCGGCGTGGGCGAAATTCGGGTCGTTGTAAAGGCCCCATTTCACCAGCCACGCTTTTCTTACAGCGTTAATATCTGAACCCGCACCACCATCGTCTGCCGATAATTCACCGACATTCAAAAAGTCCCGGGCGACATTCATGATTTCACCGTCCAGATCGTAGATGACGGCCGGAAAAATCGTTGCCATTTTCAGGTCTTCCGGCGCCATTCTGAACAGCAGGTCTTGATGTCCGCCCTGATTATGCAGGTTTCGGTGTACCCCGCGTGCGACTTTTATGGCGAATATCGGGCTTGTTATTGCCTGTCTGTACGATCCGCAAACGGCCCGGTCAAGATAAGTGTTCCACGTCAGGTCTTTGCGTTTAAGCCGTGACGATTCAATCGTAAGGTGAACTTCTTTTAATGTTTCAACCAGTTCCGCAGTCCATTTCACCGGGTTTCTGTCGGTAAAAGCGGCGTATTCAGGCTGGAAGCGAAATTCCATTGCGTCGTTGTAGATGTCTTTGAAATATTTGGGCACATCGCTTCTGGCCTTCATATTCGCGGCCTTCTCCAGATAGCTCCAGGAATAAGCGCCTTTGAAGAACAGCAACGCGTCGCCGTAGCCGATAATCGCTTTCATCGCGTGTCTGACGATGGCTTTCGGGGTGCGGTCGGTTGTCGCCATTTGACTGCACAGGGCCTGATTAATGACCATCAGCGTGCCGCGATTCACCAGCAGATTCAGGATATCAAGCGGGTCAATGCCCGCCGCCTTCGGCCTGTGGAAAGCGTGTACGACCTTTTCAGAACCGGCCAGTACTTTGTGGCCGTGGTAGAAGTCATACCAGAACACTGTTCGTGGAAAAAGCGCCAGTCTGGCCAGCGGCATGAACCCGAGATCTATGCCGAATCCGGTGCGCTGGCGGATCTCTTCAACTTCGGAATCCAGTCTGCCCTTCATGTCGTGGTGAAGTCGCGACAATGGGGTGGTCAAAAGCATGAAATCAAGGTTGTTGTGGGCTTTCTGGCGGCCGTCTTCCACCACGACGCCACCTTCACCGCGCCCGTATCCACCGACAAGCAGAACTGCGGCCACGGTGCCGGCAGGGATATTGGCCAGAATTCTAGAAGTTACCTCGGTGGCCACCTCTTTGATGTCGCGTTCAACTTCAGGTCCGCCGCGAACTGTGAAATGACCGGGGTCGGTGTTGATTTTCATCGTTTTGCCCTGTGTTCTGCATGTCGTTTAATCATCAGTTCAAAGAATGAAACCAGCTTCTGAATATGCATCTGTGGCGTGTACTTGTCTGTAAGAGACTTCAAGCCATTTTCTGCAAACTTTCCGGCCAGTTCTGGCTCGCCAACAAGACACCTGATTGTGGCAGCAAGTGCAGCGGGGTCCTGAGGTGGCG